>JAZLCL010000068.1:0-34684 GCA_045614205.1 Alistipes sp. | reverse complement strand
CGTGCGAAGCAGATTTTCTATGACCACGTGCGCTACATCGTTTCGCGCACAAATCGCTATACAGGCATCAAGTATATCGACGATCCCGCAATCTTCTCATGGCAGATTTCTAACGAGCCACGCGCCTTCAGCAGTAAGGAGGTTGATAATAAGGAGGCATTTGCCGAGTGGATTGAGGCCAGTGCGAAACTTATTCGTTCGCTCGACCCCAACCACATGATCTCGACAGGCTCTGAGGGTTACTACGGTTGCGAGTGGGACATGGATCTCTGCGAGCGTATTCACGCTATTGATGAGGTGTCGTATGTCAACTGCCACGTATGGCCCTACAACTGGAAGTGGGTAGATGGCCAGAATATGTTCGACAACATGGGCGTTGCGTGCGAGAATACCGCACTATACATCGGCATGCACGTCGAGCTTGCCGACAAGATCAATAAACCGCTTGTTGTTGAGGAGTTTGGCTTCCCACGCGACTATCTCGACTTCCGCAAGGAGAGTGGCGTGGAGTGCCGCGACGAGTACTTCTCATTCGTCTTCAACCTCATTAAGCAGTCGTATACCGAAGGTGGTCGCTTCGCAGGCTGTAACTTCTGGAGCTGGGGCGGCTATGCTGTGACACATGTCGAGGATCACGAGTATTGGATGCCTGGCGACGACTATACTGGCGACCCAGCGCAGGAGCAGCAGGGTCTAAACTCTATATTTGTTGAGGATGCGTCGACGCTTCAGATCATCTCGGATGCTAATAGAGAGATAGGTAACCTATAATAAGAGTGAATAAAAAGTGTATTTTGTCGTTACGCTTGCCCTCAAAATGCTCATTTACGCGCAGTAAACTCCGCTTTTTCGGGCTTCGCAAGCCTAAAACTACATCTTTTTATTCACTCTTATGTTATGGGGGCTGGCTATGTTACTTTCTAGTCAGCTCCTTTTTTTGTGTCAGTGCCAAGCTGAAAGACTATATTTCATATAGTGTCGCTACGTTATAAATGCTCCCTCGTCTCTTTGTGCAAGAGTGGCGGAATGTTGTGCATGAATATGCTATGACGACTATCCATACCTATATATATAGTCTATAGCGGGTAGAAAAGGATAATTATTTAAAATTTTGGCGAAATATTTTGTAGTTCAAAAAAAAGTATTTAACTTTATAATCCGCAAAGGCACTTAAGGCTATGACCACTGCCATTCAGGGGCTGTAGAGTGGGTCTCTTTGTATACCATAAAAAACCTAAAAACTATTATACTATGAAAAACTATTCAGCAAAAGAGATTAAGAACATCGTTCTTATTGGTGCTCCCGCCGCCGGTAAAACTACCCTTGCAGAGGCAATGGCCTTTGAGGGTAAGGTGATTGACCGCAGGGGTAGTATCGAGAATAACAACACAATTTCGGATAACACCGACATTGAGCACGAATATAAGCGTTCGATATATTCTACAACCCTCTTCACAGAGTTCATGGACCGCAAGCTCAACATCATCGACTGCCCAGGTTCTGACGACTTCTGTGGTTCGTTGTTCTCTGCCTTCAAGGTGGGTGACGTGGGTGTCATGGTCCTCAATGCCCAGAATGGTTGGGAGGTAGGCTCGGAGTTGCAGTCACGCTATGCGCGCATCCTTAACAAGCCACTCATCGGCGTTGTTAACCAGCTCGACGGCGACAAGGCTAACTACGAGGCTACTATCGAGGGTATCCGTGCTAACTCATCTGTTAAGCCTGTCATCGTGCAGTATCCTATCAACCAGGGCACAGGCTTCGACTCGTTCATCGACGTATTGATGATGAAGATGTATAAGTTCGTTGACGAGAATGGTAAGCGCGAGGAGCACCCAATCCCAGAGAGTGAGATGGAGAGAGCTAATGCTCTTAATCAGGAGCTCGCCGAGGCAGCTGCCGTTTACGATGACGCACTCATGGAGCTCTACTTCGAGAAGGGCTCACTCACACAGGACGATATCCGTGCTGGTTTGAAGCTCGGCGTGTCGAAGCGTGATGTAATGCCTATCTTCTGTGCTTCAGGTAAGCGCGATATAGGTACAAAGCGTATCATGGAGTTCATCATCAACGTGGGTCCAGGTCCTTTGAAGGCACCTGCATTCCTCTCTACAGAGGGCGAGGAGCTCATGGCAAATGCTGATGAGCCTACTGTAGTATTCGTATTCAAGAGCCAGATAGAGCAGCATATCGGTGAGATCACTTACTTCCGCGTGGTACGTGGTAAGCTTACCGAGGGTATGGAGTTGGTTAACTCACGCACAGGTAACAAGGAGAAGCTATCACAGCTCTTCGCCGTGGCTGGTAAGAACCGTGTTAAGGTGTCGGAGCTCTCTGCAGGTGACATCGGTTGCACAGTGAAGCTCAAGGGTACACGCACAAACGACACCCTCGCAGCTCCTGCAGCTCCTGTTGCTGTTGAGCCTATCGTCTTCCCCGAGCCACGCTACCGTGCTGCCGTTAAGGCCAAGGAGCAGAGTGACGAGGAGAAGCTCGGCAAGTTGCTCAACGACGCCAAGTATGAGGATCCTACAATCCTTGTTGAGTACTCAAAGGAGCTCAAGCAGACTATCATCCAGGGTCAGGGTGAGCACCACCTCAACATCCTCAAGCAGCGTCTATCGGCAGAGAATAAGATGGAGATCGAGTACTTCGCACCAAAGATCCCATATCGTGAGACTATCACCAAGGTGGCACAGGCAGACTACCGTCATAAGAAGCAGTCGGGTGGTTCAGGTCAGTTCGGTGAGGTACACATGGTTGTTGAGCCTTACTACGAGGGTATGCCAGAGCCTACAAAGTATAAGGTTAACGGTCAGGAGATCGCCGTTAGCGTTAAGGGTAAGGAGGAGTACGACATGCCATGGGGCGGTAAGTTGCAGTACTACAACTCTATCGTTGGTGGTGCTATCGACACACGCTTCATGCCAGCCATCTTGAAGGGTATCATGGAGAAGATGGATGAGGGTCCATTGACTGGTTCATACGCCCGCGACATCCGCGTTGTTGTATACTACGGTAAGATGCACCCAGTAGATTCAAACGAGCTTTCGTTCAAGCTTGCTGGTCGTAACGCCTTCAAGGAGGCCTTCCGCAATGCTGGTCCAAAGATTATGGAGCCTATCTACAATGTTGAGGTTCTCACACCAAGCGAGTATATGGGTGCTGTGATGAGTGACTTGCAGAACCGCCGTGCCATGATTATGGGTATGGAGTCAGATAAGGGCTTCGATCGTCTCAACGCACGTGTGCCTCTTGCAGAGCTCTACCGCTACTCAACATCGTTGTCATCTCTCACCTCTGGTGCTGCGACCTACACTATGCAGTTCGCATCATACGAGCAGGTGCCTGCCGATGTACAGGATAAGCTTCTTAAGGCTTACACAGATACTGACGAGGAGTAATTTCTATCACTCGACCTCTTGATTAAAAGCCACCAGTCATTGGTGGCTTTTTTTGTTTGAGACAGCGAGACAAAGCGAAGTCGGGTATCACAAATTTGTCGCCAGGTCGCTATGTCCCATTGTCCCGTTGTCTCATTGTCTCCCTTCACATTTGCATTTCTCTTTTTTTTTCTTAACTTTGTACTTAAATGTCACATCTTAAAACTCGACAGCTATGAACAGAGAGTTAGAACTTAATCCCAACAAGGTGGTTGCCTTCTTGGGAAAGCCTGCCAAGGAGTTTACAAAGGCCGATATTTGCCACTTCATACGTGAGAATGGCATACGCATGGTCAACTTCATGTATCCTGCGGGTGATGGTCGTCTCAAGACCCTTAACTTCGTAATTAACAATGCGCAATATCTCGACACCATACTCACGTGCGGTGAACGTGTTGATGGCTCGAGTCTCTTCCCCTTCATCGAGGCGGGAAGTAGTGACCTATATGTGGTGCCACGCTTCAGCACCGCCTTCCTCGACCCCTTTGCTCCGATACCAACGCTAACGATGCTATGCTCATTCTTCAATAAGGATGGCGAGCCCCTGGCATCGGCACCGCGCTACACGCTGCTTAAGGCGCTGCAAGCATTCAACGAGGTTACAGGAATGCAGTTTGAGGCAATGGGCGAGCTCGAGTACTACGTCATAGCCGAGGATGAGGGTCTCTTCCCCGCAACCGACCAGAAGGGCTACCACGAGTCTGCTCCCTATGCCAAGTTCAATGAGTTCCGCACAGAGTGCATGGCGTATATAGCGCAGGCTGGAGGTCAGATAAAGTATGGTCACTCGGAGGTGGGTAACTTCACCATCGATGGTCTTGTATATGAGCAGAATGAGATAGAGTTCTTGCCTGTGGCTGCGGAGGATGCTGCCGACCAGCTTGTCATCGCCAAGTGGATAATACGCAACCTTGCGCACCGCTATGGTCTCGACATAACCTTTGCGCCCAAGATCACGGCGGGCAAGGCGGGCTCGGGACTACATGTACACATGCGCATAATGAAGGATGGCAAGAATATGATGCTTGAGGGTGGTGAGCTATCCGCTACGGCACGTCGTGCCATCGCCGGCATGATGGAGCTTGCACCATCAATCACAGCCTTCGGAAACACGAATCCTACATCCTACTTCCGTCTTGTACCACACCAGGAGGCACCAACAAACGTATGCTGGGGTGACCGCAACCGTTCTGTCCTTGTGCGTGTGCCTCTGGGCTGGACAGCGAAGAGTGATATGTGCAGCATAGCGAATCCCCAGGAGCCACGTAGCGACTACGACACCTCGCAGAAGCAGACCGTGGAGATGCGTTCGCCCGATGGCTCGGCGGATGTATACCAGCTCATCGCAGGTCTTGTTGTGGCATGCCGCTATGGCTTCGAGCTCGACAATGCCCTCGATATTGCTGAAAGGACATACGTAAATGTGAATATCCACAAGAAGGAGAATGCCTCGAAGCTCAACGACCTGGCGCAGCTGCCCGACAGTTGTGCTGCCTCGGCAGACTGCCTCGAGAGCCAGAGGGCTATATATGAGTCGCGTGGTGTATTCAGCCCAGCGATGATTGATGGCATACTCAAGGTGTTGCGTGCCTATGATGATCGCACGCTACGTGAGGATATAGGAAATGATAGGGAGAGGATGCTCGAACTCGTGCATCGCTACTTCCACTGCGGATAGTGTGACATGACTAAAGAGGATCTCGCCCTACTCTTCGTTCGTGGCCTCGGCAGTCGTGGTGCGGCACACCTTGTCGACCACTTTGGCACTGCGGAGGCTGTATATGGAGCATCGTTGCACGCGCTGTGCGACGATGCGGGACTTCGCGAGGCTATAGCAGAGCAGATTGTTGCGAAGGTGGGCTTCGAGGAGGCAGAACGCGAGATTGCCTATTGTCGTAAGCACCGCATAATACCCCTTGCTGCGACAGATGACGACTACCCCGAGCCTCTACGTGAGACTCCCGATAGACCACATGTGCTCTTCGTGCGTGGATCTATAGATGCGCTACATGGGTGTATGCTCTCGGTTGTCGGCACACGCGACATGTCGCCCTCGGGTCTTCATGTGACAAATATGCTCGTCGAGAACCTGGCGTCGCGTGTAGATAACCTATGTATAGTCAGTGGTTTAGCCTATGGCGTGGATGCCGCATCTCATCGTGCGGCACTCGCCAATGGTGTGCGCACGGTGGCTGTCATTGCGGGTGTGCTACCCGAGGTGTCACCAGCGGCACATAATGCCCTTGCCGAGGATATATTGAAGCATGGTGGTGCACTGGTGTCGGAGCTGCACTCGGCGACGAAGCAGCGTGGCATACACTACCTCGCCCGCAACCGCATAATAGCGGGCATGACGATGGGAACACTCGTCGTCGAGTCACCCGCCTCGGGAGGGTCGCTTGCCACTGCCGACATGGCTGATGGCTACGGCCGCACTGTCATGGCGGTGCCTGGGCGTGCTACGGATAGCTCATCCTTCGGCACTAATAACCTCATACGCACTGGCAAGGCGCGCCTGGTGCTCACAGCGGAGGATATAATGGAGGATATGGGGTGGTGTAGCATGCCCCGCAAGGAGGTAGTGGAGTACGACGTCACAAGTGGTGTGACGGAGGATGCGCTTACGCCAGCACAGCGTGCCACGCTTGATGCCTTCGATAGTGCCGCTACGCTTGACTGGCCTATGCTCATGGGTGCCACGGGGCTTACCATGGGTGAACTCTCGATGGTGGTCATGGAGCTTGAACTTATGGGTCTTATACGCACACTGCCAGGTAAACGATACGAGAGGGTGTGACATGTAAATTTATTGATATATGATTGATACACATTCACATATGTATGCCGAGGAGTTCGACTCGGATAGAGATGAGGCGCTGCAGCGTGCCTGGGATGCGGGTGTCGAGGCCCTCATACTCCCCGATATAGACTCCGAGAGTAGAGATAGGATGTTCGACATGGCACGTAGGGAGCCACAGCGTTGCCGCCCCATGCTCGGCCTGCACCCCACGTCGGTGAACGACAACCCTCGCTGGCAGGAGGAGCTAGACATGGTTGAGAGGCTCCTTGCTGCACCACCCATGCCTGTGTGTGGTGTGGGAGAGATAGGCCTCGACCTATATTGGAGCAGGGACTTCTATGGTGTGCAGAGGGAGGTGTTTCATGCGCAGGTGGAGCTTGCGCTAAAGCACGATATGCCCGTTGTGATACACACAAGGTCGGCATACGACGAGATGCTCGATGCGGTGAATACATATAAGGGTAGGGGTCTGCGTGGCATCTTCCACGCCTATGCTGCCGACGTGGATATGGCGCATAAGCTATGCCGTGCTGGTGACTTCTTCTTCGGCATTGGCGGTGTTGTGACATTCAAGAATAGCGGTCTTGATGCCGTTGTTAGGGATATGCCTCTGGAGCTTCTGCTGCTGGAGACCGACTCTCCGTACCTCACGCCCGTGCCACATAGGGGCAAGCGCAATGAGTCGGCATATGTAGTCCATGTATGTCGTAAGATTGCTGATATTCACGGTGTTGACGAGGCAGTGGTAGATAGACTTACAACGGCCACAGCGCGCCAGCTCTTCGCCCTATAAAGGGTTAATTTCCTACAGTGGCGTAAAAAAAAGAACAAAAAAAGTTTCGTATTCACTTTTTTTGCGTACCTTTGTAAGGATATAGTGCGACACTAAAGTGCACAAACTTGCTTTTATGAAGCGATCATCTATACTTATCATATATACCGGTGGTACTATCGGTATGAAGACCGACGAGGTGACAGGAGCACTCGTCCCCTTCGATTTTAGTGGTATCTACGAGGAGTTTCCCTCGCTAAAACGTCTTAAGGTTGATATTGAGGTTATTACCATCAAGCCCCCCATCGACTCATCTAATGTTTCGGTGGAGAACTGGGCCGACATGGCGCGCCTCATCGCGGAGAACTACTCGAAGTATGACGGCTTTGTGATACTTCACGGTACCGACACAATGTCCTACTCGGCTGCGGCATTGAGTTTCATGCTCGAGAACCTCGCCAAGCCTGTGATATTCACCGGTAGCCAGATACCTATCGGCATCCTGCGTACCGATGGTCGTGAGAACCTCATCACCGCCATCGAGATTGCTGGTGCCAAGACCGAGGATGGCGCACCCATAGTGCCCGAGGTGGCATTGTACTTCCAGAATAGACTATTCCGTGGTAATAGAACAACGAAGTTTAGCGCCGAGGCGCTAAATGCCTTTGCGTCGTTCAACTACCCTCCACTTGCGGATGTGGGTGTGAGCATCCAGTATAACACATCATCTATTGCACCCTATGCTCCCGACTTCTCGGATGAGTTCCGCATAAGCGAGAGCATGTGTAACGATGTCGTTGTCGTAAAGCTCTTCCCAAGTATACGTCCCGCTACGTTGCGTGCCATGCTCATCGATAGTGGTGCTCGTGGTGTCGTGCTGGAGACATATGGCGCGGGTAATGCGCCAACGTCGCAGTGGTTTGTCGACATCGTCAAGGAGGCTGTCGAGAGAGGTGTCGTTGTGGTCAACGTGTCGCAGTGCAAGGATGGTGCTGTGCAGATGCATCTCTACGAGACGGGCCTTGCGTTGCAGGAGGCTGGCGTGGTGTCAGGTCACGACATGACTATAGAGGCGGCAGTGACAAAGTTGATGTACGTTTTGGGCAAAAAGTTGCCTCTTTCGGAAACGATAAACCTCATGCGTCGACCCCTACGTGGTGAATTTACTTTGTAAGGCGTTGCACTTTTAGGAAATAATTCGTATATTTCGCACTGTAAAATGCTCTAAAAATAGGTACTCCAAACGAGGGATGGCTATTTTTAGGGATGTAATAATTTGATTGATATGTAGTTTGCAACTATATGGGTGCGTTGTGTGTTGCTCATTGTTGTTTGCACGCAGCCCCAAGCATGAAGGCGAAAGTTTAACAAAAAACAAAATATAGAGAAAACAACTACTAAAAATTACAAATTTTAACTAACAAAACTATGAAAAAATTATTTTTGGTTTTGGCAGCTGCCACTCTCTCATTCGGCGCTGCTTATGCACAGGATGCTGTTGATGCTCCAGCACAGGAGGCTGCCGTAGAGCAGGTTGTTGAGGCTGAGGCTGCCGAGGTAGAGGAGTTGGCTGGTGAGCCTATGCACTTCGCCCTCATGAAGAAGTTCTTGGAAGGTGGTTGGGAGTGGATGCTTCCAGTGCTTGTCTGCTTGGTTCTCGGTTTGGCTATCGCTATCGAACGTATCCTTTACTTGACAATGGCACAGATCAACACCAAGAAGTTCACAGAGAAGGTTGAGGAGTTGCTCAAGACACAGGGCGTTGAGGCTGCTATGGAGTACTGCCGTAACACACGCGGTCCTATCGCTTCAATCTACTACCAGGGTCTTATGCGTCACGAGCAGGGTCTTGAGGCTGTTGAGAAGGCTGTCGTATCTTACGGTTCAGTTCAGCAGGGTCACCTCGAGTCAGGTCTCTCATGGATCTCATTGTTCATCGCCTTGTCACCATCACTCGGTTTCATGGGTACCGTTGTTGGTATGATCCAGGCATTCGATGATATCCAGGCTCAGGCAACTATCTCTCCAGCTGTCGTAGCAGGTGGTATCAAGGTGGCTCTTTTGACTACTTTGATGGGTCTTATCGCTGCTGTTATCCTTCAGATCTTCTTCAACTACATCCTTTCAAAGATCGAGGGTCTTGTAGTTAAGATGGAGGATACTTCAATCACTTTGATTGATATGCTCACAGCATACAACAAGCGCTAATTAAGACCTAATTTTTAATAAAGTCAATTATGAGAAAATTACATAGATACGTATTCTTGGCCTTCGCCTTGGTGTCTGTTGCCTTGGTAGCTTGGGCTATCTCTGCAGGTTGGAATGCACCAGACTCTGCAAAGATTGCTAACAACACACCACTCGTGCAGCAGTATGATGCCAATGGTTATGCCGTGAATACAGAGGATGACCAGCCGGTGCCTGTTGCAACAACATCGGAGGGTATTCGAGCTCTTGGCATCATCTTCGCCAACCAGCTCGATGAGGGTATCCTTACTTTGGATGCCATTGCCGCAGAGCAGGAGAAGCTCAACAATACTATCGAGGTTATCATCCCCGAGTACGAGCAGCGTGTTTCTGACCACCGTGAGGCAGCCCTTGCTGCACAGGCAAAGATTCAGGAGCTCGCAGAGGTAAAGCGTCCTTCAGCAGCACAGAAGCGTGAGCTTGAGGCTGCACAGAAGGTAGAGGCTGACTTCAAGGCCTTGAACGACACATTGAACCAGCACCGTGAGAACGTAGTCATCATGCAGGAGAACATCGCTGCTTCACAGAAGGCTAACGACGATGCTATGGCCGCTGCAGAGAGTGTTGTTGACTTGGCAGTTGCTATCAACTGGAACCTTATGTGGTTCTACTTCTTGATGGTATTCTCTGTAAGCTTCATCGTTATCGGTGCAATCTGGAACATGATGCTCAACGCTGGTGGCTTGAAGAAGACACTTGTTTCATGCGTTGTTGTTGTAGCTGTGGTGGCTATCGCCTACTTCATGGCTGCAGGTAATGGCTGGGCAGAGGGTGCAACATTGAAGGATGCTGCAGGTTATGACCTCGGTATCGGTACTGATCCTGCAACACGCACTGTATTCGGCCCTATGGAGTATATGATTGCCGATACAAGCATTTTGGTAACATTCATCACATTCGCCGGTGCTGCTCTTGCAGCCATCATCTCGGCAGTTCGTGGTATTTATAAATCGTAGTTTATGGCAAAAGCGAAGAAAAAGGCTGGAGATATCAACTCCAGTTCAATGGCGGATATCGCGTTCCTGCTGTTGATATTCTTCTTGGTGACAACTACGATGGATGTCGACACAGGTATGAAGCGTACGCTTCCACCTTGGATCGACCCTACAGAGCAACAGAACGACGTTGACGTAAACGAGAGAAACGTTCTTAAGGTAAACGTATCGCGTAGCGGTGCTATCATGGTGGGTACAGAGGAGTATCGTTCAAGCGACCTCCGTCGCGTAGGCGAGCACTCACGTCTTTCTCGCGAGGTGTACTTCTTCCTTGTTGATCCCGAGAGGTCAAATAAGAAGGCCACAGAGATTGATGGCGCTACATATGATGTCAGCGAGGGTCTGGTGTCACTGAAGGCCGATGATGAAACAGAGTATAAGGTATATCTCAAGGTTCAGGATGAGCTTACTCATGCCTATAACCTCTATCGCGATGATATCTCACGCTTGGTATACGGTGTTAAGTATAGCGAGTTGGGCGACATCGAGGCAGGTCACATCCGTAAGGCTGTTCCTATGAGAATATCGGAGGCAGAACCTAACGATCAAACAAAGAAGTAGTTATGGCAGTAATGGCAAAAAAGGGCAAGCGTGAAGTGCCCGCAATGTCGACCTCATCACTTCCCGACATCGTGTTTATGCTTCTGTTCTTCTTCATGGCGGCAACAACGATGCGCGAGATCGATCCATTGGTATCGGTGCAGATGCCCGAGGCTAATGAGATCACCGAGCTCGACAAGAAGAATCTTGTAAATATTTGGATGGGTAAGCCACTTGGCGCTGCCAAGGGCGAGGATGCGTTGAAGATTCAGCTCAACGACCAGACCCGCGAGGTTGAGGATATTCGTGACTTCATCTCTGCAACAACAGTTACAAAGGGTGTAGGCCCAAAGGATATTGTTGTTAACCTCCGTGTGGATGAGGGTGCAACCGTAGGTAAGCTTACTGCTGTAAAGCAGGAGTTGCGTAAGGCTGATGCTCTTAACATCTCATACGCTGCACGTGCAGTAGAGAGATAATCGAGATCTATAGTTTGAAGATGGAGGCTACCTTCGGGTGGCCTCTATTTTTTTGTGGTAGTGAGACAGCGAGACAAAGCGAGGTCGGGTATCGGAGAATGGCAAAGGGTCAGTGACAACGCATTACCTTTTATGCCCTTTTATGACGTTTTATGCCCTTTGGTACTCGAGAATGAAAAAGGGGCAAAAAGGTCACAAGGGTCAGAATACTGTCCGCGTGGTCGCTATGTCTCATTCTGCCTTGCCTACAAACAATTAGGGCTGCCTACAAGAGGCAGCCCTATCGTTATCGGCGTTGGGATATGTTACCAGATGATAACGCGATCCTCAACAGGAAGGTACATAGCATCCTCCTCTGTGATGCCAAAGGCGTCGTACCATGACTGTATGTTGCGGAGTGTAGCGTTCACACGGTTGCGGCCGAGAGAGTGAACATCAACCTTTGTGAGGCGTTCCTTCTCCTGGTCTGTGATGTTCTGTGCCCAGAGTGTAGCATAGCCGATGTAGAAGCGCTGCTCGCCAGTGAAGCCGTCGATATCCTCTGGACGACCCTCTGCCCATGCATAGTCAGTAAGACCTGTGAAGGCGAGGCGGAGACCACCCTGGTCGGCGATGTTCTCACCCAATGAGAACTGACCATCAGCGAAGAGGCCAGGAAGAATCTCGATGGCGTTGAACTGATCTACGAGCACCTGTGTCTTTGCCTCGAAGGCTGCGCGGTCCTCGGCTGTCCACCAGTCATTCATGTTACCCACCTTGTCGAACTGTGAGCCCTGGTCGTCGAAGCCGTGTGTCATCTCGTGTGCGATAACCACGCCTATGGCGCCATAGTTTACAGCATCGTCAGCATCAGGATTGTAGAATGGAGGCTGAAGGATGGCTGCAGGGAAGCAGATCTCATTTGTTGTAGGCATGTAGTATGCGTTAACCATCTGTGGTGGCATCAACCACTTTGCGCGGTCAACAGGCTTGCCCACCTCACTCATGGCGTCGGCAGTATACCAGCGGTTTGCCTCTACTACATTCTCCCAGTATGACTTTGAAGGGTCAACAACGAGTGTTGAGTAGTCCTTCCATGTGTCAGGATAGCCGATCTTCACGGTGAAGGCAGCGAGCTTCTCCTGTGCCTTTGCCTTTGTCTCCTCGCCCATCCAGTCGAGAGCCTCGATGTGCTTTGAGAATGCCTGCTGGATGTTAGCCACCATGCCCTCTACGCGCGCCTTCTCACTCTCTGGGAAGTACTTGGCAACGTACATCTGGCCAACAGCCTCCGAGAGGATGTTGTTAGGCACGCCCATAGCGCGCTTCCAGCGTGGACGAATCTCCTGTGTGCCCGACATTGTGCGACCGAAGAACTCGAAAGATGCCACAGCGAACTCCTCGCTTAAGTATGGTGTTGCAGCGTCGATGTAGTGAGCAGCAACATATGCACGCAACGCCTCAACAGGTGTTGTAGCGAGTACGTTGAGGATGTTAGCCAATGATGAAGGCTGGCTTACGACGATCTTGTTGAGACCCTCGATGTTCATAGCCTTGAGGTATGCGTTCCAGTCAACAGTAGGATACTGCTGGCACAATGCCTCGAGTGTATATGGGTTGTAGCCCTTGCGTATGTCGCGGCACTCTACGTTAGACCATGACTTCTCGGCGATGCGGTCCTCGATGGCGATCACATCATCTACCATCTTCTTAATGTCGCCCTCAACACCTGCGAGAGTGAATATTGTCTCGAGGTATGTGCGGTATGCGGCCTTAATCTCGGCATTTGCCTCGTCGATGTAGTAGTCGCGGTTACCCATGCCGAGGCCACCCTGCTCGATGTAGAAGATAGTCATGTTGCTATCCTCGAGGTCGGCAGCAGGATATGCCGCGAAGAATACGCCGATGCCATCGGTGTGGAGTGATGGTATTGAGGCGATAAGCTCTGTGCGGTCTGTTGTTGCGAGGATCTCGGTGATGGCAGCGCGGATAGGCTCTGCACCCTCACGGTTAAGACGTTCCTCGTCGAGGCCCATCTTGTAGAGGTCAGAGATCTTCTGCTCTACGGTGCCGAACTCTGCCTCGCACTGTGCCATCTCGTCGAAGAGCTCGTTGATGCGAATCTCGTTATTCTCGCGGAGCACGTCGAAAGAGCCGTAGCGTGAGTACTCGGGCTTAAGAGGGTTATTCTTCTGCCAGCCACCAGTAGCCCACTGGTAGAAGTCATCCTTGAGGTCTACCGTCTCATCGAAGTTGTTGGTGTCGATGGCGGGCACGGCCTTGTTGTCTGCCGTGTTCGTTGCGCAAGCGGTCATCATGAGGGCTGTCGCAATGATTGAAGTTAGTTTTTTCATCTCTATTTAATAGGTTATTAAGTTTTTGCTTGTGGTGTTACTTACGTATAGCAGCCACTCCTGGTAGCTCCTTGCCCTCCATGTACTCAAGCAATGCGCCACCACCTGTTGATACGTACGACACCTTATCTGCCAAGCCGAACTTGTTTACGCAGGCTACAGAGTCGCCACCACCGATGAGTGAGTATGCGCCATTCTTCTCTGTTGCCTCGGCGATAGCCTCTGCCACAGCGCGTGAGCCTGTAGAGAACTTGTTGATCTCGAATACGCCTACAGGGCCATTCCAGAGTATTGTCTTGCAGCCAAGGATGTGCTCGCGGAACTTCGCCTTACCGCCAGTAGCGATGTCGACACCCTCCCACTCGTCGGGGATGTTGTTCGCGGGAGCCTCCTGTGTGTTGGCACTCTCCGAGAAGTCGTCGCAGATGAGAGCATCTGGAGAACGGAGAATCTGGATGCCACGTTCCTCGGCCTTCTTGAGAATCTCGAGAGCTACAGGGAACATATCGGGCTCGCAGATAGACTTACCCTCCTTACCATCCTCGGCACCTGCGAAGGTGTATGTCATACCGCCACCGATGATGATTGAGTCAACCTTCTCCATGAGCTTCTCGATGATGGTGATCTTTGTAGACACCTTTGAGCCGCCGATGATTGCGCAGAATGGACGTGCTGGGTTCTCCATCACGCCGTCGATAGCCTTAAGCTCGTTCTCCATTACGTAGCCGAACATCTTGTCGTTGGGGAAGTAGTCGGCGATGAGAGCTGTAGAGGCGTGAGCACGGTGTGCAGTACCGAAGGCGTCGTTGATGTAGCAGTCGGCGTATGAGGCCAGACGCTTAACGAACTCCTTCTGTGACTCCTTGACAGCCTTCTTTGCCTCCTTCTTCTCCTCCTCTGAAGCATCCTCGGCGAGGCCACGTGGCTTACCCTCCTCCTCGGCATAGAAGCGTAGGTTCTCGAGCATCATCACCTCACCTGGCTTGAGGTTTGCGGCCATGTCGGCAGCAGCCTGACCCATGCAGTCGCCAGCAAACATCACCTTGACGCCGAGGCGTTCCTCGATGGCGTAGATGATCTGTTCCAATGAGTACTTTGCATCGGGGTTCTTCTTTGGTCGACCTAGGTGTGACATGAGGATCACGGCACCACCGCCAGCCAACACCTTCTTGATTGTAGGTATTGCAGCACGGATGCGTGTGTCGTCAGTAACCTTACCCTCTGCATTTAGGGGCACGTTGAAGTCTACGCGGATGATAGCGCGCTTACCTGCGAAGTTGTAATTGTCAATAGCAAACATAACTATATTGTTTTTGTTGATTAGTTTTAAGTGTTATCGTTGCAAAGTTAAGATTTTTTTTAATCGTTGGTGCTTAATATTTAGAAAATATTAACACATAACGTGCCATTTTTTTTACTTTAGTGTGGTGAATCGTAGTGTTGGTGGGTGATAAAAGGAGGTTGTGAGGTGCGAAAAGAGTGTTGGTAGGCTTTTTTCGATAAAAAAGATGCTCATGTGTCGCTATCATTGCAAAAGTTTTGTTACCTTTGTATGATGTATGGAGGTAGGTATATCTCCACCTGTGGTTTGAGATTAACACGAACAATATAAAAAAATTAAATCGCTATTATGGAGAATAACAAACTTCAGCGTGCAGCGGATAACATTCGTATCTTGGCTGCCTCGATGGTAGAAAAGGCAAAGTCTGGTCACCCTGGTGGTGCTATGGGTGGTGCTGACTTCATCAACGTACTCTACACCGAGTTTTTGCGCTATGATCCCGACAACATGGCCTACCCACACCGCGACCGTATGTTCCTCGATCCAGGTCATATGTCGCCTATGCTCTATGCAGTGCTCTCGTTGGCTGGTAACTACACCACCGAGGACTTGCAGTCGTTGCGTCAGTGGGAGAGTGTAACACCTGGTCACCCCGAGGTAGACGTGCTTCGTGGCGTGGAGAATACATCGGGTCCTCTCGGTCAGGGTCACGCTATGGCTCTCGGTGCTGCCATCGCTGAACGCTTCATGGTGGCGCGCTTCGGCGAGTGGATGGCACACAAGACATATGCCTTCATCTCGGATGGTGCCGTGCAGGAGGAGATCTCGCAGGGTGTTGGCCGTATCGCTGGTCACCTCGGCCTCTCTAACTTCATCATGTACTACGACTCGAACAACATCCAGCTCTCGACAAAGTGCGACGAGGTTGATACCGAGGATATCGAGATGAAGTATAAGGCTTGGAACTGGAATGTAATCACTGTTAACGGTCAGTCTATCGACGAGATACGTGCTGCGTTGAAGGCTGCTAATGCCGAGACAGAACGTCCTACGCTTATCATCGGTAAGACTATCATGGGCTATGGTGCTCGCAAGGCCGATGGCACAAGCTTCGAGAATCAGGTATCGACACATGGTCAGCCACTTACAGCTGCTGGCGCCGACATCGTGGCAACAATCAAGAACCTCGGTGGTAACCCTGACGAGCCATTCGCAGTATTCGAGGAGTCGAAGGAGGTATATGCACAGCGTCGTGAGGAGTTGCGCGCATGGGCAAAGCAGATGCACGAGACAGAGGCGGCATGGCGCAAGGAGAACCCTGCGTTGGCCGAGAAGATGGATAACTTCTACTCTGGCAAGCTCCCCGAGATCGACTACTCATCTATCGAGGTTAAGCCCGACCAGGCTACACGTGCCGCGTCGGCTAACATGCTTGGCTTCTTCGCAGAGCATGTTGAGAACATGGTGGTATCGTCTGCCGACCTCTCTAACTCGGATAAGACAGATGGCTTCTTGAAGAAGACCAAGGCCTTCACCAAGGGCGACTTCAGCGGTAACTTCTTCCAGGCAGGTGTTGCCGAGCTCACTATGGCATGTGTGATGAACGGTATGGCTTTGCATGGTGGTATCATTCCCGCTTGTGGTACCTTCTTCGTGTTCTCTGACTATATGAAGCCTGCGGTACGTCTCTCGGCTCTCATGAACCAGCATGTGGTATACATCTGGACACACGACTCATTCCGTGTTGGTGAGGATGGTCCTACACACGAGCCTGTGGAGCATGAGATTCAGATTCGTCTCATGGAGCATGTACGCAACCACTCTGGTCAGCGTTCTATGCTTGTGTTGCGTCCTGCGGACTCTGAAGAGACTGTTGCAGCATGGAAGATGGCGTTGGAGGAGAAGCGCCCTGTGGCCCTCATCCTATCGCGTCAGAATATCAAGTCGTTGCCAGCCCTCAATGGTGCATCGCGCCGTGAGGAGGCTATGCAGGCAGCGCGTGGTGGTTATGTGGTATTCGAGGCTCCAGATGCCAAGGCTACGCTTATCGCTACTGGCTCGGAGGTATCTACACTCATCGAGGGTGCAGAGCTCTTGGCACAGGAGGGCATCGGCACTCGCGTGGTATCTATCCCAAGTGAGGGTCTCTTCCGCGACCAGCCAGCAGAGTACCAGGCGGAGGTTCTCGGCACATTGCCACGCTACGGTATGACTTCAGGCTTGTCACTCAACCTTCGCGGTCTTGTTGGCGAGGCTGGTTATATCCACGGCTTCGACCACTTCGGCTACTCGGCTCCTTTCAAGGTTCTTGACGAGAAGTTCGGTTACAACGGTAAGACTGTTGCCGAGGAGGTTAAGGCGATGCTTAAGTAGTTAGAAAGCCCCATTTGTGGGTTGTAGATAGTGGGTGGGGCTGTTCAGTGTTGGATAGTCCCACCGTTTTTATATTAAGGGTATGATGCATAGTCGTTTAGTATGGTTATATGTGGTTGTCGCCATGCTGTGTTGTGGGGTGCGCCTCGCGGCACAGGATGTCAACTATGACTACCATCTATATAAGTACTACGATGAGTCTGTGGGCGATGTAGAGCTGCTGTTGCGTAGCCTTGCGCGCGATACCGTGACCCATGAGGTGAGGATGTCGGAGCCCTCCGCAACACCACGCTATGCTCTCGAGGCGTTGGGCTATAGGGTGCGTGGTGTGGGATATGAGGAGGAGAGCTATGGCGTGGGAGCTCTCGCCCTGGAGTACGATGCTGCGCGTATGTTGGGTGCGCTGGGTGGCTGGCGTACCACAAGTCTGGGCGGCGTGGCACCCCGTCGTGAGGTCAACACTCTGCGTGGTGATCTATCTACGAAGAGCTATAATGTGGGTGTCAGCCATAGAGCAACATATAGGATGCCTACGGATGGTGTTGTACTCGATGATGGATGGGTCTTGAGCCACTATGTGCGTCTGCGTACTGGCCGTGATGCCGTTGTCGAGGGTCTCTTTAGTAGTGGTACCGAGGTGGCCTTCGGTGCGTCGTATGAGGATCGTAGGCAGAGCCTTGAGGTGGCGGTTATGGTGCCGTGGTCGGAGAGGGGTCTGCGTGAGTCGTCGGTAGATGAGGCATATGCCCTTACGGGTGATATATACTATAACCCATGCTGGGGTATGCAGGGTGGTAAGGTGCGTAATTCGCGTGTTGCCAGGTTGTTACATCCCGAGGTTGTGGCGCAGTGGCGCTATAGGTTGAGCCTCATTACCACGCTGCACGTATCTGCCGATGTAGGCTTTAGGCGCAGTGGCCGCACGGCACTTACATGGTTCGATGCGCCTACGCCTATGCCTGACAACTACCGATATATGCCCTCGTTCTATGCTGATGATTCACAGGCGCGTGCCATCACCGAGGCGTGGGTATACAACGATATGCGCTATACGCAGGTAGATTGGGATGACCTGTATCACACGAATGCTCTGCAGATGGATGGCCGTGCGAGGTATGCTGTGGAGAGGCGCATGGAGCACAATATGCACGGCAGGGTTGTTGCGGGCATGGAGAGTTGTCTCGGGGACTTCGATGTTAGCTATGGCCTCACTCTTGCGATGATGACGGAGAGGTCTTTCAAGGTTATGGATGACCTGCTCGGTGCCGACCATATCGTCGACTACGACTACTTCCTGCGTGACGATGCTACCTACTCCACACTCACGCAGAATAACCTCCGTGAGCCTAACCGTGTTGTGCGCTGTGGTGATAGGTTTGGCTACGACTACCGCCTATCGCGTGCCTCGGCACAGCTCTATGGCACACTCCATTGGGCGGATGAGGATATGGCGGTGGATGTAGATGCGCAGCTGGGCATGGAGACAACATGGCGTCGTGGTTACTACGAGAAGGAGCTCTTCGCCGGTGGTATGTCGCTGGGACGGTCACCACAGATTATGAGTAGTCCCTACCGCCTTGATGCCGAGTGGCGCTACGTGATTGGCAGGCATAGTGTCGCGGTGTCGGCGATGCTGCGTGGCCAAAGCCCAGAGTGTAGGGACGGCTTCCTCCAGGTGGAGTATAACAACCGCCCCACGGGGCGTGCTAATCTATCTACAACCGTCGCTGCCGAGGCGGTGTATGGCTTTGAGCATGAGAGGGTAAGGCTCGCAGCAAAGCTCTATATATTGTCCTATAACAACCTTACCGACGTGCTACACTACTACGACGACCTTGCGGGCACGTATGTCGATGCTGTGGTGTCGAATATCGACCGTCTGCACTACGGCCTTGAGGCTGTGGCAAGTGTCGTGTGGCTGCCATATCTCACCTCGTGTGTAGCACTCAACATAGGTAGGTATTGCTACGTGAGTGATGCCCTTGTTGAGAGCTATGACGATAGGAGTAACGACCTTCTGGCCTCCTCGTGTGCCGCTGTGCGTGGCCTGACGACAGGCACCCCGCAGCTTGCGGCATATGGCGATGTGGCCTTTAGGATGTCGGGCTGGCAAGTGACGCTATCGGCGCAGTGCAGGGCTCTTGCACACCTCGCACCATCGTTCGTAAGGCGCACAGAGAGGGTGCTGTCGTATGCCGCCTCGGCAGAGGATGTGGAGGTGCTCATGCGCCAGTCGCGGTTGAGGGATGGTGTCAGCGTAAACCTATATGTGGCAAAGAGTCTGCCTCTGAAGGGTGGCCTATATATGAGACTCTATATGGCTGGGCATAACCTGCTGGGTGGTGCTATTGTCTACCGTGGCTATGAGCAAAATAGGGTGCGTAGGGTCACTGTTGCCGATAGGTCGTATGTAGAGCCCTTCGCTGGAAAGGTTATGTATGGCGCTATGCGCAGCCTACAACTCGGTGCCAGCATATGGTTTTAGCCCTTTTTGAGGTGTTTGTGCCTCAATCTTTTGCCTCGAGATGTTCCACATATCACTTTTTTTCGTATCTTTACACCGTAATGTATATATAGATTCACGTAGAATGAGTTGTAATAAGAAACATATACCCGAGATGGGCCGTGGATGCTGCTTCTGCGATTGTGGCGACGAGATAAATGCCATCGCTGTGGAGGGCTGCTATAAGCTTCATGAGACTAACTGGCTGGAGGAGTATCCCGACAATATCCCAACAGATATTTTTGAGGTGCGTTTCAAGAATACGCGCCGTTCATACTATCAGAATGTAAATAACCTCGACCTTAAGCGTGGCGACATTGTCGCTGTGGAGGCGCAGCCGGGCCACGACATCGGCGTCATCTCGCTTACGGGCGACATGGTGGCACGCCAGATGCGTCGTGTGGGCTTCAACCCCCACAATGGAGAGTTCAAGAAGATATACCGCAAGGCACGCCCCTACGACATAGAACGCTGGCAGGAGGCCATAGCGCTGGAGCATGAGACGATGATCGCCTCACGACAGATAGCTGCCGACATGGGCCTAAATATGAAGATTGGCGACGTGGAGTACCAGGGCGATAAGCTCAAGGCTATCTTCTACTACATCGCCGACGAACGTGTCGACTTCCGTGAGCTCATCAAGGTCTTCGCAGAACGCTTCCATATACGCATCGAGATGAAGCAGATTGGTGCTCGTCAGGAGGCTGGCCGCATTGGCGGTATCGGCGCCTGCGGTCGTGAGCTATGTTGCTCATCGTGGATGTCGAGCTTCTCGAGTGTCACGACAAATGCCGCACGCATACAGGAGATATCGCTTAACCCACAGAAGCTCGCAGGCCAGTGCTCGAAGCTTAAGTGCTGCCTCATGTATGAGTACGATGTATATGCCGATGCTGGCCGTTCTATACCACGCCTGCGTGAGCCACTGCAGACCCTCGAGGGCGAGTACTTCCTCATCAAGGTGGACCCATTGGCTGGCACAATGTCGTTCTCTACAAGCAAGAATACCATGGCCAATGTGACGACACTCCCCGTTAGCCGTGTGCGCGAGATCCTTGCGCTAAACCGTGCTGGCGAGAAGGCCGAGACCCTCGTCGGTGAGGGTGGCAAGGAGGTCGTAGCAGAGCCTACATACCGCAGCGAGGAGGATAGCATCACACGCTTCGATAATAAGCAGCGCCGTAATAAGCGTAATAAGCGCCGTGGCGATAAGCGCGAGGAGAGAGCCGAGGAGAAGGAGACAAAGGCAGAGGTTGCAACCGAGACAGCGCAGGTAGCTGCGCCCAAGGCGGCGAAGGAGTCACGCCCACAGCGTGAGGATCGCCAGTCACGCCAGCCACGCCCACAGCGCGAGGATCGTGGTCAGCAGCCAGCAGCCGAGGCTGTAAAAGAGAAGCCACAGTCCCCCGAGAAGGCGCAGCGTGCCGAGGGCGAGGATCGTGGTGATAGAGGTGACCGTGGTGACCGCCGCAACCGTAACTTCCGTGGTCGCAGGAGTGGTGGCCGCCGTGATGGCGCACCACGAGGCCAGGAACGTAAGGGTGGCGAGACAAAGAGTGAGTAGGCATGATGCGCTGGATTATAAACATAGCCCTCATGGTGGTTGTAGCCCTCGGTGTGGCGTGCGGAGGCACAGGTCGCAGTGTCGATGTGCACGACGTGGCACAGTCGGCATGGTATAGCACCGAGAAGTTCTACTACGAGAATGAGGATACGCTGTCACGCCGCGACATCGCCGTGGTGGTACGCTATGGCGCAGGGTATGTCGCCGACTCGGTGGCACTGCGCATAATGTGCGTCTCTCCCGACTCGTTGGTTGTCGAGGAGCCCTTCACGCTGCATATCCCCCACCTTGGTGATATGCGTCCCGAGGAGCATACCTTCCTCTACCGCCGCAATGTGGTGCTTGGCAGCCGTGGCCGCTACACCTTCCATCTATGTCCCGAGCATCAGGTCGAAGGCATAAGCTCCGTAGGTCTTATTATTACCGAACCTCAGACTAACGAATAACATAACACCCATGGGAAAAGATAAGTTGAGAAAGTTCGCCGAGAACCTTACGTTCAAGTGTCTCGTGCAGCCCGAATTTGATGATATATTCCGTAAGGACCATCCGCTGAAGGGTAACTGGCATAAGGAGTTCTTCAAGAACGATAACCCCATAGTCCTTGAGCTTGGCTGTGGGCGTGGCGAGTATACTGTGGCCCTCGCGGAACGTAACCCCGATAAGAACTATATAGGCATAGACATCAAGGGTGCGCGTATGTGGCGTGGTGCCAAGACCGCAACTGAACGTGGCATGCAGAATGTAGGCTTCGTGCGCACACGCATAGAGTTCATACGTTCATTCTTTGCCGAGGGCGAGGTGTCGGAGATATGGATTACCTTCCCCGACCCACAACTTAAGAGCCGTCGTGCCAAGAAGCGCCTGACATCGCCTCTCTTCCTTGCCGACTATAAGAGGATGCTCACCGATGATGGTGTTATCAACCTCAAGACCGACTCGAAGCACCTATATCACTATACCGCCGCTGTCATCGACCGCCTCGGCCTCGATGTTGAGGTGCAGAACGACGATATCTACGGCTCGGGATATGCCGATGAGGTGTTGTCGGTGAAGACAGCCTACGAGACAAAGTTCGTGGCTATGGGTCTGCCCATCACCTACACACGTTTCCGTCTGGGTGCCTGTGAGGCCTTCGACTACTTCGAGTGGGAGGGCGATGAGGCATTGGAGAAGGATGCCGAGGAGAATAGAACAAAGGCTTTTTAACACTATCTACATGGGAAAGAGAAGAAAGGATTACCCCTTGATTGAGGGTCTTGAGATAACTACCCTCGCTGCCGAGGGTAAGGCTATGGGCAAGCACGAGAACCAGGTTGTCTTCGTGCCTATGACCGTGCCTGGCGACGTTGTTGATGTGCAGATACGTAAGCACCACCGTCGATTTATGGAGGGTAGCGTTGTGCGCTTCGTCGAGAAGTCACCACTGCGTGTTGAGCACTTCTGCGAGCACTTCGGCATATGTGGTGGCTGCAAGTGGCAGAACCTGCCCTACGAGGAGCAGCTCAAGCAGAAGACAAAGCAGGTGGAGGATCAGCTTGTACGCATAGGCCACCTCACCATCCCCGAGGTGCGCCCATGCCTGGGTTCGGCACGTACACGCGAGTACCGAAATAAGTTGGAGTTCACGTTTGCCGATAAGCGCTGGCTAACATACGAGGAGATAGCCCAAAGTGGCGACATCGCAGCAACACCTGCCGTGGGCTTCCACATCCCTGGCTGCTTCGACAAGGTTCTCGACATCAACAAGTGCCACTTACAGGTGGACCTCTCAAACCGCATACGTCTGGCCACCAAGCAGTATGCCATAGATAATGGCTACTCGTTTCATAATGCGCGTGCCCACGAGGGTCTCATGCGCACAATGGTGATACGCACAGCCTCGACAGGCGAGGTGATGGTCATCGTGGTGTTCAACGAGAACGACAAGGAACGCATCAATGCCCTCATGTCATTCCTCCAGACATCATTCCCCGAGATAACATCCCTCATATATATGATTAACGAGAAGTGGAACGACTCGTTGGGTGACAGAGAGCCTATATGCTTCGCTGGCAAGGACCATATCATCGAGGAGATGGAGGGCTTGCAGTTTAAGGTGGGCCCCAAGTCGTTCTACCAGACAAACTCGGAGCAGGCATATGAGCTATATAAGGTTACACGCGAGTTCGCGGAGCTCAAGGAGGATGATATCCTCTACGACCTATATACAGGCACAGGTACCATCGCTAACTTCTGTGCACGCCGCGCCAAGAGGGTTGTGGGCGTGGAGTATGTGCCCGAGGCTATTGAGGATGCCAAGATAAACTCTATGATAAACGGCATCGACAATACGGTGTTCTATGCTGGTGATATGAAGGATGTCATGAGTGATGAGTTCATCGCACGCAATGGCCGCCCCGATGTCATCATCCTCGACCCACCACGTGCTGGTGTCGACGAGAGGGTCCTCGAGGTTATCAAGCGCGCAGCTCCCGAGCGCATGGTATATGTCAGCTGTAACCCCTCTACGCAGGCTCGCGACCTCGCCCTCCTCGACGATATGTACGAGATTCTCGCCGTGCAGCCTGTAGATATGTTCCCACATACGCATCATGTGGAGAATGTGGTTAAGCTACGTAAAAGGTAAAGAGAGTGAATAAAAAGTGTATTTTGTCGTTACGCTTGCTCTCAAAATGCTCATTTACGTTCAGTAAACTCCGCTTTTTCGAGCTTCGCAAGCCTAAAACTACATCTTTTTATTCACTCTCTTAAGTTAGGGGCGTTCAACAACCGTTGAACGCCCCTTCTTGTATCGTGTGATGTTGGTTTAGAACGCCTTGCCAATGCCGAGGAAGTCCTCTGCCTTGAGGGCAGCACCACCGATAAGACCACCGTCAACATTCTCCTTCGAGAATATCTCGCCAGCGTTTGATGGCTTGCATGAGCCGCCGTAAAGGATTGAGCACTCCTCTGCCGCAGCACCAAACTTACCACGCAACACCTCGCGGATGTATGCATGAATCTCCTCTGCCTGGTCAGCTGTAGCAGTCTTGCCTGTGCCTATAGCCCATACAGGCTCATAGGCGATAACGAGGTTAGCGAACTGCTCCTCTGTGAGGTTGAATACTACCTCCTCGAGCTGTGCCTTAACAACCTCGAAGTGGCGGTTAGCCTCACGTTCCTCGAGGTTCTCACCAACGCAGTAGATAGGTGTGAGGTTATTCTCGTAGGCGCGTGCCATCTTCTTGTTCAATGTCTCCGATGTCTCACCGTAGTACTGGCGACGTTCAGAGTGACCGAGGATGACATACTTGCAGCCGAGGGCAGCAATCATCTCTGCTGCAACCTCACCTGTATATGCGCCCTTAACCTCTGTAGCGCAGTCCTGTGCACCCACAGCGATAGCTGTGCCCTTGAGTGTCTCGATAACGCTGTGAAGGTGTGTGAATGGAGGACATACGATGAAGTTAACGCAGTCGCATACATCGCCCTTACCCGCAGCGATACCCTGCGCAAGAGCTACACCCTCTGCAGGTAGTGTGTTCATCTTCCAGTTACCTGCAACAATCTTCTTTCTCATACTATAATTCTCTCTTTTATTACTTTATTACTCCTTGCAAGCCTCTATCCACGCCTTAATCTCGGCAGTGGCAAGGCCCAACTTATTCTTCTTATTGAAGCCGCAGAGGTCGTTGAAGAGCTTCATGCCGCCTGTTGTAGCGGTGTTCTTGAACGACTCGAGGGTTATGTAACCCATCTTCTGTACCACAGCCACCCACTCCTGTGGTATGCCCGCTGCGGTATATACATCCTCGGCATCTGCAACAACCTTCTTCTCGGGACGCATTGTTGGGAAGAAGAGAACATCCTGGATAGATGTCTCGCCTGTCATGAACATTGTGAGGCGGTCGATGCCGATACCCATACCCGAGCATGATGGCATGCCATACTCCAAGGCACGCACGAAGTCCATGTCGATGACCATAGCCTCGTCGTCGCCCTTCTCCGACAGACGCATCTGCTCCTCGAAGCGTTCGAGCTGGTCGATAGGGTCGTTGAGCTCAGAGTAGGCGTTACACAACTCCTTACCGTTGACGAAGAGCTCGAAGCGTTCTGTGAGGTCGTTGTTGTCGCGGTGACGCTTACATAGTGGCGACATCTCGATAGGGTAGTCTGTGACGAATGTAGGCTGCACAAGGTCACCCTCGCAGTACTGGCCGAAGATGGCGTCGATGAGCTTACCCTTACCCATTGTCTCGTCTATCTCGACGTTGAGGCGCTGGCATGCCTCGCGCAACTGCTCCTCACTCTGACCTGTGATGTCGTAGCCAGTCTTCTCCTTGATGGCATCTGTCATTGTCACGCGGCGGAAAGGTGCCTTGAACGATATTGTCTTGCCATCGAGCACCACGTCTGTTGTGCCATTCACAGCCAGGGCAACACGTTCGAGCATCTGCTCTGTGAACTCCTGCATCCAGATGTAGTCCTTGTAGGCAACATATATCTCCATACATGTGAACTCTGGGTTGTGCGTGCGGTCCATACCCTCGTTGCGGAAGTTCTTGCCGAACTCGTATACGCCGTCGAAGCCACCCACGATAAGACGCTTGAGGTATAGCTCCGTAGCTATTCGCATGTAGAAGTCTATGTCGAGGGCGTTGTGGTGTGTGATGAATGGGCGTGCTGCGGCACCACCAGGTATAGGCTGGAGGATAGGTGTCTCCACCTCGAGGTAGCCACGTTCGTTGAAGAAGTCACGCATTGTCTGCATAATCTTGGCACGCTTAACGAAGGTATCCTTGACGTGTGGGTTTACCACAAGGTCGAGATATCGCTGGCGGTAGCGCACCTCGGGGTCAGTGAGGGCGTCGAATGTCTGACCATCCTTCTGCTTAACGACAGGGAGTGGGCGCACAGACTTCGAGAGTACTGTAAACTTCTGGCAGTGTACAGAGAGCTCACCTGTGTTGGTATGGAAGGCGAAGCCCTCCACGCCGATGAAGTCGCCGATGTCGAGGAGCTTCTTGAAGACGGTGTTGTAGAGTGTTGTGTCACCCTCGGGGCATATATCGTCACGACGGATATAGACCTGTATGCGGCCTGTTGAGTCCTGGAGCTCGAAGAATGATGCCGAGCCCATGATGCGGCGGCTCATGATACGACCAGCGATAGATACCTGCTGATAGTTGCCCTTCTCGGGGTCGAAGTTCTCGGCGATCTCACGTGCTGTGGCCGTAACCTCGTAGCGTGCTGCGGGATACGGATTGATGCCGAGTTCGCGTAGCGCATTTAGCGACTGACGACGTAACTGTTCCTGTTCAGAGAGTTCGATATTCATATGCTGTTAAGTTTTAAATATTCCATAGTACGCCACAAAGTTACGCAAAAAAGTTGAATATATATCCTATAAATCACCTCTATCGTGTCGATATTTAATATTTTTTCATACATTTGTATTGTAGAATAGTTATTATTAACCCATAAACTCTTTGAGTATGTTCTTTTACTATCTCATGCCTGTAGTCTTCATCCTCGGCATATTGGCCATCGCCTTCGAGGATGTGATTAGAGTAAACAAGGCAGCAACAGCCGTGGGTATGTCTATCATCCTATGGCTCATCTTCCTGCTCAATGCCGAGCAGTTCTTTGTGATAAGTCCTCCGTCACACATCGCGGAGTTCATGGCAGGCTTCCCGCAGCTCGCAGAGATGTCTACGCACGAGCTAGCCTTCGCATTCGTCGAGAAACGCCTAATCTTGGGCCTTGGTGATGTGGCAACAACGCTGTTCTTCGTGCTCGGCTCTATGGCCATCGTCGACATAGTAGATAGCCATGGCGGCTTCGGCATAATATCGCAGTCTATAACCACAAATCGTCAGCGTAAGTTGTTGTGGATATTGAGCTTCATAACATTCTTCATGTCTATATTGCTTGGTAACCTCGCTACTGTGATCGTGCTTATAGCCATCGCCCGCAAGCTCATCCCCGAACGTGCCACACGTCTGCTCTTTAGCTGTATGATCATCGTGGCGGCAAATGCTGGTGGCTCATGCTCACCTATAGGCGATGTCACCACACTGCTCCTCTGGACAGGTGGTAATGTGAGTGCCGTACACCAGGTTGTGACACTCATCCTCCCCGCCCTCGCCATGCTTCTTGTGCCCCTCACCATCGCCACATTCATGCTGCCCAAGGATGGCACCGTAGAGCCTTTGGCTGCAAGTGATGGCAATAGTAAGGTTAGCCCCAAGCTACGCAAGAGAGTGTTGTGGATAGGTCTCGGCTCGTTGGCCATGGTGCCTGTGCTCCAGTCACTTATCGAGCTACCCCCATTCATGGGCATCCTGCTCGGCCTCGTTGCCTTGTGGATCATCACCGACCGCCGCTATGCGGAGTCTGAAGATGACGAGTTGCAGAATTTGCGCGTGCACCGCACACTAACACGTGTAGATATAAGCACCGTATTCTTCTTCCTCGGCATCCTCATGTCCGTGCAGGCTCTCATCGTCACTGGCGAGCTTGCCATCTTGGCGAACTTCTTAAGCGACACCTTCGCTAATGAGAATATGATTGCTGTGGTGCTCGGTATCTTGTCATCATTCCTCGACAACGTGGCCCTCGTATCTGCAACCATGGGTATGTATCCTATCGAGGCTGTTGGTGCCTTCGCTGCCGATAGTTCATTCTGGACACTCCTAGCCTTCTGTGCCGTCACAGGCGGTAGCATCCTCATCATCGGCTCTGCGTCAGGTGTCACCGTGATGGGTATGGAGAAGATATCTTTCGGTTACTATTTGAAGAAGTTGACGCCAATTGTGATTCTCGGTTATGCCGTAGGCGTACTTGTATATATGTGTTTACTATAAGTCTACACACAAAAAGAGAGTGAATAAAAAGTGTATTTTGTCGTTACGCTTGCCCTCAAAATCCTCATTTACGCCAAGTAAACTGCGGTTTTTCGGGCTTCGCAAGCCTAAAACTACATCTTTTTATTCACTCTCCCAACATATGAAGGGCTGACTAAATAGTAAATTAGTCAGCCCCATCTTTTTTAGTATTGTTGTCGTTATGCCATCTTCTCGATCTTCGACTTTGCATAGTCGAGGGTGATGTGCATGTTGCCACTCTCGTCGGCAGCCATGTCGAACATCACATCCATCATTATTGACTCGCAGATAGATCGTAGTCCACGTGCGCCGAGCTTGAACTCGAGAGCCTTATCTACGATGTAGTCGAGTACCTCGTCGTCGAATGTCAGAACGATGTCATCAAGCGACATGAGTGTCTGGTACTGACGTATTATAGAGTTCTTTGGCTCTGTGAGTATCGAGCGCAACGCCTCACGTTCCAATGGCTCCATGAAGGTGAGCACAGGAAGACGACCTATAAGCTCGGGTATGAGACCGAAGGCGCGGAGGTCCTGGGGCTGTATATATTTCATTATGTTGCGTTCGTCGATACGCTGGCTCAACGATGTGCCATAGCCTATAGCGTTAGTGTTTAGGCGGTTGGCAATCTTCTTGTCTATGCCGTCGAAGGCACCACCGCAGATGAAGAGTATGTTCGATGTGTCCACCTGGATATACTTCTGGTCGGGGTGCTTACGGCCACCCTGGGGTGGTACGTTCACCACCGAGCCCTCGAGGATCTTGAGCAGCGCCTGCTGCACACCCTCGCCCGACACGTCGCGCGTGATGGATGGGTTGTCGCCCTTGCGTGCAATCTTATCTATCTCGTCGATGAAGATTATGCCTCGTTCTGCCGCCTCCACGTCATAGTCGGCAGCCTGCAGTAGGCGTGATAGTATGCTCTCCACATCCTCACCCACATAACCCGCCTGTGTGAGTGCTGTGGCGTCGACGATGGAGAAGGGAACATGTAGCAGACGTGCTATGGTGCGCGCCATAAGCGTCTTACCCGTACCTGTGGGGCCTACAAGCACGATGTTCGACTTGTCGAGCTCCACATCCTGGGTCTTACCCTTTGCAAGGAGGCGCTTGTAGTGGTTGTACACCGCCACCGACATGTAGCGCTTCGCCGAGTCCTGACCTATGACATAGTCGTCGAGGAAGCTCTTAATCTTGTCGGGACGCATGAGGTCGGCCTTTGTCAGGGGTTTAAACTTGCTCGCTGTGCCCTTTGTCTTGGATGCCTTGCCCTCCACGAGGTTGTGCTCCACAAGCAGATTATAGCCATGCTCAATGCATGATGAGCATATGCTTATGCCCTCGCCGGCGTTGAACATCAAAGGTACCTCCTCGGCGGGTGTGCCGCAGAATGAGCATGCGCCACCCTTGCGGTCTATATTCTTTCTTGATTTCTGTGTCATCTATGCTTCACTCTTTACTTTCTGCGACTCAACACATTGTCTATGAGACCATACTCCTGTGCCTCGCTTGCTGTGAGCCAGTAGTCGCGGTCGGCATCCGCAGCGATCTTCTCGATGGCAACACCCGAGTGTGACGATAGTATCTCGTATAACTCGCGCTTTGTCTTTGCTATCTCGCGTGCTGTGATCTCGATGTCCGATGCCTGGCCCTTTACGCCACCGAGGGGCTGGTGTATCATCACTCGTGAGTGGGGTAGCGCTGAACGCTTGCCCGCAGCACCCGCTGTGAGGAGTACAGCACCCATAGATGCTGCCATACCAGTGCATATCGTCGCCACGTCGCACGATATGAGCTGCATTGTGTCGTAGATGCCCAGGCCGGCAGACACGGAGCCACCTGGTGAGTTTATGTATAGCTGAATATCCTTATCTGCGCTTGTAGACTCAAGGAAGAGGAGCTGTGCCTGGATGATGTTTGCGGCATCATCGTAGATGGGAGCACCGAGGAAGATTATGCGGTCCATCATCAGGCGCGAGAAGACATCCATTGTTGCTACGTTGAGGTGTCTCTCCTCGATGATTGTTGGCGATACGTAGTTGTCGAACTGCGCACGGAAGTCGTGCATTGTCATCGAGTTAATGCCGCAGTGTAGGCGAGCATATTTATCAAATTCATTCATTCTATTTCGCTTTTGAGTGCTACATATTTATTGTGTACGCGCGTGCGTGCGCGTAGGCTGTGGTCGTATAAAACAATTCCCGAGCCTTATGTCGCCCGGGAATTGTCCTTTACATTGCTATATCCTGGGTCGGGACTATGCCAACTCCTGTGCAAGCTTTGCGAAGTCGTCAGCCGAGATAGCCTTCTCGGTAACCTTAACCTTGCCACGTACATACTCTACAACCTTCTCCTCATAGAGCTTCTCGTAGATCTTCTGTACCTGCTCCTTGTTGTCCATGATCTGCTTTGCGAAGTTCTCGAGCATGTCTGCTGGAGCTGATGGCATGCCGTACTGTGCGAACTGCATTGCTGCGAAGTCCATAGCCTCGGCCTTAACCTCCTCCTGTGATACCTTCAACTCACCCTCTGTGATGAAGTGCTTCTGCAAGTAGTTCCATGTGAACATCTTGAGGAATGCTGCGAAGTCCTTCTCGATCTCCTCGCGTGTGAACTTACCCTCGTTGATGACATACAACCAACGCTTCAAGAACTCCTCTGGCATGTTGAGGCCTGCCTTCTCGACGATGAAGTTACGTACGGTGTTAGTGAACATGAAGTCGCACTCACGCTTAAGCTCGCGCTTGATCTCCTCGTCGATGAACTTCTCGAACTCCTCCTCTGATGTCACGTTACCAGCGGGGAATGCCATCTTGAAGAACTCCTCGTTGAGCTCTGGGTCTGCGAAGCGACGGATCTTTGTGATCTCCAACTCGAACTCTGGCTTGATGCTCTCGAGCTCGTCCTCCTTAACTGAAAGGATCGCTGCGCGCTGCTCTGGCTTCTTGTAGAGCTCGTTGATGTTTACAGTAGTCTTGTAGCCCACCTTCTTGTTCTTCCATGCCTTGCGCTCCTCGTCAGTCATTGAGATGAGGCCCACGTATGCCTCCTCGATGCGGATGTCACCGTTGTCGAGTGTCACGTTCAATGCCTCGTCGTTAGCCACCTTGTCAACCTCTACGAGACGACCGTAGCGGCGGAGGTAGTTAGAACGGAAGTCGTTGTGCATCTTCTTATCTACCTTGATAGTGTTGTATACAACCTTATCCTTTGCTGTGAGCTCAATATCAATCTTTGGAGCCTCACCGTACTCGAATACGAACTCGAACTCTGTGTTGTTCTCGAAGTCGAAAGCACCCTGCTCCTCTGATGGGATGATGTCGCCTACGTAGTCGATGTTCTCCTTCTGGAGGTGCTCGAATACAGATGTAGATGCGAGGTGGTATGCCTGCTCTGCTACTACGTGCTTACCGTACATCTTCTTAACCATGCCCATAGGTACCATGCCAGGACGGAAGCCTGGAACATTTGCCTTGCGCTTGTACTCACGCAACTGCTTCTCTACGGCCTGGCCGTAGTCTGCCTCATTGACAACGACCTTAACGATTGATACGCCGCCGTCACGCTGTTCTCTTGTAATATTCATAACCTTATGTTTTTGTTTATTGTATCTCCTACTCTATCATGCCACTCTCCCGTCACTTTCCCATCACCTCATGGCATACCATATTTATATAAAATCGCGCAAAGATATATAAAAAAGTGTTATGAGACAAATTATGGGCGATTATTTGTGCTGTTATGCCAATTCTTTGTATCTTTGTACCCTATGATTTTCGATGTAGCACGCCATAAGTTCGCTGAGGGACTCTTCACCCTCCTGCTCTTCGCAGTCGTTGCCGTCGCAGTCGCCGGCTTCAACTTCTCTCACGCCCCCGTTGTTGAGGTCTGTGACGACGGAGCTCCTCTCGGTGTCCTTATCGATGACTTCGCTGCGAAACATGGTGGTCTGGCTTTGATGCTCGTGCTTCCTATGTATATAGCTGCCGTGCTACGTATTTCGCGCCCCACTGCTCGCCTCGGTATGTATGCTACGGGCACCCTCGCCGCTGTGGCACTATCCTCCATAGCCCTCTTCGGCGTTGTCCTCGCCCCTGGGTACTTCAGACTGCTGTGTGTGGCTCTGCTCTTTGCCGAGATGCTCGGTAGACTCGTCTACTGCTTCGGCCCTAATATGCGTGCCCACCTGCTCTTTACCTCTATGCTGTCTCTCGGCACGCTGCCTCTTGTCGATATATCACTGCTCCCTGTGGCAGTTATCATCCCCGTTATCGTCATCGTCGTGCGTGGCACGCTGCGTGAGTCTATCATCGCTATCGTTGGTGTGCTGCTCCCTACGTTCATCTACTGCTATGTCATGTGGCTGCTCGGCGGTAGCTTCGCCCTCGCTGGCGAGGCAATATACGACGCACTCTTCGCCTCGTGCCGCGTGGAGCTCGCTGGTTACCTCGCCATGCCACGCCTCGTGTTCCTCGGTGTGCTCCTCTTCTTGCAACTCGCAAGCCTGCTATACTACACCTCCGAACGTATAACCCTTACAGGTACTGCCCGTAGCGTGTGGGCTCTCCTTATGCTGCTCTTCGTGGCCCTCGTCGCTACGCTGCTGCTGCTCCCCGCCGCCTCGCCCGCCATCATCGTTGCCCTCGCACTAACCATGTCGGTGATGATCCCGCTATTCTTCTTGCGCGCAGGTATGCTCCTCGCAGTTCTTGCATATGTGGCAATGGCGATAACTGCCGTAGTTGCCTTATTTTAAGCCTCTTACAACTCTAACCCGCTAAACGATTGTTGTGCTACTTACACATCTTTTATGCATAAATATCTACACATATTATTCATATATGCAGTTTATTGGTCGTTTAGTGAAAAAAAATCCATATTTTATTTGGTGAATTAAAAATTATTTGTACCTTTGCTAACGCAAACAGGAGTTAGTGAGCTTACATCTCGAATAATTCTCATGGACACACCAATTTTTTTAGTGCTCACTTAACTCTAAAATTCTCATTAACCTAACTAATTTTTGAGAGAGGGCTATCTGTGAAGACGCTGCTCTCTCGTCTTTTTTTATCTATAACATCAATCGGTAGGGTGTGGTGAATTTTTTGAGGAGATAGTGTCGCCTGACTAATGTAGATGTCGCCCTCGTTAAATTTTTCAAACACCCAAAACTCTTCAGTCTCTCTGCTGTTTGCTGCGGCCATGGGTCATCAGGAACCGCAAAGAGTCAAGAAGGGGAACGCCAAGGGTAACTCTCTATCTCCCATCAATATTCCCCTCGTGGCCTTAAAAATCACCAAAAAGCGAAAAATGCTCCAAAGTATATCCGTTTTGCGAACTTGCCATTTTGTGACCCTTAAATCGTGATCGCTGAAATGGCGTAAAATACGTAAAGTGCAGATATATAATAAGATAACAAAAATGCCATAAATTGGAGATTATAGTTTTTAAAATGAGATAAGAAAATTCTATCGACTTTTGACAAGTTTTCAACAAATCAGTGCGAAAAAGATGTGTATATATATTGTAAGTCAAAAAAAATGCGTATCTTTGCGGGCAATTTCTCGCAAAAGGGAATTGAAATAGTTAACAAAAATTTAAAGGACAAAAATTTTTTAAGATGCCAACTATTCAGCAGTTAGTAAGAAACGGTCGAGTGAGCATGGTTGAGAAGAGTAAGTCGCCTGCCCTCGCTGCGTGTCCTCAGCGCCGTGGAGTTTGTACTCGTGTGTACACAACTACACCAAAGAAGCCAAACTCGGCGATGCGTAAGGTAGCACGTGTAAGATTGACTAATGGCAAGGAGGTCAACGCCTACATCCCAGGTGAGGGCCACAACTTGCAGGAGCACTCAATCGTGCTCGTTCGTGGTGGTCGTGTGAAGGACCTCCCAGGTGTTCGTTACCACTTGGTACGTGGCGCCCTCGATTCAGCAGGTGTTGACGGTCGTCGTCAGCGTCGTTCGAAGTACGGTGCAAAGCGTCCAAAGGCAGGTAAGACAGCAGCCCCAGCAAAGGGTAAGAAGTAAAAAGAAATTTAGGAATTGTATTAATTAATTAGCAAGTAACAATGAGAAAAGCTAAGCCAAGAAAGCGAATTCTACTTCCGGATCCGAAGTTCAACGACGTGGAGGTAACACGTTTTGTGAACAATCTTATGCTGGATGGTAAGAAGAGTATTGCTTACACCATTTTCTACGATGCATTGGAGATGGTAGGCAAGAAGATGAAGGATGCTGATAAATCTCCTCTTGAGGTCTGGAAGCAGGCCCTTGAGAATATCACGCCTCAGGTCGAAGTTAAGTCAAAGCGTATCGGTGGTGCGACATTCCAGGTCCCAACTGAGGTTCGTCCCGAGCGCAAAGTTTCGATTTCCATGAAAAACCTTGTCCTTTATTCACGTAAGCGTTCGGGCAAGTCAATGGCAGAGAAGCTCTCAGCAGAGATAGTAGATGCCTACAACCAGCAGGGTGCTGCCTTCAAG
>JAZLCL010000067.1:0-31232 GCA_045614205.1 Alistipes sp. | reverse complement strand
TATATCGTTGATAGTGAACATATATTGGGTATGTTCTATTGGGTTAATGAATTGTTGTTATAACTTAAACGTGAAAGGCAGGAGCTTCTCTGCGCTATCCACCACCGTAGCGGTGTTGGCTCCCGACATGATTACGCGTATGGGGCTCTGCTGTCGGCGTTCCACGTCTACAATCACCTGGCGGCACTGGCCACAAGGGTAGCACTCGCGTTCCGCGGGGTTTGATGCTATGGCGAGGGCCTCTATAGGGTCGTTGGCGTAGTTTGCCTCGATGTAGAATAGCAGCGATCGTTCGGCACATAGTCCAGCGGGGAATACCTCACTCTCGAAGTTTGAGGCGTGGTATGTGTTGCCACTGCGTAGTCTCACGGCAGCACCCACGTGGAAGTTTGAGTATGGGGCATTTGCCGTTGTTGTTGCCTCTATTGCCTCATTCACAAGAGCACGATCGGGGGCTGATAACTCCTCGAAGCTCTCATAGTGCTCGTACGATATGTCCATTATTCGTTTCATGGTGTATGACGATTATGGTTTATTTGGGCAAATATACAAAAAAATAACAACACCATATACCTATATTTAAAATAAAAGCACGGCATGTGGTGTTAATTGTCGATTTTTGTGAGTTTTTGCAATGCTTTGGTATGTCGCAGGGATGGTTGTGTGAGGTAAGATTGTAGATGATGAGGGAAAATTACATGGCGATATTAGTTTGATATTTAAAAATAATTTGTTATCTTTGCATAACCTACTAACCGAAATGAACGCTTTAAGACATATAGATTATTTGTGTGGAGTCGTTGCTGTGATGGCTCACCGTGGTATGTATATGTCTATGCGAATGTGCCGTTAGGCACTACACTTCTCTTGTGTGGCTACGTGCTGCACCCACCCAGCCTAATTTTAAATACCAAGAAGTGCGCCACAGATGTGTGGTTGTACTATGTGTGATAATTAAAAAAAACGATATAACTATGTCTGATAGAAAACTACACTTCGAGACCTTGCAGATTCATGGCGGCTACCATGTAGATGCTTCGCAGGCGCGTGGCATCGCCATACACCCAACTGCCGCCTACCACTTCCCATCATGCGAGTATGCTGCCAACCTCTTCACCTTGAGTGAGCCCGGCTACATATATACACGCCTTCATAACCCTACTACAGCATCCTACGAGGAACGCATCGCTGCCCTCTATGGTGGTGTTGGTGCCCTTGCCACAGCGTCGGGCATGTCGGCTATATTGCTCACTGTCACCGCCTTGGCAAATGCAGGACAGAATATCGTTGCCTCGCCATACCTCTATGGTGGCACACACAACCAGTTTGTCATATCGTTGCGCAATGTCGGCATAGAGTGTCGTCTAGCAAAGAGTGACTCGGCCGAGGATATCGCAGCCCTGATAGATGAGAATACACGTGCTGTGTTTGCCGAGTCTATGGGTAATCCAACATGCCGAGTTGTAGATATAGAGGCCTTGGCGAAGGTGGCGCACCAGAACAATATTCCTCTTATCATCGACAATACGTTTGGTGCTGGCGGCTACCTCTGTAACCCATTTGAGTGGGGTGCTGACATCATCACTGACTCGGCAACAAAGTGGATTAATGGCCACGGTACGGCCATGGGTGGCATCATCGTCGATGGTGGTACGTTCGACTGGCGTGCGTCGGGTAAGTTCCCACAGATTGATGGTCCTTCGGAGGGCTATCACGGCCTCAACCTATGTGATAGCTTTGGCAATGCAGCATTCATCGTCAAGTGTCGTGTGGATGGCATGCGCGACTTCGGCTGCTGTCCGTCGCCCTTCGATGCATACCTTATGCTCATAGGTCTCGAGACCCTATCGTTGCGTGTTAAGCATGAGGTAGAGTCAGCATATAAGCTTGCTGACTACTGCCGTCGTCATCCCAAGGTTAAAAGTGTCAGCTTCGTAGGCCATGAGGAGCACCCCAGCCACGAGCTTGCCAAGAAGTACTTCCGTCATGGCGCCTCGGCTGTGATGACTATAGAACTAGTCGGCAACCTTGACTCTACGGTTAAGTTTGTTGAGAGCCTCAAGCTGTCGGGCAATATGACCATGATTGGCGACTCTATAACAGTTGTTACACACCCTGCCTCAACAACACATAAGCAGCTTTCTGACGAGGCGAAGCGTGCTGCGGGCATCACCCCAACGCTGCTGCGCGTATCTCTCGGCTTGGAGAATGTCGAGGATATCATTGCCGACTATGAGCAGGCGCTAAACAACATTTAGTATGAGTAAGCTATTTAGATATGCTGGCCCCGTGACCCTCGAGTCGGGCGCTGTGCTTCCAGAGGTGGAGATTGCCTACGACACCTTTGGTGAGCTCAATGCCGAGGGGGATAATGTCATATGGGTGTGTCATGCTCTGACGGCAAACTCTGATGTGGCAGATTGGTGGCCCCATACCGTCGAGGAGGGTAAGTTCCTTGATCCTGGCAAGTACTTCATCGTGTGTGCCAACTTCCTCGGCTCGCACTATGGCTCAACATCGCCCCTCTCTGTCAACCCCGCTACGGGCAAGAAGTGGTACTACGACTTTCCGCAGATTACCGTGCGCGATATGGTTATGTGCCATCAGCTCCTTGCCAAGCACCTCGGCATAGAACGTGTTAAGCTGCTAATAGGTAGCTCTATAGGTGGCTTCCAGTGTATGGAGTGGGCGATCATGGAACCTCACTTCATGCAGCGCCTGGCGCTTATAGCCACCACACCATGCTCCGAGCCGTGGGCGGCAGCCTTCAACGAGTCGCAACGCATGGCTATACGCCTCGATAAGACGTGGGGCGAGGAGAGTGACGATGCGGGATTGGATGGCATGGCCGTGGCACGTTCCATAGCCCTTATCAGCTACCGTGGTGGTGCTGCCTATAATGCCACACAGCAGGAGGCGGAGCCTTGTGATGCCTCGTTTGTGCGCCGTGCGCATAGCTACCAGCAGTACCAGGGTGAGAAGCTACGCCGTAGGTTTAATGCTCTGTCGTACTATCGCCTGTCGGAGGCTGTAGACTCGCATAACATAGCACGTGGCAGAGGTGGCATCGCCGAGGCGTTGAGTAACATTGTGGCACGCACGCTTGTTGTTGCCATATCGTCGGATATACTCTTTCCTCCCGAGGCGCATGTGCCTTTGCGTGAGCATATTGCCGATGTTGAGTACCACCTCATTGAGTCAGAGTTTGGTCACGACGGCTTCCTCGTGGAACACGAGAAACTCAACGCCATCATACAGAACTTTATAAATGCATAACAAGATATGAAAAATATTAACATTGGACTCTTCGGTTTTGGTAACGTGGGTCATGGTCTCTATGACGTATTGAAGCGTATAAACTCATCGCATGTACACATCAAGCGTGTCTGCGTGCGCGACATAAATAAGGATAGAGGTGTCAAGGCAGAGTTTACATCAAACCCTGACGATATCTTTGAGGATAATGATATTAACCTCATCGTTGAGGTTATCGACGATGCAGAGGCGGCATATGAGATTGTCAAGCGAGCTCTCAAGAGTCGTATCCCTGTGGTGTCAGGAAATAAGAAGATGCTCGGCCACCACATCATCGAGCTCATAGACCTCCAGGAGCAGTTCAACACGCCGCTGTTGTACGATGCCTCGGCCTGTGGCTCCATCCCTGTTATCCGTAACCTCGAGGAGTACTCCGACAATGACCTATTGTGCTCGGTTAAGGGCATCCTCAATGGCTCGTCAAACTTCATCCTGTCGAAGATTTTTAATGAGCATATGTCGTACGAGGCAGCCCTCAAGCTTGCCCAGGACCTCGGCTTTGCCGAGAGCAACCCAACACTCGACATCGATGGCTGGGACTCGTTGTATAAGCTTATCATCATCACCATGCACGCCTTTGGTGTATATGTAGCCCCCGAGGAGATCCTTACATATGGTATCTCTACGATGAATGACTCGGATATACGTTTCGCGTTGGAGAAGGATCGCCGCATAAAGCTCGTTGCTCATGTCGAGAAGATCGACGACAGACTCATCATGTGTGTGTTGCCACAGCTCATCTCGCGTAATAAGTATATCTATAGCGTTGAGGATGAGTTCAATGGTGTTGTCATCAAGGGCTTGTTCTACGATAAGCAGTTCATGTTCGGCCGTGGTGCTGGTGGCCATCCTACAGGTTCTGCTGTGTTGAGTGATATCACTGCTTGTGGCTATAACTACCGCTACGAGTACAAGAAGCGTAAGGACTCTGTACTCCCAGTATACACCATGGACCATACCTTCCGCGTATACTTCCGTTATAAGAGTGCCGAGCAGCGTAACCTCCTTAACTTCCTTAAGATCAGGGAGCAGTACACCTCTGATGACTACAACTATATCGTTGGCGATGTTACGCTTGCCAACCTCAAGGCCCACCAGGAGCAGCTGCGTGTTGCAGAATGCTTCGTCGCAGCATACCCTTTCGACTAACGTGATATGTGAGACAGAGGGACAGAGAGACAGAGAGACAGTCGCTTAAGATGTGATTCTTGGCCTCGTTCTGTTTCTCTGTTTCGTTGTCTCTTTTTGCTTTGTAGTCTCTTTTTCTTTGTGTGTAGCTCTCCTTTGGGTGCGTGTTTCCTTCCACTCGTCATGCAAAAGCGTCTATTCAGCATAAAATCATGAGAACTATAGCACACTCTTGTGAAAATTTTCTACTTTTGTACACTTGTTGTATGAAATACAAAACACAAAACATATTACAAATACCTATCAAAGATGAAAGTTACAAAGAATTTCGTGGACATGGCAACATGTCAGTCTCGCTACGAGGCTCCTGCGGTGGAGGTCGTAGAGGTAGTAATCGAACGTGGCTTCGAGATTAGCTCGGAGGGCGTTGATGGTCCTTCTTATGGTGAGGAGGATATTATCTGGTAACCAATGTTTAACCTACAAAAAGAGCAAATGACAATGAAGAAGATTTGGAATTTGATGCTTGTTGCATTGGTTATGTTGGGTGCAGCAGCATGTACAGAGAAGGATGCAAATGTAGATGCTAACGAGAAGGCAGGTTTCTCATTCTACGCAGAGGTAGCTGAGGCTACACGTGCCACTATCGAGAAGGATGGTGACGTTTGGAATACAGTATGGGAGCTTGGCGATAAGCTCTATGTAACTGCTGGTGAGGCGTCTTATGAGTTCGCTTGTACAGATGTTGAGTCGGGTAGGTTCACTTGCAGTGATGATGCTGTTAAGTCGCTTGTTGGTCAGACTGTGACTATCACTACTGATGGCACTCACCACTCACTCCAGGGCAAGAAGGCACTCTACACAACTGCTACAGTTGAGTCATTCGGTCCTGATGCTAATGTTGAGCTTGAGGCACTCACCTCATTCTTCCGTTACACATTCAATGGCGAGGGCGAGGTAAAGCTTACCTTGTCTGCAGCAGCCTTCCGCAATGAGGCTGGTGATGCTGTTAATGAGGTTGTTCTCTCTGGTAATGGTGAGCAGTTTGTTGCTTTCTGGCCAGGTCTTGATGGCCTAACTGCAACATTGACTTTTGCTGTTAATGGCATGACTATTAAGGAGAAGGAGCTCACATTCGCTGCAGGTATGGTTTACAACCTCGGTACCATGACACTCCCTTATGAGGTGTCAGCATACTCTGTTGTTGGTACACACAACAACTGGACAGTAGGCAAGACTCCTATGTACAAGGTTGGTGACTACTGCGTAGCTTATGGTGTTACATTCGGTGCTGCAGAGAATGCATTCAAGGTTTTGGGTAACGACAAGTGGTATGGTGCTGCTGGCCTCACTCTTGGTACTTGGACATCAGTAAGCGCTACAGACTCTCCAGATATCACTATCGCAGCTGGCACATACGATATCTACTTCTCTGAGGCAGATAGCAAAGTTTGTGTCGTAGCCGCAGGTGCTGAGGTTCCTGCAATGCCAGTATTCTCTATTGGTGTCGTTGGTCTTGGTGGCAACTGGGATGTAGACAAGGATATGACACTCGAGGGTGATTACTACACATTGAAGGGTGTTGCTATCGCCGCTACCGATACCTTCAAGCTTCGTATCAGCGATGCATGGGCTGAGAACTACGGTATCTCAAGCACTGATACTGCCGATAGTGTAGCTATCAACATTGATGCTATGTATACCCTTGTTCAGGATGGTAAGAATATGCAGGTAGCAGCAGGTACATACGACCTCTACTTCAACTACAATACTAAGGAGTTCTATGTGCTTACTCAAGGCACAACACCAGATGATTTGTCTATCCCACAGTACAAAGTATATGTACATCAGTACAACAATACATGGACTAATGTAAATCTCTATTCATGGGATAGTGCAGATGCGAAACACACAGGTGACTGGCCAGGTACATCAACAAGTGTCAAGGAGACTATCAATGGCTACGAGTATTTGGTATGGACAATGCCACGTGCAGCATCTGGTAAGGTTATTAATGTGATCTTGAACGATGGCTCATCGCAGACTTCAGACTTTGCTTTGGGTACACTCGATAAGGACTATTACCTATTGCTCAATGGTACTACCATTAGTGTTATCGAGGATAAGGAGAATCCCGAGCCAGAGGTAGTAGAGGGTGAACCACAGCCATCATCATGGGCATTGGCAGGTGATTTCAACTCATGGGGCGATATGGTTATGTACACAACAGATACTACAGACCTATTCGTTGCAAAGAGTGTTGCTATCGGCGCCTATAAGGAGGTAAAGATTAAGGCTGTTGGTAACTGGAACACAAGTTATGGTGGTGGTATCAACTACCTAAATGCTAACGTCTGGACAGCGGTCTATAGCGGTGGTTCAAACTTCTCTATTGTTAACGCTGGTACTTATGATATCTACTTTGATAATGCTAACAAGCGTATCTACGTTATGACAGAGGGTACAGATGTGTCAGCAGCTACACATCAGAGTAGTAATGGCGCAGCTCCAGACCTTTCAGGTGCATCATGGGGCTTGTGTGGTGCTCATAACAACTGGGGTACACCAGATATCAAGCTTGTGTGGGATGGTACTATCGGTTTGTACGTAGCAAAAAACGCAGCGCTTAAAGGTCAGTTCAAGGTCCGCGCTAATGAGTCATGGGGTGAGGACTATGGTTGTGGTGGTACAATCACAGTAAACAGCTCTACTGGTAAGTCTATGTCACGTGGTGGTGGTAACTGTAATGTTGCAGCTGGTACATATGATGTTTACTGGGATTTTTCAGGCAAGAAGATTTGGGTTAAAACCCCAGGTTCAGCAGCTCCTACAAAGTAACAGTAATCCTCTATTCTAACTAACTCTCTGCTCGGTACTTCGGCATCGGGCAGAGTTTTTTTGTGCCCAGCCATTGTTGTATAGGTGAAACTTATACCTCTTGCCGTGATTATAAAATTTACCCCCCCCCGTGAAATGCTTGCATAATGGATTATTTATTAGTATCTTTGCAATCATAAGATGGTTCGTCTGCAATAAACTATTGCGGAGACTATATGTATCAAGTGATTAGACGTTGCTGCTTTTTACATCATTGTGGCAAGTAAATATTTTGTGAACGATGGATGCTATTCTAAAGATTGAGGGTGTTACGAAGAGCTATACGGGGCATGTGGCACTCGATGATGTCTCGTTGGAGGTGCCACGAGGTGCTGTATATGGTCTTCTGGGACCTAATGGTGCGGGTAAGACGACGCTTATACGTGTCATCACACGCATCACCATGGCAGATAGTGGTCGTGTGTTGCTCGATGGCAAGCCTCTCAAGGCCGAGGATGTATACCATATAGGTTATATGCCCGAGGAGAGAGGTCTATATAAGAAGATGCGTGTCGGCGATCAGGCGATATTCTTCTCACGCCTCAAGGGCCTGGATAGAAGGGAGGCGGAACGTAGACTGCGTATGTGGTTTGACCGCCTTAATATTGCCGATTGGTGGGGTAAGAAGGTTGAGGATCTGTCGAAGGGTATGGCCCAGAAGGTGCAGTTCATCTCCACCGTTGTGCATGAGCCCAAGCTCCTCATCTTCGATGAGCCATTCTCTGGCTTCGACCCTATTAATGCCAACCTGCTCAAGGAGGAGATTCTCGGCTTGCGTGATCGTGGTGCTACGGTCATATTCTCTACGCACAATATGGCCTCTGTGGAGGAGATTTGTGACCATATAACCCTCATTAACAAGTCGCGCAACATCCTCTCGGGTGCTGTTGAGGATATACGTCGTGCGGCGGGAGGTAATATGTTCGAGGTGGTGCATCGTGCCTCGGATGATGCTCTTGTGGCGGCTCTTGGCAGCCATGCTGTGGTCGTGGGCGAGAGTTGTGGCATCGTGGGTGGCTATCGTTCGGTTAAGATACATATCCCCAAGGATGATGATGTGCGTAGCGTCATAGCGGCGCTTAACGACAGGTGTGAGCTACGTTCGTTGCGAGAGGTTATGCCCTCAATGAATGATATATTTATCCGTGCCGTGAATGGTACATTATAAAATTTTAGGCTATGAATAAGTTATACCTTATAGTCTCGCGTGAGTTCTCGGAACGCGTGCGCAAGAAGTCGTTTATCATCGTCACGCTGCTCATGCCGCTGTTTATGATAGGCATGATGCTCGCACCCTCGCTTATCATGCTCTATGGTGGTAGCGAGCATAAGCAGATAGTTGTGGTGGATCGTTCGGGTGTCGTTGCCGACAAGCTCTATAGTAGTCCCGAGCTTACCTTCATCCTTGAGAATGAGATGTCGAAGGCCGAGGCGTGTAACATCTATAATGCCGATAGTGGCATCTTTGGTGTGTTGTACATAGGTAGCACCATCGAGGCGCGCGACTCTGTGCAGCTCATCACAAATGCCTCATCCTCAATGGCCATCGAGGAGAATATATCGCGCCAGATATCGAAGATTGTAGAGAGTGAGAAGCTGCGTGCTTACGATATTGAGAATTTAGATGAGATATTGGCATCGGTGAAGACAAACATCGAGTTGAGCACCTTTGTCAACGATGGCACTGGTGAGGAGGCAACCATGGAGTCTACATCCTCTGGCATGAACTATATTCTGGGCCTTGTGCTCGGCATGCTGCTATATATGGTCATCATCATCTATGGTCAGATGGTCCTCACCTCTGTTGTTGAGGAGAAGGCGAGTCGTGTTATAGATGTTATGGTGACAAGCTGCACACCCTTCCAGCTTATGATGGGTAAGATTCTCGGCATCGCCTCTGTTGCCATCACGCAGATTGCCATCTGGGCGCTGCTCGTCATTGGTGCCTCGAAGTTTATCGTGCCCGCAGTCTTCGCTACGGATGTGGCTGCCATGAACGACATGATGCTCCAGACGCTTGTTGGTACATTTGGCGACACTACATACATAGCTATGCTCTTCTGCTACCTGCTACTCTTCATCGTTGGTGGTTTCTTGCTCTACGCCTCGCTATATGCTGCTGCGGGCTCGGCGGTGGACTCTGTGCAGGATGGTCAGCAGTTCAATACGGTCATCATGCTGCCTATTATCTTTGCTATGATTGTCATGACCTCGGTCTTCAACGACCCTAACTCACCTATGGTGTTCTGGGCCTCACTCATACCCTTCACCTCTCCCGTGGTTATGATTGCCCGCATACCCTTCGGCATCCCCACATGGGAGATAGTGACATCGCTGGTGTTGCTCTACGCATCCTTTATTGTCACCACATGGCTTGCATCAAGAATCTATCGTGTAGGTATCTTCATGCACGGCAAGCGTCCTTCGTGGACCGAGTTATGGCGATGGCTCAAGAGTTAGTTCTCAAGCTACTATATAGACATTCAACAGCCCCTTCTGCAGCAGCAGTGGGGGCTTAATTTTTTGTGGGCGTATCACTTTCATATTTTTTTCGTATATTTGCACGTTATATGTACATGCGTGCGCGAATGAAAAGGCTAATGATGCTATTGCTGCTGGTCATCGGTGGTATGTTTACCACTGAACGTGTTGCTGCGCAGTATTATAGCTGGGGTGCTGATCCGCTATCTTTCCGCTGGCGACAGATGAAGGCGGATGAGTATCGTGTGGTATACCCCGATACGGCACGACATATAGCCTCGCGCATGATGTATTATCTCGATGCTGTGAAGGATGACATAGACTATGGCTACCGACATCCGCAGATGTCAATACCCTTTGTTGTTCACCCCTCCAACTTCCTCTCTAATGGTCTTGTGATGTGGATGCCACGTCGTGTGGAGTTTATATCGACACCTGCTGTTGATGGCTACTCTATGCCGTGGATTAAGCAGCTCATAGCACATGAGTATCGCCATGCTGTGCAGTATAACAATATCAATCGAGGTATATTCAAGGGCTTAAGCTATATCCTGGGTCAGCAGAGTTCTACAATAGGTCTTCTTGCTATGCCACTATGGATGATGGAGGGTGATGCCGTGATGACCGAGACCGAAATGTCGACTTTTGGTCGCGGACTGCAGCCGTCGTTCACCATCGCATATCGTGCCTATGGTAACGTATCGTATAAATACCGAAATATAGATAAGTGGTTTTGTGGCTCGTTTAAAGACTATATCCCGAACCACTATCATCTGGGATATCTCATGAGCCGTCATGGCTATGTGACCTATGGCAGGGTTATGGGTGATGATGTAGTAGAGCTCACGTCGCGTCGCCCCTACATGATTGTGTCAACAAGCTGGGTACTCAAGAAGTTGTATGGCATCACAAGCCCACAGCTCTTTCACGACACCTTCCGTAGACTATATCGTCATTGGCAGCCGCTGGAGAGTGTCGTAGAGACCACGCGCCCACTACCTACCCCCGAACTCCGTAGTTTTACGACATATGCTCACCCCATGCCGTGTGACGACGGCGCTATCATAGCCCTCAAGGAGGATTTAGATAAGCCCACGGCCTTTGTCGCCATCGACACCCTCACAGGTAGAGAGAGGCGCATAGCCTATACGGGTCATATCTCCACACGTCCCGCCTTGAGTGATGATGGCAGGGTGTGGTGGACAGAGTATCGCCAGAGTACACTCTTTGCGCAGAAGGTTAACTCACAGCTATGCTACATGGATCTTGCGAGTGGCCGCCCCCGCACGATGCATAAGTATCGTAACGTGCTATACCCAACGCCTATGGATCGGGCTGGCATAGCATGGGTGGAGTATACGCCAGATGGTAGATATACAGTTGTTGTGAATGGCAGAACGGAGCTTAAGCGTCGCACGGAGATACCTATGGGTAGCGAGGTGCACGGCTTGGCATGGGATGATGTAACACAGGCGCTGTATATGATCGTCACCGATGATGATGGTATGCATATAGCCAGCATCACGGCAGATGGCATAGAGGATGTCACCGTGCCTGCCTATACCACCATCAGCGATCTTCAGGCCAAGGGTGGTAGGCTCTACTACGGCTCTATAGCCTCGGGGCGTGATGAGCTTCATGCCTATGACCTTGCCACGAGACGTGAGTATCGCCTCTCGCAGTCGCGCTATGGCTCATTCCAACCGATGCCATTGGATAGTTGTAGGGTTGTGGCTACGACATTTGATGAACGAGGCTATCTGCCAGTAGTGCAGGATGTGGATGGTGCGCATGAGGTGACGTGGCTGCCTCATCCTCCAAAGATTATGCTTCCCGAGAGTAAACCATGGGGCGTTGTAAACCTCGATACGGTGCGCTACGGTGATGCGGCGGCAGATAGTGTGATGCACAACACGCCACCACGACGTTTTAGCCGTGTGGCACATGCCTTTAATATACATAGCTGGGCGCCAGCGTCATACGACCCATATGAGATTATGGAGGAGTCGTCTGTAGCCTTCAATCTCGGTGCTACGGTGCTCACGCAGAACATACTATCCACCATGGAGGGTTTCTTGACGTGGGGTTGGAATCCGCGTGAGGGCTCTGTTTTCAAGGCGAAGTTACGCTACTATGGTCTCGGCGTTAACCTGTGGGTTAATGGCACGTATGGCGGAACGCAACAGATATATAAGGTTGCGGTATATGACCCCGAGAAGGGTGCGCTGGAGTATCCCGATGAGCCGGAGGTGGGTAGATACTACTCTGTGACGGCGGGAGCATCGTTGCCACTGCTCCTGCAGGGTGGTTACCATACACGTCAGCTTGCTCTCGCTGCGTCGTGGAACTTCTCGAATGGCATGGTGGCAAATGTAGATAGGCTTATCTTTGAGGAGGGTAAGGTTACGAACATTGCAACAATAGGCTATAAGGAGGGTGTCCATTTGTTGAATGTGGGACTGTCATACCAAGATTATGTGCGTCAGGCTCATCGTGACTTCCTGCCACCATGGGGTGTCGCATTGTCGATAAACTCGGCACTTAATCCCACGTCTAACGACTTTGGACATCTGTGGGTCCTATATGGCAAGCTCTATACGCCAGGTTTTGCTCCTCACCACTCGCTATCTGCTGCCGTGTCGTTCCAGACATCAATGGGTGGTTTCCACTCGGACGTGGTGCTCTCGGGTCTTACGTTCAAGTCAACACGTCTTATCCCCCGCGGATACTCGTCGTACGACATAGAGAACAACAACTATGTCGCCACGTCGCTAAACTATCACCTGCCAATATGGTATCCAGATGGTGGTATCCAGGGTGTGATATTCTTCAAGCGTCTGCGTCTGAATGTGGGTGTGGACTACGCATCGTTCAACCAGGTGAGTGGCTTCGATGATAGTGGCAGTGTGGTGCAGCGACGTAGGCATATAGGCTCCTATGGTATAGACGTTGGTGTCGACTTTAACATATTTACCATGCCCGAGGCAGCAACAATGTCGGCAACATTTACGTTATATAGAACAGTATCGTTTGATCCGCTTAAAGATGGTAAGTTCCACTTTGCCTTTGGCATAGGACTACCATTCTAATGCTGTGTGAACGCAATTTTTTAGGAAGAAACAGAAAAACTCAAACAATATGGCAAAGAAGCAAGCAAATAAGAAAAAGAGGTCGTGGAGACGTGGTGTCATTGTGGCCATGTGGTCCGTGGTGGTAATAGGTGTTATCGCCGTTACGAGCCTCTTCCTTATGGCCAGGTACGAGAAGCTGGGTCCTATGCCCACCTTCGATGAGTTGGAGAACCCAAAGACTAACCTCGCAACACAGATATTCTCGGAGGATGGCGAGGTGCTTGGTACCTACTTCATCGAGAATCGTACATACCTATCCTACGAGGAGCTATTCCCCGCAGACCGCAGTAAGTGGCTCGAGATAGATGGTCATACACTTCCCCCTATCGTTGCGGCGCTGCTGGCAACGGAGGATGTACGTTTCTTCGACCACTCGGGCATCGACTTCCAGGCTACGGCACGTGCCGGCATCAGAACGGTGATCCTCGGTCAGAGTGGTCAGGGTGGTGGTAGTACCATCACGCAGCAGCTTGCCAAGAACCTATATAAGACACGTCGTAATAAGGAGGGCTTGGAGGGTAGCGCTGGCACGCTTGCTGCCAAGGCACAGGAGTACGTCATCGCCACACAGCTTGAGTATAACTATACAAAGGAGGAGATTGTTGCCATGTACCTCAATACCGTGGAGTTCTCCAACTCCAACTTCGGTATTAAGTCTGCGGCGAATAACTTCTTTGGCAAGGAGCCTTGCGACCTGTCGGTTGAGGAGGCTGCTGTCATCGCAGGTCAGGTTAAGGCGCCAGGAACATATGCTCCTTTGAAGCGTGGTGAACCTAACGAGAAGGCCCGCGAGAGACGTAATACGGTGCTCGACCGTATGGCTGCTGCGGGTGCTATAGAGCAGAATGTTGCTGATTCGCTTAAGCTGCTGCCTATAGACCTCACTCGCTACCGTCGTGCTGGCGATGCGCATAACGAGGGTACTGCGACATACTTCCGCGAGATGGTGCGTCGCACGATGATGGCGCAGGAGCCACAGCGTAAGAACTACTACACGCAGTGGGACTATGAGCAGGCACTCAAGGAGTATAACGAGAATCCTATCTATGGCTGGTGCTACAAGAACCTTAAGGCTAATGGCGAGCCATACGATATCTATCGTGATGGTCTGAAGATATATACTACGGTGGATGCCCGTATGCAGCGATATGCCGAGGATGCCTTCCGTGAGCATATGGCCGATATCGTGCAGCCACGTATGGATCAGCAGATAAAGAGCCGTGGTGGATCACTCTTCCCCGACCTCACACGCGAGGAGTCCGACCAGAAGATAGCATCTGCCATGCGTCAGACAGAACGCTGGAGGAATATGACAGCCGAGGGTGCTACGGAGGCCGAGATAAGGTCTGCATTTAACACCCCTATGTCGATGTCCGTATTCACGTTTAATGGCGTGAGAGATACGGTCATGACACCTCGTGACTCGCTTGTGCACTATAAGAAGACTATGCGTGGTGCCTTTGTAGCTATGGACCCTGCGACGGGCTATGTGAGGGCATATGTCGGAGGTCCTGACTACCGCTATTTCAAGTACGACGCCGCAACGCAGGGTAAGCGCCAGGTAGGCTCTACGTCGAAGCCCTTCATCTACACCTTCGCTATCGACCACCTCGGCCTTACACCTTGTACGCCTGTGCCTAATGTGCCAGTCTCTATAGAGACACCTGCGGGCATATGGTCGCCCAAGGAGGCAAGTGATGTGGAGTATACGGGTGTTCACCCCTTGTATTGGGGCTTGGCAAATAGCCGTAATAACTACTCGGCATGGATTATGAAGCAGGCGAAGCAGCCCGAGGCTGTTGCCGAGTTCATCCACGATATGGGTATCAGAAGCTTTATCGACCCTGTTGCTGCGTTGTGTATAGGCTCGTACGATAGTAACCCCTTCGAGATGGCCTCTGCCTACTCAACATTTGCCAACCGCGGTGTGCACGTAGACCCAATATTTGTCACTCGCATCGAGGATAGCCAGGGCAATGTCCTTGCTACGTTCACGCCCAAGACCAGCGATGTGCTCTCGAAGCGCGTCGCCTACACCATGATCACGATGATGCAGCGCGTTGTTACCATGGGTACGGCACGCCGTATGCTATATGAGTTCGGCTTCAACGATGTTGAGATAGCAGCCAAGACGGGTACTACGAACGACAATGTAGATGCATGGTTCATGTGCTGTGTGCCAAACCTTGTTATGGGCGCATGGGTTGGTGGTGAGGAGAATGGTATACATTTCACACGTAATGCCGATGGCTCGCGTATAGCACTGCCTATTGCAGGACGTTTCCTCACGAAGGTCTTTGCCGATGGCCAACTCGGTGTTACACGTTCCGATAGGTTTGAACGATCTGACGAGGTGCCCGACTATAGTTGCGACATAGATATGGCATCGGATGATGCGGGGGCCTCAACGTCGGATGATATCTTCTTTGGTGGCGATGACGACTTCTTTTAGTCGTCAGCCATAAAAGATTAAATTTATAATCTAATAAAATCTGTTATCACCATTTTAAATTGAATATATTATGAAGATTGCAATTGTTGGCGCCAGTGGCGCCGTAGGTCAGGAGTTTCTTGCGATACTCGAAAATCACCCTATGCCTATCGAGGAGTTGCGTCTATTTGGCTCGAAGCGTAGTGCGGGTACAACATATCGCTTCCGTGGTGAAGATATCGTAGTGCGCGAACTACAGCATAATGATGACTTTATAGATATAGATGTTGCTCTGTGCTCTGCTGGAGCATCTACATCGAAGGAGTATGCCGAGACTATCACGAAGCATGGTGCCTTCATGATTGATAACTCGAGTGCCTTCCGCATGGATGACGATGTGCCCTTGGTTGTTCCCGAGGTGAATGGCGAGGATGCCTTTAGTGCATCGCGTCACATCATTGCCAACCCTAACTGTACAACCATACAGATGGTCGTGGCACTTAATGTCATAGAGAAGCTCTCACACATCAAGCGTGTTCATGTGGCGACATACCAGTCGGCAAGTGGCGCTGGTGCTACAGCTATGCAGGAGTTTGAGCAGCAGCATCGCGAGATTGTCGAGGGTAAGGAGCCTACAGTTGAGAAGTTTGCCTACCAGCTCGCTTATAACCTCATCCCACATATCGATGTCTTCCAGGATAACGACTATACGAAGGAGGAGATGAAGATGTTCTACGAGACGCGCAAGATTATGCACTCCGATATCCATGTGTCGGCTACATGTGTGCGTGTCCCTGTTATGCGTGCCCATAGCGAGGCTGTGTGGGTGGAGACTGATGAGCCACTCTCTGTAGAGGCGGTTCGTGAGGCCTTCGCCGCAGCTCCTGGTATCGTTCTTCTCGACAACCCCGCCCAGAAGAGCTATCCTATGCCTCTCTTTGCCCAGGGCACAGACCCTGTATATGTGGGTCGCATACGTAAGGATCTCGGTTCGGAGTGTGGTTTAACCTTCTGGTGTGTTGCCGATCAGATACGTAAGGGTGCTGCTCTAAATGCTATCCAGATATTGGAACTTCTTGTTGCAAATAAATAATTATATGGTTTTTCTTGCGCTGTTGTTCAAAAAATAATTTGATTTAACAGTTGCAAATGACTATATTTTTGTGTATCTTTGTACCGTGACCATGTATAAATGGCTATATTTCGCTGATTAAGCATAGCAAAGCACGGTGGCAGAGAAGAGAATAAAAGAATAAATTATTAAATAAACGTATAACCTAAAAAAACTAACTACTATGGAAATCCCATTTGCAGAAGCGTATCGAATTAAGATGGTTGAGCCATTGAAGAAGAGCACACGTGAGCAGCGTGAGCAGTGGCTTAAGGATGCACACTACAACCTCTTTGGTTTGAAGTCAGAGCAGGTGTACATCGACTGTCTTACTGACTCTGGTACAGGTGCCATGAGTGATCGTCAGTGGGCGGCTATGATGACAGGTGATGAGGCATATGCTGGTTCAAAGTCATTCTTCGAGCTCAAGGAGACTATCGGTAAGATTACAGGCTTCGATTACGTTATCCCTACACACCAGGGTCGTGCTGCCGAGAACGTGTTGTTCTCACACCTTGTAAAGGCTGGTGACATCATCCCAGGTAACTCACACTTCGACACTACAAAGGGTCACATCGAGTTCCGTAAGGCTGTAGCTTTGGACTGCACAATCGACGCAGCGAAGGATACACAGCTCGAGATTCCTTTCAAGGGTGAGGTTGACTGCGCAAAGTTGGAGAAGGCTCTTGCGGAGAACGCAGAGAAGATTCCTTTCATCATCGTTACTGTAACAAACAACACAGCAGGTGGTCAGCCTGTATCAATGAAGAACCTTCGCGACGTACGTGCCATCGCTGACAAGTATGGCAAGCGTGTTGTATTCGACTCTGCACGTTTCGTTGAGAACGCATACTTCATCAAGACTCGTGAGGAGGGTTACGCTGATAAGACTATTAAGGAGATTTGCAAGGAGATGTTCTCTTACGCTGATGGTATGACAATGTCATCAAAGAAGGACGGTCTTGTAAACATGGGTGGTTTCATCGCTACACGTCATGAGGATTGGTATGAGGGTGCAAAGCGTTTCTGCATCCCATTCGAGGGCTTCTTGACATATGGTGGTATGAATGGTCGTGATATGGCTGCTTTGGCTGTAGGTTTGGATGAGAATACAGAGCTCGAGACTATCGAGACACGTATCAAGCAGGTTCAGTACCTCGCTGCGAAGCTCGACGAGTACGGCATTCCTTACCAGCGTCCTGTTGGTGGTCACGCCCTCTTCGTAGATGCTGACAAGGTTCTCTCTAACATTCCAAAGGAGGAGTTCCCAGCACAGACTCTTGCTATCGAGCTCTACCTCGAGGCTGGTGTTCGTGGTTGCGAGATTGGTTACATCCTTGCTGACCGTGATCCTGTGACACGTGAGAACCGCTTCGGTGGTCTTGACCTCCTTCGTCTCTGCATCGCACGTCGTTCATACACTAACAACCACATGGACGTTATCGCTGCAGCGTTGAAGAACGTATACGACCGTCGTAATGAGATCACACGTGGTGTGAAGATCGTATGGGAGACAGAGTTGATGCGTCACTTCACTGTTAAGCTCGAGAGACTCTAATCTGTATAAAGGGTGTCGCATCTGCGACCCTAACATAGATGTAAGCCACCCAGGGTATCGCCCTGGGTGGTCTCTTTTTACTGCAAATTATGCAACAAAAAAGGAGTTTAGCGCACTAAACTCCCCATTGCTATATCCTTATCCACTACCTGTTACCTTGGTCTGCGGAACTCTGCGAGGATGATGCCTGTTGCCATGGCAACATTTAGTGACTCCGATGTAGGGGCATCAGCAGGGTAGGGAGGTATGTATAGTCTGTGTGTTAGCGTCTCGCGGCAAGCATCCGAGAGTCCACGACCCTCGTTGCCCATGACGATGATGCCCGACGAGGTTATAGGCGCAGAGTATATGTTGTCGCCATCGAGCAGCGTGCCATATATCGGCATATCCATCTTCGAGGCGCATGTTAGGAGCTCTGCGAGGTTATCTGTATAGTGTATGCGCACACGTAGTATTGCGCCCATCGTTGCCTGTACAACCTTGGGGTTGTAGCAGTCGGCGCATTCGCGTGAGCATATTATGTCCTTGATGCCAAACCAGTCGGCAAGGCGTACTATTGTGCCGAGGTTACCGGGGTTCTGCACGCCATCGAGGGCGAGGACGAGGTTACCGCGTAGGTTGTCGATGTTGAGGCTGTAGTGTGGCTGCTCGACAACGGCGAGGGTGTCGTTAGCACTCTTGAGCTGCGATATGCGTTCCATCTCCTTTCTATCTATGATGGTGACATTCTTGCCACGCATAGCGGCATTCGTCGTGTATACGTTGCGTACAACGAGCTGTGACGCCATAATCTCCTCGACAAGCTTGCTGCCCTCGGCAAAGAATAGCTGCTCGGTGTCGCGTGTGCGCTTGTCGGCGAGTGATCGTAGGAATTGTATCTCGGCCTTTGTCATCGTCTCTCTTCTATGGTGAATGTTGCACCCTCATGCGCAACAAAAGTATCTGGGAATATTGTTCGGCACTCCTCTACAAGGGCATTGTGGTTCTTGTAGCGCGATGAGAAGTGGCCGATTATGAGTCTTCGTGCCTCGGCCTTGAGTGCCACCTTTGCGGCCTCCAGCGTCGTGGCATGACCACGTCCCTTCGCCCACATCTCCTCCTTGATGCCATATGTAGCCTCGTGGTATAGTAGGTCTACGCCCTTGACGAGCTCTGCGGCCTTTGCCGAGTAGTTTGTGTCAGAGAGGTAGGCGTACGATCGTGCCGGGTAGGGTATGTATGTTAGCTCGGCGTTGGGGATTATCTCGCCGCTATCCATCACCACATCCTCGCCACGTTTGGCGGCTGTAATTTGTGCTATGGATAGTCCATACTTCGTAATCTTAAACTTGTCGACATTAAGCCCTGGTTGCTTCTCCTTGAAATGGAAGCCCGCTGTGGGCACCCTATGTCGTAGTGGTATGCTCCACACCTCGAGTGTGTTGTTCTCCATCAGCAGCCTATGCTCCGTTGTGCGTATCTCGTGCCACTTAACCTCATATGGCAGATCGTCCCAGAAGTAGCGTCTGTGAAACTCCAGGATCTCGCCCATGGGAGCAGGGGCGTATATGTCAAGAGGTGTGCGTTTGCCCTCTAGGCCAAGGGTGGCTATGAGGGGAAAGAGACCGAAGCAGTGGTCGCCATGAAGGTGTGATATAAATACAGCTCGTAGGCGCAGCGGGTTAATGCCGCGCCTTATGAGCTGCCTTTGTACGCCCTCACCTGCGTCTACGAGGTAGTATTGCTCGTTGAGGTTTACTACCTGTGCCGAGGGGTGGGCAGTGGGTGTTGGCTTGGCAGACGAATTACCTAATATGGTAACGCTGAAAGCCATATGTTACTGTGCGAGCAACCAACGTTCGCAGTCGAGGGCTGCGATACAGCCAGAGCCTGCAGCGGTGATAGCCTGACGGTAGTGAGGATCCTTAACGTCACCAGCGGCGAATACACCCTCAACAGATGTCTTCGATGTACCAGGAACAACCTTGATGTAACCCTGCTCATCGAGCTCGAGCTGACCCTTGAATACCTCAACATTTGGGTGGTGACCGATGGCGAGGAAGAAGCCCATGATGTCGAGAGTGCGCTCTACGCCATCGTTGCTAATCACGCGTACGCCTGTTACGCCATCCTCGTCGCCAAGCACCTCCTTTGTGTTGTGCTCGAAGAGAAACTCGATGTTAGGAGTATTGAACACTCTCTCCTGCATAGCCTTTGATGCACGGAGGTAGTTCTTACGAACGATGAGGTATACCTTCTTGCAGATAGATGCGAGGTATGTAGCCTCCTCACATGCTGTGTCACCGCCACCAACAACGGCAACATCCTGCTTGCGGTAGAAGAAACCGTCACATGTAGCACATGCGCTTACGCCCATGCCGCGGAACTTTGCCTCTGACTCCAAGCCGAGGTACTTTGCACTTGCACCTGTGCTCACAATCACTGCCTCTGCCTCGATCTGGTGCTCGTGGTCAACAGTAACCTTGAATGGACGCTGTGAGAGGTCGATGTCTGTGATGATACCTGTGCGCACGTCAGCACCGAAACGCTGTGCCTGCTTCTTGAGGTCGGCCATCATAGCTGTACCTGTGATACCCTCTGGGTAGCCTGGGAAGTTCTCGATCTCTGTTGTTGTTGTGAGCTGACCGCCTGGCTCGATACCCTCGTAGAGTACAGGTGAGAGGTTAGCACGTGATGTGTAGATAGCTGCTGTGAAGCCCGCAGGGCCGCTACCGATGATCAATACTTTTACTTTCTCCATGGTTTAGTTGTTTTTAGTTATTGTATAGTTTGTTTGTTGTAGTCTATCGTGTGTTCAGGAAGTCGGCAAGGTGCTCACTCTCGTCGCGGAAGTCGTAGCCGTAGCCCACCATCATGTCGGTGCCCGCATCGCGCTGCCTATCCTCCTCTGTTGTCTCTCTCATGCGCGCCACAATCCTCTCTGACGATGCTATTATCTCCTCTACCTCCGCATCAGTGGGTGCGTGTCCGAGGAGCATGGCCAGAATGTCGCTTGCATAAGCTGCTGCCATGTCGTTGTATGACGCCATGAAGGCATTAAACCTCTCTGTTATGCCCTCCAGCGTTAATTTACCCTCTATTGTCTGGCACATTATATCCTCCACAATGCCTATTGGCAGATACTGACCTGCCACATCTATCCACTCGCTACCATCCACAGCCACAGCTGTTCTGTCACCACCACGTAGCATGGTGCCGAGGGATGCTGCTATGGCGCTGTTGTATAGCTTTATGCCTCGTGCGAGCATCGTTGCGCGTATCGTCGTGCGGTTGTAGCTGTAGCTCTTGGCCTCGGGGTCACCCTCCTGTAGTCGTGTTAGGGCATCCACGCCACGTAGCATCTTGCCCGTGATGAAGGGGTTGAACTCGTCGAAGCATATGTTGTCGCGCTTCAGTGTGCGCCTGTCGCGTATCTTCCACTTCTCGATGTCGCGCACCGTGCCGTAGCTCTTTAGTGCAAGGCCTGGCATTAGTAGCGTGTGACCATTCTCCTCTATGAGGTATGAGTAGGGCATATCCTGTGTGTCGTGGTGGCGCGTATGACGGCCGAGTACCACGGTGTAGGGGCCCTCTATCGCTGGTGACATCACATAGGCGCTACTTCCGAACTTCGTGCCTCGCTGGTGCACCGCCTGGTGTACGGCGCCACTCTTGAAGAGGTGGTTCGACTGGTTTGTGCCACTGCCTGCGTTGAAGAACGAGAAGATGCCTGCAATCAGCAGTGACGACTTATGGTGCGATACGGTAAATGGACCAGCAAATACCGATGCAGCCTCGCCATTCTCGAAGTGGCAGTTGGCAAACATAAGTGTGTCGATGGCCGTGAAGCCATTGTCGATGACCGTATTCTCGCCTATGAAGCAGCGTTCTATGCTCGATGCTCCATCCACACGTGCGGCATTGTCTATTATGAAGTTGCGGGCACGCACGTCGATGCCTATGTGGGCATTGCGACCCACTGTGCCATTTTCGAGGTGCGACGAGCCCTCTATCACACAACCCTCCTCTATGAGCACCTCGCGAAGGAAGCGGGCACCCACAATCGTGCTGTTGTCGCCCACGTTGCCTATTGTAGACCTGTGCTCCTCGGCACGTTCTGTAATGAGGTGTGTCAGCCTCTCTGCCAGCGATGCACGGTTGCGCATCATGGTCATGAGGTATGCTGTCTGCGCCGTGAGGTTACGGTATATCACCGCTGTGCGACCTCCGTTCTCGTTTACTGCGGCAACCTTCACACCCTCGCCAAATGTCGAGGCGTGACGACACTCCATGCGCAGCACGTCGTCTATTATGCAGTCGTTGCCTATCGTGTAGTTTGCAATCGTTGAGTCGGTGATGCGTGTTCTGGAGCCTATGGTCACCTCGCCCTCGAAGCGCACGTTGCGTAGCTGCTCGGGACTAAAATCCTCGGCAACAAGCACCTTATCCCACGCCTCGGTGTAGCACCCACGCATGGCAAGTGCTGCTCGTTCATCGGCTGTCGTTACTCTGTGCTTAATCATCACCTCACTCATATCCTCTCTATTTTTTACTTCTTGAAGGGTGTGTATACAACTCTCTTTGTGTCGAAGAACTCATCCTCGAACATTGTGCCAATCTCATGTATATCCCAGCGGCGGCGTGTCGCTGCGAGCTCCTCGGCGAGGTCTCCGCCCTTGAGATATAGTATGCCGTTGGGGAGTGTTCCGCGCTGTCCGCTGCGTAGCAGAGACCATGCCCATGGCATGAAACGAGACATCTCTGTCACGGCGCGAGATACCACATAGTCGAACTTCTCGCCCAGCTGCTCGGCACGGCAGTTCTCGGCACGCAGGTTCTTTATGCCAGCACCACCTGTCACACCCTCAACAACACGTATCTTCTTGCCTATAGAGTCTACGCCTACGAACTCCGTCTCGGGGAACATGATGGCGAGGGGAACAGAGGGGAAGCCTCCGCCACAGCCTATATCTACAACCTTTGCTCCTGGCTCGAAGGTGCACACCTTGGCTATGGCCAGCGAGTGGAGTATGTGGCGTGTGTAGAGGTGCTCCACATCCTTTCGTGAGATGACGTTTATGCGCGCATTCCACTCCTCGTAGAGCTTTCCGAGTCTCTCGAACTGCTCCTGTTGCTCCTGCGTGATCGCGGGGAAGTATTTTAGTATGAGGTCGCTGTTCATCCTATTGTAAATAATCGTTTACTCCTTCTCAATAATTCGTCTGCATATCTCGGCCCTGCCGCGACGTATCTGCGTCTTGACGGTGTTCAGTGGGCGTGATAGCTTCTCGGCAATCTCCTCGTATGAGTACTCATCGAGGAAGCGCATCTCGATCACCTGCCTATACTCGGCACTCAGCTCCTCGAGGGCAGTGTAGAAGTGCGTGCGGCTCTGGCTTATTATCACCGACTCTTCGGGTGATGGTGTTGTTGCCATCGGTATGCGGAAGCGTTCGTCGATTGATATGTCGTCAGTGCGGCGGCGCAGGTGGTCTATCAGCGTGTTTCGTGCAATGGTGTATATCCACTGTCCGAAGGTGTAGTTCTTCGAGTAGTTCTCTATGTGCAGGTACACCTTTATGAAGGTCTCCTGCAGCAGGTCGCTTGCCATCGCCTTGTCGCCGAGGCGCTGCTCGAAGAGGCGCATCAGGGCATCGCGGTAGCGCGTGAAGAGGTACTCGAAGGCCTGCTGGTCGCCCGAGGCTGCAAGCTCTACAAGAGAGCTGTCGCTGGCTACGATGTAGTCATCTATCTCCATATGCGGGGTGTGTTATGACTATCATGTGAACCTATCATCCACTCTACGAATGGACCCAATAGGTCGTATATCCAGTAGCGCATTGCTATGCCACGTTCTCCGAGCTTGCGTGCCGTGCGGTGCGATGTCCACACCACTATGGCGTAGCGTAGGAGTATTAATCCTGCTACTATGCACTTTAACTCGAGGGGTAGCACTGCGAGTGCTGTGACGGCTGTGAGGAAGAATAGTAGGCGACTGTCACGTTCACGGCGTATGAATGTCTTTATGGATGTGGGGTAGTCCTTCGCCGTAGAGCCGAAGTAGCGCATATGCTCCATCCACTCCGACCACTGTGATGGTCGTTCCTCGGCAACGAGAGAGTGGGGTGATAGCACCACGGCGATATGCTCGGGGCGTGTTATGTCCTGTAGGTAGAGGTCGTTGTCACCTATGTCTATGCCGAGGTGGTTGTATCCGCGTGTCGACTCGTATAGCTCGCGTGTGAAGCCGTAGTTGCTGCGTGGTGCGTAGTAGAGCTTATCTACCACGGCGCGCGACATGGCGTTGCGCAGGCGGTGAAACTCTGTTAGGCGCATCATGTAGGTCTTGAAGCTGTGGGTCTCGAATCTGGGCACCACAGGACCCAATACCACCGAGCCACGTTCAAAACCCTTGGCCATGAGTGCTATCCACTGCTCCGAGAGGGGCACTGCACCAGGAGTAGTGAAGAGCAGTGCGTCATACTGCGCCGACTTGATGCCGACATTCAATGCCTGCTTGTTGGTGATGTATATGTGGTCGTTGCCACCCATCTTTGTGAGTCGCATGTATGAGTAGCTGTCACGTATGCGCTGTAGCTCCTCGTAATACTCCATGTCGCCGCCAATATAAACCACAACAATTTCGTAGTGGTCGTACTGCTGCTGTAGGAGTGCCGGAAGATCTGTTGTGAGGAAGTCGTCACTCTCGCCGCGTAGCGCCACGATGACCGATATCGGAGGCATGCTGTCGTGCTTTGTGCGACGACGCATAAGACGGAATCTGTATATGCGGTAATATGCTATGGCATAGTAGTATAGCTGCACCATAAAGAGTATTACGATAGCAGCCATTAGGGCAACACCCTGCCATGTGTAGTATTCGAGTATCTGGTTAAAAAATTGTGTCACTTTTCAAGTATCTATATAATCGCACAAAGATAGTAAAAAAATGTGAAAGGGACAACGCCCGATGTGAAAACTATAGACCTAAAATGGAGGTAAACGACTAATTGATGCTTCGGCTTGGAAGTTATTAAATTTATTGGCTGAAGAATGAATTATTTTTAGTATCTTTGCACGTTATATATATGTTATGAAGTTTACATTGCAACATACTGCGCCCGATAGTAAGGCGCGCGCAGGTCTGCTCGAGACAGACCATGGACTTATTGAGACTCCAATATTTATGCCCGTGGGTACTGCTGCGGCAATGAAGGGTATCTTTCACCGCGATGTGGAGAACGAGGCCAAGGCGCAGATCATCCTTGCCAACACCTACCACCTATATCTACGTCCTGGCATGGACATCTTGGAGAAGGCGGGTGGTGTGCATCGCTTCTCGTCGTGGACAAAACCTATGCTTACTGATAGTGGTGGCTTCCAGGTGTTCTCACTTGCGGCATGCCGTAAGCTCAAGGAGGATGGCTGTCACTTCCAGTCGCATATCGACGGATCGCGCCATATCTTCACACCCGAGAGTGTCATAGATACGGAACGTACAATAGGTGCAGATATCATGATGGCCTTCGACGAGTGCCCTCCGGGTGACGCCCCCTACGACTATGCCTCAAAGTCGTTGGCGCTTACAGAACGCTGGCTTGACCGCTGCTTCAACCGCTACCACCAGACACAACCAAAGTGGGGTCACTACCAGGCGCTATTCCCCATTGTGCAGGGTGCTGGCTACCCCGACCTTCGTGAACGTGCCGCACGCAATGTGTTGCAGTATAATGCTGATGGCTATGCCATTGGCGGTCTTGCTGTGGGTGAGCCTACGGATGTCATGTACTCAATGATAGAGGTTTGTAATGGCGTGTTACCAACAGATAAGCCACGCTACCTGATGGGTGTCGGTACTCCTATCAACATCCTTGAGGCCATAGACCGTGGTGTCGATATGTTCGACTGCGTGATGCCTACGCGTAATGGTCGTAATGGTCAGCTATTCACGTCGGAGGGTATCATCAACATCCGCAATAAAAAGTGGGAGGATGACTTCTCGCCTATCGACCCTAATGGTGTGACATTCGCCGACAAGCAGTATACCAAGGCGTACCTACATCACCTTGTGGTATGCAAGGAGATGCTTGCGGCGCAGATAGCCTCGTTGCACAACACGGCCTTCTACCTATGGCTCGTTGGTGAGGCGCGTAAGCACATCATCGCTGGCGACTTCAAGCCATGGAAGGAGATGATGGTTGTCAAACTTGGCAGACGTCTATAACCGCATAAAGCTATGTAGCATAGGTTATAAGTGACTTAAAAAGTGTTTTAAAGTGAGAATATTTCCATCCATACCAGGTTATCGAATACTCGATAGATATATACTCGGAAAGTTTCTGCGTACCTATATCTTCGGTCTTTTGATGATGACCATCATCCTCGTAGTCTTCGACTATGTAGAGAAGGTTGATGACTTCACGGAGCTCAAGGCGCCGTGGAGTGCCATCATCTTCGACTACTACAAGAACTTCATCCCACAATTCATAAATCAGTTTAGTGCGCTGTTCACCTTCATCTCGGTAATCTTCTTCACCTCGAAGATGGCGATGCAGACCGAGATTGTGGCGATACTCTCGGGTGGTGTCAGTTTCCGTCGTCTCATGTGGCCCTATATGCTCGGTGCTACGCTTATCGCCGCGTTGAGTCTGTCGTTAAGCCTGTGGGTTATACCCGAGGGCCAGAAAGATAGTGTAGCCTTCCTGAGTAAGTACTTAAAGCAGAACCAGGTCATCACCTATAACGAGCATGTATATCGTCAGCTTGAGCCTGGCACGTTTGCCTATGTGCGTGGTTACTCGCCGCACCTCGAACGTGTGCCCTTCTTCGCCATAGAACGCTATGAGGGCTCCACCATGGTCGAGACGCTTAATGCTGCGAGTGCCACCTTCGATGCGGAGTCTGGCCGTTGGACAGCACCACGCTATGTCATCTACACACGTACCGAGGATGGCTCTATGGGCTATGAGCAGTTCCGTAACCTCGACACGCTTATAGATCTCGATGTTCGCGAGCTTGTCGACACAAAGGGACTTGTCAAGACCCTCACCTATGAGGAGCTCAACGACTTCCTTGCCCAGCAGCAGCGCAAAGGCTCGGACAGCCTCTTCCTTATAGAGGTGGAACGTCATACGCGCTTCTCATACCCCTTCTCCACCTTCATCCTAACAATTATAGGTGTGGCCCTTGCTTCGCGTAAGGTGCGTGGTGGTATGGGTATGCACATAGGTCTCGGCATTACGTTATGCTTCGCCTATATCATGCTTGGTCGTGTCTTCGAGCAGGTAGCCCTCGGTGGCTCTATGCCCCCATGGTTGGGCGTGTGGCTGCCGAACATAATATTTGCACTAATAGCAATTGTTGTCTATCGTAAAGCACCAAAATAGTTATGCGTACGATTACCGATATAGCTGATGCTGTCCGCCGTGACGAACGCATCACACCACAAGATGCCCTTACGCTATGGCGCGAGGCACCACTATGGCTCCTTGGTGAGCTTGCCGTAGCGCGTAAACTTAAGGCGAGTGGCCGCGATGTATACTACAATCGCAATGTACACCTCGAACCTACGAACATATGTCTGTTTAACTGCGAGTTCTGCTCATTCCGCCGTAGGGAGGGCGATAAGGATGCGTGGTATATGTCGCTGGATGAGGTCGAGCAGAGAGCAAAGGAGTTGCGTGGCACCGATATCACAGAGGTGCATATCGTTGGTGGCGTGCACCCCAAGCATGACCTTGATACCTACTGCGCGATGATTCGTAGGGTGAAGAGTGCCCTGCCCGATGTCACGGTGAAGGCATATACGGCGGTTGAGATATTCTACATGATACGCCATGAGGGTGTCTCTGTTGTCGAGGGCTTACGTCGCCTTATGGAGGCGGGCATGGAGTGTATCCCTGGTGGTGGCGCCGAGATCTTCGATAGCGCTATCAGAGAGAAGATATGCCCCGAGAAGTGTAGTGCTGACGAGTGGCTCGCCGTGCACCGTGCCGCACACAACATGGGCATCGCCACGAACTGCACGATGCTCTATGGCCATATAGAGAGTTTGGAACATAGGGTAGACCACCTCAACCGTTTGCGTATGTTGCAGGATGAGGCGCCAGGCTTCGATGCCTTCATCCCGTTGAAGTATCACAGCCGTGGTAATAGGCTTGCCGAGGTTGGCGAGTGCTCTGTGGAGGATGACTTGCGCATGATAGCCATCAGCCGTATCTTCCTTGATAACATCCCACATATCAAGGCATATTGGGTGTCGTATGGCAAGGCTACAACAGAGATGGCGCTTGCCTTCGGTGCCGACGACATTGATGGTACTATTGGCGATACCACAAAGATATACTCTATGGCGGGTGGTGTCGACAGACCCTCAATGAGTGTCGAGGAGCTCGAGGCCATGGTCGTGGATGCGGGCTTTGTACCCGTGGAACGTGACTCACACTACAATGTCGTGGAGCATGACACCGAGCAGGGTGAGCAGGGTGAGCAGAGTGAGCAGGTGCAGGCTGCGAAGGTTACGCCCGAGGCTGCCATCAGCGAGCTTAAGGCCGAGGTTGTGGTGCCAGCAAAGGAGGAGCCACGTGCGCGCAGGGAGAAGACCATGAGGATGCTCTACGATGAGCCTGTGGCGCAGAAGGAGGTCGCCCAGAAGGAGGAGACGAAGGAGACAGCAAAGCAGAAAACAAGCAAGGATAAGAGTATGTCGCAAGGTAATAGTGCACAACCACAGGGTGGCGGTGCTGCAAATAGTAGTAAGGGTGATAATGGCGGCTCTATAGGTCGTTTCTTTAGACGTATGCCCGTTATTGCCAATATGGTACTTATAGGCATCCTGGGCATCATTGCCCTTGTCATGCTGTATGTAGGCTTGAGATCTGGCACACGCCATGGCCAGAGCATCGAGGTGCCTAACTTCCTCGGTATGACCATCGAGCAGGCACGTGATGTTGCCGATAGTGATGATCTGCAGATTATCGTGCGCGACTCTATCTTCGATGTGGACCTGCCTGGTGGCATGGTCGTGGACCAGCTACCTCGCACATCGAGTGTGCGTGATGTTACCGTCAAGCCTGGCCGTAAGATATATATCACCATCAACGCCTATAGCCGTCGCATCGTCGACATCCCATATGTTGCCAAGCAGACACTACGTCAGGCACTCAACCAGATAGAGAGGTCGGGTCTTACTATCGATAGACTCATCTACGAGCCCGATATGACCTCTACAGACTATGTTCTGAAGCAGTTTGTCGGCCGCAAGGAGATCCTTCCTACGACAAACACATCTGGCCAGGTGGGCACGGGTGTCACGTTGCGTGTCAGCTACCGACGTGACGAGCAGCAGACATATACTCCTCGCCTCGTGGGTCTATCGTTGCAGCAGGCCAAGAGTGCATTGTGGGATAATGGCTTGAATGTCGGTGATATTGTCTATGACGCAAGTGTTGAGGATATGATTTCGCGTCGCAAGGCACGTGTATATAAGCAGTCGAAGAGCATAGGCTCGGAGGTGCGTCGTGGTGGCGATGTCACGCTATACCTCACTTGTGATGAGGCACTTGCCGACTCTATGAGCATCATCGCAGAACGCGAGGCACGTAGTGTTGAGCAGGAGCGCATGAAGCGCCGCATGGCACAGGATAGCCTTGTGCAAGAGACGATGTAAGCAATAAAAAGATATAGTAAGAGATGAAGCAGAGCATGGATGCTGAAAAATATTTAGAGATGTTGGACGAGTCACTTCCCGCCGTCGACATAGATGTCGAGGATGAGGGCGAGGAGGGCGATGAGATGTATGAGCACTTCTCGGTGACCGTAGATAAGGGTCAGTCGCTTATGCGTCTAGATAAGTATCTCACCATACGCCTCGAGAACACATCACGCAATAGGATACAGACTGCTGCTGACGGTGGTAACATCATTGTCAACGGCAAACCTCAGAAGTCGAGCTATAAGATTAAGCCTCTCGACCAGATATCTATCGTGATGCCCTACCCACGACGTAAGGAGGAGATTGTACCAGAGAATATACCTCTTAACATCGTCTATGAGGATGACGACATCATCGTTATCAATAAGCCTGCGGGCATGGTTGTGCACCCTGGTGTGGGTAACCATAGTGGCACCCTTGTGCACGCCCTGTCGTACCACCTTCAGGCTCTCGAGATGTTCTCCGAGGGTAATGCCCGTGCCGGCCTCGTACACCGCATCGATAAGGATACGTCAGGCCTCTTGGTTGTTGCCAAGACCGAGCATGCTCACACGTCGCTTGCCAAGCAGTTCTTCGACCATACCATCTATCGCCGCTATGTAGCCCTCGTGTGGGGTAATATCGCCGAGGATGAGGGTACGATAATTGGTAATATCGGTCGTAGCCCCAAGGAGAGACTCCAGATGTATGTCTTTGCTGATGGCTCGGATGGTAAGCATGCTGTTACGCACTTCAAGGTGCTACGCCGCTATGGATATGTGACACTCGTTGAGTGCCGCCTTGAGACAGGTCGTACGCACCAGATACGTGTGCATATGTCGTGGCAGGGTCACCCACTGTTCAACGACGAACGCTACGGTGGCAACCGCATCCTCAAGGGTACAACATTCATGAAGTATAAGCAGTTTGTTGAGAACTGCTTCAAGTTAATACCACGTCAGTCACTCCATGCCCGTGCCTTGGGCTTTGTGCACCCCACGACAGGCAAGTATGTGCAGTTCGAGTCGGAGCTACCCGAGGATTTCAAGGCTGTGCTCCAGAAGTGGGATACCTACACCGATGCTGTGGGTCTCGACATGGATGAGATTTAGCGTGTAACGAGATTAAACGATAGGATATGTTTCTACCAACAACAAACAAGGAGGTTGAGGCTCGTGGTTGGGATGAGCTCGATGTCATCATCTTCTCGGGTGATGCCTACATCGACCACCCCGCCTTTGGCCCTGCGGTCATTGGCCGCATCCTCGAGGCCGAGGGCTATCGTGTTGCCATCGTGCCACAGCCCAATTGGCGCGACGACCTACGCGACTTCAAGAAGTTGGGTAAGCCACGTCTCTTCTTTGCTGTAACGGCAGGTGCTATGGACTCCATGGTAAACCACTATACGGCAAACCTGCGCTTGAGGTCTAACGACGCCTACACGCCTGGTGGCAAGGCGGGCTTCCGTCCCGACCGCACGGTAGATACATATACACGTATCCTCAAGAGGCTATATCCACATACGCCTG
>JAZLCL010000066.1:0-32313 GCA_045614205.1 Alistipes sp. | reverse complement strand
CGTTCAGTCAACGCTGTTGCGTCACGCGCAAGAAGAAAAAAGGTTTTGAAACTTGCCAAGGGTAACTTTGGTTCAAGGGGAAACGTATGGACAGTTGCGAAAAATACTGTCGAGAAGGGTTTGCAGTTTGCCTATGCACACCGTCGTGAGAAGAAGAGAAATTATCGTTCATTGTGGATTGTTCGTATCAACGCTGCAGTTCGTATGCACGGTATGACTTATTCAGAGTTTATTGGTAAGATGAATGCAAAGGGTATTGCTCTTAACCGTAAGGTTTTGGCTGACCTCGCACTCAACGAACCAAAGGCATTTGAGGCAATCGTTAATGCAGTTAAATAGTTAACCTAACTATATAGGTGGAGCTATCCTTGTTTAAGGGGTAGCTCTTTTTTTATTTGTTGTGATAATGGCGCATCTACTTCCCCTAACGAACTATCTCGCCAATGGGAAGTACACTTTAGTACATCCCATCGGCTCGAACTTCGCCAGAGATTGTATCTGCACCATTCTGACAACAAATAAGTTGTGATTGTTGCGCATCTGTGGCACATCCCTTCATGTAAGACTCCTCGGTCTGTACGTATTGTACTATCCCGAGGAGATCTTCATTCGCGATGCACCACATCTGCACCATTCTGACAACAAATAAGTTGTGATTGTTGCGCATCTACTTCTTCTAACGAACTATCTCGCCAATGGGAAGTACACTTTAGTACATCCCATCGGCTCGAACTTCGCCAGAGATTGTATCTGCACCATTCTGACAACAAATAAGTTGTGATTGTTGCACCTCTGCTGTCGTTAATGTAAAAAAAACAGCACCCATCAGAGTGCTGTTATGCTGTAGTTCAATGTTCTGTCGTTAGCTTACCACATCAGCATTAACCTTCACGTAGTTGTACCCCATGCGCTTAAGGGCAACAGATACGCCCATCTCGAACATAACCTTTGTGGTGCGTGCAAAGACGTGGAAGGCCATGATGCTCTGTGCCTCTACCTGCTCCTTGCGTATAAGCGAGTGAGCACGTTCTGCCGTAGAACGTATCATATCTTCAAGCTTCTCCGCCTCCGCGCTACCTAATGGGTGGCAAAGAAGTATCTCGGTGATATACTCATCCATGCAGTCGAAGCCGCGAGGCTCGGTAAACATCTTGTGTAGGTCCTCTACATTCTCATATCTATTCCACTCCTTGTCCCAGAGCACTGCGGCGCCCATACCCTCGTACATGGCCCATGCGATGGCAACAAGTGGGTACTTAACGATCTCGGGTACGGCATCTGCCATGTATGATGGCGCCGATGTCTTCCACTTGTCGTTAAGCTCCGCAACCTCGAGCACCTGGCCGTCGAGAGCCTTAAGGTCTGTGAGGTGCTTTGTAAGCGTTGTGCGTAGCTGCTCTTCGTAGCGTGCGAGCAACTCAAGTTGTTGTTCTGTCATATAGTCTCTATTTTGTTATTTTCGTCTTACGTGTGCCACACTTCTTCTTGCGCACAGACCATCCGAAGTGGCCGATAAGCTTGCCCAAGGTGTAGTACTCGCCATGCGAGTAGACTATAGGCGATGCCTTCTCCAACGAGAACTTACCCGTCTCGGGGTCTATATATCTGTCGTCAGCCTCAATGCCCACAACGTCGGCGATGAACATGTCATGCGTGCCGAGCTCCATAACTTGGCGCACACGGCAGCATATCGATAGTGGTGACTCGGCGATAAGAGGTGCTGCAACATGAGGGTTAGGGATTGGCGTTAGGCCTGTCGCCTCCCACTTATTCTCGTTGCGGCCAGAACGTACGCCACACCAGTCCGTAGCCTTCGCCATGGCCTCGGTGGTGAGGTTGATGACGAACTCGCCCGTGCGACGTATTATGTCGTAGCTATGGCGTTCCTTACGTACTGATATGTAGCACATTGGTGGCTCTGTGCATATTGTGCCTGTCCAGGCTATGGTGAGCATATTATACTCCTCGGGTGTTGTGCCACAGCTGACAAGCACCGCAGGTAGCGGATATATCAGTGTGCCTGGCTTCCATGATTGTTTGCCCATAACTGCAACTCTTTCTGTTTACTACTCGTCGTATCCCACATCAATCTTCTGTGGGTTTTGTGATGCTGCTGCCACAGCAAGCTGGTCGCAGCGGTTGTTCTCCACCGTCGAGGCGTGACCCTTGACCCATATGAAGCGCACGTTGTGGCGTCGGTATATGCGCAGGAAGCGCATCCATAGGTCGGGATTCTTCTTGCCGTTGAAGCCCTTACGTTCCCAGTCGAATAGCCACCCCTTGTTTATTGCGTCGATGACATACTTCGAGTCGGAGTATAGCGTCACGTTTGAGCCCTTAAACTTTAATGCCTCGAGGGCTACGCATACGGCCATAAGCTCCATGCGGTTGTTTGTTGTCAGACGGTATCCCTCGGCAATCTCCTTGCGGTGTGGTCCCGAGATAAGGACTATGCCATAACCACCCGGCCCCGGATTTCCCAGGGCCGAGCCGTCGGTATATATTGTGATATCTGCGGCCATTACTTGAGAGCCTCGATTTGAGCCTTTATGGCTGCAATCTTCGCCTCGGCATCAGCCTGCTTCGCACGTTCGTTTGCCACAACCTTCTCTGGTGCAGAACTTACGAAGCGTTCGTTCGAGAGCTTCTTCATCACCGAGTTGAGGAATCCCTCGTAGTACTCGAGGTCGGCGGTGAGCTTCTTGATCTCCGCCTCCTTGTCGATGTTACCCTCCATAGGCACGAAGTACTGTGTCGTCTTGACGATGAATGCTGCGGCTGTAGCATCCTTCTCAACAACCGCTGCTACCTCCTTGAGGTTGCCCATCTTGGCAATCACTGCCTCATACTCTGCTGGGTAGTTCTCGTCGGCGATATAGTTGAGTGCGAGAGTCTCCTTCTGTGCAATATTCTTCTGCTTACGGATGTTACGTATGGCGGTGATTATCTCCATTGCCAACTCGAAGCGACCGAGAACCTTCTCGTCGGCCTTGCGGTCGGCTGTAGGCTGCTGTGCTACGACGATAGATACGGCCTCTGACTCGGCGTTCAAGTCCTGCCATATCTCCTCTGTCACGAATGGCATGAATGGGTGGAGCAGACGTAGTAGCTGGTCGAAGTAGTCCTTTGTCTTGGCAAGCGTGGTAGGGTCGATAGGTGCCTGGTATGCAGGCTTCACCATCTCAAGGTACCAGCCGCTGAAGTCGTCCCAGAAGAGACGGTATAGCTCTGTGAAGGCCTCCGAGATGCGGTACTGATTCATGTCGTGGCTTATGCGTTCTATACGTTCGAGCATCACCTCGTCGAACCATGCTATAGCCTGACGTGCTGCCTCGGGCTGCTCTACGTTGCTGTCCACAGCCCACATGTTAACAAGACGGTATGCATTCCAAATCTTGTTGCAGAAGTTACGACCTTGCTCGCAGAGTGTCTCGTCGAACATTACGTCGTTACCTGCAGATGTAGACATAAGCATAGCTACACGCATGCCGTCAGCACCATACTTGGCGATAAGGTCGAGTGGGTCTGGTGAGTTACCGAGCTGCTTCGACATCTTGCGACCGAGCTTGTCGCGTACGATACCTGTGAAGTATACGTTGCTGAAAGGTCTCTCATTGCGCCACTCATAACCCGCCATGATCATACGTGCCACCCAGAAGAAGATGATATCTGGACCTGTCACGAGGTCGTTAGTGGGGTAGTAGTACTCGATCTCTGGGTTGTTGGGGTAGCGTAGACCGTCGAATACAGAGATAGGCCACAACCATGATGAGAACCATGTGTCGAGCACATCCTCATCCTGGCGAAGGTCTGCCATTGTAAGTGATGCATCCTTCTGCTGTGCAAGTGCGAGTGCCTCCTCGGCAGTCTCGGCGACAACATAACCGCCCTTTGGAAGGTAGTATGCTGGTATGCGCTGACCCCACCATAGCTGACGTGAGATACACCAATCCTTGATGTTCTCCATCCAGTGGCGGTATGTGTTCTTGTACTTTGCTGGCACAAACTTGATGATGTCCTCAAGCACGGCTGTTGTTGCGGGCTTCGCAAGCTCATCCATAGAGAGGAACCACTGCATAGAGAGCTTTGGCTCAATAGCTACGCCAGTACGTTCAGAATAACCTACGTTGTTTGTATATGGCTCAACCTTCTCCATGAGGCCTGCGGCTGTGAGGTCACCCTCGATAACCTTACGGCACTCGAAGCGGTCTACACCCACATACATGCCCACCTTGTCGTTGATTGTACCATCGTCGTTGAAGATGTCGATAGCCTCAAGGCCATACTTCTCGCCGAGCATATAGTCGTTAACATCGTGCGCAGGAGTAACCTTGAGGGCACCTGTACCGAACTCGAGGTCTACATACTCGTCGCGGATGACAGGTATTGAACGGCCTACGAGGGGCACTATCACGCGGGCATCTGCCGCCAGGTGCTTATATCGTTCGTCGTTAGGGTTCACACAGAGGGCTGTGTCGCCAAGGATTGTCTCGGGACGTGTTGTTGCCACTACTATATACTCCTCGCTACCCTCAATCTTGTAGCGTAGGTAGTATAGCTTACCCTGTGACTCCTTGTATACTACCTCCTCGTCAGAGAGGGCAGTCTTTGCTGATGGGTCCCAGTTGACCATGCGCACGCCGCGGTAGATGCGGCCCTTGCGGAAGAGGTCTACGAATACCTTGATGACACCCGCAGAACGTGGCTCATCCATGGTGAAGCATGTGCGCTCCCAGTCGCATGATGCGCCGAGCTTACGGAGCTGCTGGAGGATGATGCCACCATGCTTCTCCTTCCACTCCCAAGCGTGTGCGAGGAACTCCTCACGTGTGAGTGATGCCTTGTCAATGCCCTCGGCCTTGAGCTTGGCCACCACCTTTGCCTCTGTGGCGATAGATGCGTGGTCGGTACCTGGTACCCAGCATGCGTTCTTGCCCTGCATACGTGCGCGACGCACCAACACATCCTGAAGTGTGTTGTTGAGCATATGTCCCATGTGGAGCATACCTGTTACGTTTGGTGGAGGAATTACAATAGTATAGGGCTCGCGGCTATCGGGCTCCGAGTGAAATAGATTCTTTTCAATCCAGAAGTCGTACCACTTCTGTTCGATCTGTTCGGGTGAATACTTGTCTGCTAACTGCATAACTGTCTATGTTTTTGTTTGTTGTAATTCTATGTTGTGACGTCGCGTGCGTATATACGCATGTCTAAACGACAAAGATATGAAAAAAAAACTTAAAAATTGAATACTCCGAGCATAAAACTTACGGGGTGAATATGATGTTGTATGCTTTGTGTTTAAGTTGGTGGTTTAGTGGTGTTAAATTGTCTTGTTAGCTTTGCATATTTAGCTTTTTTTACTATCTTTGCTTGATTTACGCACGTAACAATAATTAAAAACATAAAAACAGAACTACTATGCAGGAACAACAACCTAAAACATCGCTTCCGGAGAACGCCTATCGTGAGCTACGTGAGGGCGAGGAGTATCAGCCAGTAATGGGTGCGAAGGATGCTCCAAAGGAGGTTACTCCCTACTCGGTTTCTATCGGTATTATCATGGCTGTAATCTTCTCGGCCGCAGCTGCTTACCTTGGTCTTAAGGTGGGTCAGGTATTCGAGGCTGCCATACCTATTGCCATCATCGCCGTAGGTCTCGGCCAGGTGCGTGGCAAGAAGAATATGCTCGGCCAGAATGTCATCATTCAGTCTATCGGCGCCTCATCAGGCGTTATCGTTGCTGGCGCTATCTTCACACTTCCAGCACTCTACATCCTCGGTCTCGAGGCACAATTCTACCAGGTGTTCCTTTCGTCACTCCTCGGTGGTGTGTTGGGCATAGTCCTTATGGTCCCATTCCGTAAGTACTTCGTTAAGGAGATGCATGGTAAGTATCCTTTCCCCGAGGCTACAGCGACCACAGAGGTGCTTGTGTCGGGTGAGAAGGGTGGATCGGGTGCCAAGATTCTTGTCGCTGCGGGTCTTATCGGTGGTCTATACGACTTCGTGGTATCTACATTCGGTGCGTGGGTATCGTCACTCTCAACATCTATGTGGGGTTGGGGTAAGGCGTTGGCAGCCAATGTGAAGCTCACCTTCGGTCTCAACACCTCGGCTGCGGTACTTGGTCTCGGTTACATCATCGGCCTCAAGTATGCGCTTATCATCACCGCAGGTTCTGCACTCGTATGGTTCTTCATCGTGCCTTTGGTGGGTTCGTTCGAGGGTGCTATCGACGCAGCACAGATGGTATCACTCCTTGGTATCACCAATGAGAGCATCATCGCTGACCCATCACTCCTCTTTGCACCAGAGAACCTCTACACATATATCGGTCGTCCTATCGGTATTGGTGGTATTGCGATGGCGGGTCTTATCGGTATCGTACGTCAGGCGGGCATCATCAAGAGTGCTTTGGTGCTTGCGAAGAATGAGTTTGGTAGTAAGAAGACAACTACTGTTGAGTCACGTACACAGCGCGACATATCAATGAAGCTGATACTCACAATCATCATTGCAACCCTCGTAGCTACACTCTTCTTCTTCCAGTTTGGTGTACTTCACAACTGGTTGCAGACAGCCGTAGCCTTGGCTATCGTCTTTGTCATCGCCTTCCTATTTACTACTGTTGCGGCAAATGCCATCGCTATTGTGGGCTCTAACCCTGTGTCTGGTATGACACTTATGACACTCATCCTATCGTCATTGGTGCTCGTGTCAATCGGCCTTGAGGGTCGTGATGGTATGGTTGCAGCGCTGGTAATCGGTGGTGTAGTATGTACTGCACTCTCTATGGCGGGTGGTTTCATCACCGACCTTAAGGTTGGTTACTGGCTTGGTACAACACCCAAGAAGCAGCAGACATGGAAGTTCGTTGGTACATTCGTGTCGGCCGCGACTGTTGCTGGTGTGATGATCATCATGAACGGAACATATGGCTTTACTGCAGAGGCAGCGGCGGCTCTTGGTCAGTCGGAACCACTTATTGCTCCCCAGGCAAACGCTATGGCAGCTGTTATCCAGCCTCTTATGATGGGCGGTGTTACACCATGGTTGCTCTACGGTATCGGTGCGGGTCTCATCCTTGTGCTCACACTCATCAATGTACCAGCGCTTCCATTCGCCCTAGGTATGTTCATCCCTATGAGCCTCAACGCACCTCTTGTTGTGGGTGGTTTGGTAAACTGGGCTGTTAGTCGTCATAAGAACCCAGAGCAGGCAAAGGCTAACAACAACCGCGGTACGCTTATCGCCTCTGGTTTCATCGCTGGTGGTGCCCTTATGGGTGTTGTAAGTGCCATCATCGCCTTCGCTGGTGCCGACTGGATGCTCGATGGCTGGGTAGGCTCTATGGGCGCAGTATATGTAGGCATTGTGGCATATGTGGCCCTTATCGCCTACTTCATCTGGCACTCGCGCAAGGCAAAGATTGGCGAGTAATGAGTGTCGTTTAACATTGTAAGTAATAAATAGTTAAAAGCATAATAATATGGATTTGAAAGAACGCTTCCTCAAATATGTATCGTTCGACACACAGGCTGATGAGTCGAGCACAACATTCCCCTCTACCGACAAGCAGCTCGTCTTGCTCCGCCACCTCAAGGAGGAGCTTGAGACTATCGGTCTTAAGGAGGTTACAATGGATGAATATGGTTATGTTATGGCCACTCTGCCAGCAACAAAGGGTTATGAGAATGCCCCTGTCATCGGCTTTATCTCGCACGTAGATACAGCGCCCGATATGAGTGGTGCAAATGTTAAGCCACACGTGTTGGAGAACTATAATGGCCGTGACATAATGCTCGGCAACGACGTATGGCTCCGTGTCGAGGAGTTCCCCGAGTTATCATTCTTCAAGGGCCACACCCTTATCCATACAGATGGCACAACGCTTCTAGGTGCTGACGATAAGGCGGGTGTTGCGGAGATTGTTACAGCTATGGAGTGGCTCGTTGCGCACCCCGAGGTTGCGCATGGTAAGATTCGTGTGGGCTTTACCCCTGATGAGGAGATTGGTCGTGGTGTAGACTACTTTGATGTTAAGAAGTTTGCGGCAGACTTCGCCTACACAATGGATGGCGGTATGGAGGGTGAGTTAGAGTATGAGAACTTCAACGCCGCAGGTGCCAAGATCACCATCGCTGGCCGTAATGTACACCCCGGCATGGCGAAGAATAAGATGATTAATGCCATTGACATAGCCACCGAGCTAAATGCTCTTTTGCCATCGTCAGAACGTCCACAGTTTACAGAGCATTACGAGGGCTTCTTCCACTGCGTGGGCATCAAGGGTAGTGTTGAGGAGGCGGAGATTAACTATATCATCCGTGACCACGACACCGATAAGTTCGAGCATAAGAAGCAGCTTATGTGGGATGTAGTAAACTTCTTGCAGCGCAAGTATGGCGAGAAGGTGTTGACACTCAACATGCGTGACCAGTACTACAACATGCGTAAGATGGTTGAGCCACACCCACAGGTTATCGAGAAGGCGAAGCGTGCTATGATTGAGGCGGGTGTTAAGCCTCTTGTTAAGCCTATTCGTGGTGGTACCGATGGCTCACGTCTATCGTTCATGGGTCTTCCATGTCCTAACATCTTCACTGGTGGCATGAACTTCCATGGCCGTTATGAGTATGCATCACTCACAACCATGCAGAAGGCAATGAATACAATCATCAACCTTGCTCGAATCTGGACAGAGTAGTCTTGCGATAGGACCATATTATGGTGTTTTAACAGCAACACAGAGGTTGTGTGACTAAAATAAAGAGATAATTATGAATAACCTATATGGATATATGAGAGTTGCGGCGGCTGTGCCACGTGTGCATATTGCCGATGCCCATCGCAATGCCGAGGGTGCTCTCAAGATTATGCAGGATGCCTTCAATGAGGGTGTTGAGGTTGTCGTTATGCCCGAGTTGTCATTGGTGGGTTATACCTGTGGCGATATGGTACTTCAGAAGAAGCTTCTTGCTGACTCGGAGGCGGCTCTTGCATGGCTCATGAACGAGACTGCCGACATCCCAACGATAGGTATCGTGGGTCTTCCTGTGGTATTTGCTGACCGTCTCTACAACTGCGCTGCCATCTTCGGTCAGGGTCAGTTGTGGGGTATTGTACCAAAGTCATACATCCCTAACTACGGCGAGTTCTCGGAGCTCCGCTGGTGGGTATCGGGCTATGGCATCAAGGATAGATCTATACGCTTTGCGGGTCAGGAGTGCCCCTTTGGTAGCGACCTTATGTTCGACATCCACGGTGTGGAGTTTGGCGTAGAGATATGTGAGGATATGTGGGTGCCTGTGCCACCATCATCTATGCAGGCTGTTCAGGGTGCCAAGCTGCTCTTCAACCTCTCGGCATCGCCAGAGTCAGTATGTAAGCACGACTACCTCATCTCGCTTATCGCCGAGCAGTCATCACGCACCATGTCGGCATATGTGTACGCCTCATCGGGTCATGGTGAGTCTTCAAGCGACCTTGTCTTCGCAGGTAATGCCGTTGTTGCGGAGCTCGGTAGAGTGCTTGGTGTCAGCGAACGATTTGTTCGTAATGACCGCATGGTTATTGCCGATATCGACGTTGAGTATATCTCTACACGTCGTACTGCGCGTAACACATTCTACTATCCAGAGGCTCCCGAGATGCGTGTCGTGGAGATAGATGTAGATGAGATTTGCTATCAGGGTGATGTGCGCCGCCATATAGAGCCTCTATACTTCGTTCCCGAGGATGAGGCAGCACGTGCCATACACTGTCGTGAGGTCTTCGCCATACAGAGTGCAGGTCTGGCGCAGCGTCTCGAGCATACGTCGTGCAACACTGCCGTTATCGGCATCTCTGGAGGTCTTGACTCTACACTTGCCCTTTTGGCAGTGTGCGATACCTTCGACCTCTTGGGTCTCGACCGCAAGGGCATCATAGGTGTTACTATGCCAGGTTTCGGCACTACAGATAGAACATACCAGAATGCACTGACTATGGTGCGCGAGTTGGGCTGTACACTACGTGAGATACCGATCAAGGCGGCGTGCGAGCAGCACTTTAAGGATATCGGTCTCAATGTAGACGAACGATCTGTAGCATATGAGAACTCGCAGGCGCGCGAACGTACACAGATACTCATGGACGTGGCAAATATGTGTGGCGGTATGGTTATCGGTACTGGCGATATGAGTGAGTTGGCTTTGGGTTGGGCTACTTACAATGGTGACCAGATGTCTATGTATGGCATCAACTCATCTGTTCCCAAGACCCTTGTTAAGTATATGGTCGACTGGTATGCTAATAACCGTGCCGAGGGTGCTCTGCGTAAGGCTCTTCTCGACGTTGTGGCTACGCCTGTTAGCCCCGAGTTGTTGCCCGCAACAGATGGCGCTATCGCACAGAAGACAGAGGATATCGTGGGTCCATACGAGCTTCACGACTTCTTCCTATACTGCACATTGCGACGTCGTTACTCGCCATCGAAGATCGCTATGTTGGCCTTCATCGCCTTTGAGGATACATACGACAAGGCTACCATCATCAAGTGGCTTAAGGTCTTCTTCCGCCGATTCTTCTCGCAGCAGTTCAAGCGTTCTGCTATGCCTGATGGACCAAAGGTCGGTGGCGTAGGTCTCTCGCCACGTGGCGATCTACATATGCCTTCTGATGCTCACGAGAGAGCATGGTTGCAGGAGGTTGAGGATGTGGAACGTGAGTTAGACTCGATGTAGTAGATGCTTTCGCATCGTTGGTTATCAATCATTAGGAGGGGTGTATCCACAATATGTTGGACAGCCCCTCTAAATGTAGAGTTGTAGTTGGCGTGAAATAATATCGCGCCTCTCTACGTTATACAATAAATAGTTACTCATTATGAAAAGACTTATAACATTTGTGATGCTTGTGGCGTCTGTTGTGCTGTTCAGCACCGAGGCGTCTGCACAGTTCGACCTGTCGCGAGCTCTCGGCTCGTTGCTTGGCAGCAGCACACAGACCGAGGATGCGCCTAACCCATATGATGCTATCGCCGAGGCTGCGCCCGCGAAGAGTCGCATCATGGGCACATGGCAGTATAAGACAGCATCTATGGAGTACCTCGGGAATAACCAGCTTGCTAGTGCTGCCATCTCGCAGCTCGAGGGCTTTGCTCTTGGCGAGCTTAAGAAGATGGGTGTTGTTGAGGGCTGCTGCTCGCTTACGCTACGCCGCAATGGCATGGCTGTTATCTCTACGCTTGATGCCCTGCAGGAGGGTAGCTTCACTTACGATGAGGCTACAGCGCGTGTGACTGCCGCTACCACGGTGGGTGGTAATACCTTTAACTTTGATGGTTATGTTAAGATTGCGTCGGAGAATCTCGTGGTGCTCATTGATGCCCGCGATGTCCTCGATGCTATGGTCAAGGCCTCGCCCGAGCTCGCCACTAACCAGTCTGTGGTCATGGCGCGCACGGTGCTCGACAACTTTACCGATATATATATAGGTGTAATATTTAAGCGATAGGGTGCTATGGAGGAACGTATTGTCAAGTTTATTAAGCGCCACCATGTCTTCACCCTCGCTACGGTGAACGAGGCTGGTATGCCATATGTCGCCAACTGCTTCTATGCCTATGATGCCAAGCGCAACCTATTTATCTTCACCTCTGATGGCACAACGCGCCATGGTGCGGAGATGATGGCAAATGCGCAGGTGGCACTATCTGTTGTCCTTGAGACGCGCATCGTCGGTCGCATCCAGGGCTTGCAGGTTACGGGTCGTGCAGAGAGGGGTGATGACGATGCTACCTCTACATACCTCAAGCGTTTTCCCTATGCTGTTGTTGCGCCACTCACGTTGTGGATGGTACGCCCCGAGATGATGAAACTCACGGATAACACATTGGGCTTTGGTAAGAAGTTGATATGGCAAAGCGAGGAGTAATTATCGTTGCTGGCGGCTCGGGTAGTCGTATGCAGTCGGCTGTGCCGAAGCAGTTTATGATTGTCGGTGGTGAGCCTGTCGTAGCACGCACTATCAACACCTTCTCGCAAGCGCTTCCGGGTGCAGATATTGTCGTTGTGCTGCCCGCGGAGCATATAGCGATGTGGAAGAACCTTGCGGCACGCTTCGATGTCGCTGTGCACCGCTGTGTTGCGGGTGGCAAGGAACGTTTTCACTCTGTTAAGTGTGGTCTCGATGCCCTTGCCGAGGATGTGGAGTATGTTGCTGTTCACGATGGCGTCAGGGCTCTAGCTACGAAGCGTCTCGTGCTACGTGCTATGCTTGCTGCCGAGGAGCACGATGCCGTTGTTCCCGTTGTCGATGTCGTAGACTCGTACCGCAGGGTCGAGGGCGACGAGTCACATATTGTACCACGTGCCTCGTTGCGCATTGTGCAGACACCCCAGACCTTTAAGGCTGATGTGTTGCGTAAGGCCTACTCTCTGCCCTTCGATGCATCATTCACTGACGATGCCTCTGTTGTTGAGGCTGCGGGCTATAGGGTATCTCTTGTCGATGGCGAGAGGACAAATATAAAGCTTACTACGCCCGATGATGTTGAGTACGCCGAGTGGTTGATGAGTAGAATGGATAGGAAGTAGATATAATCTTACTGGCTAAAATAAGAGGGTTATCCGCTGGATAACCCTCTTATTTGCTTAATATCGTTACTCTATCCCTCTGGATATATCTCCTCGCGTGTTATCTGCTGCTCCTCTGTTGCAGTGCCCTCAAGCTCGGCGATAACCTTGTCGCGTACCGCCTCGAAGCGTGCCTTGTGTGCTTCGCTTATAGGCTCTGCCGGCTCCTGTGGCACCTTTAGTGGGTCTATAGGCGTGCCATTCTTCCATATGCGGTAGTCGAGGTGTGGGCCTGTAGATGTACCTGTCGAGCCTACATATCCGATGAGCTGTCCCTGCGATACCTTTGAACCTACCTTAATGCCCTTGGCGAAGCCCTTAAGGTGTAGGTAGCCAGTCTGCAGGTTACCTGCATGCTTAATCTTGATGGTGTTACCACCACCGCCACCCCAGCCCGCAAATACCACGGTGCCGTCGGCTACAGAGTGCACTGGTGTACCAGATGGCGCTGCGTAGTCTACGCCATGGTGTGGGCGATACACCTTATGCACGGGGTGAAGGCGTGAGTTCGAGAACTTTGAGCTTATGCGCGTATACTTTAGTGGCGCCTTGAGTAGTTGCTTACGTAGTGACTCGCCTGACGACTCCCAGTAGCGTAGCTTGCCCGCCTCCTGTGCATATGGTATCGCGTAGTACTGCTTGTTGTTGTGGTTGAATACAGCACCCCATATCATGCCAATTCCTACAGATGTGCCATTCACGAACTTCTCGTCGTATATCACTGTGAACGAGTCACCCTGCTGTATGCCAAAGAAGTCTACTGTCCACTGGTATATATCCTCCACCTCTGCTGCCAGGGCGTAGGGCATTCCCTGCTCCATGATGGCACCCCATAGTGATGATGTTATCACCGCCTCACGGCGCTGACGTACAAGCTCCACGGGATTCTGACCCCTGGTTATCGATACAGAGTCGGCATGGAAACCGAAGGTTACATACTCTATGGCGTCGATGTGGTATACGAGGTAGTCGAGGATGTCGCGGTCGCCCAGCGAGTCTGTCACTCGGCGTGTGAAGGTGGTATATGCCTTGTCTGCCTGTATTCTGCGCAGTGGGAAGACATCCTTGGCCGTACGGTCGAGGCGATCTACGGTCACAGCAGATATGCCTCGGCGACCGAGTATTCCGCCTACGGTCTCACCAGAACGTACCGTGTCGCTGACTATGGTGTAGCCCTCGATATTGATGCCGTAGAGGTACTCTGGCTCCACAACCTCGGGTGTAGTATCTATATTGTTGCTCTTTGTGTCGGCAGAGCTGCCGCACGCCACCATGCCTATGAGCATCAGCAGCGCGGAGATATGCATTGCAAATTTCATAATTGACAAAGGTAGTGAAAAAATCAATTTTCACCATATGCAATATGCTAAATATTTCCGTTTGTTAACAACTTTTGTCCATATGTCGTCGTGTATATGGTTAAAACAGCCATTTTAGTTGAATTATTTGTCTATTACAAAAAAAGGTAGTATATTTGACCGAATTATGGCGCTATGCGTCGTGTTGCTATTGTGATAAATGAAGATTGTTAGAGGCATACTATCGGGTATCTATGCGGCGGTGATCGCTACGCGTCATCGTCTCTATGACTGGGGTGTGTTCAAGAGTCACTCTTTCGATGTCCCAATAGTATGTATCGGCAATATTACCGTCGGTGGTACTGGTAAGACCCCCACTGCGGAGTACCTTCTCACGGAGCTTGCCGAACACTACAAAATAGCTATCCTCTCGCGCGGCTATGGTCGAACAACGAAGGGCTATCGTGAGGTTACGGTCGAGGATAACTACCTTGAGGTGGGTGATGAGCCACTGCAGATAAAGCTTAAGTTCCGCGATGCTGTCGTTGTTGTTGCCGAGGAGAGGGTTGAGGCTGTGCAGCGTATCATGCGTGAGCATCCCGAGGTGACACTCATAGTCATGGATGACGGCTTTCAGCACCGTAAGCTACGAGCCAAGGTTAATATCTTGCTTGTTGACTCCACACGCCCCATTGAGTCGGATAAACTCCTCCCGTTGGGTCGCCTCCGTGACCTTAAGTCGCGTTTGAGTGCTGCTCACTTCTTCATCGTCACGAAGTGTAGCGAGGAGATGACTCCACTGGATAAGCGTCTATGGCATAATAAGCTACGATCTATAGCATATCAGAAGGTCTACTTCTCGACTATTGCAAGTCGCAGGATAGAGCCTCTCTTCTACTTCCAGGATAGGGAGGAGGTAAACTATGGCCAGCAGGCCATCATCCTCTCGGGCATTGGCAACCCACGCCCCTTTGTGCGTGAGGTAGGTAACCGCTTTAATGTCGTTGGCAAGCTTATCTTTGCCGACCACCATCGCTTCAATGCCGATGATATGCGCAAGCTATATAATATGCACCAGCAGAATCCTCGTGCTGTTATCATCATGACCGAGAAGGATGCTGTCAAGTTGCGTCGTGCACAACTGCCAGAGAGTCTTATGCGCATGATGTACTATCAGCCCATCAACATGGTTCTTGTCGATGGCCCTGATCAGGACTTCGTCGGTAATCTCATCTCCGAGATTGAGTATAAAGATAAGAAGGGTGTGCAGGGTAAGGGTGCAGCCAAGGGTGCAGATGGCGCTAGCGAGGAGTCTGCGCTGTAGTCCTTCGACATCTCTTGTGCGGCATGATATTGGCGGATATCGGAATATTTCGTAACGTAATAATAGTCTATATATGATTAATAAGGTAATATTAGTGGGTAACGTGGGCATGGATCCCGAGGTACGTACCCTTGAGACTGGTGTTAAGGTGGCACGTGTGCGCCTTGCCACCACAGAGAGAATCTTCAACCGTCAGACAAACGAGACACAGGAGCATACAGAGTGGCATACAGTGACCTTGTGGCGTGGTCTTGCGGATGTTGCAGATAAGTATGTTCGCAAGGGCTCGCAGTTGTATGTCGAGGGAAGCCTCCGTAGTCGAGAGTGGGAACGCGATGGCGTTAAGCACTATGCTACAGAGATTGTTGCTGATGAGATGAAGCTCCTCGGTCGCCGTGCCGATGGCGCAGCACCACAGCAGGGCGCTTATCAGCAGGGTGGTTACCAGCAGCCACAGCAGAGTGCCTATCAGCAGCCACAGCAGGGCGGCTGGCAGCAACCCTCTCCACAGCCCGCAGCTCCTATGATGCCTAATGAGGATCCTGATGGCTTGCCATTCTAACATGTAGTCAAAGGAGCATTATCTGGTAACTATATGGGTCTATCCAATGTGGGTAGGCCTCTTTTTTGTGCTGCACGGTCGATATGTGAGACCTGGGTGTGGTATATATTGAGTATGAATATCGGTTTTTGGCGATGAAATATTGGTTATTCGCACATATCAGTTGAGTGCATAAGATGCATATTATGCAGAAAAGTATCATAAATGGGTGACCATATTTGATAAAATCGTAAATTATGCATAATTTTGTATTCTAATTATGTTTCAGTACGTTGTGCGAATATCAATAAGACAACAAACTATTTTAAAATAACTATATGAAGCAGATTTTTATGAACATCAAGGCCGTTGCTGCTATTCTTCTTTCGACAGCAGTATTGGCTACATCATCTGTCTCATGCTCCTATGATGATACAAAGATCTGGGCAGAGATTGAAGGCATTAAGAAGGAGCTTGCTGCGTTGCGCGAAAGCGTGGAGACAGAGCTTAACGCCCTAAAGGCATTGCTTGATGGTGCTGTAACCATCAAGGAGATTAAGAAGCAGAACGATGGAAGCACTATCCTTGTGCTTTCGAATGGTGCACAGGTTACTGTCTATCCAAAGGGTGGTGGTGTCCTCTCGGATATCGTTACTGTCATCAATGAGGATGGTAAGTATTATTGGGCTATGTTCGATGGTCTCGGTAACAAGCAGCCTATTCTCGTTGATGGCCAGAAGGTGCCTGTAGCAGACGCTGCTCCACAGACACGTGTTAATGAGGATACACAGGCTATCGAGGTGTCGTTCGACGGTGGTAACACATGGTACACTACTGGTTATAGCGAGTCAGTTGCCGATAGCATCATCACTGACATCAATGTTGTATACTCTGACTGGCAGGTTGATGGCGATGGTAACCCATTGGCTCTCTACTGCGTACTTACACTCAACGATGGCTCTGTAGTAAAGGTGGGTATGCAGAATGGTAAGCTCGTACTCGCTTCGGACACAATGTTCGTGGCATACGGCTCAACAGGCACGTTCTACCTCGACGTTCAGGATGCAGCTGACTATCTCACACAGGTGCCACGTGGCTGGGAGTGCGAGGTTAAGCATAAGGTTAAGGATGACAGAATGGAGCTCACATTCACAGCTCCTACATATGAGGATATCGAGTCTGGTGCTGCTGTTGCTACAGGCGTAGCGAAGCTTATGATTGTCTTCAACAACGGTTCATCGGCTATCGCAAGCATTAAGCTGTCTACTAATCCTGCTACTGTTCAGTTCACAACAGAGGGTATCTATGTAGAGGTTGGTTACGGCACAAACTACCTCATTGGTGGTCTTATGAGCAAGTCGGCATACGAAACTAACTTTGAAAGAACTTTTGATGCTGCAAACGAGCATCTTGCGGGCGCTACAAACTCTATCATCTACGACATGTCGTTCATGGAGTCAACTAGACTCTACATACCATTCTCTACTATCATGTCTACTATCAAGGCTGGTAACGAGTATGTATTCTGGTATGCATCGCCCAAGACAAGCGAGGAGGGTGATATGTATATCACAGAGCTCGACGTGTGCGATGTAGCATACAAGCATGTTACTGCTACGTTGACAGTTAAGAAGGCTGGTTTCTTCGATCTTGAAGTAGACTTTAAGGTTACAGGTGCGGATGAGGATCATAAGTATATGATAGGCTACTGCCCAGCTGATGAGTTTGATGCCCAGGAGCTTGCTACACTCTACACTGACTATCCAGAGTATTTCCTTGCTACTAATTCGGAGCAGACATATTCAGGTTCATTCTTGTCGTTGGTAGATCCTTATACTATGCAGCTTGATCCTGACACATCATACGTCATGTGGTACATCAACGAGGCATCATTGCCAAATGTGCTTGCGGAGAATGTTCTCTCATGGAGTGTTACAACATCTGCATTTACCACTGGTGGTAGTGTTGAGATTGCTGTAAGCGATGTTGTTGTTGAGTATACATCAATCGATATGATACTCTCTACAGAGGGTCATATCGCTATGTATTACAACCTTATGCCTTCATACATGGCGTCAGCATATTCTACCGATGAGCTCATCATCGATATGCTCACAACAGAGGGTCAGTGCAAATACACTACAGAGTCTGTTAATGTATCGTTCACAGGTGCTGAAGCAGGCACAGAGCTTACACTCTTTGCTGTTGCTGTAGATGCCGAGGGTCACTATGGTAAGATCCTTACACAGGAGTATACAACAAAGTCATTTGAGTATAACAGCTCGGAGCTCGTGGTGGAACTCTTGGACTACAAGATTGACAACACACGTGTTAGCGTTGCGTGTGCCGATGCTGTGAAGTATGTATACGTATACTGCCCAACAACCAGCGATGAGTGGACAAAGGTGTACGGTGGTTCAAAGAAGAAGGCTGGCGAGTTCATGATTGCTAATGCTGATGACAGCCGCATCCAGAATAGCGATAAAACGCCATTGGTTGATGGTTGCATCGTGCTTGGTGGTCTGACTATGGATATTGAGTATGCTATCGTTGTAATGGGTATTGACGCTAACGGTGCATACACACAGCCACAGGCTCTCTATTTCAAGCCTATTGCAAACATTGGTGATGTTGTTAAGAGAGATGATGCACACTGGGAGGTAGGTAAGCCTACAATCGAAATTCTCGAGTATGAGGATAACCCACACCTCTTCCTCAACTTCAGCTGGGCTACTTATCCTGGTGAGCACACAAAGGTATATACTGCCGCTATGTTCCCAGGTAACTTTATCAACGACGACCTCGGTACAAACATCGACACTGTTGAGAAACTTATCGCCGAGATCATCTCATCGTGCGACACTGGTGGCATGAGTGAGCAGGGTAAGAGCTTCGAGTGGAGTGAGACAGGTGAGTATGTCCGTGAGTGGGTAGAGTGGGAGGATACAGATGGTGACAACTTCCTCGAGGAGGTATACCACAGCGAGGTACATGAGTATGGCTACCACTTCTTCCCATATGGTTCTAGTGGTTCTACCTTCATCTATACCACATGGGTATGCGAGGATGGTAACTTCCATGAGCCATTCGCTATCGATCCTACTACCGGCGAGGAGGTATCACTCTGGTAGTATGATGCAAGCTTAATATAAGCTTTTGTTATACATTTCACGAAAATGGGTTGTCCAACTTGGACAACCCATTTTCATTATTCTTGCAGTTTGTGAGGTGTGTGGTATGGTCTGTTGTTGCTACTTAACCACTATGCTACGCACTATGTCGTGGCCTGCGCGTTGGTTTATACGCTGTGCGAGCTCATCGCGGCGGTAGAATATTTCCTGGCGCGCAACACCTGACGATATACCTATATATAATACTACACCCTCAAGACGGCAGTATGTCGTCAGCGTCGCTATTCTCTCGCCTACAATCTCTCGCCAGTATTGAGGCACCTTGCCCTCGGCAATCTTACGTGCCACGTAGGGGCGGCTGAAGAACTCCTCGAGGATGCTTCCTATAAGCTTTGGCTCTGTTCGTTTCATAGTGCTGCACCCTCCGCTATGGTGAATAGTTTATACTCGGCGCCAGCCTCTTGCAGTGTGCTCTCCAGACGGTGCTTGTTGCAGTCTGTTATGAATATCTGTCCGAAGATGTCGCCCGCCACGAGTCTCAATAGCTGTGCCACACGTCGCATGTCGAGTTTGTCGAAGAGGTCGTCGAGAAGGAGTATGGGCTTCTCCTCTGTGTGTTGTGCGAGTAGGGTATACTCCGCAAGTTTTAGTGCTATGAGGAACGATTTTTGCTGTCCTTCGGAGCCGAACTTACGTAGTGGGTAGCCTCCGATGTTGAGTGTCATGTCGTCGCGGTGTATGCCCACACATGTATGCTCGTTGACAAAGTCGCGCTGTCGTGATGCCAGGAGTAGCTCCTTGAGGGGTGCTGTCTGTAGCTCCGAACGGTACTCTATGCCTATTGTCTCGCGCTTCTCGGCGAGCAGTGCGTAGTACTCCTCTACGAGGGGTCGCAGAGACTCTACGAGGCTCTTTCTGCCCTCGTATATTATGTCGGCTGTGGCCTCGAGCATAGAGTCGTATATTAGAAGCATCTCCTCTGTTGGCGATAGCTTGAGTAGCTTGTTACGTTCCTGTAGTGCCGCGTTGTAGCGTATCAGGGCGTTCATGTAACGGCGGTCGATCTGCGATATGAAGCGGTTGAGGTAACGACGTCGTTCTTCCGCCGAGTCGCTTATGAGTGCTGTGTCGGCTGGCGACACTACTACTATTGGCACACGACCCACATGTTCGGATAGTTTGTCGTACTCCTTGCCGTTGTATTTCAGTACCTTGCCACTGCGACGTGTGTATGAGCATACTATCTGTTCGGGGCGTGTGTCGTCGCGGTGGAAGCGACCATCGAGGAGGAATGCCTCCTGTCCGTGGCGTATGCTCTGTGCATCTGTCAGTGTGTGCATTGAACGTGCCAGTGATAGGAAGTGTACGGCATCTAGGATGTTTGTCTTTCCTGCGCCGTTGTCTCCTACGAAGCAGTTTATTCCTGGTGATAGTGCCAGGTGCTGCTCGGCTATGTTCTTGAAGTCTATGATGTCGATGCTGTCGAGAGTCATGGTCTATGTGTATTGTTTGATGGCAAAGATATAAAAAAAAACTTAAAGGGTCAAAAGGGTCATAAAAGGTCAAAAGGGTCATAAAAGGTAGGCGCAGTGTCCTTTGATCGAAGCGCCCGTTAAACACTCTTTTTTAATTTTGTTAATGTTTCGTTGAATTTTTTTTCATTTTGGTTGTGATAGAATAAAAATTTTTACTAATTTTGTAATTTGTAATGGTGTTGTTTGACGCGATGTAATCTGTTGAGAGTCATGCGTGTTAAGCAAAGACCTTAAAACGTGATAATTTTTTTATTATTAATATTAACTTTTTTATTAACTTTTCAGGTTATGAGAACATCAAACTTTTTTACCGAGGAGTATGTTGCTCCAGAGGTTGAGGTTATCTCTGTATCTGTAGAGGCTGGTTTTAGCTTGTCTACAAGCATTGGTGATGCAGAGGAGGATAACTATGGTGAATTCTAAAACTATTGCAACGATGAAAAATTTGTTTAAGAATTTGATGCTCGTTGCAGTAGCTGCAATGGCATTCACAGCTTGTTCTGAGGACAACAATGAGGTGAACAATGTTGAGAAGAAGACCGTTATTAGTGGTGTGCTTAACATCGTGAACGATGACACACGTTCTGGTTTCACTGGCTCATACACAGAGGACGAGAAGACTTACTACCAGTCATCATGGGATGGTGGTGAGACTATCAAGATTTTTGTTGATGGTGTAGATGATCCTGTAACTACAACCATTGATAAAGAGGGCCGTTTCGAGGTAGAACTTGATGGTGAGCTTCCTGAGTCTTTCTTTATGACTATCGTATCTCCTGCCGACTCTTGGAGTTCTAAGGACATTTCAACTATCCCTGCTGAGCAGACTCCACTTGCAAACTCTGTAGATCCTTCAGCACATATTCTAAAGGTGCAGAATGTCCAAGTTACTAACGGTTCTGCTGATGCTGCTAAAATGGATCACCAGGCTGCTTATGGTAAGATGACTGTAAATGGTGTAGATTTCGATATCGACCACGTAGTTGTTAACCTTAAGGGTACATACTATATGAACTACGAACGTGAGTGTACCTATACTATCAACGCAGACAACGTTCAGAACAATGTATTCTGGTTTACTACAGAGACCTTTGAGAATGTAACTGAGTTCACTGTTACAGCATATGATGCTGAGGGCAAAGCAGTTACTAAGACTGTAGATGTTGCTGCTGCTGATAAGACATTGGCATTCAACTACGGCCGCGTTTCTACATTCTCTGTATCAGGTCTTGAGGAGCCTGCAGTGCCAATGTTTACAAGTGCATACGCTAGTGGCTATAATACTTATGACTTCACTCTTACTTTTCAGGGTAATGAGCTTTCAACATTGGTACTTAATCCTTACTACATAGCGAATGATGATTGGACTATTACTCCTGGTACATATTCTTTTAGTAATTCTGGTGGCGCTTTCTATACTAAAGGATATTCAAGTTATGGCGATACAGACCTTTACTATGGAACAGTAAAAATTTCTGTTGTTAATGGACAGTATCATTTTGAGTTTATTAAGCTTGCCGATCAACAAAATAATGTTGTCCTAGAATATGCAACATACACAGGCGAGGTTGAGGACCTTAATGTTCCAGATCCTCGTACACCTCTTGCTACTCCTAACGTGACATATTCCTTGGATGGCAATAAAGTTACACTGTCATGGGAGCCTGTTGAGGGTGCTGTAGGTTACCGTGTTCGCGATTACTATTACGATATTGATACAACAACAACTGAGTTAACTGTTACTGCTGAACTTACAGAGTACAAGTGGTATTATATCTATGTAAGTGCTATTGCGGCGGAGGATGACGCAAACAATAAGAGCTCATATGAGACTGAGATTGCATTTGAGCATAAAGATCCTCGTGTTACTCTATCTAATCCTACTAATGTAGTAGTAACTACTGATGGTGCAAATGCAACAATCTCTTGGGATAAGGTAGAGGGTGCTGATTATTATCAGATATATTACTATCTAGAAGGCGATCATGAGATTGATGTAACAGACTCTTCTGTTACTATTGAACTTGGCTATAGCAAGAGTGTATGGGTTTATATATACTCAATGGCTTATGATACTAATCCAGCTTATAAGTCTTCTATCTCTTCGGATTGCTATGTACAGGTTATAACTGGTAGGGATCCTAATGTGTTTGCTGACTTTGTGTATGATACTCTATCGTGGAATAGTCAATATTCTCGTTTTGAACTTACTGGCAACGGTAATGATATGACTCAATTCTATCTAAATAGTAATGATAGACCTGGCAATAATTCGATAAATACCAGAACATATACATATGCCGGAAATACTGTTTCTAATCCAGGTGAAGGAACATTTAGCCTAAGATATCTCCTTGGCTCAGGTGCAGGATCATCACATTATGTATATGACGCTTCTATGTCTGTCGCTTTTGAGAATGGTCAATATGTTATTTTGATAACTGTTATTGATGCGGGTAATAGCAAAGTTGTGGGTAAGACATTTGGTTACAAGGGTATGCCAGAAGGTTGGGTAGCACCTTCGGCAGGTGGTGACGACAACACTGGCGAAGGCGGTGACGACAACACTGGCGGTGAGGATCCAAATCCAGAGCAGCCAGACGTAACAGATGAGGACTTTACTAATTGGAACTATGATGCTGTAATAGATCAGGGTTCTGGTATTGTAAAATTAACTGATAAAAGTGGTACAGGTAGAGTTGTGGAGTTTAAGTTGAATGAAATTGCTATTGCTAAGTTCTATGGTGATACTTCAAAATCAAGTCACTTTACAGATGTAAAGGTTGATGGAGTCTCTGCAACAGCTACTGCCGAGTCGTGGTTCCAGTTTGGTCGTTCTAATCAGTTCTTCGTAGAAATTGATATGACAATTAATGGCGTACACTATAGTGGTAAAGCGGCTAGTTTAGCTTTCTAATGTAATGAGTTTTATATTTTCAGAGCCTTCCAATCGGGAGGCTCTGATTTTTCCTTTTCAGGGCAGTCTTCGGATCGCCCTGATTTTTTTTGTTTGAGACAAAGGGACAGCGAGACAAAGCATTACCTTTTATGCCCTTTTATGACGTTTTATGCCCTTTGGTACCCGAGAATGAAAAAAGAGCAAAAGGGTCACAAGGGTCACAAGGGGCAGAAAAAATCTATTTTTCTTGCAGTTGTGCTCAATTATATCTATCTTCGTGTAAAATTACACTATATGCACTCTTCTAACATCATCACACTCAATTCGGACTATAAAAAGTTATTGTGCTATCAGAAGAGGGTGGTAATATACGACCTAACGTATCATTGTTGTAGTCGTTTTGTTAGTCGTGCGGATGAGACGATAGCAAACATGGCTATTGTATTAATACGTCAGGCGATGTCACTAGTTCGTAACTATGTAAATAGAGTGAGTGGGAATTTCGCCGAGGAGGGTGGCTTTCGTGAGCAGATGACAAAGGTGCGACTTATGAGTCGTTGATTGTACCTATTGATTGATGATAGATATGTCGCATAGTTCACCCCTTGTCTCTTCTCTCGCCTTATACGAGGATCTGCCATGTTACAAGAAGGCGATGGTTGTGCATGACCTCGTATGTCACTTTTGTGGTGTCAATATCATCCCTGATTATATTAACAGCAAGGTGATGATAAAGATGGCGCGTATGTGTGAGTTGAGCATTGTAGAGGGGTGCTTGGCCCTGGCTATATCTCCCGAGGCGGGACTTGCGTTGCTGAAGAGTGCGCAGGGTAACCTTGTGGAGTTGCGAAATCGTTTGACTTCATATATCGACTCACGCTATAAAGGGGTATGGATGCCTGATTCTGCGAAGTATCAAAAGATGTGGGAGATGGGCGAGGAGAGTGACGATGTGCAGAGATTCATCTTTTTCTTATCAAGGAATGATAGCGATATTGGTGCTAATATGCTCATTGTTTTGGTCGACCAGGCCGATACGATGCTCTATAGCATCATCCAATCTCTCGCCCGTGAATTATATGCTGATGGCACTCGCGAGTAGTCGGTTTGCGGTGTGCGAATAGCTTTGTGAGGAGATGGGCAGTTGTCCAGCTCGCACTCCCTCTCGTTACTATTGTAGCCTACACCTCTCTATATATCTGCTTTAGACTACTTTTTTGACGAAATTCTATGATATTATAATATTTTGTTGTATCTTTGTAGATTGAAGTATAGATACGACAAATATTTAATTAAAATACAAAAAAGATTATGGCAAACAAAGTACAGAATCCCGAAACTGACATTATGGTGGAAACAAAGGGTAAGCTTGAGTTGTTCTTCGACAAGTACGGTAACATGCTCCTTAAAGGTCTCGCTGTTGTAGCTGTCATCGCTGTGGCAGCATTCATCTGGGTGAGCATCTCATCTAACAGCACACAGCAGAGTGAGAACGCTGCACAGGCAGCCCTCACAGTGGCTCTCACTACAGAGGCTGACGCTGCTACATATGCTGCTATCGTTGCGGAGTATGAGGGTACAAAGGCTGCTAACACAGCTGCTTACCTTGCAGGTGCAGAGTACCTCAAGGCTGGTGACCTCGAGAACGCAAAGGCATACCTCGCACAGTATGTTGACGCAGAGGGCGCAGCAGCAGAGATCATCAACGCCCTCGTATACACATTGCGTGGCGATGTTGCTGTTGAGGAGAACGACCTTCAGACAGCTGTAGAGCTCTTCGGTAAGGCTATGGTAGCTGGCAACAGCCTCTACACTTACGAGACTGCTGCAACGAAGCTTGCTCTCGTATACCTCGCTATGGGTGACGCAGAGAAGGCACAGCAGACATACAAGGATATGGTTGCTAAGTACCCAGAGCTTCAGTCAAAGTACGCAAAGTTCATCGCAGAGTAACACGTAGCGGCGGGGCGTAGGTATGATTGCAGAGGGTAACGCATCAAACATGAGGTTCGGTGTCATCGTGGCACGCGAGTTTGAGGAGCACAGCGAGATACATCTTCCGATGCTCGTTGACAACCTCACGCGCATGGGCTGTCAGGGCGACAACATACTGATAAAGTATGTCCCCAATATGCACGACATACTCGTCACCACACAGTTCATGGCACAGTATACCGATGTCGATGGCGTGATAATCCTCGCACCCAAGGATGTAGTAATGGGTAGTAACTACCTCATGCAGAGCATCGCCCTTGTGCAGGTGCAGAATGCTATGGTCGTGGAGATTGGTGGTGCCGAGTGCGCCGCAGATATAGTCTACATGATTGAGATGCAGAACGACATGGAGTTGTCGGCACCAGCGGAGAAGATGCCTCCCTTTATGCTCTCGTAGCTCTTGTTATACAACTTCTAAACACAAATGGAGTGTCCATAAATTTGTTGGACACTCCATCTCTTTTTATTGTAACTTTTCCGAGTATTAACGTCGCGCATAACGAAATTTTTACTACCTTTGCAAGTATGGATGCACGTTACATATATGACTCCGTAGAGCTTGCCTATACCGTTGAGGGTGAGGGCGATGTGGTTATACTACTGCATGGCTGGGGTTGTGATGCCTCTGTGTGGCGCGCCACAATGGAGCTATTACGCGACAACTTTCGTGTTGTGGCGGTAGACTTTGCGGGCTTCGGTCGCAGTGCCGAGCCACGTGAGGTATGGGGCGTCGAGGAGTACACACGTTCTATCGAGGCCCTTGTTGCCGAGTTCGGCATTGTTCGCCCAACGCTTATAGGTCACTCTTTTGGTGGTCGTGTGGCTACTCTCTATGCCTCGCGCAACGATGTTAAGGCTGTGGTGCTCACAGATGCTGCGGGCATCAAGCCACGCCGCACCTTTGGCTACTACCGCAAGGTCTATACCTACAAGGTGATGAAGCGTGTGTTGCCACTCCTCATAGGTGGTCATAAGGCGCAGATGCTCCTCGACCAGCGACGTGCACGTGCCGCCTCGGCGGACTATAATAGGGCAACGCCAAAGATGCGTGCCATACTCTCGAAGTGTGTGAATGAGGATTTGTGTCATGTGATGCCACGTGTGACAGCTCCCGTGCTCCTCTTTTGGGGCGATAAGGATACGGCAACACCTATTGCCGATGCTCATAAGATGCAGCGCTTGATGCCTAATGCGGGCCTTGTTGTTGCCGAGGGCAAGGGTCACTTCGCCATGCTCGAGGCTCCGGAGCTGTGGCAGGGAGCACTTAAGTCATTCTTAAATATAAAGTAGCGATGAGCATAACACTACATATATTCACAGCGGTGTGGTTGCTATTCCTATGTGCCACCATGCGTTACTCGGTGCAGATGTTTCAGCAGAACTCATACCGTGTTGCGCGCTACAACCGTTGGCTTATCTCTACCCACGAGTGGCTGTCGAGAGCTAACATCCTCTCGGTGCTCGGTGCTGTGCTCCTCACGCTTACCGACAATGTCGTTGTCATGGCACTTCTCGGACTATGGATGCTTATAATAGCCATTGCCGAGTTCTCGATAAAGTATAAGATTGCCATCGTCTACACCATGCGTGTTAAGCGCCTTATGGCAACACGCCTGTTGCTCACGGCGGCCGTAATAACTCTTGTGCACATCTATGCTGTGGAGTACACATTCGCTGCTATGTTTGTGCTCTCGTTGGACTACTGGACCATCGTTGCCAACCTAATAAACAAACCTCTTGAGGCGGCCATCTCGCGTTGGTACTACAACGATGCCAAGCGTATGCTGCGTGCCATGCCCAATCTCAAGATCATAGGTATCACGGGTAGCTTTGGTAAGACATCTACGAAGCACTTCCTCTACCGTCTGCTCTCGGAACGCTATAACGTGCTAATGACGCCAGGTAACTTCAACACCACACTCGGTGTTGTGCGCACCGTGCGTGAGCACCTCAAGCCTCACCACGAGGTCTTCATCGTAGAGATGGGTGCCAAGCAGCGTGGCGACATAAAGGAGATATGCGACCTTGTATGTCCAACGATGGGTGTCGTGACATCTGTGGGTGAGATGCACCTCGAGACCTTCGGCTCGGTGGATAATGTGGCACGCACGAAGTTCGAACTTATAGATGCGTTGCCCGCTGGAGGCCTCGGCGTTGTAAACATCGACTCGGAGGCGGCACGCAAGCATGTTGCGGAGGGCAGATACAACGTCACAACATATGGTGTTGAGTGCGAGGATGCCGACTACCGCGCCACAAACATCGCCTATACGGCTGCCGATACACGCTTCGATGTCGTGTCGCAGAGTGGTAGCGACGAGGGGTATGCTACGCACCTTCTTGGTCGTGGTAACATCCTTAATATCACCGCTGCGCTGGCTGTGGCCGAGCACCTCGGCGTGGGTGGCGAGCAGCGTCGTCGTGCTGTGCGCCAGATAGAGCAGGTGGAGCACCGCTTGAGCATGCGTCGTGCGGGTGGCGTGGCGATACTCGACGATGCCTACAACTCAAACCCTACGGGTGCGCGTATGGCCCTAGAGGTACTTGCGGGCTTCGCTACAGAGGGTTGTCGCTATGTCGTGACTCCAGGATTTGTGGAGATGGGCGCAAAACAGTACGATAACAATAGAGCCTTTGGTGCCGATATCGCGGCATCGGGTGCTGATACAGTATATGTTGTTAATGAGGTAAACCGTGCGGCCATCGTTGCGGGCCTCAAGGATGGAGGTTATGATATGTCAAGGGTGCACTGCGTGGCGTCGTTCAACGAGGCTATGGGCGAGTTGCAGCCACGCCTCAAGGCGGGAGATGTGGTGCTCTACGAGAATGACCTCCCCGACTCATTTAAGTAATTAAAACAAACTATAATACGATGAAGATTAACGTAGGTGTAATTTTTGGTGGTCGTTCTGTGGAGAATGAGATATCTGTTATCACTGCAGCACAGACCATGGCAGCAATGAACCAGGAGAAGTATAACATAGTGCCCATCTATATCTCGAAGGAGGGCCATTGGTATACGGGTGATAAGTTGCTCTCGACGGATAACTACCGCGACATGAAGGCGCTGTTGGCCTCTGTCGAGGAGGTATACTTCCGCCCTATATATGGCGACAATAGGCTCTATAAGGTGCGTAAGCCACTCTTCGGTAGCGATGTGGTAACAACCATCGATGTTATACTGCCATGTCTGCATGGTACGTCTGGTGAGGATGGCTCATTCCAGGGTCTTATAGAGATGACAGGCATCCCTTATGCGTGCCCTAACACCCTTGCGTCAGCAAACGGCATGGATAAGATCACCATGAAGATGATTCTCAAGGAGAGTGGTATCCCTGTTGTGGAGTATGCGTGGTTCTCGGATAAGGAGTGGCTCTCGGAGCAGGATAGATGCATTGCCGATGCCGAGGCTCTATGCTATCCTCTCATCGTCAAGCCCGCAAACCTCGGCTCGAGTGTCGGCATCAAGGCTGTGCACTCACGCCAGGAGTTGTGCGACGCCGTGGATAATGCCATCAAGTATTCGAAGCGTATCATCGTAGAATGCCTCGTAGAACGCCTCAAGGAGATTAACTGCTCGGTGTTGGGTAACTACTACGACTGTGAGGCTTCGGTATGTGAGGCTCCTGTGCGCAGTGGCGAGATATTGAGCTATGAGGATAAGTATCTCGGTGGTGGCAAGAACAAGCCATCGGAGGGTATGCACTCTACGGTGCGTGAGATTCCTGCGCTGCTGCCCGAGGATGTTACGACCTTCATTCGCGAGACAGCATGCAAGACCTTCCGTGTCCTTGCCTGCGATGGCGTGTCGCGCATCGACTTTATGATTGATGAGGCTACGGGTGGCATATATGTGAACGAGATAAACACTATCCCTGGCTCGCTATCGTTCTACTTGTGGGAGGCTACGGGTGTCAAGTTCGACGAGCTTGTCGACCGCCTCATCGCCGTGGCATTCCAGCGTAAGCGCGACTCGGAGTTCAAGACAACAAGCTACTCGGAGAATATCTTTGCCTACCAGGCGAAGCATGGTGCAAAGCTCGGTGGCAGCAAGGGTGCAAAGTAGTGAACAAATAAAATTGTAGCTTATGACAGCTTTGTATAATAACATAATCTTCGGCCCAGTGCGCTCACGCCGTCTGGGCCTGTCGTTGGGTGTCAACCTACTGCCTGTGGAGTCGAAGTTGTGTAGCTTTGACTGCATATACTGCGAGTGTGGTTGGAATGATGAGCACCCAGGTAAGCGACGTTTCAATGCACGTGATGATGTGCGTGAGATGCTCGCTTCAACCCTTGAGAAGATGGTTGGCGAGGGTACTCCTCCCGACGTGATCACCTTTGCGGGTAATGGTGAGCCTACCATGCATCCCGAGTTCGAGGCTATCATCGACGATACTATTGCCATGCGCGATAAGTACTGCCCTTCTGCCAAGGTGTCGGTGCTATCTAACGCTACGCAGATACACCGCGAGGATGTGCGCCGTGCTCTGATGCGTGTCGACAATAACATCCTGAAGCTCGACTCGGCGTTCGATGCTACCGTGCAGCTCGTGAATAAGCCCCAGGGTGCATATACTGTTGCTCGCACCGTGGAGCTTCTCAAGGCCTTTGAGGGGAACCTCATCATGCAGACGATGTTCCTTCGTGGCGAGTACCTCGGCCAACGTGTCGACAACACCACAGAAGAGGAGGTGGCAGCATGGCTCAAACTTGTTGCCGACATCAAGCCCAAGCAGGTCATGGTATACTCGTTGGACCGCGACACGCCCTGCAAGACTCTGGAGAAGGTCGAGAAGGATGAGCTTCGTGGCATAGCTGATAGGGTAGAGGCTCTTGGCATACCATGCTCTGTGGCATAGTTTGAAACTAATAATAATATTATAATATGGAATTTGAAGGTAAAGTAATTGAGATTCTTCCTGCTGTCACAGGCCAGTCGGCACGTGGTACATGGGAACGTCAGACAGTAGTATTCGAGCAGCCACAGAAACAGTATGGCAAGGAGATAGCTGTCACATTTATGAATAAGGCACAGGATGTTGCTTCGTTGCGTGTCGGTGAGACATATACCGTCTCTTTCGATATCGAGTCACGTAACTACCAGGGTCGCTGGTATACAGATGTTCGTGCTTGGCGTGTGCAGCCTATGCAGTCACAGGCGCAGCCTCCAGTACAGGATATGCCTCCATTCATGGAGGAGCCACAGCCAGCGTATAGCGCTGGTGCGGGTGTAGTCGACGACATGCCATTCTAGTGGTCGTAGGACTTAAGGTATATATTAGACCTAACATATTGCTGGAGGAATGTCCTCCAGCATTTTTTCATCTATTTTCTTGCATCTGAAGACAAAAAGTAGTAAATTTGGGTATATCTAACACAAATAACTACTAAATCTAACTACTATGAAAAAGAATTTTGCTTACATCGCAATGGTGGTAGCAGTCTTACTCGTGGGCGTATCGTACATCTCATGTTGCGACTCTGCAGATACCATCTCGCAGCGTACAATCGTCAACCAGGTTAACGATGCTTTGGAGAATCAGGCTGCCAATATCGTCTATCTGCCTATCGAGGTTGGTACCTATGAGTGCGAGTATGATAATTATCGTCTCTGTTTACGTAAGCTGGAGAATGCTGGTCTCTTGGAGTACGATGTGACACGCTATGCGTGGTGGGAGAGAGAGGTAAGAAGTGTGCGTGAGAGCTATAGTGTATGGCATGAGTCATATTGGTATGGTGGCTACTACGACACCGAGTACCGCTGGGTCAATAAGACATTCTATAACTTTGAGGACCACTATGTGGTAACAGCAACTCTCACAAAGAGTGGTCAGAAGATATGTGTTGATGAACTTCCCGAGCCTATAGAGCAGGTGGATGAGGATTTGGAGCAGCCAGAGGTTAATCCTGATGACTACTCATGGAACAAGGCTGACTTGAGTGAGTCATGGCCCGAGATATACAACCCATTCATCGAGAGACCTGCGGAGGCTGATGTGGATGAGGTTGTAGCCTGTGAGGAGTCTGATGACTACGACTATGATGATTGTGAAGAGAATGAGGCGCAGGACAACATCGACCGCAACGATGAGGAGCAGTTCCTTCAGTATCATGCTGTGGAGATGAACGAGAAGTGTGTATATATCAAAGCTTTTGAGGTGGAGGCTATTAAGGCTCGTAATATCCAGATCTTTGAGGTGGACGGCTTCACACGTGCACGTGCCGAGGTTATCTTATCTACATGTAACGTCACAGACGCTGGTCGCATATTGGTTGATTGTGAGGATGATATGCGTTCATCTCGCGAGGTGACACTCACATACTATGTTGATAGAGGCTGGGTGCTTGACGATATCGACTTCAGCGAGTAGTGTGACACCTTGTTTGCTGCATCAAAAAAAAAGGCTATCCAATCGGATAGCCCTTTTTTTATTGTTTTTATGTCCTGTCCTGAAATAGCGTTACACAATAAAAAGTAAAGCTATGGAAGAAAAGAGTAAAAGCTTGTATGTCAAGCATACGCAACGCGACTATCCGATGAGTTTTAAGTTGGCGGTAGTCCGAGAAGTAGAAAGTGGTGCGATTACAAACAATGGTGCAATGCGCAAATATGGCATTCAAGGTCATACAACAATCAATGAATGGCGCAGAAAATTTGGTAACTTTGAGGTCGGAAATACCGTTACTACAAATTTTATGAAGAGTCCACAACAAAAGATTGCAGAATTGGAGCAGAAAGTCCGTCTATTAGAACGACAAAACGCCTTTCTGCAGCAGGAATTGGAAGATGCAACCGACAAAGCTGGCATACTCGATAAAATAATCGAGATTGCCGAGGAAGAGTTACACCTGCCGATACGAAAAAAATTACCACCCGAGCAGTCGAAAGGTACTCCAAAGAGCAAGCGAAACCGATAAGTGTTCTTTGCCGACTGGTCGGGGTATCACGCCAGAAGTACTATCGAGATAG
>JAZLCL010000065.1:0-8113 GCA_045614205.1 Alistipes sp. | reverse complement strand
ACGCCAGAATGGGACGTACATCAAGTACTACCCATCCGGGGCAATCTCTTTATCGAGGCCACATCTAACCCCTTCTAACAAGAAATTAAATTTCATGTGATAGCGGCGCATCTGCGACGCTTCAATCAAACGCCAGAATGGAATGTACGTCAAGTACTACCCATCCGGGGCAATCTCTTTATCGAGGTCACATCTCTTTTTTGTGCTGCTCGTGGTGAACAAACCAAAAAATTGTTATCTTTGTAGATGCATTGTGCGGAGGGTGCTACGGCATCTCCGTGCGCCTAACAAAGCTACACACTATGACACAAGAGAGACTTAATGCTATTGCCACGCAGTTCATGCTCGAGGGTCAGATAGAGACCATAGAGCCCCTCGGTGAGGGTTTTATAAACGACACCTTCGTGGTGAGGACCGTGGGCAACAGCAACGACTACATACTCCAGCGCAAGAACCATGTGGTATTCCCCGATGTGCCAGGCATGATGGAGAACATACGTGCCGTGACAGAGCATATAAAGGCCAAGGTTGCCGACCCGCTGCGCGAGACCCTCACGTTGGTTGCCGCGAAGTCGGGGGCGCTATATGTCAAGGAGGACGATAACTACTGGGCTATGTGCCTATATATACCTCGCACCGTGACATACGACCGTGCCGACAGCGTGGAGCTTGCGTACCAGGGAGGTGTGGGCATAGGCCGCTTCCAGGCGCTGCTTGCCGACTTCACCACACCCCTTAATGAGACGATAAAGGGCTTTCACAACATACGTTGGCGCTTCGAGCAGTGGGATGCGACGCTTGCTGCAGACCCAGTAGGACGTGCGGCGGAGGTGGCAGAGGAGATATCGTGGATCGAGGCACGCAGGGAGCAGATGATGGACTTCTGGGCGAGGGTAGAGTCGGGCGAGATACCTATGCGTGTGACACATAACGACACGAAGATAAGCAACATACTCTTCGATGGTGACAGCGGCAAGGTGCTGTGTGCCATAGACCTCGACACGGTGATGAGCTCTACGTCGCTAAACGACTTTGGCGATGCCATACGTTCCTACACGAATCGTGGTGCCGAGGATGATAGGTGTCTGGAGAATGTAGGTATGGATATAGATATGTTTGAGGCATATGCCGAGGGTTACCTCTCGGAGCAGCGTGCTACGATGTGTGCCATCGAGAAGGAGTGGCTGGCATTCTCGGCGCGCTACATAACCTTCGAGCAGGTATTGCGCTTCCTCATGGACTACATAGATGGCGACAGATACTATAAGACGGCATATGCTGACCATAACCTTGTGCGCACACGTGCCCAGTATAAGCTTCTACAGAGCATGGAGCAGCAGTATGACGCCATGTGTGCCATCATCCGCCGTCTGGTCCAATAGTGTGACATAAACGAATAAATGAAGATATATGCAGGAGATTGATAATATACTTGTTAACCTCGAGAGCCTGTCGAAGAGGAACTACTTCATACCCTCCTACCAGCGTGGTTACAGGTGGGGTAAGCAGCAGGTGAAGGAGCTTCTCGACGACATCTTGGACTATGCCAATGAGAAGGAGTCGGGAGCTGTTGAGACAGACTACTACTGTCTGCAGCCCGTGGTTGTAAAGAGACTCAAGGATGAGGATAAGCAGAGGCATGGCCTTGCTGCGGATGAGGTGTGGTACGAGGTTATCGACGGCCAACAGCGCCTGACGACACTATCCCTCATACGTCACTACTGTAATGAGCATTTTACAGGTAAGTCGAAGCGCCCCGAGCCTACCATAGAGTATGAGACACGCGAGACGCACGTCGGCAAGGTTATGGTGGATGACAATGGCGATGTTGTGTGCGAAGGTGTCGATAAGAGTAGCAATATAGACCTATATCATGTTGTCAATGCCTACGGCTATATTCACGAGTGGTTTCAGAATTTCTTGGACTGCAATGGCGATGAGAACAATATGATGTCGGTCTTCAATAAGCAGGTCAAGGTCATATGGTATGAGATAGATGAGGATGGTGGTGCCAACACCGATGCCATAGAGCTCTTCACGCGCATTAACATGGGTAAGATACCCCTGACCAATGCCGAGCTTATTAAGGCGCTATTTCTGCGTAAGCGCAACTTCAAGGATAACCAGACGTTGCGACAGGTGGAGATTGCCAAGGAGTGGGACGGCATAGAGTATGCGTTGCAGAACGAAGATATATGGTACTTCCTGAATAATAAGGGTGAGGATAAGCCTGCGCGCATAGAGTATATCTTCGACATGATGTATGCCAGCGAGCACAACAGGGCCGAGGCCGAGGGTCGCAAGGAGGCCTTCGACAAAATCTATGGCACCGATGCATACAAGACCTTCCGCTTCTTCGCCTACAAGTTCAAGGACGACACGGCAGATGCGGTGAAGAGGTACTGGGAGGAGGTCATGGGTGCCTTTTCGGCGATAAAGGAGTGGTACGACGACAATAGGTATTACCACTACATAGGCTATCTCATCGCCTGTGGCGCTAATATCGTCGACATATACTCTATGTATCACAATGCGCCCAAGAGTGAGTTCCTCAAGAAGATTAAGGAGTGCATACGCGCTGTTGTGAAGGATGTGAAGTGTGTATACGATATAGATGGTAATGTTAGCATCGACCTGCAGTACGATAAGAACTATGCTCTGATCAAGAGTGTGCTGCTGCTGTTCAACGTGGAGTATATCGTCAAGCACAACAAGGATTCGGAACGTGGGTATATGCGCTTCCCATTCGACCTGTACAAGAAGATGGATTGGGATATTGAGCATATCAACTCATTTACCACCAACGAGATATCGAAGGTTGATGAGCAGAAGGCGTGGATAAATACAGCTCTTGGCGACATGAAGTCTGTGGGCTTCGACATTGAGACCGACAATCCCGACTTGCACGATAAGATTAATAGGTTCCTTGAGAGGCCACGTGGCAAGGCGTTCTACGAGTTGAAGACCGCGATAGCGAAGTATGTGGGTGAGTACGATGGCAATGAGGATGATGCTACGAAGAACAACATAGGCAACCTCACGCTGCTGAATGCCGACATCAACCGTGGCTATGGCAATGCACTCTTCATCACGAAGCGTGGTGTGATCATAGATAGGGATAAGCGAGGCTGCTTCATACCGATATGCACGAAGAATGTCTTCCTCAAGTACTTCGATAAGGGTGGCTCGAGCAAGACAATATGGTCGAAGGGCAATGGCGACTATGCCAACTACCTAAATGACATGGCAGAGACAATTAAGGAGTTTGTAAATAATGTGGGCGAGCAGCATGAAGAGGAAGTATAGTTTTAGGGATTTTCTTACGAAGGATACCTTTGTAGGTGTTGATGCGGTCACAAATGAGAAGATAGAGGCCGTCATCGACAAGATAGAGATACCGATGATCCAGCGCGACTATGCGCAGGGCCGCACGAAGCAGGGCAAGGGCGACGAGAGGGTGCTCAACGACACTGGTAGCAGGTTCTTGAAGTCTATCTTTAACACCCTCACCAACGATAGCAAGGAGGAGATGGAGTTGGAGTTCATCTACGGCTCTGTAGACCAACGAGGCACGACGAAGAATCCAGAGTATGTCTTTGTGCCACTGGATGGCCAGCAGCGCCTCACAACACTCTTCCTGTTGTACTGGTACCTCGGCATGCGCGAGCTGGATGTGGAGTCGGAGGCGCGTAGGGAGCACCTCACGTTGCTGGGAAAGTTCACCTACCTCACACGCCTCTCGTCACGCATCTTCTGCCAGAGCATCTGCAACTTCGAGAAGATGAGGAGCATGACGCTGCATATGTACCCAGAAGATCTGCTCACCGACTGCCCATGGTACTATAAGGAGTATAGGAAGGATCCTACGGTGAGTGCCATGCTCTCCATGCTCAACCATATACACAAGCTCTATGAGAGATACCATGAGGAGGGTCAGGAGCTGTTGCCAAGGATGGAGAAGCTAAAGTTCTACATCTTCCCGCTGAACAAGTATAGGCTCACCGAGGATCTATATATAAAGATGAATGCCCGCGGTAAGCAGCTCTCGAACTACGAGAACTTCAAGGCCGACCTTATCAACTGGATGAAGACGAGTGCCGATGTGCGCTTTAGGGAGAGTGTGGAGTATCGTGGCAGAATGATGAGCTACTATATGGCCTTTGCGCAGAAGCTCGACAACGAGTGGACCGACATCTTCTGGCAGTGCGCCCACAGTGTGCAGCCCGACGAGCAGAGGTGCGACCTGGCGAGGGAGGTGGATGATATGTTCATGACCTTCTTCCACCGCTTCTTCTATATTGATAGGATATTGACCCTTCAGGATGGTGGCCAAGTGGTGACCTCGGATGATGTTGTCAAGTACTTCGATAGGGATGAGAGTGCCATAAGGTACAACAACAACGACTTTGAGAATATATATGATAGGTGTCTGTCGTACGAGGCGGTGAGCAAGATAGAGGTGTTCCTCGATAGGATTAGGGCTACGGGCGTTCTCGATGTTGTGAATAGCGAGTTCTCGCCTATATGGGAGTCAGCAGTTAGCGGCAGACATATCTTTGTCAACACCGAGAAGCTGACGTTCGCACCACGCCTCGTCTTCCAGGCTGTGTTCGACTACTTCTGCCGCTTCGATACCTTCAATGAGGAGCAGTTCCGCAACTGGATTCGTGTGGTGTGGAAGTTCGCTGTTGACCCCATCATCAGTAACATAAGATACTATGCCGACTCTGTGCGCATCATAGCCACAACCCTCAATCAGGGTATGGGTGACATGATGAAATGGCTCGTGGATGGTGGCGCTGTTAGCGTTGGCCACTTCAGCGTGCAGTATGCCGAGGAGTGTGTCAAGGCACAACTTATCGCCAAGGATGCGGCATGGAGAGGGTTGCTCGAGGCGGGTGAGAGACATCCGCTGCTCAAGGGTAGGATAAACTGTCTGCTGCCCCAGGGTGCCGACACCGACATGGAGGTGTATAAGAGCAGTCTTGCTGTCTTCGAGGCCTTCGACCTCAATGAGCATAGGAGACTGTGGTTAAGGGCTCTGTTGGCCAAGATAGAGGAGGGCTATGCCTTCGATAAGGAGCTCGGTCTGTCGAACGACCACGAGAACATGAAGGTATATATAAACAGCGAGTTTGTGAAGCCTATGCATGCTCTGCTTGCCGACATCGTGGCGCATGTTGGAGGTGATGTTACCACAGAGAAGGTACTCCAGCGCATGGCCGATATATGCGACGAGTACACCCTTAAAGAGGGCCTCGAGTGGGTATATCCCCTTGTTAAGAGCTTTACATGTAAGACCGATAGCACAGATAAAAACCTTCTTGCCGACTACACTAACAAGCGAAAGATTGTTGTGCGCGATGGTCATGTGTACCTATGCAAGACCTCTCGCTTCGACCAGGATAGCGTGATGCTACTCAACGGCAGTCGCGATGCTGTCATCGAGGCGCTGCTTAAGGATCCGAGCATCTCTATCATAAATGATAATGGTCTATATGAGGAGTCGGGTAGATACTTCAGGGGCTATGTCATAGATCTCGTTAGGGAGCTACAGAGGGCCGACATGACGTTTAAGTGTATATATAGGGTTGGAGCCGAGAGCCTCAAGCTCTCCATCTGTGATGCCGTAGGCAAGGAGTATAAGGTCTCTGTAGATGGCCTTCCAGCATTGGCCATCGACGATAATATGACCTCTACAGATATAGATGCGCTTATCGCAAAGGTAGATGCGAGGGTTACGGAGTTGCAGGCTGCCGATAATCCATTCGAGATTTAGCAATCTGTATAGTTGGTTGAAGGTGCTATTGTCTGTTCGCAGAAAAAGTATTACCTTTGCTTATCATAAACCGTAAATATTTAAGAGTATGAAATACGCTATTATCTCTACAGAGAAGGGTGATATGAAGGCCGAGCTATATGCTAACGAGACACCTATCACCGTTGATAACTTCGTTAAGCTCGCCGAGAGCCACTTCTACGATGCCCTCACCTTTCACCGTGTTATCCCCGACTTCGTGATTCAGGGTGGCTGTCCTCTCGGCACAGGCGCTGGTGGCCCGGGCTACACCATCCCTTGCGAGACACGCGCAGAACGCCAGTACCACGACCGTGGCGTGCTCTCTATGGCACACCGTGGTCCTAACACCGGTGGTTCGCAGTTCTTCATCTGCCACAACCGCATGAACACACAGCACCTCGATGGCGTGCATACATGCTTCGGTAAGGTTGTTGAGGGCGTAGATGTAATCGACGATATCCGCCCTGGCGACCTCATCCTCTCTATCACCATCGTCGAGGAGTAAACAACAGGCCTATGGCTATTAGCGACCTTAAGAGGCTCTTTGCCGACATCACGGCCGAGCCACTATACATCGCGGGCCCCTGCAGCGCCGAGAGCCGTGAACAGGTTCTTGCCGCCGCCGAAGCCCTCGCTAACCTCGGTGTGCCCATCTTCCGTGCTGGCGTGTGGAAACCACGCACCAAGCCGGGGTCGTTTGAGGGTGTGGGTGCCGAGGCCCTCGTATGGCTACGCGAGGTCAAGCAGATGTATGGGCTGAAGGTCGTAACCGAGGTGGCAACACCCGAACATGTCGAGATGACCCTCGCCGCAGGCCTCGATGGCGTGTGGGTGGGTGCACGTACCACCACAAACCCTTTCGCCACACAGCAGATAGCCGATGCCCTGCAGGGTGTCGATGTGGCGGTGCTCGTCAAGAACCCCGTGATCCCCGATGTAGACCTGTGGGTGGGTGCCATAGAACGTATATATAATAGTGGCGTGCGCCGCCTTGCTGCCGTGCACCGTGGCTTCGGCACACACGAGACCACACCCTATCGCAACGCCCCACATTGGTCTGTGCCCATCGAGCTGCATAGACGCCTGCCCTCGCTGCCCATACTCTGCGACCCCAGCCATATCGGTGGCCGTAGGGATATGATAGCACGCCTCTCGCAGCAAGCCCTCGATATAGGCTTCGATGGTCTTATGATCGAGAGCCACCCTATGCCCGATTGTGCGTTGAGTGATGCCGCCCAGCAGGTGACACCCGAGACCCTGGGCGTGATTTTGGGGGACCTAGCACTGCGCCGAGCACCCGTCGCACATGGTGCCTTGGGCGATTTTCGTATGCATATAGACACTATCGACAGCAAAATTATCGAACTTTTGGCCGAAAGAATGAGTGTTGCGCGCGCTATTGGCGAGTATAAAGTAGCCCACGACATCGCAATTGTGCAGCATGATAGATATAATGAGCTACTTTTAGCCGCAGAATCGAGGGCCGAGAGCCTCTCTGTGTCAAAAACCTTTATCCATCAGATATTCAGTGCAATACACGAGGAGTCGGTACGCCAACAGATAGAGTTATGCAGGGGTGCGGAAAAAAAAGTGTAAATTTTTCGTAAAAAAGTTGCGAAAAAATTTGGAGAATAAAAAATTTGTAGTACCTTTGCACTCGCAATCGAAAAGGTTGCAGTCGTAAATTTTAAGATGTTAGTGTTGCGGAAATAGCTCAGTTGGTAGAGCACAACCTTGCCAAGGTTGGGGTCGCGAGTTCGAGTCTCGTTTTCCGCTCAAAGTCCAAAAGTTTTGAGGACAAAATCAAGCAAAACCCTTTGAAACATCGTTTCAGAGGGTTTTTCATTTGTTGTCGGTCAGTATCGTTCCGACACTGTGGAGCCTCTACCCGACATAGCCCGAACCTCGAAGTGTCCCTCCGAATATCCACCGTGAAAATAAGGGACACTTACTCCGAAATGAGGGGACACTTTGATATTTTTCGGCTTTTCACAAACTTTTCAGGCTGACAGTTGCCTACGCTTTAATAAAAATAGTCAGATGAAAAGTACATTCAGAATCCTATTCTATGCAAAGTGGGAGGCAAGCGACGAGGCAAAGATGCTCCCAATCTATGTTCGCATTACAATCAACGGCACAAAAGCTCGTTTCAGCCTTAAAATTCGTGTGTCGGAGAAAATCTGGGACCCCAAGAGTGGTCGAGCCATCGGGCATAGCCACGAGGCCCTGCAAGCCAATCGCTACCTCGATAGCGTCGTCACACGCATCAATACCATATATTACCGCTTGTGCGAGCAGAGCGAGGCTGTAACA
>JAZLCL010000064.1:0-4932 GCA_045614205.1 Alistipes sp. | reverse complement strand
ACCAGCAGGTGTTGCGCTTCCGCCCCGTGTTGGGCGAGGAGGCAGATGTTGTGCTTAAGCACATACGCCTCGGTGGTGCTCTGCCACACCTTAACCTCCCCTTCCCAGGTGCCGAGCCTCGTGCCTTTATCGTTATATGCTCGACCGTAGAGGAGTCGAAGTATGTAGATGTAGATATGGGCATCGTGGCACAGTCGATGTTGTTGCAGGCTGTGGAGATGGGCCTCGGTGGTATATGTATTGGTGCCTTCGATGCCGAGCCTATAGTTGAGGCGCTACACCTCCCCTATAAGCCACTCCTCGTGCTTGCCATAGGTCGTCCCAAGGAGACAATATCGTTGGTGGAGTGCGACGAGGGTGCCTCTCTTACCTACTATCGTGAGGGCGATGTGCACTATGTCCCCAAGATTAAAGTTGAAGATTTAATACTAAAATAACCGAGAATAGACCATGAGAAGATTTTTTGTTGCTATGTGTGCGGTGCTCGTTGCCGCCATTGCACCTCTTGCGGCCCAGGAGGCACGCCCCTACTGGGAGCAGCCGGAGGTTTTTGCTATTAATAAGCTGCCGGCACGTGCAGCCCTCATCCCATACTTGTCGGATGCCGAGGCGTTGCAGCGTGGCGACTCGGAGCTCGTGATGGACATAAGTGGTATGTGGCGCTTCTGCTGGACAAAGACTCCCGCCGAGGCTCCTGTGGGCTTCGAGGCTGTAGACTATGACGATGCTTCGTGGGACCTCTTCCCTGTGCCAGGCAATTGGGAGGTCAACGGCTATGGTGTGCCCATCTACACAAATGTGACATACCCCTATCCTTTGAATCCTCCATTTATCCCACATGACGACAACCCTACGGGCTGCTATCGTCACACCTTCACACTTCCCGAGGCGTGGGAGGCACGTCGAACAATCCTTCACTTCGATTCTGGTCTCGCGGCGATGTACATCTACGTGAATGGTGTTGAGGTGGGCTACTCGGAGGGTACCAAGACAACCGTGGAGTTCGACATCACGGAGTATGTCAAGGCTGGTGAGAACCTCCTTGCCATTAAGGGCTTGCGTTGGGCTGATGGCTCATACCTCGAGGACCAGGACTTCTGGCGTCTCTCGGGCTTCGATAGAGGTGTCAAGCTATACTCTGTAGACCATGTGCGCATCGGCGATATGTTTGTTGTTGCGGACCTCGATAAGAACTATAAGAATGGTCTTTATAGCTCTACGGTGCTTATCGAGAATAGTGCCGAGGAGACATTCTGCGGTAGGGTGGAGCTGCAGCTTGTAGATGCTGCGGGTAAGGTTGTTACCAAGATGTCGCAGGGCATATGTCTTGCTGCGGGCGATAGCAACGAGCTACTCTTCGAGCGCACAATACCACGTGTTAAGCAGTGGAGCCACGAGGCGCCAAACCTCTATACCACACTCCTCACGCTTAAGGCAAACGATGGCAGTGTTGTGGAGGCTACGGCCTGCCGCACAGGCTTCCGTAAGGTCGAGATTCGTGATGCGCAGCTCTTGCTCAACGGCAAGCGCCTGATGATAAATGGTGTCAACATCCACGAGCACAACCCCGCAACGGGCCATGTTGTGACACGTGAGCTTATGCTTAAGGACATCACCCTCATGAAGCAGCACAACATCAATGCTGTGCGTACAAGCCACTACCCCGAGCCTGTTGAGTGGTACGACCTATGTGACGAGTATGGTATCTTGCTTGTCGACGAGGCAAATATCGAGGCCCACGGTTGTGGTGTGGGCTACCACGAGTCATACCCAAGGTATCACCCATCGCACCGCCCAGAGTGGAAGGGTACGCACCACGACCGTGTTCGTGCAATGGTGGAGAGAGATAAGAACCACCCATCGGTGATCATCTGGTCTATGGGTAATGAGAGTAGCGACGGTGAGGTATATACCGAGATGTATCAGTGGATTAAGCAGCGCGATAAGACTCGCTTTGTGCAGTTTGAGCAGGGCTGGGGAGGCCCTAACACAGACATCGTCTGCCCTATGTACCCATCTATCGCCGAGATGGAGAGATATGCTACACGTGAGAACCCTGTGAAACCATATATCATGTGCGAGTTTGCACACGCCATGGGTAACTCTACGGGTAACTTCCGCGAGTACTTCGACATCATGGAGGGTCATCCACATATGCAGGGAGGCTTCATCTGGGACTGGGTAGACCAGGGTATCGATGGTGTAGGTAACGACGGCAGACACTATTGGGGCTATGGTGGCGACTTCGGCGCATGGATGTATACCCACGATGAGAACTTCTGCTGCAACGGTATCGTTCAGCCCAACCGCGTGCCACACCCAGGTCTCAACGAGGTGAAGAAGGTATACCAGGATGTACGCTTCGAGTTGCTCTCGACAACTGCACAGATGCTCGCCGAGAAGTATGCTATGGTGCGCATACACAATGAGTTCCTATTTACTGACCTTGCGGACTATGGCTTCAGATATATGCAGATGCGTGATGGTGAGGTTGTTGGCGAGGGTGCTATCGAGGCTGTGAAGTGCCAGGCGGGTAAGTATGTTGATGTTCGCATACCTTTGGCTGGCTTCGATGACTCAAATGCCGAGTACCTACTCAACGTATATGCCGTGCAGGGTGCTACACACCCTCTCATCCCCGAGGGTCTCGATATGGCCATGGAGCAGTTCATCATCCGCGGCTACGACTTCACACGTGTTGTTCCCGAGGGTACTATCGAGATTGAGAAGGCTGATGGTTGGATTACTGCCTTCGCTGGTGAAACAGGCGTGCTCTTCAACACCGCTAATGGTCGCCTCGAGAGATATGTGTCGGCAGGTCGCAACCTTATGTCGCAGATGCCCGAGCCATGGTTCTGGCGTGCTCCAACAGACAACGACTGGGGCGAGGGCATGCAGCGCACATGCAACGTGTGGAGAACAAACCGCCGTGCTACCGTGGGCGCTACTGTCGAGGAGTTTGAGGATAGAGTTGTTGTTCGCGGTGAGTACTACCTCGTAGATGCACCATCAAAATATATCACTACATACACCTTCATGGCCGATGGCTCACTCAAGGTGGAGGTGGAGTGGGAACGCGATGGCGACTATGTTCCCGAGTTGTTACGCTTTGGTATGCGTATGATATTCCCCGATGACTACAAGGTGTTCACCTTCTATGGCCGTGGCCCATGGGAGAACTACTCTGACAGATGCGAGTCATCACTCCTTGGTATATATGAACAGTCTACCGACGAGCAGCTCTTCCCATATGTACGTCCCCAGGAGTCTGGTAATAAGACCGATGTGCGCTGGTTGGAGCTTACAAATGGTGATGGCGAGGGTGTCCGCATCGAGGGTCTCCAGCCATTGAGTGTCAGCGCTATGCCATACCGTTCCGAGGATCTCGACCCAGGTCTCGGCATGAAGAAGCAGATGCACTACTCTGATATCGAACCACGCCGCGAGGTTGTCCTCCATGTAGACCTTGCGCAGCGCGGCCTCGGTGGCGATAACTCATGGGGTATGTCACCTCATGACCAGTATCGTCTCACCGCCGATAGATATGAGTATGGTTATATCATACGACCAATAAACCCTGTGGTTGAATAGGTGATAACTTCTATAATGAAATAGTCTGCCCTCGGGCAGACTATTTTGTTTGTATCGTGATGCTAAAAGTAAATGTGCCGAAAGCATAAGCTCCCGACACATTCACCCTTCAATTACTTGGCATATATTAGTTGCAGCCGCCGCAGTCGCAACCATCGCCACAGCTGTGATCGCCGCAACCACCACCGCAGTCGCCGCAGCTACAACCACCACCCATGAACTTTGCAAGATCCTCGGGCTGTGTATCGCGTACATCAACAACTGTAACCTCGAAGTTGAGGGTCTTACCGGCCATAGGGTGGTTGAAGTCCATTACTACAACATCCTCCTTAACCTCCTTAACGAGACCCATCATGTGCTGACCGTCGGCAGTTGCCATAGGCACCTGGCTACCCACGAAGAGAATCTCCTCGGCAACCTTACCGTCCATCATGAATACACTCTTTGGAAGCTCAACGATAGCCTCGGCGATAACCTCACCGTAACCATCCTTCGCCTCAAGTGTGAACGCTACAGACTCGCCTGGCTCCTTACCCATGATCGCCTCCTCAAACTTTGGAAGCAACATGCCCATACCAGAGATGAACTCAAGTGGCTGACCTGGCTGTGACTGATCTGCAATCTTACCATCTACAGTGAGCTTGTAATCTACACTCACCATCTTGTTATTCTCTACCTTCATAGTAACTATTGTTTTTTTTATTGTTGTTAAATCAAATTTAGCACCGCAAAGATAGGTGCTAAAGGTTAAGTTGCCAAATTTGTGTGCTTATATTTTGCAAAAACTTTCTTATCGCACTATCAGCGTAGCCTATTTCGTCGTCTCTTCTCTTTATTATATATATAGGTATATAGCACAAAAAGCGTGTAAAACTAAAAAAATGATGGTTAATCAAAAAAAAAGTGTGTTTAGTGTTTCACGTTTCACAAAATAGTTATATATTTGCACTCGATTTTCCGATAGACGCTAAAAACGTTGGTTTGGATAGTTCTTTGAAAGGGTGGTAGGAACGATTTTAAAACTTTTTTGAAATTTTTTTGAAAAAAGTTGCGAAAAAATTTGGAAGTTAAAAAAAAGTTCGTACCTTTGCACTCCGGAAAGGTTAATGCCGATGTAGCTCAGTTGGCCAGAGCAGCTGATTTGTAATCAGCTGGTCGGGGGTTCGAATCCCTCCATCGGCTCTTAAATATCAAAGCTCCTCATTGAGGAGCTTAAATATTCGGGAAGATACCAGAGTGGCCAAATGGGGCAGACTGTAAATCTGCTGGCGCACGCCTTCGGTGGTTCGAATCCATCTCTTCCCACAATTGACGCCGTCGGAGTTTCAAAGTCTTGCTCGA
>JAZLCL010000063.1:0-45778 GCA_045614205.1 Alistipes sp. | reverse complement strand
GCACCACTTTCTACTTCTCGGACTACCGCCAACTTAAAACTCATCGGATAGTCGCGTTGCGTATGCTTGACATACAAGCTTTTACTCTTTTCTTCCATAGCTTTACTTTTTATTGTGTAACGCTATTTCAGGACAGGACACCCACAAAAAAAGAAGAGGGGGTTGTCCAAGTATAGACAACCCCCCTATAGGTCGAGTAAACTCGATTAGCGGTATGCTACCATCTCATCAACCGCAGGCACAGGATTCTCTGTAAGCTCGTACTGTGAAGCACGGAAGCGCTGTGTCTTTGTACGGAAGAGAGGAGTATCAATAGATGACTTCTCGATTACGAGGCTCTGGAGGCCACCAGAGTTCTGCTCCTCTTCGCAAGCCTCCCACCAGTCAACGAACTCCTGGGCAGGACCTACCTTGCTCTGCTCGGCATATATCTCACGCTTGTAGAGTGGACTGTAGTTACCATCCTCATCTACTGCCATAGCTGTCCACACGTGACGGTTCTCCCAAAGGATAGGAGTGTATGTGAATGTAGAAGATGTAATCAGATTTTGGTCGATATTCCAGATAAGACCGTTGATATACTGTGTATCGTCATACTCCCAGTTGTAACCCTCCCAGTTGTAGCAGTTAGTTGTGAAGCAACGGTAGTATGGAGAAGACAAAATCCACTCAACAGCTACAATAGCCTTCTCCTGGTTCTCTGTTGTATCCAAGTGGCCCCACTTTGCTGGGTCACACTCTGCAATCTCATCTGCACGGTAATAAGAGACCTCCTCATTCATGCGGATAGATACCTTACCAGCATTAGGATCGCTTGTAGTAAATCTCGTTGTAGTAAGACCTGTAGTAGCAACACCACCACGCATACCGAAGGCGTAAACAACGTACTCTGTCAGTGGAGTCAAGCCCGTTGCCTTTGCAGACTGGGTGCCGTGGAGATACTCGAAGCCGATGTTACGAATCATGTACTCCATACGTTCTGCATCGTTAGAGCCATATGATACCCACTCCTCAGCAGTCTCCCAACCAGCTACGTAGTGGTCGTTGTTAGTTGTATTGAATGTGATATTAGCAGTGTAAGCAGAAGCCTCATCGATGTTGATAGTGATCACGTTCGAAGATGGCTCAGGATAGCCAGTAGTGAATGTCTCATACTTGGGAGTAGACACGCACAATGCATTAGTTGAGTCGATCTCGAATGCGAAGAGATAGTATTTAGTACCAGCAGCCAACTCGTAGAAGAACTCGCTACGTGGTGTGCCATCAGGATTCTCACCTACACATGTACTCTCGGCGAGGATCTGCTCGATAGAATAGTCCTTCATACGGTCAACTACAGTCTGTGCCCACCAAATCTTGATGTATTCCTCCTTTGAGAAGCCTACCTCTGCAGCCCAGTTGAGCTCGTCCTCAGACATAACATCGAAGTAGTAGTTCTCAACAGTTGTAGCAGGAACAGCAGATGTGTCAGCTGAAGGACCATCAACCTCATAACCGAACTCGAAGTCCAACTCATGCATTTCAGGGTGCATGATAGTAATCTCAAGACGTTCGATATCAGAGAGACGCATACCAGTTTCTACATCTACATAGTATGCGTAGAATACATACTTCAAACCAGGAGTACCCTCGCCAAGTGTCAAGTTGTTCTGGTCACCGAGTTTTACACGAGTCTGCAAAACATCAAGAGCAGACTGATTGTAGAATGCACCGAGGTAAGCGAAGTATGCCATATCGTCTTCGTACAACTCCTCGTCAGTACCACCGTTAGGGAACTCGTGGATGTAGAAGACGTCAGCAGACATCATGATGAATGGAGTTGTCTTGTTTGTAGGCAACACGTTAACTGTGTATGAGTAGTACTCACCAACAGCCGATACGTTCTCGATAACGAAGCCTGCGTTGAGCTTTGTGTCCTGCTTTAGAACGAATGTAACGTCCTCTGCATAGCGGTAGCTAACAGTAACGAGTGTCTGACGAGCAGCACCAGAATCGTTAGGCTCAACAACCATCTTGAAAGCACCAGTGAAAGATGTGTCGAAACCACCTACCCAGCTATCCTCTGCCTTAACAGAGATCTTCTCACCAGCGTGTGGGTTCTCGATAGTGTAAGACACCATCACTGTGCCACCACCGTAGTTAGTAGATACGGTCTGCTGTGCGAGCTTGATGACTGAATCCTTAACGGGAGTTGGGCCGTCAGGTCCATCTGGGTTATTCTTCTCACAACCTACAAATGCCAAAGCAAGAATAGGAAGCAAACCCAACATCAAAAAGTTCTTCAATGTTCTCATGTTTGATAAAGTTTAAAGTGTTTTAGTGTTTATTTGATTTAAATTTTTTATCAAAACTAACTCTTCAAGTTGCAAAGATAATAATAAATTCCAAATTTAAAACATTTCACTATAGTTTTACACCATATAAATATGTATAACTACTTACTACACGTCAACACTCTACGACAAATGACACCCACACACACCCATTTTTGTGTATCGCCCTGGCTATGGGCGGTATAATTTTGGGTCACGCGTTTGGTTTTTGGATATAAAAATCATATCTTTGCGTTTAAATGGTAGCAAACAGACTGTAACCTATAGTTAATGAGAAAAATAAAACACTAAACTACAACACTATGAAACACCTATCACTACTCTTTATTGTGCTGTCGCTGCTCTGCGTACCACTGCTCGCAACGAGCTGTAACGAGACGAACGAGCCAACGGAGGAGCCACAGACAGGCACCAGTGTGACCATCACAACAACAACCGTGGAGGCTACAGCCCAGGGCGGTAGCTACAGCGTGGAGTATACGATAACAAATGGCCTTGCGGGCATCGACATCGTCGCCGAGAAAGACGTGGACTGGATACACGACATCGTAGCAGCAGAGGGCACACTATCGTTCATCATCGACGCCAACAACACCGTAGAGGCGCGTAAGGGTGAGATACGCATCAAGTACCCACAGGTGAGCGCAATAACCATAACTGTCAACCAGGCGGGTGCAGAGGAGGCATTTACACTCGAAGTGAAGGACCTCACGACAACAAGCTGCTCAACACTCGTAAAAGCAAAGGATGAGAATACCATATTCATCACCTACATGGCACAGGTAGACTACCTCTATGCAAGCGGCATATACACCGCCGAGGATCTATTCATGGACGACTATAACTACTACACAGCCATAGCACATGGTGCCGGCATTACAGACCTCCAGAAGTTCATGCTCGAAGAGGAGATTGCATACCGCGGCACAAGCTACATATCGTGGACAAACATGCTCCCCGAGACAGAGTATGTGCTATATGCCTATGGCATTGAGTTTAATGAGGATAATACATCATACACTCTCTCTACGCCCGTGAGTTATCAGTTGGTGACACTCACCCCCAACGAACTCTTCGATGTGGCCTTCGACGTGAACATCACGGTAAATGGCCCTGCGGCTCACTATGAGTTTTCGCCCATAGATTGGGATGGCAAATACTACCTCGAGGTGGTAGACCAGAACAGCTATAACTATATAGAGGAGGGGTATGATATTGACGATGCATACTGTAAGATGATTGCCGACACATGGCTCTCGATGATTACAGAGACCATGGCATCGGGATACACCGCCGAGCAGTTATACGATATAATGTGCCTTGAGGGTAGCGACGAGTTCAGCGAGATGCTCGAGGCGGACACCAAGTACATGATGCTTCTCTACGCTATCGATATGGTAGATGGCCTACCACAGGTTGTTTCACGACCATACTTCAAGCACTTCCAGACAGAGCCTGTGGGAGCATCTGACATGACCCTCGACCTCAAAGTTGAGAACCTCTATGTGCGTGTTGCCGACGTCACCATCACACCATCGACCATAGAGCAGTATACCGCAGCCCTCGTACGCAAGGACCAGGTGATAGAGGGCAGCAACGAGGAGATAATGTCATGGCTAACAGATGTGTTCGTCCTTGAACCATATACAGGTGTATCGGCAACACATCTCAATAGCCTCGAGCCAGATACCGAATACTCACTCCTCGCCTTCGGCTACTATGGCGGCACCATAACCACCGACCTCTTCCGCCACGACTTTAAGACCGAGCCCGCGGGCGAGTGCCTAAACAGCGTCGTTACGGTGAACTGGGGCGGCCCATATAGCCTCATGGAGCTTGAGGCTGCCGACGGCGACAAGTACTACAGCTATGGCATGTTCGAGAGCATGGGCTGGTATGCCATGTGGTCGGAGATTGTCACTGCCGAGCCCGCCATCGACGTATTCCACTGTATATACTCTGCCGAGGAGTATATGACCTATGGCGAGGCTGGTGTCTTCGAGGACCTCGTGTCGTACGCCTCGCCACACACACAGCTTCTCACAGGCGAGAACGGCAAGGTATATGTCATGTGTGCCATAACCATGGACTACAAGGGTAACTATAGCGAGATGTGGGTATCTGACCCATTCACCATGACATATAACAGCTCTACAAAGCGCCCTATAGAGGAGCTCCTCGACCGCCTAAATGGCACTACGGCCACTACGAGTCGAGCACTTATGCCCGCACGACGATAGCCGACAAATAGAGATAACAAATCATGAGGCGGCATAAAGTCCTCAAAACTAAAAATCGGGGCTGACTAAAAGTAAATTAGTCAGCCCTTCATATGTTGGGAGGTTGAATAAAAAGATTATTATGTTGCCTCTGGTAGGTTATTTAACCTCGCTTCGTAAAGCATTTATATCATTTACATACTTTGCAAGTGCCTCGTCTCTACCTATGACATCAAATTTCACACGACAACGAGCTATTCTTTCAACACTATTTAAATTCTCATCAAGTCGTGTATGCGTATCATCCATGATAGCAATATTACCCTTAAGGTACTTAACCTCCATATCAACGCATCGAGGAGTTGTTTTATCCCAAAGAATGTCCAACCACGAATATGTCAATACCCTACTCTTTTCATCGTAAGTCCACTCACCCTTCAAGAAGCCATCAGATATAGACATTATTTCGGGGACACAGTATGAGTGGAAATTGTAGCACATCAAGAATGTTCCATCCTCATTAAATATTATGCGATGAGATGGTGGTAGACCACCGTCAACCAGGAAATGATGATCACCAGGGATATACTTACCATCAATTGTGTAGAGATCCTGATCAACAATATCGAATACGCCGTGCACCAAGACCTCGATAAAGTCGCTATTGTTAAACTCTCCATTCTGCTCACTAATCCAACTCTCCATTTCTACGACATCATCAGGGAGCATAACCTCACCGTTTGACATATCATCATTACAACCCACCATTGCAAAACCCATTGCAATCAATGCAAACATATAAAACTTTTTCATAATTGTAACTATTTAATTAAATATCAACTCAATAATAATTTAGTAGCCAACTAATAATTCACCATATAAAAAGCCGAATTAAAGATATATTCATCTGAATAGTTAGCATAAGGAGTATCGCCATAATCACTCTCAATATACTGATCCTGTAGACGAACGGAAGTGTCGAAACATAACACGGTGCTAGAATAATAACCATCACAAACGCCACCCCATCCAAAGTTGCAGTGCATTCTATCGTCTGTAACATCTGAAACTACTTCACTCTTAATCAATATATCTAATTGATTGTAAGTATTATAATAAACAACTGTTCGGATTATACGCCAACCATCCACAACCCAAGCATGCCCATAATCTGCACTTGTATTTTGGCCTCTCATACCAAATGGGCCTCGATTATTAATAATGTCTCTGGCATCTGGCAAATTAAAGGTCTGATAATTCGAAGGGATACCCAATAGAGACAAGATATTGACCATGCTTCCAACATTCGTACCATTAGAGTAATACCCGACATATGAACCTATAGCATACATAAAGTCAGATACTTCACGGCAGGCAGCTGAATAATTAGTAGCAGAGGCGCCATATTCAGTCTGAGACATCAAATTCCAATCATATTGATGACCATTGAATATTCCTGATGATGGCCATCTATGATAGTACAAGAATTGTGCTATAGCAACAGGGACACAACCCATTACGTCTCCAGGATTTGGATGCGAGACATTATATGGAGATCCTTGACCCCACTTTGTTTTTAACATCGGTGGTATATATAACTGCGTGGTTGTTGTGGTAACATACCTCGTATATTGGATAGGCTCGATAACAACTGGGCCACCAATACGACTCGAATTAATCTGATACTCTGCAACACCCTTAATCTTTTCGATGAGATAGTCCTTAAGCTCTTCTTTTCCATCTTCATTCTCATCACCAACGGCTCGTGTATCTGGCATAAAATCTTCTGCCGTAAATACAGTCTCGTCAAGGATAGCAAGAACTGGAGTAACACGAATATCTGCACTCAACACAGCAGAGCCATTACCTTCACCAAAAGAGACGACATAGAAGATATCGTCTGGATAATCCTCCCCTCCAGAACGTGTAGTGCTAACAAAAACATCATTGCTCTTGATAGTAGTAACAGACTCAACAGTAAGGTTAGACTTACTGCGAGTCTCTTCACCATCTCCTTCAAGCGTCTGCATAAGATACGAAATAGCATCCTCCTGCGAAATAGCATAAGGATTAACAACCTCTGGGATGCTCGATTGAACTACATTAATCTCATCCCTCTGACATGCCACTACCGAAATCGTCAATAGAAACATTAATAGAAATAATCGCTTCATAGTGGTAAATTTTAATAGTAAGACAATAATTGTAATAAAGTACGCTATCCCATGTGTAAGTAGGGAACAACATCTATATATAAAACACGCCTTCGTAGTAACCACAATCCGTGTAGATAGCTATCTTATAGCAGCCCTCATCGCCCGTTGCATCACTGCCAACTGCCGAGCCACCCACGATGGTAGAGCCACCACCAGTTGAGGAGCCACCCGCCGAACCCCCATTGTCGGGCGTTTGCGCACAGAGGCTACCAATAGCAAAAAAGAATATAAATACTAAAGTGAGTAAATTCTTCATAGTACAAACATTTTTTTTGGGGGGGGGTCTTTTCACAAAGTTAAATATTAAAAATTAAATAACCAAAATTAATAGCAAAAAAATCTCAATTTTCACACCAAAAGCAAAAAAAGGTTGCCCAACACTCCGTTGGGCAACCTCATATCTATTAGTCATTATTTAGTTACACTTCGAATAGCCACACGCCATACATGTCAAGCAACCATTCTGGTAGGCCATATTCTCCTGACCACACTGTGGACAACGACCCTTACCGCGGGTACCATCCTTGATATACTGCTTCAAGGCGCGTTCAACACCATTCTTCCATGTGTTGATAGTCTCGCTATCGAGGTGCAAGCCGTCAACGAGCTGCACAACCTTGTCGATAGGCATGCCATAACGCAACACACCAGAGATGAGCTTCGCATAGTTCCAGAACTCCTCATCGAAGAGGCGTGAGATACCACCGATAGTATTTACATAACCATAACGGTCCTGGTACTGGAAGTCGTAACGCTTGGTGCCATCAGCCTCGGTAACCTTAAGGATGTTACCATTAGTGATGCTCTTGGGGATATACATAGCATCCTCCTCAATCTTACCTGTAAAGATCTCATAAGGGCGGTCATCCTGCTTACCAACGAAGGCAATCCAATCCTCCGAGCCATTCTTGAAACGTACGATATCTGCAGGGATAGACTCTGGACGACGGATGCTACCAATCTCGCACTTACCCTTCTTACCCTTATCCTTAAGGTCGAGAAGCACGCCATCACGGCAGCCATCACGATACACAGTGATACCCTTACAGCCAGACTCCCACGCTGTGCGGTATACCTCGGCAACAAGCTCCTCGGTAACCTCATTAGGAAGGTTCACAGTAACAGAGATAGAGTGGTCTACCCACTTCTGGATGGCACCCTGCATCTTCACCTTCGCAACCCAGTCGATATCGTTTGCCGTAGCCTTATAGTATGGCGACGCCTTAAGCCACTCGTTGAGCTCCTCCTCCGAGATTGTCTGTAGTCGCGAGATGTCGTAGCCGTTAATCTCGAGCCACTTAACAAACTGGTGGTGGTATACGTAGTACTCGATGAACTTCTCGCCTGTCTCGTCGACATATGATGCCACCTGATCCTTATCCGATGGGTTGATCTTACGACGACGCTTATATACAGGGCGGAATACAGGCTCTATACCCGATGTTGTCTGCGACATAAGCGAGGTAGTACCTGTAGGTGCGATGGTGAGCATGGCGATGTTACGACGGCCATACTTCTGCATGAGCTCGCGGAGCTCGGGAGCAGCCTCCAAGATACGTTCCACCATAGGGTTGCCAGCCTCCTTCTCGAAGTTAAAGACACCGAAGGCACCACGATCCTTGGCCATCATAACAGAGGCACGGTAGGCCTCAACAGCGAGTGTCTTATGCACCTTAACGGCAAAGTCGATAGCCTCCTCCGAGCCATAACGCATACCTAAAGCTGCCAACATATCACCCTCGGCTGTGATGCCGAGACCTGTACGGCGACCCTTCAATGCCATATCCTTAATCTTCTTCCACAACTCAAGCTCTACACGACGTACATCCTCATCCTCGGGGTCTGAAGCAATCTTATCGATGATAAGCTCCACCTTCTCGAGCTCAAGGTCGATGATATCGTCCATAAGGTGCATAGCCATAGCAACATGCTCCTTGAACTTGTCGAAGTTGAACTTCGCATCCTTCGTAAATGGTGCATCTACATAGCTCAAGAGGTTGAGAGCCAACAGACGGCAGCTATCATATGGGCACAATGGAATCTCGCCACATGGGTTTGTAGATACTGTGCGGAAGCCCTCGTCGGCGTAGCAGTCGGGCACACTCTCACGGATGATGGTATCCCAGAACAACACACCTGGCTCGGCAGACTTCCATGCATTGTAGATAATCTTATCCCAAAGCTTCTTCGCGTCAATATCCTTCTCGTACAATGGCTTCTGGGCACCTATAGGGAACTGCTGGCGGTACATCTGTCCCGACAGCGCAGCACGCATAAACTCGTCGTCGATCTTGATAGATACGTTAGCACCTGTAACCTTACCTGTGTCTACCTTCGCATCGATGAAGTGCTCGGCATCGGGGTGCTTGATAAGAAGCGAGAGCATGAGGGCGCCACGGCGACCATCCTGCGCAACCTCGCGTGTAGAGTTAGAGTAGCGTTCCATGAAGGGAACGATACCTGTAGAGGTGAGTGCAGAGTTGAGCACGGGGCTACCTGTAGGGCGGATGTGCGAGAGGTCATGACCGACGCCACCACGACGCTTCATGAGCTGCACCTGCTCCTCGTCCATACGGAAGATACCACCGTATGAGTCGGCAGGATTCTTATGGCCGATAACGAAGCAGTTAGACAACGACGCCACCTGGAGGTTATTACCGATACCTGTCATAGGGCCACCCTGAGGGATGACATAGCGGAAGTGGTCGAGAAGCTCGAAAATCTGCTCGCGGGTCAACGGATTGGGGTACTTATTCTCGATACGCACCAACTCGGCTGTGATACGGTTGTGCATGTCCGCAGGTGTAGATTCGTAGATGTTGCCGAACGAGTCCTTCAACGCATACTTACTAACCCATACCTGTGCTGCGAGGTCATCACCACGAAAATACTCCTTCGTAGCGGCAACAGCATCGTCATACTTAACCGTCGTAAGCTTTTCATTTGTAGGTTTTTGAGTCATCTTTATATCTTTTTATTGTTATTATTTTCCACTTATCGTCGTGTCCATACCTCTCCCAATGCCTCAAAAAGGGGATAATTCAGGCATACAAAATTCGTGTTTTTTCGCGGGATAATGACCCCTTAAGCACACTATTTTTTCGACACTTTATTCACAAAAAACAAAAACATGCGCCACAGCACTCTGTGACGCACATTTACACTTTTAGGGTTAGGGCAACACCCGACGTCACACCCCCTTCTGCGGCTTGGGCTCCTTGCCCTCCCTCGCAATAAAACGGAAGAGCAATACCCCGAGACCTCCAGCAACAGCTCCCACACCCGCACCGAGGAGTATATCCTGGGGGAAGTGGCACGCAAGGTATATACGCGAGTAGCATATAATAAGTGCCACGAAGCACATTACAACGGTAAACCACACCTTACGCACAGCACATGAGGCAAGCAGCGCCAGCGAAACTATCGTTGCGGCATGTGCCGACACCGTGCCATACTCACCATGGCGTGTAGAGACAATATGCACGCTATCAAGGCCCTCGGTGAACATAGGCCTCTGGCGAACAGGGAACTCGGGCCACAGATGCTTCAACGGACCAGAGTGCTTGAAGATGCCCGCCACGATGTCGGCAAAGGCAACAGCAAAGGCCACAGCGACAATGAAACCCACAACACCACGCCACGAGTACTTACGCCACACGAGGTATATAATAAGTAGGTATAGAGGTATCCACATGACGATGCCCGAGATGGCAGACATCACGCTATCGAACCACGCAGGGCCGTTGAAGTTAAGCACCTCGAAGAGAGGCCAATCCCATGTTACACTATTCATACTTCAACAATTTTAGAAGGCGGCATACATAGGTAGTCCGCCACCAGCACCACACTCCACAGCAAGCAGCGCATCGCACTGCATGACCATCCATATGGCAACTATGAGCAACAACGCCTGACCCACGAAGCCTATACGCGAGATGCCACGTACCACACCACGATCCACCTTACGAGGTAAGGCATGCATAATGTAGCCCACCGCCATGATGATAAGCGCAGCACCCGAGCCCTTAACAAGAGCATCAAACTCCGCAAACGAGAAGTTATAGGCTATGCGCGAGAGCATATCGACCACAACGGTCATATCCTTAGCCGTGAAGAGCAGCCAACCGAAGGCAACGAGGTTAAAGGTAAACAGCGTAGCAAGTATACGCCAGAAGGGGCGCATGTCGCTACCCACAGCCTTGGCACGGGGCACGAAGCGCAGCCACATCTTATGTAGTGCGAGGGCCACACCATGGAGCAGACCCCAGGCGATAAATGTCATGCCCACGCCATGCCACAGGCCACCGAGAAACATCGTGATGATGAGGTTTAGGTATGTCCTGAAGGCACCATGGCGGTTACCACCAAGCGAGATATAGAGGTAGTCCTTGAGCCATGTGGAGAGTGATATGTGCCATCTACGCCAAAACTCGGTGATGGTGGCCGAGTGGTAGGGGGCGTTAAAGTTGTCGGGCAAGCGGAAACCCATCATAAGAGCTATGCCCTGCGCTATATCCGAGTAGCCCGAGAAGTCGCAATATATCTGTAGTGTGAAGCCATAGATGGCAAGCAGCGCAACAAGACCTCCATCGCCCAGTTCACCACCGAAGGCGGGCACAACAAAGAGCATACCCAGAGCCTTGGCTATGACGCCATACTTGACAAGGCCTCCTGCGATGAGGGCCACAGCCCTGCCGAAGTCGTCACGCGAGAGCTCGGGGCGCTGTGCCTCGATCTGTGGGATAAACTCCTTGGCCTTGACAAGAGGACCGAGGAACATCTTGGGGAAGAACGAGAGCAGGAAGATATAGCTAAAGATGCTACGCAGTGGCTGTATCACGCCACGCGAGATATCGACAACATAGGCTATAGACTGGAAGACGAAGAACGACACACCCGCGGGCACAACGACACTCTCCCAGTTGAGGGTTCCCGAGCCATAGAGGTCGTTGATGAGGCCCACGAAGAAGTCCGTAGCCTTGAAGTAGACGAGGATGGCGACATTTATGGTGACACTCAATGCCACAAGACCGCGCGTGCCACGCCCCCTTTCCCTACGTCGCGCCACACCACGACCGATAAGGAAGTCACTCAACGCCACACCCAGGAGCAACAATATATATATGCCCGAGAGCTTATAGTAGAAGTATAGCGAGAAGAGCACCACGTAGAGAGTACGCAGCGTTGCCCTGCCACGCACAAGCATATAGCCCATGCCGAAGATGAGGAAGGCAAAGAGGAAGAAGCCTGTGGTTAGCGTGAGTGGCGAGGTGGCGTCGTAGTCCAACATTGCGACCACACGCTGCCATACACCACCATCGAAGCTGAAGTACTCACCCATAGCTACTCCTCCACCTTACTTAAAGCGCCATCAACACCGATACCCACACTATCCAATATAGGGCGAACGCTATTTATCTGCTCCTCGAGTCTCTGGCGTGCCTCCGCCTCGCGCTGACGTGCCTCCGCCTCGCGCTGACGCATCTCCTCCTCACGGCATGCCGCCTCGGCCTCGCACACAACGAGGTAGTCGTATAGCGACTGTCGCAACGCCATGACAAGAGCATCGGCAACACGCTTGCCACCCGCAAAGTTGATATGTGTATAGTCCTTCGCTGCCCAGCCATTAGAGACAAACTTAGGCATGCCACCAAGGGCCTCCATAGCCTTCGACGTATTCCAGAAGGCCACCTTCGTGCTGTCCGCCGCAGCACGCTGGTATGATGTCAGTGCATCGACAGAGCCTATAGGCTCGTAGCTGCCACTATCACCCTTCACCCAACGGTCACTGACACCCATAACAAGGATCGCAGCATCGGGGAAGCAGCGTTCGGCATAGGCAATCATATCGCGCAGCTGGTCGCGGTAGCGCGAGTAGCCGCGCTGGCCCTGCTGCATGATGTTGAGACCATACTGCAACACCACAAGGTCGTAGCCTAGCATCTCATCTATCTGTCTATTCACCGTGGCACCCGTACCAAAGATAGCGTGGCCATTGTTGCTACGCACAGAGTAGTTGTCGACCATGACACCACGGCCACCCTCAAGCGATGCGCCGTAGCACAGCACATTACCCTGGAGAACCCTCAAGCGCAGAGCACTCATAGGCATCTGAACATATATCTCGCGCACAGCACCATCGCCCGCAATCTCGAACTCCTGGCGCAGTGTGTCGTTGACAACGACCTCCACACGGCTTGTGTCGCGGCTATAGAGCAGCACACGACCACGCGTACACCCCTCAAGAGTAGCATACTGCGATGTCGTCTCCCAGCATGTTGTAGCACCCACACCGCCATCGGCTATATATCCCGAGATAAAGAACCTGTCGCGTAGCGCCTCGGGCGTGCTCTTGGGCTTCATGACGCTATATGCGGTCCAGCCCGACGAGCTGCGCTTGACACTCTTACGCACCGTAGCAAAGGGTATGTCGCAGGCAACAAAGCCCACACCACGGCCACCAACAAGACTCTGCAACGCATCACGCAGGTCGCACGTGAGGATGTCGCCCTCAACAAACGAGTCACCCATGAAGGCGATACGCACATCCTCGCCCGCAGCGAGCCTCTCGATAAGTCGTTGGTAGCGTGTGACGGCCAACGTGTCGAAATCCTCGATAGGCACAACACTACCCTCGGGGCGCACATCGAGGCTACGGAGTGCCACATGCTCAACCTCCTCCTCGGCCTGTATGATCCACTCATAGCGCACAGGCATAGGCTCGGGCATGGTATCCACGACCTCCTCGACAGGCAATGTCATGGCGGCGAGCTCCTCCTCGAGACGTGCTATATCGGCCTCATACTCCACCACATCCTCTACGATAGCCTCGTCACGTAGCGACGACAACACATCGACCTTCGGGATAGTCATGCCAAAGAGGTCGAATGTGGGGATGAGACCCAGCGACACCGCACCGAGGCACACAACAAGGGTGAGCCATACAAGGCGGCGTGTATAATCGGTATTCTTCATATAGGGTTCTTACTATTTACGACTTCTTATTAGTGCTATGCTATATATAAACTGCATGAGTGCCGACATCGCATCTATGAGGTGCCCACGTGCCGACCAGCGTAGTGCCTCATTAACATTGTCGAGTTCCTCTGCCGAGAGCTCGCCACAATCCTCAAACCACGCCACAGCACGCTTCACGGCGTTAAGCTCCACACGCAGCATGAGCACGGCGAGTAGCACGGCGAGGGCCAGCAGCATGATGCCCACCCACGAGAGCACAAGGCCCTTGGAGAAGAGCATAAGCGCCACGCCTGCAAGGATAACGGGACCCACAAAGCGCACAGCACACTGCATGATAGGCAGCAGGTGCAGACGCATATAGGCGGGGCGGTAGCCTGTGACATACTGCACAGCGCAGCCACACTCGTGTGCCGCAGTAGCTATGGCCATGATGGAGCACACGTCGTAGACATCCTCATTCAACGTCACAGTCATGGTGCGAGGGTCGAAGCACGACTCCTTATCGCCCACAGCACGCTTCACACGCACATTGTAGATGCCATGATCATGCAGCAGTCGCTGCGCCACAGCACCTCCAGAGAGCATCCTCGAGGTTGCCAAGCGCGAATAACGGCGTACAGCACTCCTCTGGCGCAACAACACGACGATGCCCATAAGTGCAACGCCCAGCACGAGTGTTGCGACCATAGCCACCGAGTTGTTGATGATGACGCTATAGGAGACCGAGGGCATGACGGCCGTGGTGTCTATTTGCAGAATGTCGAGCATGGCATAACAAGGTTAAATCAGCGTATAGATATATGCCACGTAGCAGGCAACGAAGAATACACCCTCGATGCGTGTTAGTTTGTCACGACCTATGATGAGTGCCGAGAGCATGAGCACAGCCGTGGCTGCCGCAGCGATATATATGTCGAACATGGTGATGCCACCCATGGTTAGAGGTGTCACCGTAGAGCATGTGCCAAGGATGAGGAGAATGTTGGCGATGTTCGAGCCAAGGACATTACCCAGCGCCAACGATGGACTACCCTTGATGATGGATACGAGGCTCGACGATAGCTCGGGTAGCGATGTGCCTCCCGCCAGCAGCGTGATGGCGATGACAGCCTCCGAGACACCCCATGCCTGGGCAATCTTCGTGGCGGCATCGACAAACAGATCACCACCATAGATAAGACCCGCAAGACCCAAGATAATCCATATTGGCACACGCCACATAGGCATCTGCTTATCATCACTCTTCTGCTGTGTCTCGACACCGCCCTCCGCAAGCATAGCTTTGCGGTCGGCACGTATGGTGAAGACAATCATAGCGATGTAACCCAGAAGTAACACAACGCCCTCCAGGCGTGTTATGTTACCGCCCGTGAGTGTGACACCCACAAGGGCGAGGGTCGCAACTATACATATCGGTATATCACGACGTATATTGCTCTTGGTGAAGCATATAGGCGCAAAGATAGCACATATACCGAGAATCATGAATATGTTGAATATGTTGGAGCCCACGACATTACCTATGGCCATGTCGCCATGACCTCCCAATGCCGATATCATGCTTATGGTAAGCTCGGGCATCGACGTACCCACAGCCACCACCGTGAGACCCACGATGAACTCCGGCACACGCAGACGCTTGGCGAGTGCGACAGAGCCGTCGGTGAGCAACATAGCACCGACGATGATCATGGCAAGAGCCGCAACAACAATTAAATATTCCATATTTAATGATAAACGTTAAAATTGCGCAAATATACAAAAAAATGACAAATACAAGGGCCTACAACTCTATAGATGTTAGTCTGCGCACCGCCTCTCTACCCTCGGCGCCTAACGACAATGAGAAGTCGTTTACGAACAACGCTATGTGGCTCTCTATGACCTTATCGTCGAGCTCACGGGCATGGCTACGCACAAACTCACGCGACACCATGGGGTTGTCGAAGGCATACTCCACGCTGCGACGCAGCAACGCCTCGAAGTCGTGCACCACCTCCTCCTCGAGACGTCGTGATGCCACAATAGCACCCAGCGGCAGGGGCAACGACGTGCAACTCTCCCACTCAACACCCAGGTCGGCAACAAGCTCGAGGTTGTGTCTGTCATACACAAAGCGACCCTCGTGTATCAGCACACCGCCATCATACTCACCCGCCGCCACAGCCTCGGCAATCTCCGAGAAGAGACGCGGTGTGCGCCTTTCGATAGCGGGAAAGAGTGTGCACACAAGGGCATTTGCCGTGGTATGCTCACCAGGCACCGCTATATGACGCAGAGGCTCACTCTCGCCCCTACGACGCACAAGCAGAGGGCCATTACCACGACCCAATGCCGAACCACTATCCAAAAGCGTGTAGCCATCGCATATGGCCGGTAGCAGCGCTGTGCTGCACTTCGTGATGTCGTAACAACCACGCAGGGCGGCGGCGTTGAGCTGCTCTATATCGAGGTAGCAGACCTTAACATCGAAGCCACCAAGGTCTATGCGACGGTTGATGATGGCATCGAACATAAAGGTGTCATTCGGACATGGCGATATCGCCAGGCGTATAACTCTATTTGTCATCGTTCAATCTTTTAAGTTCGTGGGCAAGGGCCTCAACAGCCTCATCCACAGCCCACTTATCGAAACTATCACCCACACGGTTAGATATGGCACGTATCTCCATCACCTCAAGGCTCAGAGCCTCGGCCATGGCAAAGAGTGCCGCACCCTCCATATTCTCAACCTCGGCTCCGAGGCCATCCTCCATAGCACGACATACCGTATTGGCACGCACACCACGAAGCATCGTGCGAGGTGTTGTGGCATACTCTCTAACAAAGCGCTGGGGCAGCTCCGCGCACCTCTCGCTTATTACTTCGACGACATCGCCCAGCGCAACAGCATCGCCATAGCTACCTGCAATGCCTGCAAGCACATAACACGCCTCACGACGCTTTGTCGCAAGACGTGCAAGTGTAGCTGCCGTAGCCGCCATGCCAACACCCGAGATGTGAATCTCGGCATCAGGGCATAGACGACGAAACGCACTCGCCTCCAATTCAGTGGGAAATATATAGACCATATATCTTTACAGCAATAGGGGTAACCATATGGATACCCCTTTTATCTATTGGTTTATTCAGTATACCTAGATCAGCTGACTTGAAGTTGTATAACAAGAGCTAATTTTAGGCATCCGAAATTCGAGAAACCGCAGTTTACTTGACGTAAATGAGGATTTCGAGAATAAGCCAATTTGTTGTCAGAATAGGTCAGATTTGGTCTCGATTAAGAGCTATGGTGGATGGGACATACTGACGTATTTCCCATTCACCAAAGCGATTGAGAGGCCGAAGATGGCCTATTATCACAACAAATTATACGATGCCCTCAACATTACCATCTTCAGCAAGACGAATATTACCTGCCTGTGGAGTCTTGCTCAAGCCTGGCATACGCATGATGTCGCCAGCAAGAGCCACGATGAAGCCACTACCAGCATTGAGCTCGATATCTTTGATGTTGATCTCGAAGCCCTCAACGCTACCGTAACGCTTGGCATCTGCGCTGAATGAGAACTGTGTCTTGGCGATACATACAGGGAGGTTACCCATGCCCCACTTCTCCAATAGGGCAATCTCCTTCTGTGCGCGTGGGCCAAACACCACAGAGCCAGCACCATAGATGTTCTTCGCCACCTTTGTGATCTTCTCCTTGATGCTATCCTCGAGGTTATAAGCATAGTTGATAGGACCTGATGGCTGTGTCTCGATAAGCTCAACTGCGGCACGTGCAAGGTCAGCAGCACCAGCACCACCCTCGGCATATGCATTGTTAATCACGCAACGCACACCAAGGCTCTCGCAATGCTCGATGACCATAGCGATCTCGTCGTCTGTATCGCTGGCAAAGCGGTTGAAGCATACAAGGACTGTCTGGCCAAACTTCTTGAGGTTAGCAACATGACGGTCGAGGTTGGCGAAGCCCTGCTTCAAGCCCTCCATGTTAGGGAGCTTAATCTCCGACTCGTGAACACCACCGTGCATCTTGAGTGCGAGGGTTGATGCTACAAGGACTGTGAGGTCTGGCTTGAGGCCTGCCTGGCGGCACTTGATGTCGAGGAACTTCTCGGCACCAAGGTCGGCACCGAAACCTGCCTCTGTGACAGTATAGTCGGCCCATGTCATTGCCATGCGTGTTGCGATGACAGAGTTACAGCCGTGGGCGATATTTGCGAAGGGGCCACCGTGGATGATGACAGGGTTGTGCTCTGTTGTCTGCACGAGGTTGGGGTTGATAGCATCCTTCAAGAGTGCCACCACAGCGCCTGTGACGCCAAGGTCATTAACAGTGAATGGAGTGTCGTCGTAGCGCACACCAAGCACTATGCGGCCGATACGTGCGTAGAGGTCGTCGACATTACGCGCGAGGCATAAGATGGCCATAATCTCTGACGCTGGAGTGATGTCGAAGCCCGTCTCTGTAGGTATGCCATTTGCCGAACCGCCGAGACCCGACACTATGTTACGCAACGAACGGTCGTTCATATCGAGGACACGACGCCACATAACCTTCTTGAGACCTACCTGCGTAGAACGGTTGTGGTATAGGTAGTTGTCCAACAACGCAGCGATGAGGTTGTTAGCCGATGTTACGGCGTGGAAGTCACCAGTGAAGTGGAGGTTGATATCCTCCGATGGCAACACCTGCGCATAGCCACCACCTGTAGCACCACCCTTCATACCGAAGCAGGGACCGAGAGATGGCTCACGGAGGGCGATGATGGCATTCTTGCCAATGTGGTTAAGACCCATGCCGAGGCCGATGCTAACGGTAGTCTTACCTACACCCGCCTTTGTTGCTGTGATGGCAGTCACAAGGATAAGGTGACTCTTGGCAACCTTATGTTCATCGATAAGCTTATAAGGCACCTTTGCGATATACTTACCATAGTTGAACACCTCATCCTCGGGGAAGCCAACCTTGGCTGCTACCTCACGAATATTCTTGAGCTGGGTCTCACGAGCAATTTCAATATCTGTTTTCATTTCTCTCTTTGTTTTTATTGTTATTATTCTGTCGCAAAGATATATAAAAAATAGATATCTAATCTTATTATTTCATAATATATTTTTATATCCGTATAAGTAAAACAGATACAACGTATACACAATCAAATATCGGACCTCTACTACAATATATTTAAGTAGTAGGGCATGTTACCATACGATGGTCACACATGCCCCTACTATTTAGTGAGATAATCTTCGGATTACTCCTTGCCGATGACAGCCTCAAGCTCCTCGACAGTGAGAGGCAATAGCTTGTCGCCGATAAAACGGCTACCTGTCTCTGTAACAAGCACATCGTCCTCGATACGTATACCACCGAAGTTGCGGTATGCGTTGAGTGCCTCGTAGTCTACGATGCCCTCGAACTTACCCTCGGCGCGGCACTTGTCCATGAGTGCTGGGATGAAGTAGATACCTGGCTCGTCAGACATAACGGTACCTGGCTCTACGCGCCATGTGCTGCGGTGGATGCATGTTGCCGACTTGGCTGCACGTTCTGCAACAGTTGAGAAGTCGAATGAACGTTCGCCTATGTTCTCGAGGTCGTGAACATCCATACCCATGCCGTGGCCCAAGCCGTGAGGCATGAAGAGGTATAGAGCACCCGCATCTACAGCATCCTCTGGTGTAGACTTGATGAGACCCATGCCCTTGAGGCCCTCTGCCAACGAGAGGTATGCAGCACGGTGGATGTCGGGATACATGGTGCCTGGCTTGATCATATCCTTAACCTGGCTGTGAGCACGCAACACAATGTTGTAGATGTCGCACTGCACATCTGTGAACTTACCATTTACGGGGTATGTACGTGTGTGGTCAGAGCAGTAGCCCTCAACAGACTCGCCACCACCATCTACCAACAAGAGACGACCCGCCTCGAGCACACCGTCATGGTTGTGGTTGTGGAGAATCTCACCATGCTGTGTCACGATTGTTGGGAATGACACACCCTGGCCGTATGACTTGGCGATGCCCTCAACACGACCTGCGATCTCTCTCTCAACAACACCTGGACGACACATGCGCATAGCTGTCATGTGCATCTCGTAGCCAATCTTGAAGGCGCGCTCCAATGCCTCAATCTCCTCTGCTGACTTCTTCTCGCGCATCTCGGCAACAGCAAACATAAGGTCCAACGACTTACGTTCGTGCAACATGCCAAGACGTATGCCCAACCAGTCGGCAACCTCAATCTTTAGCTCGGCACGGTAGGGAGGAAGGTAGTGTACAGGACGATTCTGCTCTATCGCCTTGCGCAACACATCACGGATGGCATTGCGAGCATAGCTCTTCTCCACACCCACCTCGGCAGCCTGCTCGGCGATGGTAGGCATAGGACCTGTCCAGATGATATCCTCCACGGTGAAGTCGTCACCAAAGAGCATAGCCTCGCCCGTCTCGGCATCCAAGAGGCCGATAAGCGATGGCACGTCAAGACCGAAGTAGTAACGGAATGTTGAGTCCTGACGGTAGTAATATGTATTGTTAGGATAGTTGTTTGGCACCTCGGGGTTCGCAGGCAATAGGATAAGACCCTTACCCACTCTTCGGCACAACTCGGCACGACGGCCAATATAAGTCTCTTTACTGAACATAGTTTTATAGTTTTAGGTTTTATACTTTTTTTATCTCTTGCGGGGCATTTAGCAGACAAGCTCGATGCCGTAGATGCGCCCTTATCACAACAAATTAACGAGGGACCTCCTTATATACCTTATCCCCTCTGCGCACCTCGCTAACGGTCTTTAGCGACATATAGTCGCCCTGCTTGGCGGTTGGTGTGGGGAGCTCCTTGACCATGATGCCCTCGGCCTTCTGCTCGACGACACCTGTCTTCTCGCCCATGAAGAGGAGTGCCTCACCCTCTTGCACCTCGCATGCCTCAACGAGGACCTCGGCAACGCCTATACGCTTGAAGTAGTTTGTAACCTTACCCATATAGACCTTCTTGAGGGTTGCTGACGAGCCGTAGTGCTGGCTATGCTCAACCATGGTCTTGGCGGCATAGTAGCCACCCCAGAAGTCGCGGTTGAAGACGGTGCGTAGCTTCTCCTTGAGAGGTGTAACACTCTCGGCGTTAAACTCGCCACGTTCCATGAGTAGCAACGCCTCGTTGTAGCTCTCAACAACACGCTTCACATACTCGCCACCACGCGCACGACCCTCAATCTTGAGCACCCTAACACCCGCCTCGATGAATGTATCGAGAAAATCGATGGTACACAAATCCTTGGGCGACAACACATACTGGCCATCGATGTCGAGCTGCTGGCCGCTATCCTTGTCTGTGATGGTATACTTACGGCGACATATCTGGCGGCAGGCACCGCGGTTTGCCGAGTGGTGCGACTCATGCTCCGAGAGGTAGCACTTACCCGACATAGACATGCACATGGCACCATGTGCGAACATCTCAATCTTCACGAGCTCGCCCGCAGGGCCACATATCTTCTGCTCCTCTATTTGGCGTGAGATGGCGGCTATCTGCTCCAACGACAACTCACGTGCCAGCACCACAACATCTGCCCACTGCGCGAAGAACTTCACGGCGGCGATGTTTGAGATGTTGCTCTGGGTAGATATGTGCACCTCCATGCCCACCTCGCGGGCATAGAGTATTGCAGCAAGGTCGGTGGCGATGATGGCATCGACACCCTCACTCTTCGCCCTGTCGATGATGCGACGCATGACCTCCATCTCATCATCATAGATGACGATGTTTACGGTAAGGTATGTCTTGACACCCGCAGCATGTGCCGTGCGCACAATCTCGGCGAGGTCATCGAGGGTGAAGTTAACAGATGAGGCAGCACGCATGTTGAGCTGCTCAACACCAAAATATACCGAGTTGGCACCCGCGGCGATGGCCGCATTGAGTGCCTCATAGGAGCCCACAGGCGCCATGATCTCTATATCGCTTCTTCGTATCATCGTCTTCTTCCGATTAGGTTACGCGCAAACTCACGTAGGTTTATCGTGCGTTCAACGCCAATAGATAGTGTGTCGAGAAGTGTTAGGGCACGGTCGAAGCGCAGCTCTATCTGCTGCTCCGTAGCATGCTTAACATCCAACTCGTCGTAGAGGGCCTTCACCGTGGCAATCTTCTGCTCGGCAGTGAGGTCATCACGCAGGTGTGTGGTACGCAACACCTCGCGCTGTGCCTCCGTAGCGCGGTTCATAGCCTGCACCATGAGGTATGTCTGCTTACCCTCGAGGATGTCGCCACCGATCTTCTTGCCCAGCGCCTCGTCGCCATAGCTATCGAGCATATCATCCTGGAGCTGGAAGGCAAGACCGAGCTCTGTGGCAAAGCGGTATATCTTCTTTATATCCTCATCCGCAGCACCCGCCATAGTGGCGCCTATCATCGCCGAGCCAGAGAGGAGTGCCGAGGTCTTACGTTCAATCATGAGCATATACTCCTCGACCGACACTTCTGCCTTCTGCTCGAAGTCCATGTCGTACTGCTGACCCTCGCACACCTCCAGCGCCATGTCGCCAAAGAGCTGCATGACACGTGGCAGTACAGGTGCTGCAACACGTGCAAGGTGCTTATAAGCGGTGATGAGCATGGCATCGCCCGAGAGGAGTGCCACATTACCTCCCCAGCGTGCAAAGACCGAGGGCTTACCACGGCGCACATCAGCATTATCCATGATGTCGTCATGCAGGAGTGTGAAGTTGTGGAATATCTCCACCGCCATCGCCGCGGGCATAGCCTCCTCGACACTACCGCCGAAGGCCTCGGCGGTGATGAGTAGAAGCACGGGGCGCAGACGCTTGCCACCGCCCGACATAGAGTAGATTATCGGAGCATAGAGATACTCCGGCTCCTCGGGGGTCTGCATCTGGCCCAACGCGCCCTCAAAGAGCTCCAATATTTCACTGTTCGTATGTCTCATAATTCTACATAATCATAATTATGGGTCAAAAATAAGATTTTTTTTGCAGAGATTAAAATAATTTTGGTAACTTTGACCAATTAATTTCAAAAATAATTGGACCTGTATGAAGAAAAAACTCGCTATGGGTATCGATATTGGCGGTACCAACACAGCTTTTGGACTTGTGGATGAGGATGGCAACGTCGTTGCCGAGAGCAAAATATCTACCGATAAGTTTAAGTATTTCGACGACTATCGCCCTTATATCGAGACACTTGCTGCAGCAATGAAGGAGCTCGTGGCATCACAGCCCGAGTGCGACCTCATAGGTATAGGCGTTGGCGCGCCCAACGCAAACATACACAGCGGCCGCATAGAGATACCCGCAAACCTCTGGAAGTTCGAGAACCCCGCAGACCCACGCCCCAACTCAATACGTATATTCAACTTTGTTGAGGACCTCGGCAAGCACTTCTGTGGCACAAAGGTTATGATTACCAACGACGCCAATGCTGCTGCCATCGGCGAGATGGTATTCGGCAATGCGCGTGGCATGAAGGACTTCGCCATGATTACCCTCGGCACAGGTCTCGGCTCGGGCATCGTATGTAACGGCGAGATGGTATACGGCCACGACGGCTTCGCTGGCGAGTATGGCCACATCGCCATCGAGTCACGCGAGACAGGCCGCCAGTGTGGTTGCGGCCGCAAGGGCTGCCTCGAGGCATACGTATCGGCAACAGGCATCAAGCGCACAGCCTTCGACCTTATGGCAACAATGACATGCGACAGCGAGCTACGCACAATACCTTACGACAAGTTCGAGGCGAAGATGCTCTCGGATGCTGCGGCGAAGAACGATCCTATAGCCCTCGAGGCCTTCGAGCGCACAGGTAAATACCTTGGCCTTGCTCTCGCCGACCTCACAGCCGTGACATCACCCGAGGCCATCATCCTCTTCGGTGGTTTGGCTAACGCCGGCGACTACATCCTCCGCCCAACATACAAGCATATGGAGGAGAATCAGCTCGGCGTATTCAAGGGCAAGGTTAAGCTCTTGATGAGTGGCATTCAGGATAAGAATGTAGCTATCCTTGGCGGCGCTGCCCTCATCTGGAAGCAGCACCTCGAGGCAGTGATAGAGAACTACTAATAGGTAGTCTTACATACTATATTACATAGAGTCTAAAGGCTGTGGTACAACGACATAGTACCACAGCCTTTTTCCATACAGCAGAGAAACAACCCCGCCGCCGTATCACTAACCATCGACTACGCTATCAGCGAAATATCGTCTTTTAACATCGTCATAAATATCCGCCACAGTGAGCATTATTCCCATCTCGGCAACCTCGCCAAGGTCGTGGTTTATGTAGGCATCGAAGGTCTGCATCGAGGGCGAGAGACGTATGTAGGAGGAGATGATGGGAGGTATCGCACGGTGCATGGAGTGCATGCGCGAGACGAGGATTTTATAGTTCTCACGAGGCGTTGCGCCACCGAAGAGTCTGCGGAAGCGACGACGGCTGATGCCGACACTAAATGGCTCGTGCGCCGCAACCAGCGCCTCCCTCGAGGGGAAGACAAAACGCAAGAAGCCGACAAGCAGATTACGAGCACGAACGCCGAGTGACGGGTAGAGGGTTACTCGCCCCACAAGGTAGCGGGCATCGTGCTCACGAACGACATGCGCAAGGCCCTCCCACAGCGCATCGAGAGCATATATAGTACCCGCAGCACCACCCCGCTGGTAGCGCGGTGCAACAAACGACCTACCGAGCTCCAGGGTATATGGAAGATACTCCGACACGAAGTGCGACGAGAGACTAAAATAGCGTGCCAGCGACAACCTCTCGGGCACAGCATGACATCCCACGGCATAGCGGTAGCCACCGACGACATCGCCCGCCTCGTCGTCCCACACCACAAGTTGGCGGTAGGTGCCGTCAACATCTGCCTCGTCAGCACCCTCCATCTCCGCACCCATAACACCCACAGCACCAAAGGATTGACTACGCAAGTGCTGCACCCGACGCATGAGGCACGGGCAGCGAGAACCATCGAACGAGTATAGTTGCACAGGCCACCTTCGAGCACGCCCCAAGTAGTGCGCCTCACGTAACTCCTCCCTGATGGCCGAAATATCCATCTCCGCATCCCAAATATTTTGCTCCGAAATCATCCGCATAAATTATGTTGTTTAAAGAAAAATTCTTAACTTCGCGCAGTTATTTTTACTTTTAGTAAAAAAGTTTACCCTATGGCAATCGAAACATACCATATTCCCGTGATGCTCGATGAGTGCATCGAGGCACTCGACATCAAGGCTGACGGCATCTACGTAGACCTCACGATGGGTGGTGGCGGGCATACGCGCGAGATACTCAACCACCTCGGCACCGAGGGACACCTATACTCCCTCGACCAGGATCCCGATGCTGTGGCCAACAGCCCCAAGGATGACCGACACACCTTCGTGGCATCTAACTTCCGCTTTGTGCGTGGTGCCCTGCGCCACCGCGGCGTGGAGGGTGTCGACGGCATACTTGCTGACCTCGGAGTATCATCGCACCACTTCGATGCCAAGCACCGCGGTTTCTCGTTCCGTGGCGAGGCGCCCCTCGACATGCGTATGAACACACGCGCAGGACGCACTGCCGCAGACATCGTTAACACATACACAAATGATGCCTTAAGTCGCATATTTGCCGAGTATGGCGAGCTGGAGACCACATGGAAGATTGCAAACTGCATAGAACGAGCACGCAACATAAGCCCCATAGTGACCACAGCAGACCTCGTAGAGGCGGTGAAGCCATGCACACCACCCAAGGATGAGGCCAAGTTCCTAACCAAACTATTCCAGGCACTACGCATAGAGCTAAATGGCGAGATGGAGGCACTAAAGATGGCCCTCGAGCAGAGCCTTAAGCTACTCAAGCCCGGAGGTCGCCTCGTGATAATGTCGTACCACTCGTTGGAGGATAGGTTAGTGAAGAACTTCATGCGCAGTGGCAACACCGAGGGCCGCATAGAGAAGGACTTCTTCGGCCGCGCCACAACACCCTTCAAGGTCATAACACGCAAGGCTATAGTGCCAACAGAGGAAGAGGTGGCACGCAACCCTCGATCTCGAAGTGCGAAGTTGCGCGTTGCCCAGAAACTTAACACCGAGGAGTAGATATGCGACAACACGACGACATAGAGAGCAACGCTGCGATGCACGACGAGGAACTCGAGAGCCGCATACGCCGCGAGGTGATAATCGTGGATGACATCCTCGACAACAACGAGGAGGAGGGATTCGACGAAGAGGAGCATGAGGCACACGAGAGTGGTGAGAGTGGCGAGGCACAGAGCAAAAAGAGGCAGCGCACATGGATGCTCTTCACCACGGGAGGCATACTCACCGAGGGCACAAGACGCCTATACCGCCACTTCATAGCCATAGCCATAATGTGCTTCTTGAGCATATTCCTAACCTTCATGTCGCTGAATGCCGACAGAGAGTACCGCCGCAGAGAGAAGTATGCCGCGGTGCTATACGAACGATCGGTGCTCAAGGAGGAGCTGCGCTACAGCCTATCGTCGAAGAAGGCGGTGACAGAGAGACTGAAGAGCCATAACATAACACTTGTCGACCTATCGAAGGATAGCCGACTTGTAGAGAAGTAGTACTAACCCACGATGCAGAACAACGACAACATAGAGAGAGAGCAGACCACCACCCAGGAGGTAGAGAGAGGCGAGGCGCAGAGGGCAGAGAGAGAGACGGAGAGAGGCGAAGAGAGAGAGGCTGGGCATGAGGCAGAGGAGAAGGCTACCCAGGATAAGCCCACCGACAAGTCCCCAAAGAAGAGTGCTCGACCACGCCGTGGCACGACAAAGCGCGACATCATATCGCGCGTGAAGTCGCTATATGCAATACTCTTCCTTGTGGGCATAGCCATCGTTGCACGCCTCATATGGATCATAGCCATAAGCCCCTCGGTGCGACATAATGCCGAGGTGATGGAGGAGGGAATATTTCGCATGCGCGAGATAGATGCGCACCGTGGCACGATACTCTCGCGCGATGGTGAGCCACTCGCCATTTCGAGCCTCCGCTACAGCATATTCCTCGACTTCGGATCGCAGGGCATGGCCGAGGTCGACAGCATGCTCTACATAGCATATGCCGACTCGCTATCACGTCTGCTGGCCTCACACTTCAACGAGGAGGATGCCCGCAGACATGGATATAGGCACATAACGGCGGCACAATATCGCCAGACGCTGCTCGACGAACGCACGAAGGAGGGTAAGAAGATGCGCCACTATAAGATTCTGCCACGACAGATAACAGAGGATGAGTGGAGCATGATGAGCAAGACATACCCCATACTCAACGGCAACATGGGATATGTCGTAGATGAGAAGAAGGAGGATGAACGTCTATACCCCTCTGGCGACCTGGCGCGTCAGTTTATAGGCCACTACGACACCCTAATAATCAGAGGCGAGAGGCATTTTGGCGCCGGCATAGAGGGCCAGTTCAACCGCTGGCTGGCGGGCACCGACGGACTGTCGTGCGAGCAGCGCATAGCCCACGGCTTCTGGGCACGTGTCAACGACAGCGACAACCGCCCCGTGGAGGATGGATGTAACATAATAACGACGATAGATGCTGGCCTACAGCGCATGGCACACGAACGCCTCGACAGCATGCTACGCCGCACAGAGGCATCGTTTGGTGTGGCGATGGTGATGGAGGTGAAGACGGGTAACATACTCGCCATGGTGAACCTTGGCTCGGGCGTAGAACGTGGCACAACATATAGCGAACGTGTTAACAACCACGCCCTGAGGACCAAGATGAGCCCGGGCTCGACGATGAAGTTAGCAACGACGATGGCACTCGTGGAGATTGGCGGCTATGACCTCGACACCAAGGTTAACACCGAGCACTCGCGACCACGCCACGGCGTGAAGGTAGGCAACGCCACGATAGAGGACTCGCACGACGTGGCGGGTGAGGGCAGCGACGGCAATGTGACACTGCGCGACGCCTTTGCACACTCCTCGAACGTATACTTCGCAAAGGCCGTATACGAACGCTTCAAGGATAACCCCGCAGAGTACACCGACTTCTTGGCACGCCTACGCTTCAACGACTACATAGGTCTCGAGGCATATAACGAGGAACGTGGCAAACTCCCCATGGCCAACACCCCCGAGTGGTCGCACAGAGGTAGCACCTCAACACGTCTGCCACGCCTAGCATACGGCTACGAGTTGGAGCTGCCACCGATACACATGCTAACCTTCTACAATGGCGTAGCAAACGAGGGTCGCATGGTGGCACCACGCTTCGTGGACCGCATAGAACGTGACGGCGAGGTTGTGGAACGTATGCCCGTGGTGACACTCATGGAACGTATGTGCTCGCAGCGCACACTCGCCATCCTCGACACATGCCTGGCTGCAGCATCAGAACGTTCGGGGCGTTACTTCCGTGACCTACCCATACCCTTCGGTTGCAAGACAGGTACGGCACAGGTGTGGACAAACTTCGTGAGCAGGTCACGTGTGGACTCTATACATATGGCAAATGGCCTCAATGGCAAGGAGGATAACTACTACTACGGCTCGATGATATGCACGATGCCGCAGGAGAGGCCCAAATATACCATCATGGTGGCCATATGTAAGCAGTCGACACCCGACAACAGCCTATACTTCGGTATCGACCTTGCGGGTCCTGTGGCTGCCGACATGCTGGAATATATATATGCCAACGACCACTCGTTGCATGCTCCTATAGAGACACCCACACAGCGATACTCGCCCGTGAGCATCAAGGCTGGACAGACGGGCTACGTGAAGCGTGTGAGCAACATTCTCGGCGAGCAGACAACAGATAACAGCGACGGTAGCAAGTGGAGCAGCACAACGATAGATGGTGATGGCAACGTGGCGATAAACGGCATAACGATAGCCGATGGCACGGTACCCAACGTCGTGGGCATGGGCCTCACCGACGCACTCTACCTACTCGAGTGCTCGGGGTTAAGGGTCACGCACAGCGGCACAGGACGAGTAAGGACACAGAGCATACCGGCAGGCCGCCAGGTACGTGGCGACAACATGACCATACACCTAACACTTGAGAGATAAGATTAATAGGCCCATAAGGGGCATGATATAGCATGAAACAACTACACGACATACTCGACGATGTTCGAGTAAAAGAGATAACCGAGGGTATAAACCCCATAATCACAGGTCTCGAGTACGACTCGCGCCAGGTGACTGCGGGAGCTTGCTTCTTCGCTGTCGTAGGCACGGCAAGTGATGGACACAACTACATAGATGCCGCCATAGAGAGGGGTGCCGTGGCGGTGATATGCCAGCATATGCCCGAGACGCAGAGACCCGAAGTGGCATATGTAGTGGTGGAGGATAGCAACGTGGCCATGGCCGCCATGGCGGCAGCCTACTACAACTACCCCTCCGAGGAGCTACACCTCGTGGGTGTGACGGGCACAAACGGCAAGACGACAACGGCGACACTCCTCTACGACATGTTCATGGCGATGGGCCGCAAGGCGGGTCTCATATCTACGGTGGTATACCGCATAGGTGAGCGCAGCATAGCCTCGACACACACCACACCCGACGCCATACGCCTAAATGCCATGATGCGCCAGATGGTGGATGAGGGTTGCGACTACTGCTTCATGGAGGTGTCGTCGCACGCCGCAGCACAGCACCGCATAGCGGGTCTACACTTCTGCGGAGCACTCTTCACGAACTTAACGCACGACCACCTCGACTACCACGGCACATACAAGGAGTATATACGTGCCAAGAAGTCGTTCTTCGATGGCATGGGCAAGGAGGCATGGGCAGTGGTTAACATCGACGACCGCAATGGCGAGGTCATGCTCCAGAACTGCGCCGCACGCCACTACCGCCTGTCGCTACGTTCCCTTGCCGACTACAACACCAAGATTACGGAGATGCGCCCCGATGGCATGCTCCTATACATCGACAACATGGAGGTGTGGGTGAAGTTCACAGGTCGCTTCAATGCCTACAACCTAACGACCGTGTATGCCGCAGCGACACTCCTCGGCATAGACAAAATAGAGGCACTCACAACATTGAGCAACCTCACACCCGTGAGTGGTCGCTTCGAGACCATCATCGCCGATGATGGCACGATGGCGGTGGTTGACTATGCACACACACCCGATGCGCTGGAGAATGTGTTGCAGACAATTGAGGAGGTACGCACACCATCACAGAGACTCATAGTGGTATGTGGCTGCGGTGGCGATAGAGATAGGAGCAAGCGCCCCGAGATGGCATCGATAGCCACACGCCACGCAACAATGGCGGTACTAACCTCCGACAACCCACGCACAGAACAGCCCGAGGCCATCCTCGACGACATGGTAGCGGGCGTTGGCGAGGCGACAAACTACCTACGCATAACAGACCGTCGCGAGGCGATACGCACAGCAGCAGCATTGGCACACGCAGGCGACATAATACTCGTGGCGGGAAAGGGCCATGAGGACTACCAGATAATAGGCACCGTGAAGCACCACTTCGACGACCGCGAGGAGGTGCGCAACGCCTTTACTACAACACACACAAAGAGAAACGCTTAATACCATAATCCCAACTTAAGAAGATGATATACCGTCTATTTGAATACCTGAATGCCAACACCGACCTACCTGGCATGCGTGTCGGCGAGTACATATCATTCCGTTCTGCCGCAGCGATAATCCTCTCGTTGCTCATAGCCATATTCTTCGGCAAGCATATAATACGCATGCTCAAGCGCAAGCAGATAGGCGAGGATATACGCGACCTCGGACTCGAAGGACAGCTACAGAAGAAGGGCACACCGACAATGGGTGGCATAATAATAATCCTCTCGGTGGTTATCCCCGTATTGCTCTTTGGCGACCTGGGTAACGTATACATACAGCTGATGCTCATATCTACGCTATGGCTCGGCTTCATAGGCGGCCTGGACGACTACATCAAGGTGTTCCGCCACAAGAAGGAGGGTCTCAAGGGCCGCTTCAAGATTGTTGGTCAGGTGGGCCTCGGCATAATCGTGGGAACAACAATGTGGCTCTCTGATGACATCGTGATACACGAGAAGGAGCTCGAGACAACAAACTACACCGTCATAGACAACACCACAGGTCAGGAGGTGGACAGCTACACACAGCGTGTCGTGGTGAGCACAACAGAGCATAAGAGCACAAAGACATCTATCCCCTTCCTCAAGGATACGATGCTCGACTATAAGATGCTAACGGGAGGTAACGAGATGGCAGCATGGTTGCTATACATCATCGTAGCCATCTTCGTCATCACAGCGGTGTCGAATGGTGCCAACCTCACAGATGGCATCGACGGACTACTCACGGGTGTATCGGTGCCCATAGTCTTCGTGCTCGGCATTCTAGCATACCTGTCGGGACATATCGTCTACTCCGACTACCTCAACATCATGTATATACCCTACAGCGGTGAGCTGTTGGTGTTTGCCGCAGCCTTCGCCGGAGCACTCATAGGCTTCCTATGGTACAACTCCTTCCCCGCGCAGATATTCATGGGCGACACAGGCTCGTTGACAATAGGTGGTATAATAGCCGTATTTGCACTCTGCATACGCAAGGAGCTGCTCCTGCCACTCCTCTGTGGCGTATTCCTCGTAGAGGCACTATCGGTGATGGTGCAGGTGGGATACTTCAAGTATACGAAACGTAAGTATGGCGAGGGTCGACGCATACTGCTAATGTCGCCACTACATCACCACTACCAGAAGAAGGGACTATTTGAGACAAAGATAATGATGCGTTTTCTCATCATATCTATGCTCCTGGCAGCACTCACACTCGTAACACTCAAGATTCAGTAACAGAAATAGATAGCACAATATGAAACGTAAGATAGTTGTTTTAGGTGGTGGCATCTCGGGCTATGGCTCGGCAATACTCGCCAAGAAGAAGGGCTTCGACACCTTCCTCACTGACATGGGTAAGATAGCCCCCAAGTTCAAGGAACGTCTCGACGAGTGGGGCGTGGAGTATGAGGAGGGACAGCATACCGAGGATAGAATACTCGACGCCAACGAGGTGATTAAGTCACCAGGCATACCTGACACAGCACCCATCGTCGTAAAGATACGCGAACGTGGCATCCCCGTGATCTCGGAGATAGAGTTCGCAGCACGATATAAGGGCGTGGCAAAGACTATATGCATCACTGGCTCGAACGGCAAGACAACGACTACATCCCTCATCTACAAGATAATGGTGGATGCTGGCCGTAAGGTATCTCTCGGTGGCAACATAGGCGAGAGCTTCGCCTACTCGGTGGCCACAGATAAGTACTTCTGGCATGTGCTCGAGTTGAGTTCCTTCCAGCTCGACGGATGCTTCAAGTTCAAGGCCGACATAGGTGTGCTCACAAACATCACTCCTGACCACCTCGACCGCTACGACTATAAGCTCGAGAACTATGCACGTTCCAAGATGCGCATAACGCAGAACCAGGGTGCTGCCGACTTCTTCATATACTCGGCCGATGACCACGAGACAAACGTGATGCTCGACCAGATGGACGACACGCTACGTGCCCGCCAGCTCCCCTTCGCCATAAACACCGCCATAGCGAGTGGTGATGGTGATGCCATACTCGAGGGTCATACCTTCACCGCCACGGTGGGCAAGAAGTCGGTGACGATAGATACGCGCAAGATGCAGATTGAGGGTATGCACAACATATACAACGCCATGTCGGCAGCACTCGCAACACTCGCCGCGGGCGTAGACCCACGCAGCATAAAGCGTTCTATATACGACTTCTCACCCGTGGAGCACCGCCTGGAGCCAGCAGGTGCGAAGGATGGCATAGAGTGGGTTAACGACTCGAAGGCTACAAACGTAGACTCCGTGTGGTATGCCCTCGAGAGCATGAAGCGCCCCACAGTGTGGATTGCGGGTGGCACAGACAAGGGTAACGACTACACACCCCTCAAGGAGTTTGCACGCCGCAAGGTGCGCGCCCTCATATGCATGGGTGTGGACAACAGTAAGCTAACACGCGACTTTGCGGGCATAGTGCCCATCATCCGAGACTGCCACACCTTCGAGGAGGCGATGGTGGCGGCACGCGAGGTGGCACAGGAGGGTGACACGGTGCTCCTATCACCCGCCTGCGCAAGCTTCGACCTCTTCCGCAACTACGAGGAGAGAGGCCGCATGTTCAAGGAGTGGATAAAGCATAACGTACTAAATGAGTAACGAGATGTCGGAAGAGATACAGGAGATAACAACGGGACCAGAGGCGGCAGCCGACACACTCAAGCGCAACCGCCAAATATTGGAGGGCGACAGGACACTGTGGATAATATACGCAGTGCTCATCGTCGTATCCATACTCGTGGTATACTCCTCGACGGCAAAGATGGCCTACGACATAACGTCGGACATGACAACGACAGACTCACTACGCCAGCAGCTGATGCTGGTGATGACGATGTCGCTGCCTGTGATATTTGTGGCACACAAGATAAACTACACCTTCTACCGCCGCATAACACCCATGGCCTACTACCTCTTTGTCATACTCACCGTGGCGACATACTTCGTGGGTGCCACAACAAATGGTGCGGCACGCTGGTTGCCCATAGGCCCCATAAAGTTTCAGCCATCCGAGGGACTTAAGATATTCACCATACTGATGCTCGCAAGACGTATGGAGACACGCCAGAGCACCATAAACAAGCTAAAGCTGCTACCCACATCGTGGAGGCTCAACACCCCCAAGCAGCGTAAGATATGGCGCGAGAATACTCGCCCACTGCTCGGCCCTGTGATACTATCGTGCTTGGTGATATTCCCTGCGCACACCTCCTCGGCGGTGATCATCTTCATCGCCTCGGTAATAATGCTCTACATAGGTCGTGCCTCGAAGCTAGAACTCTTCAAGTTCTGCCTCCTTGTAGGCATCGTGGGCACGCTGGGCCTCGGACTACTATCATTGGTGGGCATAGGACGTGGCGACACGGCGGGAGGACGTCTCTCGACATGGATCACGGAGTGGACAACAGACGGCGAGAAGAACTTCACATATGAGCTCTCGGATACGGAACGCGCCATGATAGCGATACGCAACGGCGGCATCATGGGCGAGGGTGCGGGACACAGCTCGTCACGCGCAGTGGTAATACACCCCGAGAGTGACTACGCCTATGCCTTCTTCACCTCGGAATATGGCGTCATCGCCGCCTTCGTGCTGATGCTCCTATACCTATGGATAACCTTCCGTTCGATAGAGATATGTAGGCGGTGCAACACGGCCTTCCCCACGCTGATGACAGCAGGCCTGGGACTGCTGATAACATGCCAGGCGATGCTCCACATCCTTGTGCAGGTTAACCTCATACCCGAGACAGGACAGACACTGCCACTAATATCGCGTGGTGGCTCATCGCTGCTCTTCATGTCGCTTGCCATAGGCATGATCATCAGCGTAAGCCGCATGCCAATAGTCACAAAGAAACATAAGGAGTAATGAGTGAGATAAGATTAGATAAGTATCTGTGGGCTGTGCGTGTCTTCAAGACACGTAGCGATGCCGCGGATGCCATACGCAACAACCGCGTCTTGGTCAACGATGCCTATGCCAAGCCCTCACGCGAGGTGAAGGTGGGCGATAGGATATCGGTGCGCCGTGAACGTGTCAACTATAGCTATAAGGTGCTCGAGCTGGTATCTAGTCGCCAGCCAGCGAAGAGTGTGCCCACCTACTGCCTCAACTGCACACCACAGGAGGAGTTGGATAAGCTCAACGTGCCACACGAGACCATCTTCGTATTCCGCGAACGTGGCATGGGTCGCCCAACAAAGAAGGATAGGCGCAACATAGATGCCCTGATGGATGGCTTCTTCGTTGCCGACGACGACTTTATGGATGATGATGACGATTAACGAAACAACAATTAATATATAAGTTATGGAGTATAATTTTAAGGCCATTGAGCAAAAATGGCAGCAGAAGTGGAGTGAGGAGGGCACCTACCGTGTAGATGTAGACCCATCACGTCCCAAGTTCTATGTTCTCGACATGTTCCCCTACCCATCGGGTGCCGGACTACACGTAGGTCACCCTCTGGGATATATAGCATCCGATATATACTCACGCTACAAGCGTCAGTCGGGCTTCAACGTGCTTCACCCCATGGGCTACGACGCCTTCGGTCTTCCCGCCGAGCAGTATGCGATACAGACAGGTCAGCACCCCACAGTAACAACCGAGGAGAACATAGCACGCTACCGTTCGCAGCTCGACAAGATAGGCTTCTCGTTCGACTGGTCACGCGAGGTACGCACCTGCGAGCCCGAGTACTATCATTGGACACAGTGGGCATTCCTCAAGATGTTCGACCACTGGTATAACAACGCCACAGCCAAGGCGGAGCCTATCACAGCTCTTGTTGCGCACTTCGAGGCTCACGGTACCGAGGGTGTTGATGCTGCCGAGACAGCACACCTCAACTTCAGCGCCGAGGAGTGGAACAACATGAGTGAGGCGGCACGCGAGCAGGTATTGCAGAACTACCGCCTCGCCTTCCGTGCCGACACCATGGTTAACTGGTGCCCAGCACTCGGCACCGTGCTTGCCAACGACGAGGTTAAGGAGGGTCTCTCGGTGCGTGGTGGTCACCTCGTAGAGCAGAAGCGCATGAAGCAGTGGTTGCTACGTGTAACAGCATACGCACAGCGCATGCTCGATGGCCTCGAGAGCCTCGAGTGGAGTGACTCGCTAAAGGAGATTCAGCGTAACTGGATAGGTCGTTCTGTAGGTGCACAGGTATTCTTCGACGTTGCCAACTCGGACCGTAAGCTCGAGATATTCACCACACGTCCCGACACCATCTATGGTGTTACGTTCATGGTCATAGCACCCGAGCATGAGTGGGTTGCGGAGCTCACAACAGAGGATAACCGCGAGGCTGTGGAGGCTTATATCGCCGAGACAAAGCGTCGTTCAGAACGCGAACGTATAGCCGACACAAAGCGTGTTAGTGGTGTTAAGACAGGCTCATATGCCATCAACCCATTCACCGGCAAGCAGATACCTATCTACATCTCGGACTATGTGCTCGCGGGCTACGGCACAGGTGCCATCATGGCGGTACCTGCGCACGACTCACGCGACTACGCCTTCGCACGTCACTTCGGCATCGATATCATCCCTGTAGTTGAGGGTGGTAACCTCGAGGTTGAGTCGTACGACGCAAAGGAGGGTAAGCTCATCAACTCCGACATAATCAACGGCATGGACGTGAAGGAGGCTATCGACTTCATGTTTGCCGAGATTGAACGACGCGGCCTCGGTAAGCGCCTTGTGAACTACCGTCTGCGCGATGCCATCTTCTCACGCCAGAGATACTGGGGTGAGCCATTCCCAATCTACTATAAGGATGATGTGGCATACCGTGTTAGCGACGAGCAGCTGCCACTTACGTTGCCACCTATCGAGAACTTCGGCCCAACGGAGGAGGGTGAGCCACCATTGGCACGCGTTGAGGGTTGGCATACTGCCGACGGCATGCCATATGAGCTCTCTACAATGCCTGGCTTCGCGGGCTCATCAGCATACTACCTCCGCTACATGGACCCACACAACAACGAGGGTCTCGTAGGCAAGGAGGCAAACGAGTATTGGCGCAACGTAGACCTCTATGTGGGTGGTATAGAGCACGCCACAGGACACCTCATGTACTCACGCTTCTGGAATATGTTCCTCTACGACTTGGGCTACGTATGCGAGTCGGAGCCATTCAAGAAGCTCGTAAACCAGGGTATGATTCAGGGTCGTTCGAACTTCGTATACCGCATAGTTGGCACAAACAAGTTCGTATCTCTCGGACTCAAGGGCGAGTATGAGACACAGGAGATTCACGTCGATGTAAACATCGTGAAGAATGATGTTCTCGACCTCGATGCCTTCCGCGCATGGCGTCCCGAGTTCCACGACGCAGAGTTCGTATTGGAGGATGGCAAGTATGTATGTGGCTGGGCTATCGAGAAGATGTCAAAGTCTATGTACAATGTCGTCAACCCCGACTACATCGTCGAGGCATATGGTGCTGACACACTACGTATGTACGAGATGTTCCTCGGTCCTTTGGAGCAGTCGAAGCCATGGGACACAAACGGCATAGACGGCGTTCACAAGTTCCTCAAGCGTCTATGGGCGAAGTTCTACTCACGCGATGGCATACTTCTTGTCAACGACGAGAAGGCTACACCTGCCGAGCTTAAGACACTACATAAGACCATTAAGAAGGTAAGCGAGGATATAGAGAACTTCTCGTTCAACACCTCTGTTGCGGCATTCATGATATGCCTCAACGAGCTTGGCGACTGCTCGAAGCGCGAGATATTGGAGCCTCTCACAGCCCTCATAGCGCCCTTCGCACCTCACATCGCCGAGGAGTTGTGGCACGCTATGGGTCACACAACAACCGTGTGCGATGCTGCGTTCCCCAAGTTCAATGCCGACTACCTCGTGGAGAACTCATTCGAGTACCCTATCATGATTAATGGTAAGCTCCGCTTCAAGCAGGAGTATGCCCTCGACATGACACAGGAGGATATCGTTAAGCACATTGTGACTACCGAGGGAGCACAGAAGTGGCTCGAGGGTAAGCAGCCAAAGAAGATTATCGTTGTCAAGGGCAAGATTATCAACATAGTGATGTAATGAGATACTTTATTACGCAGTCGGTATTTGCCGGTCTTCTGATCGGCATTGCCGGCCTCGTATTCCTCCATGTCGGAGGCCTGGGTGGCGCTGTGCTCTTCGCCTTTGGCCTCATGTCGGTGACCATAAGCAAGGCGTTGCTCTTCACTGGCAAGGCGGGCTACCTGCCATATAAGGAGTCGTTGCAGCTGATACCTATGGTGTTGGCGAATGCCGTAGGCTGCCTTCTCATGGCGGGCATAGCATACTCCACGGTGCAGGCAAATGCTAATGCGCAGGCTACACTCGACACCATTATGGCGGCACGCGAGGCAGCATCATGGAATATCCTCATAACATCCATAGGCACGGGTATCATCGTAACACTCGCAGTACACGGTGTGCGCAATGGCACCTACCTACCACTACTATATGGTGTACCCGTATTCATCATGTGCGGACTACCACACAGCATTGCCGACGCCTTCTACTACTGCATGGCGATACTAAATGGCGATTTCGCATCGTGGATGATTATGGCGTGGGTATGGTCTGTCATAGGCAACTACATAGGATGCAACCTACCCCGTTGGTTCATGGGCAAGGAGTTTGAGACCACGTAGATAATACTACAAAGATAAGAGAGAGGGCTGATACAATGTCAGCCCTCTCTCTTATCTATAGTTATATAGTTGATCACGTAGTCGTGGCGTAAAGCCGGCGCGACGTATTGTTGCCTCCATGGCATCGCGGTCGAAGCGGGTGGTGGCACCTGCAGAGGATACCACATTCTCCTCAATCATGATGGAGCCCATGTCGTTAGCGCCACTGCGCAGGGCTATCTCGGCAACCTCCTTGCCCACGGTGAGCCATGATGCCTGGATGTTGGTGATGTTGTGTAACACGATGCGGCTCATGGCGATGATACGTAGGTACTCGGTTGCAGAGAAGCGAGGTGCTATGCCCTCACGTTCGAGCTGTGTGCCTGTGGGACAGAAGATCCAGGGTATGAAGGCTGTAAAGCCTCGCGACGTGGCGGGCTTATGTGCCTGGAGGTCACGGATGGTGATGAGGTGGTCGACACGTTCGTGGGGTCTCTCCACATGTCCATACATCATCGTGGCAGTGGTAGGTATGTCGAGGGTGTGTGCCTCATGCATGACAACGACCCAGTCGCGTGCCGAGGGCTTCGCGGGCGATATCCTACGACGCACACCCTCCGAGAGAATCTCGGCACCAGCACCAGGAAGTGTATCGAGGCCCGCAGCCTTGAGGCGCTTAAGCGTATCGAGGGTTGTGAGGCCACTGATAGAGGCTATATGTGCCACCTCGGGAGCACCAAGGGCATTGAGGCGCAACGTGGGATACTCCCTCTTTATCTGCGTGAAGAGCTTCTCGTAGAACTCTATGCCAAGGCGTGGGTGGAGACCACCCTGCAAGAGCAGCTGGTCGGCACCGAGGCGCAGTGCCTCATCAATCTTCTGGCGGTACTCGGCCATAGTGGTGATATATGCCTTCGCCTCCTCGTGGGGCTTGCAGTGGAAGTTACAGAACTTACAGCCCGACTTGCACACATTCGTGATGTTCACATTGCGGTCTATCTGCCATGTCACAACCTTGGGGTCACGGACAGCACTCTGGCGCAACGTATCGGCAACACTACACAACAGCTGCAACGGAGCCTCATCATAAAGTCTATATGCCTCCTCACGTGTTAGAGGCTCTCTCTCCAAGGCCCTCTCCAGGATATCATTAATGCTCATACGCCTATCGTTTTTCTCTGTTAATAAGGAGTTTAAAGTCGAGAGTACGGCGGTTCATGTCTACACTCTTAACACGCACCCTCACACGGCTACCGAGTGTGAGGCGCACACCCGAGAGTCTACCTACAACCTCGTAGCGTGCCTCATCGAAGCGGTAGAAGTCGTTATCGTCGATATCACGCAGGAAAGCCATGCCCTCGACATGCGTGTCGTCGAGCTCTACATATACACCCCAATCCGTGAGTCCTGACACCACACCATCGTACTCCTCGCCGATGCGATCCTTCATGAACTCCGCCATCTTATACTTGATGCTTGCTCTCTCGGCCTCCGAGGCTATAATCTCACGTTCTGTGGAGTGCACAGCGAGCTGCTCGAGGAGCTTCTTATCTGCCCTCTTCTCGCCTGCGAGGTATCCAGCAAGAAGCCTATGCACCATCATATCGGGGTAGCGACGTATGGGCGAGGTGAAGTGGGTATAGTATGGGAAGGCCAGACCATAGTGGCCTATGTTGTCTGTGGTATACACCGCCTTGGCCATGCTGCGCACAGCAAGTGTGGTGATGGCATTTGCCTCGGCACGGCCAGCGATAGAGCCAAGTAGTTTGTTCATCTCCTTGGCTATGGCACGACCCTTCGACGCCTTGAAGTAGTGGCCGAAGCGCAGTGCGAAGTCCCTGAAGCGCGATAGCTTATCCTCGGAGGGCTCATCATGAACACGGAACACCATAGGGCGGGGTACACGGCGGCCGTTCGACATCCTATATGCGCAGTACTCGGCAACACGTCTATTGGCAAGGAGCATAAACTCCTCGATGAGCTGGTTAGCCTCCTTCTGCACCTTCGTATATACACCTATAGGACGACCCTTATCGTCAAGCGTGAAGCGCACCTCGTCGCGTGCGAAGGCTATGGCGCCATGCTTGAACCTATCCTCACGGAGCCTACGCGCAAGAGCATCAAGCGTATGCACCTGCTCGGCATAGTCACCATCGGCACCCTCAATGATGGCCTGTGCCTCCTCATACGTGAAGCGGCGGTCGGAGTGAATGACGGTGCGACCAAACCACTCCTCAACAATCTCGGCATTGTCATTGAGCTTGAAGATGGCCGAGAAACACAACTTATCCTCATGGGGGCGCAACGAGCATAGCTCGTTACATAGCCTCTCGGGCAGCATAGGTATGGTGCGGTCCACAAGATATACAGATGTGGCACGCTGCAGAGCCTCCTCCTCGACAACAGAGCCTGGGGTTACATAGTGCGTGACATCGGCAATGTGAACACCCACCTCCCAGAGGCCATCGTCGCATCTATGCAGCGAGAGAGCATCGTCAAAGTCCTTGGCATCGGCAGGGTCGATGGTGAAGGTCACCCTATCACGCATATCCCTACGGCGCGCTATCTCCTCCTTCGTAATCTCCCCATCTATGGCATTTGCTGCCGCCTCAACCTCCTTCTCGAAGTGGTAGGGAAGGTCGAACTCGGCAAGGATGGCGTGCATCTCCGTGTCGTTATCTCCCGCAGGGCCAAGTCTCTCAACAAGTACGCCATGTGGCAGACGTTCGCCATCGGGCCAGTCGACGATGCGCACAACAACCTTATCGCCATCCTCAACACCACGACACATCTTACGTTCGAGGTATATATCGGTGCCTATGCGGCGTGTGTCGGGCGTGACAAAGACAGAGTTAGAGGTGAGCTGCGCGGTGCCCACATAGGGCTTCATGCTACGTTCCACAACAGAACTGATGGTGCCCTCGAGCTCTCCATCACGCGAACGGCGGGCAACAGCGACAACAACCCTATCGCCATCGAGAGCACCGCCACCATTGCGGCGAGCAACGAAGACATCACTCTCCAGCTCATCGACATGCACATATAGTGTGCCTGGCGTGATAGATACCACAACACCCTCATAGCGGGGCATGGCGGCACGCGACAGGCGGTACTTGCTCCTTGCAACCTCCTCAACAAAGCCATCCTCGACGAGCTGACGTACGATAGCAAAGGTCATATTCCTGCCATCCCTATCAGCACCACCAGAGGCAGCAGCGAGGTGCTTGAGTGAAAATCTATTGTCGGGGAACTCACGGAACATATTTACGATGAACGATGCACGGTCATCTCTGCTCCTACCCCTATTATTACGTCTCTTTCCCATATTACTTGTTCAACATATGTAGCGCCATGCGCTGCATCATCCTACAGCCCACATCCATCGCCGCCTCATCGGGAAGGAAGGTTGCCGTATGTGAGCCTCCCGAGGCAGCACCAACACCCAACCTATAGAAGAGTGATGGGTAGCGTTCTGTGTAGTAGCCGAAGTCCTCGGCCATAGGTATGCGACCAAACTCCACAACCTCTATACCCTCATCCGCCGCCATAATCATAGCCTCATAGGCGAGCATTACATCATTCTTCACCGAGGGATAGCCACGGCTAATGTTCACCTCCACACTCACGCCATACCTCTGCTCCACAGCTCTCGCATTATCATCTATATGACGATAAATGCGTTCTCTTGCCTCGGCATCGAAGGTGCGCATCGTACCCTCGGCATATACACTACTGGGGATTACATTCGTGGCACCCTCGGCGATGATGCGGCCTACAGAGACCACACTATCGGGGGTATTGAGGCTCGTAGTAAGAAGCACCATGTCGGCCATGGCACTTACACTATCATCTATATCGCTACGACGGGCAGCATGACCACCACGACCACGCACCGTGAAGCGCAGCTCGTCGTTCGACGCCATGAAGACACCAGGACAGATGCCCACCTGGCCTACATCTATACGCGCATCTACATGCTGGCCTATGACAGCAGCTACATTATACCCCTCAAAGGGATTCTCGGCAAGCACCATAGAGGCACCTCCAGGGTTCAGCTCCTCGCCAGGTTGGAAGATGCCAAACAGCGTACCCTCGAAGTTACGTTCCCTATTCAGCTCCTTGAGCACACCATAGAGCATCGCAGCATGCATATCGTGGCCACAGGCGTGCATGACACCCTCATGTTGCGACCTATACTCCACATCGTTTAGCTCCGCAATGGGCAGAGCATCGATGTCGGCACGTAGCACCACGGCACGCTGCAGGTTGCCCCTCTTACCCTCCAACATGGCGAGTACTCCCGTGCCAGCGATAGCACGGCAGGGGATGCCTTCAGCCTTGAGGGCATCTATAATGAGGCTCTGCGTGCGGTGCTCCTCGAACGACAGCTCGGGGTGGCGGTGCAACTCTCGACGAAACTCTATAACATTCATAATAGGCTATTTACGTGGTTTATAGTGGCGAGCCATCATCGCCACGCTATGTGTATACTCCGCCGTTGTGCCACAGCAGCCACCAACGATGCTCAACAGACCGCGTTCCGCCGCCGTGCGCAATGTCTCGGTATGCTTCTTCACACTCTCGGGATAGCGACCACGAGCATCGGGGATACCCGCCGAGGGTGCTACATAGGTTGGTAGCGACGTGTAGCGCGTAAGGAGCTCTATGTTGTCCACAACACTCTTAACGCCATATGAGCAGTTAAAGCCTATGGCCATAGGCTCGAACTTCGACACATCCTCGACGAACTTCTCGACAGAACGGCCCGAGGCCAACAGACCTCCAATCTTGGACAGCGTAGCCGAGAAGATGATAGGTGTTTCTGGGGCCACCTCGCGACATACCTCGGCAGCAATCTCGGCATTACGCATATCGGTGATGCTCTCCACAAGGAAGATGTCGGCACCATTGCTATGCAACGCCTCGATAAGCGTGTGGTATGAGCTACGCAACTCATCCTCCGTGAGGTCTACGGCGAGAGATATGTTACGTGTAGAGGGGCCTATAGAGCCCGCGATGAAGAGCTCCTTGCCACTCTTCTCGCGCGCCTCCTTCACCGCCGAGAGGGCTGCGGCGACAACCTCCTCGCAGCTATACGTAACACCACATGATGCCAACGACAGCGGGTCAGAGAGGAAGGTGTTGGTGGTGAGCATCATAGCACCCGCCTTGATGCTTGCCTCGTACATAGAGACAACCCTATCGCGTGCCTCTACAGAGAGCACATCGGGCAAAACATCGCGGCGCGAGCCTGTGAGCACTGTGCCTATGGCACAATCCTTAACTATAATATGGCGTGCTAATATCTCGGTAACACGCTGCTGTACACTACTCATATCTCTATTTTATTATCTCAATCTCAAAAATACGGTTCCAATCCTTACCCGTCACGAAGAAGTGACCCGTGCTGGCATCGTAGGCCACACCATTGAGCACCTCGGCCTCGGGGTTATCAACAAGGCTATAACGCAACGCCGGGAGGTCTACATATCCCAGAACAGCACCCGTGAGTGGGTCTATCTCGACTATGGAGTCAGTGAGGTATATGTTGGCCCATATATGACCATCAACCCACTCCATCTCGTTAATCATATCGAGTGGCATACCATCCAGAGTAACACATATAGATGCCTTCGTGGCGAAGCTCTCCTCGTCAATACGACGTATTGTGGATGTGCCATCCGAGAGGTATAGGTTCTCACCATCCGAGGTTATGCCCCAGCCCTCGCCACGGTACTTGACATCGCGCAAGTGCTTGCCGTCAGCATCGTAGACATGTGCCACGTGCGAGAGCCATGTGAGCTGATATATGCAACCCTTATGGTGTGTTATGCCCTCGCCAAACTCACTATCAGGCAACGAGGCTACGACATCCACAGCACCACTCTTGAGGTCTATGCGCTGAAGGTGCGAACGGCCCTCACGGCCTGTGCCCTCCCACATAATACCATCCCTATACTCCAAGCCCTGGGTATAGCTGCGCGACGAGTGTGGATACTCCCCAACGATATGGTAGTCGTAGACAGCAGCCATGAGGACCTCGGGAGCCGCGGGGTCAGCCTGCTCATCATGCTCACTCTTCGCACCACCACTCTTGCTGCCACACGACACGAGCAACACGGCAACCAACGTGGCATATATAGATAGTAGTCTCAATCTCTTCATAACAACATATATTATAGAGTGCAAAGATAACCTTTTTCAAGGATTTTTTCTATCTTTGAACGATATTTAACAACACTTTAATATATGCTCTACTACAAAACAGAGACAACATCGACAAATGATGATGCACGAGATAGGCAATATGGACATATGGACATCATCTGGGCCGAGCACCAAACATCGGGTCGTGGACAGCGAGGACACTCGTGGCATAGCCATAGCGGAGAGAACATAACATTCTCCATCATCCTCACACCCACCTTCCTCCCCGCCACCGAGCAGTTCCTCATCTCGGAGATTGCTGCCCTCGCACTTGTAGATACCCTCCAGGAGTATGGCATAGAGTGCCGCATAAAGTGGACAAACGACATATACGCCGGCGATAATAAGATTGTCGGCATACTCATAGAGCATGCCCTCCACGGCATGAACCTCTCGCGCACGATAATTGGTATAGGCCTAAACGTTAACCAGCTATCATTCCCCGAGGATCTGCCAAACCCTACCTCTATGGCTGTGGAGAGAGGCACGACCTTCGACAGACGAGAGATACTCGATACCTTTAGCACAAAGATAGCCGCACTATATGGCCTTCTGGAGAGTGGCCATAAGGAGACCATAGAGAGCCGCTACCGCGAGAGGATGTACCACCTCGACGAGCAGTACACCTACGCCTACCCCGATGGCAAGGAGTTTCGTGCCACGATACGCGGTGTACGACCCTCGGGCGAGCTACAGTTGGAGCACGAGGATGGCACGATGAGAGAGTACGCCTTCAAAGAGGTGGAGTTTGTGCTGCCACACAAGAGACTACGCAAGGCATAACAAAACACCTTTAGTCGCCATACAGCAAAAAAAGTATTCTAAAATTTTTGTTTGAACGGAATAAAGTGTATATTTGTACTTGCGAAAGTACGCATAGAGGGCGTAACGAGAGTAAAGACAACAATAATTACAACTTAATACAACTTGAATTATGGCTAATGTACCTGCTAATTTGAAGTACTCTAACGACCACGAGTGGTGCCGTGTAGAGGGTGATGTTGCCGTTATCGGCATTACTGACTATGCACAGTCACAGCTCGGTGACATCGTATTCGTTGACGTTCCTACTGTAGGCGAGAATATCGAGGCTAACGAGGTGTTCGGCTCTATCGAGGCTGTAAAGACTGTATCTGACGCCTTCTCACCAGTAAGTGGCGAGGTTATCGAGTTCAACGAGGCTGTAGAGGCAGACTCATCACTCGTTAACAGAGATCCTTATGGCGAGGGTTGGTTGGTTAAGATTAAGATGTCTAACCCTGCAGAGGTTGAGGAGCTCCTCGACGCAGCAGCTTACGAGGCTCTTATCGGATAATTGGCGTACATACTACGTCATGGGCGTCTTGCTACGGCAGGACGCTTTTTTTTGTTTTAGGGAGTTAGGGAATTTAGAGAGTTTAAGGAGTTTAAGGAGCTTAAGGAGGATAGAATATATTCCCTAACTTCCCTAAACTCCCTAATTTCCTTAAACTCCCTAATCTCCCTAACTTCCCTAATTTCTTGTCAGAAGGG
>JAZLCL010000062.1:0-33541 GCA_045614205.1 Alistipes sp. | reverse complement strand
CACAGGAAATTTCTTGTTAGAAGGGTGCCGAGTGCTACACTCGGCAAAAATGCCGTCGATGGGTAGTACTTGTCGTACGTCCCATTGACGGCATTTTAGTTAGGGGCCGCAATCGACCCCTTATCACAAGAAATTAGAAGTTGTAGGTACAAGTAAGACCCAAGTTAGCAAAACCTATATCACGGAAACCTGCTACAGAGCCGCCCTTCCAGTAGAGGATTGCTGGGCCAATAACTGGTGAGTAGTCAACAGAGAGTGATAGAGGAACCTTGTTAAAGGTGAAGCCGAGACGAGCCATACCTGTAACACCTACATATGCGTAGTTCTCGCGACCACCGACATTAACGCCGACACCCGCATCGAAGAACCATATACCAGCGCTTGGTGTCCAATCCATTGTGAGGACCTTCCAGTTGTGAAGAACTGTGAAGTCAGCTGTCACAGCGCTATCTAACCACGCGGCACCAAAGCGAGCCTCAACGTAGTGCTTATTGCTATAACCATACTGACCAACAGCCTGAAAACCAGAACCAACACGCGCACCCACTGACCAATCCTGAGCAAATGCACCAGTAACGAACAATGACGCTACTACCAAAAGTAAAAATTTCTTCATAGTGGTAATTTTTAGTTAGACGTTTTCTTTCTCGAATACAAATATACAATTTAAATTTCAGTTTTCAAAACTTTTTCAACAGAAAACCAAACTAAATAAGCATAAATTGTATACTTATATTTATGGCATGTATGGTGCTTCTATGCCGAAGTTACTTCGTTGTGAAGGGTTCGAGCTCGATGAATGTGGCACCATTATTCATGTCCACAACCTTGATGCATGGCGTGTACGAAGTGCCATACTTTAGGCCATCCCACTTGTAGTCGTACTGCGACTCGAGGAACTGACGCATGAAGTCGTGACTGAGACCTGGCACAAGCGAGAGCATACACTCCTCATAGCTATCGTAGCCCGCCATAGCATACTTGCCGTCCTTAATCTCCTGGAGGTTAGATGTCTCCATCATAGCCACATAGCAGCACCACACGTTGTCACCAAAGATACAGTCCAAGGTTATCTCGTTTACGCCCACCTCCTTGATGGTCATATCCACGCTGCCCGTACCCTCAGCCTCGGCATTTGTGCGAATCTGCACGATCTCAACGCCACCAAGAAGGCTTGTCTCCGAACCCTCGCTATAGTCCATAAGAGCTGCGATAATGAGGTAGTCAGTAGAGGATGTAACTCTCATCTGCAGACCTGGCACATACTCACATATCTTGCCATTCTCCCAATTAAATGTAAGGGGTCCCTCAAGCATAAAACCATAAGTCACAACCCACGCACCAGGATTAGACTGCACCTGATCGTAAGTACGCTTGTCAACAACAGAGCAACGCCAATACTGTCCCTCCTCGGCATTGATACGGAACTGGAAAGATGTAGAGCCTACATCCAAGACCTCAATAAGTTTCTTGGCGCCTTCATTGTCACCCTCGGGCACAGAGGCGCCAGAGAGGATGCCATTGTAGTAACCCTGGATAGTCTTTGACACACCCTCCTCTAAATATGTAAGCATCATATAAATGGCGTAGTAACCATTTACAACATCTACTGTAACATAACCTTCGGTAAAGTTGAAGCCCTCACCATCGGCACTCTTACCCGCAGGGATATAACCTGATGCGTCGGGATGAATTGTATATGGGCTCAAGTCTGTATCAATTGAATACTGACCATATGGGAAATACTGACTCATAGTCTCATCGAGAGTATAGAAGTCCAAGATGATGCGATCACCATTGTCACACACAAAGGTAACGTAGTAGTTATAAGGCTCATACCAACGACCATCCTGCGTCTTTACGATATTTACATTCTCCACGCCTTCGATTTCTGGCAACTCGAAGTCATCATCGTTACCACCGTTGCCACCATTACCACCTCCTGCGCCTTTAGTTGTCACAACGAGGGTGTTTGACATCACGCCACCGGCGGCATTGCGTGCCGCAGCGATGATGTAATACTTAGTGTTACGTGTAAGGTTGTCGATGGTGTAGAGGCCGCCATTGCCATCTACTACAGTACCCTTGCTGAAGATCTCATCAACAGAGGTAACATCGCCATCGTAGAGCATGTAGGCACACTCCGAAGCATCGCTTACGCCCATAACAAACGATATGGATGTCTCCGTTGTTGTGCCCTCAACAAGCTTGATAGTGGGTACCACGCCAGAGTTCTCCGTCTGCTCACAACCAACAAACGCAAATGCAGCGCATATGGTTGCGACAAAAAGTTTAATAATACGATTCATTTTGTAATAATTGTTTGGTTGAACACACTTTAATAGTACAAAGGTATAACTATTTCCCTATTCATCCAAATATAACACCACAATTTTTACTAACCATTTATCAACTATTAACCAACGATAAAGAGTATATTTGGCATTGACTGAAGAGGTCAAACGGACTACATTCCCAGCGTGAGACAAAATTTCTTGTTAGAAGGGGTTAGGCTTGGCCTCGATAAAGAGATTCGGCTGGATGGGACATACTTGGCGTATTTCCCATTCAGCCGAATGATTGAGAGGTCGAGAATGACCCCTTATCGCATGAAATTAAATTTCTTGTCAGAGTGGTGCAGATGTGGCGCTGACATGAAAAAAGCCAGGATGGATAGTACTTGACGTACATTTCATTCTGGCGTTTGATTGAAGCGTCGCAGATGCGCCGCTATCACAAGAAATTTAGCGTTTTGTCTTGTAAGCAGCACGGTAAGATCCACGTGCCATCTTCTGCAACTTATTCTTGATGAGGTTGCGACGCAAGGGGGCTAGGTGGTCAGTGAAGACGATACCCTCAATATGGTCGTACTCATGCTGTATCACACGTGCAGGCTTGCCTGTGAACTCCTCATCATGCTCCACGAAGTTCTCATCGAGGTAGCGCATACGGATAGATACTGGGCGGCGCACATTCTCATGAAGACCTGGGAGTGATAGGCATCCCTCCTCGAAGAGTGATGTCTCCTCGGACTCCTCATATATCTCGGCATTGATAAATACGCGCTTGAAGTCGGCAAGCGTAGGGTCATCCTCGCCCCATGGTGTGCAGTCGACAATGAAGAGGCGTATGTTCTTGCCTATCTGTGGAGCAGCAAGACCCACACCTTCGGCCTCACCAAGGGTGAGCCACATATCATCGATGAGCTTCTTGAGCTCTGGGTAGTCAGGAGTGATATCCTCCGACTCGTTACGCAGCACCTGCGAGCCGTATATAACAATAGGATAAATCATAATTTCTATATTTTCAGTGTTTTACATTCCAACCGACGCCATGTAGTCCTGTAAGATTATCGCCGCAGAGACCTTGTCAACAAGGCTTTTGTCACGACGTGCCATCTTGCCTATGCCACTCTCACGTATGGTGCGCTGCGCCAATACCGAGGTGAAACGTTCATCATATGTCACCACAGCCTTGTCGGGGTAGGCGTGACGCAGACGGCCCACAAGAGGCTGTATGAAGCGCATCGTTGCCGAGGGCTCACCATTCATCTGGCGGGGATAGCCAACAACAATGGTTGACACCTCCTCCCTCTGGAAGTAGTCGGCGAGGTAGCGTTCCAGCTGCTTCGTCTCCACAGTCTCGAGGGGCGAGGCGAAGATGCCCATAGGGTCGGTGACGGCCAACCCAGTGCGCTTCGTGCCGTAATCTATGGCTATCAGTCGTGCCACAGGCTACGCCTCCTTAATCTTCTTGAAGAGCTCGCGGAATGATACCTCCTTCTCGATCAACGCACGGAGATCCTCAATCTTAACGCGCTCCTGGAGCATAGTGTCGCGGTGACGAACGGTAACCATGCCGTCGTTAAGCGTGTCGTGGTCGATAGTCACACAGAATGGTGTACCAATAGCATCCTGACGACGGTAACGCTTACCGATAGAGTCCTTCTCGTCGTATACCACGTTGTAGTCGAACTTGAGGTCGTCGATAATCTGGCGTGCTACCTCTGGCAGACCATCCTTCTTGACGAGTGGCATGACAGCAACCTTCGTAGGAGCAAGGGCTGCAGGGATGCGCAATACCACGCGCTCCTCGCCATTCTCGAGCTTCTCCTCGGTATATGCTGCCGACATGATCTGGAGGAACATGCGGTCAACACCGATAGATGTCTCGACAACATATGGCACATAGCTCTCACCACGTTCTGGATCGAAGTACTGAATCTTCTTACCAGAGAACTCCTGGTGACGACCAAGGTCGAAGTCGGTACGTGAGTGGATACCCTCAACCTCCCTGAAGCCAAATGGGAAGTTAAACTCTACGTCGGTAGCGGCATTTGCATAGTGAGCAAGTTTATCGTGGTCGTGGAAACGGTAGTTCTGGTCGCCGAAGCCGAGGGCACGGTGCCATGCCATACGTGTATCCTTCCACTTTGCCCACCACTCCATCTCGGTGCCTGGCTGCACGAAGAACTGCATCTCCATCTGCTCGAACTCACGCATACGGAAGATGAACTGACGAGCAACAATCTCGTTACGGAAAGCCTTACCTATCTGCGCAATACCGAAGGGAAGCTTCATGCGGCCTGTCTTCTGCACGTTGAGGTAGTTAACAAAGATACCCTGTGCTGTCTCGGGACGGAGGTATACGGTGTTAGCACCATCAGCCGTAGAGCCCATCTGTGTAGAAAACATAAGGTTGAACTGACGTACATCTGTCCAGTTACGTGTACCAGAGATAGGGCACACAATCTCGCAGTCGAGGATTATCTGGCGTAACTCTACAAGGTCGTTGTTGTTCAACGCCTCGGCAAAGCGTGTGTGCACAGCATCCATCTTGGCCTTAACCTCCAACACACGTGGTGATGTAGCGAGGTACTGTGCCTCGTCGAACTGCTCACCGAAACGCTTGCGTGCCTTCTCCACCTCCTTCTGGATCTTCTCCTCCTGCTTTGCCATCCAATCCTCGATGAGCACATCGGCACGGTAACGCTTCTTCGAGTCCTTATTGTCGATAAGTGGATCGTTGAAGGCACCTACGTGACCCGATGCCTCCCATGTCTTGGGGTGCATGAAGATAGCGGCATCGATACCTACGATATTCTCGTTGAGCTTAACCATTGAGTCCCACCAATAACGCTTGATGTTATTCTTGAGCTCAACACCATTCTGGCCATAATCGTAGACAGCACCGAGACCGTCATAAATCTCACTCGAAGGGAATATAAATCCATACTCCTTACAGTGAGCAATAAGCTTCTTAAACAATTCTTCCTGTGTCATAGTCTATATCTTTTTGTTATTACTTACTCACATAAATACCCTTGCGGATAATCAACCCGCAAAGATAGTAATTTTTGGTGAAATATACACCTATTTCACCATATTATGTCCCCTGAAACTGAAGTGCGCACCACGCGCCACGATGACATGGTCCAGAAGACGGATGTCGAAGAGCTTCGCAGCCTCGGCAACACGTTCCGTGAGTGCCACATCTTGGCCACTCGGCTCGGCACTGCCCGAAGGGTGGTTGTGCACAAGAACAATCTGCACAGCAAGGAGTTCCAACGCACGCTTAATGATGAGGCGGAAGTCGACGATGGTCGCCTGCACACCACCCTGGCTTATACGCATACGTTCGAGAACCTTGCCCGACGATGCAAGGTACAGCGCCCAGCACTCCTCATGCTGCAGACCAGCGAGATGCGGCTCCATGATGCGCACAACATCGCTATCCGAGGTCACCACATCCTGTCTCGAGGCCTCGGCGACAGCGAGCCTACGACCGAGCTCTATAGCACCCTTGAGGCGGGCGGCACGAACCATGCCTATGCCGCCAAGCATCCTCAAGCGCATGATGTCGACATCGGCAAGCGCAAGCAGGCTGCCACCAACACCACGCATAAGTTCCGCAGCCACATCCCTCGTATCGCCACCCGACATCTCGGTAAGCACAAGGGCAATGACCTCCTCGTCGGTGAGTGACGCAGCACCACGCGACTGAAGTTTGTCAGTGATATTCTTCATCGCCTTAAAGTATTAAATTACCTCACACGTACAACCTGACCCTCGGTGAGTCTATCGGGATTAACACCTGGATTTAGCTCGATAATCCTATCGCGCGTTGTGCTATGCATAACCGCAATACGACCGAAGTTATCGACCTTGGTGGCTGTATAGTAGAGTGTATCAGTACAATTGACCATCGCCCTTGAGTCGTATATTGTAGGGGCTACATAGCGTAGGGGCACAACAAAGGTTCCCTTAACCACAATGTTATCGCCTGGAGTCAAGGTTTCAAGGTCGACACCAGGGTTTAGCACCTCAATATTTTTACGTGTGGTGCCATACTTAACGGCGAGTGATAGATATGTATCGCCCTCCTCAACGACATGGGTTACATTATCTTGCATAACAACAACCAGAGGCATAGCATCAAACCAACCGAGACCACGCATAAGATTATTATTTAGCACATACTCTTCGTGCAGTATCTCGCATCTGCCATCTGCTGCCATATCCCTTATCGATGTCTCGATAATCACTGGCATACCCTCGTATGCCAGAGGTCGCAGCTTATCGAGATTCTCGCTATGCAGACATATGCAACCTTCAGATGCTCGCTGGCCGATAGATGGTCGGCGTATCGAGGCATGGATGCCAATACCACGGTGTGGTGGCGTCTTAAGGCGCATAAACCAATTACCATAGCAACTTGATACATAGCCATTACCATCATTCGAGTCGTGACCCCAGTCCGACGCATCATGAATCATCTCGATGGAGAAGACACCCTCGGGAGTCTTTAGGTCGCCAGCACACTGTTTGTTACCGAAGTTACGGCCCACAGAGACTAGATATGAACATATGGTACCACCCTTCGAGTCGCACATTGTGATTGTCTGACTCTGCTTCGAGATGACAATCTGGCAAGCATCCTCGGGGTCGCCCCAGAAGTCCTCAACAGCACCATTATCAACTGGACTATATAGTGTAACATAATCGACATGACACCTTGTTGACACCACCCTACTACCATTAGAGCCATCAGACATCAGTGCCACCACAAGAAACGATGCGCCAATGAGCAATACAACACACGCGACAAGAAGTCGCCATCTGCGAACAGGGCTTTTACGTCTCATTCTATTTATACAGTTTAGGTTATGATATATTGATAAATCAAAACAAAAGTAGCAAATATTTTATCGGCAGACAAATATTTGCTACTAAATCTTTTAGCCACAAACTAATTGGCCAGTCTATCTATGCGGTCGAGCATTGCCGCACAACTCTCATCTGTGATTGTCGCTGTCGAGTCCTGCGACACAGAGAAGGCCGCACTCTGCTCCGCCTGCTTCTTCGAGTCACCCGTACCATGACCCGCCGCAATACCTCCGATATATACCGTAGAGTGGAAGACGGGATGTGATGACAACGCTGTGGTGTCGTGACCCGTGCGGAACTCGATAGAAAGGTGATTCTTCTGGCACCACTCTATGAGGCGGCTCTTAAAGTCGGTCTCCGACTGCATGACATCGTCGATAGAGAGGAAGCGACCATAGATATCGTTGATGAGCAGCCTATTAGCGAAGTCGTAGCCCTGGTCGAGGTATATAGCACCCATCATCGCCTCGAAGGCATCGCCATATATATGTTTCTGCGTAGAGTTACCCGCAGCATGAGATATTACATGCTTGTCGAGACCAATCTCCGAAGCTATGCGGTTGAGTGACTGTCGAGAGACAATCTTCGAACGTAGCTGCGTCATGAAACCCTCATCATGCTCCGGGAACTCAATAAACAGGAAGTCCGAGGTAATGCTCTCAATAACAGCATCGCCCAAAAACTCGAGACGTTCATTATTTATATGACTACCATCCTCAAGCTCCACAGATGCTGACTTATGTATGAGAGCCAGCTTATAGAGCTCTATGTTGTGAGGCACGAAGCCAAACATATCATCGATGGCTGCAAAGTACTCCTTATCACGGCCAAAACGACGACGTAGGGGACGAAGCAAAAAGTCAAACATAGGATTAATCTTAATAGATTATAGTAGTTTTTTAGCAGACAAATAATGGACTACGCCGAGGGATAAATCCCTTGGCATAGTCCATAACTCTCGTAAAAGATCTTGATACTACTACGCCAGAGCCAGGTACATGAGTAAGTCTCCGCGGTCGTAGTATCACGACCATCATAACTCTTTATACTGTAAGCACTACCACCATTCGGCACCCCACAAGGATAGCCCAGCGGGTGGGAAATGCTACATGTGCTTAAGAATTATCTATTACTTGTGAGACTCGATATAGCTGATAGCGTCGCCCACAGTCTGGATCTTCTCTGCGTCACCATCAGGAATCTGAAGGTCGAAAGCCTTCTCGAACTCCATGATAAGCTCTACCTGATCCAAAGAATCTGCACCAAGGTGTGCTGTGAAGCTTGCCTCTGCAACTACCTCTGACTCCTTTACGCCCAACTTGTCAACGATGATCTCGACAACCTTTGACTTAATTTCTGACATAATAAATAAGTTTTAGTTAAACATTATAGTAGTAAATATTTTCTACTGTAACTTGTTCGACAACATTTTTTTCATCGAACGGTGCAAAAATAACACTTTTTTTATTATCTTTGACATTATGACGCAAAAAAATATTTACAATTTTACGAAAACATATATTAATTAACTAATATTCAAGGATTTATGAATCTTCTATTAATTTCCAATTCCACCAATGCAGGTGAGCCTTATTTGCAGTATCCCATCAAAGAGATAGCAAAAACACTCGAAGGTGTTAGCGAAGTAGTATTCGTGCCATATGCTGCCGTGACGTTCTCTTACGACGAGTATGAAGCAAAGGTGCAGCAGCGATTCAACGAGATTGGAATTAAGGTTACATCTATACACCGCGCACTCAACAAGCGCAACTTCATACGCCACGCACAGGCAATCGTAATCGGCGGCGGTAACACCTTTGCACTGCTCAAGAAGATGCAGGAGGAGGACTTGCTCGACTTGATCTTCCGCCGCGTGAAGGCTGGTGTGCCATACATCGGCTGGTCGGCTGGTAGCAACGTCACTTGTCCTACGATATGCACAACAAACGATATGCCTATCGTGCAGCCAGAGTCATTCCGCGCAATAGGCCTTGTGTCGTTCCAGATTAACCCACACTACCTCGACGCTAACCCTGTAGGTCATGCCGGTGAGACACGCGAGCAGCGTATCATGGAGTACCTCGAGGCTAACCGCAGCCGCTATGTGGTAGGTCTTCGTGAGGGTTGTATGCTCCGCATAGACAGCAACGGCATCCAACTCATAGGCTCACGCCCAATGCGCATATTCAAGAAGGGCATAGCACCTTACGAGGTTAACCCTGGCGACAACATCGACTTCTTAATGCGTCGCGGAAAGTAACAGATGGATATTTCGACTATCGAGATAGGCACACGGGGCGAGGATGCCGCCGTGGCATGGCTACGCGAACGTGGATACCTCATCGTGGAACGTAACTGGCGCATAGGACACTACGAGATAGACATCATTGCGCAGCGCTACGACACACTCCACTTCGTAGAGGTTAAGACACGTAAGCTGGGCGGTTGGCAGTCGGCATACGACAGCATCAACGACCAAAAGATACGCACGCTACGCCGTGGTGCACAGGCATACCGTACAATATACCGCACACCTCTCGAGATAGAGTTCGACCTTGTTGCTGTGACCATCGACGACCACAACAACACAGTGATAGAGCTAACAGAGAATATCCTGTAGCAAGACTATAACACCTTGGGGGTTGTCCAACAGCTATGTTGCGACACCCCCTTTTATCATTAACACGTAGATGTCACTATACAACATAGGCATCCGCCTCTATGAGTGTGGCGCCGCAGTTGCTGGGTTGTGGAGCAGCAAGGCACGCAAGTGGCGCACAGGACGACAAGGGCTGCTCGAGGCAATAGCGCAGCGTATGCAGCCCCACGAACGACGTGTATGGATACATGCCGCCTCCCTCGGCGAGTTCGAGCAGGGACGTCCCGTCATTGAGCAACTAAAGAGAGCATATCCCGACATCAAGGTTGTACTGACCTTCTTCTCGCCCTCGGGCTACGAGATACGCAAGGACTACCCCAATGCCGACTACGTCTTCTACCTACCCACAGATAGGCCACACAACGTAACACGCTTCATAGAGGCCATAAACCCCGAGGTGGCAATAATCATCAAGTATGAGTTCTGGCTCGGATACCTCGAGGCGCTACGCCAGTGCAGCATACCCACATACCTCATATCTGCAATCTTCCGCCGCAACTCCATCTTCTTCCGACCATGGGGAAGAGCATGGCGCAAGGCACTCGCGGCATTTAGTGGCATATATGTTCAGGATGAGGCATCACAGAACCTACTTATGGAGCTGGGCGCTGAGAGCATAGTGGCGGGCGACACACGCTTCGATCGTGTGCGAGATATAGCGATGGCGGCAAAGGTGCTACCCTTTGTCGAGAAGTTTAGAGGAGATAGCCATCTCTTTGTTGCAGGCTCGACATGGGGCCGCGATGAGGAGCTTATAATAGAGCTTGCGAACAACCACTCCGACATAAAATTCATCATAGCTCCGCATGAGATTTGCGAGGCACGGATGCGCCACATAGAGACACATATACGAGGTGGCGTGACACGCTACACCTCACATAGCGACGAGGCGATGGCAACAGCGCAGTGCATGATACTCGATACCATAGGTCTACTATCATCCGTCTACCGCTACGCGACGTGGGCATACGTTGGCGGGGGCTTCGGGCGCGGCATACACAATACCCTGGAGGCAGCTACCTTCGCCCTGCCGATAGCCTTTGGACCACGGTACCACAAGTTTAAGGAGGCTCGCGACATGATAGCCCTGGGTGCCGCATGCAGCACAGATAGTGCGGAGGCTCTCGAAAGGTGGTTTACACCACTTACCCCCAACAGCGAGGTGTGGCGCAGAGCAAGCAGTGCTGCGGGCGACTACACCGCCAAGAACTGCGGCGCCACAGCACTCATCATAGAGGCGCTAGGCAAACATCTGGGAGGCTAATAGAGTGCACCCACCTATACAATGAATGGGATGTCCGATATGGACATCCCATTCATTGTATTTAAGAAGGCTACTTCCAGTGGATTATAGGAAGCGAACAATCTCCTCGGCACGTGTCTGCGCTGCCTCCGCCTTGATATCCTCGGGGATAGTAGTGCTAGAATACACACTTGAGATATTATTACCATCCTGGCTCCAGAATGTCATAACTTTAGAACCATCATCCTGACTAGCTATGTCAACCTTGTAGCCACAAGCCCATGCCTGACCGTCAGAGTACTTACCTGTCAAGACATCGCCAGAGAGGCTATAGGTACCCTCAAAGAGTACATAGTCCAATGAGTAGATCTGCTGGTACATAGAGAATGTGCCGTCGTCATTGAAGTCAATATATACATTAAATGCAACCTCTGCATTGCTCCAAGTAGAGAGTGCCCACTCGTCAACGATAGCAACAAGGTCTCCAGGGATAGGCGCTGGGCCATTACCTGCAGGAGTCTTCTCGCATGATGTCAACGCCAAGATAAACATCATGGCGAGTGACCATATCTTAAGATTTTTCATATCTATTCTTTAATTTTATATTATTCATCGACTACAACCAACCGCCAGGATTCTGTGGCTGACCATTAGCATCAACAGGAACACCTGGGCGTGCGATAAGTGTAAACACCTTCTCGATATTCATACCGCCAGTAACCTGACCACCGCCAGCTATAGTACCACCAGCAACGAAGTTAACCTTAACAGTACCAACACCAGACTTTGTACAGTCGAGGATCAACTTACCACCGAATGCCTGGTGATATGTGATACCGAGAGCATCGATTGTCTCCTGTGAGAGCTCATACTTGCTATCCATCTTCAACGACACCTTACCATCACCCATGAAGGCGTTGAAGTCGATAGTGTTGCTCTGTGTAGTAGAGACTGGAACGCATACGTCGCCACGAACAGCCATGAGCAAGCGGTAAGCATCAATCTTACCTGTACCCATCTTATTCTTATAGCTTGCAAGGTTCATGTTACTACCATCGGGGCACTTCTTAAAGCCAGTGAAACGGCTGCTGTCAAAGGCATTTACAGATGTGAGAACCATCTCCTTGAACTCCTTCAATGTGAATGTCTTGCCGAGCTTAAGGGCATATGAAAGACCAAGAGCTGCAACACCAGACACGTGAGGACATGCCATAGATGTACCCTGCATGTAGGCGTACGACTCGCCACGGAACAAACCCTTTGGCACTGTTGAAAGCACACAACCAGCCTCCGAACCGTCAAGATCATACTCACCACCAGGAGCAGAGATATTACAGCCACGGTCGTAGCATGTGTAGTATGCAGGAAGACCATCTGGAGAGAACGCTGTAACGCATATATACTCGTTGTAAGCACCTGGGTAACCAGCGACAGACTTCGCCTCATTACCTGCAGCGAAGCAGATAAGACCACCCATGAGAGCATCGCAGTTCTGCGTCTCCATGAAGTACTTGAAGCCGAGATACTCTACCTCGTAGCTACCTGTTACAAATGCGTTGTCGTTAGGAAGTACACCTGGGTCAACACCCCATGAGCACTGGAGAATACATGCGCCATTGTCGGCAGCATACTCCGCAGCAGCAGCTGTTTCATCCAAACCTGCAACCTTATCGCCAGAGAAGACCTGAACAGACATGAGGCGTACACCGTCATTGTTACCTGTACCACCAGCAACACCACCTACACCGATGCCATTGTTGTTAACAGCAGCTACAGTACCCGCTACGTGTGTACCGTGACCAGAGTCCTTCTGACGGTCCCAAGAGATAGTGCCTGTGTTACGTGCGAAGTTGTAACCATAAACATCATCAATATAGCCGTTACCATCATCATCGACACCTGCTGTACCATTCAACTCTGCCTCATTCTTCCACATATTATCCTTAAGGTCCTCGTGTGTGTTATCAACACCCTCGTCGCAGATAGCTACGATGATACTTGGGTCACCAGCGGTGAGCTCCCATGCAGCAAAGAGGTTGACATCCTCACCCTCAACGATTGTTGAGAAAAGGGCCTTGTTACCAGTGTTATTGTAGTGCCACTGAAGTGGAAGTCTAGGATCATCGAAAGGCATCGCCTCGGCACGTGTAAGTGCAGCCTCCGATACGAGTACCACAGGCTGTACTGAAGGACGGTTTATAGGCTTTGAGAACTGGATACGTTCAACGTAGTCGATAGCTGCGAGCTTCTGTGCAGCGTCCACAACGTTAACATTCTCCGCAAACTCAACAACAAACCAACGATCCATAGCCATCTCGCGCTTACGATCGCCATTTACCGCCATGTTAAATACAGGGCGTACAGATGCTGCGTTGAGGTCCTGTGCCCACACGTCGAACTCCGACATACCTGTGCGAGTAACCTCGGCACCTGACAACGACTCAACACACTCTGATGACACGAAGATGATGAGCTCATGCTCCAACGCACCTACAGAGTCGTTTACAAACTTCTTGGCATATAGACCCTGCTCCATAGACACGGGCTGATCTACGCTGTCAGCCACACATGATGTGGCGAACAAAGCAACCAAGGCAAACAGTAAAAATTTAGCCTTATTCATAATTAATTAAAGTTAAAAGTTTCTCTTTTAGTTTTCGTTATAGTCTCTCTTACGTGAGTCGTTGCCATGCCATTGCGACAATCAAAGGCACTTTCTCATCTTGCAAAGATAATATTTTTTTCTCAAAACAAGCGACTTACTCGATATTTTCATAAAATAACGAAGGGCCTGCCCAACAATTAGATGGACAGGCCCCTACATTTAATCGGCAGTCTATTACAAGAATGGTTCAACCTCAAGAGTTCGTGTTACAGACTCCTGCTTAACATCCTCGGGGATAGTAACGGCATCGTATACACATGTGATGCTCTCATCCTCGACGCTAATCATGGTGAGGTGCTGCTCATCCTCCGAGATGCCTACCATATAGTCGCACTTCCACATCTTGCCACTGAGGTAGCTACCAGTGAAGAGGTGATCCTCGAGGGTGTATGTACCCTTATATAGGTAGTACTGGTTTGAGTATACCATCTGGTACAACTCGAAGCTCGCATCCTCCTTGATGTCGATATATACATCGAACTCCGCCTCTACACCATTTACCGTAGCCAAGCGCCACTGGTTAACAATCTTCTCGATAGGACCTGTGGGGAGGTCATAGCCTGGACCTACAGGACCCTCATTATTTTCGCTGCATGATGTGAAGGCCACAAGAGCAACGGCCAAGAGTGACAATATCTTAAAAATCTTCATACTATTCTATGCTTTAAAATTTTACAACCAACCATCTGAATCGTTGTTCTCGCGAGAGATAAGCACGATATCCTTCTCGATGAGCTTACCTCCCACGGTGTTACCGCCACCTACAACAGTGCCACCGGCGATATACTTAAGTGTGATAACGCCAATGCCAGGCTTGCGGCATGTGATGTACAACTTACCACCAAATATCTGGTCGCCATTGATGTCGAGTCTCTCGCGCACCTCGTCGGAGATCACATAGTCACCGAACATAGTCACACCATTCTTACCGTCACCGATGAAGCGGTTGATATCGATAGTTGTATCCTCGCCCACGATAACATCACAGCATGGTGTAGCAAGCAAGTTCATGATAGCAAGCGTAGCATCAATCTTACCTGTACCCATAGTGCCCTTATAGTCCTTGAGCTGGACATCTACATACTTACCTGTATAGGAATCATAACCCTTCTTTGTGCCAGAGAAGTCGCCACTTGAGAATGAACGAACAGATGTGCAAAGAATGTCGTAGAGCTCGCTATTCTTAAGCTTGAGACCATTCTCATAGGCATAAGATAGTACGAGAGCTGCCACGCCCGACACATGAGGACATGCCATAGATGTACCCTGCATGTATGCATAGTCTGTACCATAGGCCTCACCATCATACACTACGGTGCTTGGGACAGTAGAGAGCACACAGCTATCCTCCGCTGCCGAATAGACGTCGTACTCACCACCGGGAGCAGAGATGTTACAGCCAGGTCCGTGGTTAGTGTAGTATGCAGGCTTGCCATCGGGAGCAAATGAGGCTACCGAGATAAACTCATTGTAACCACCTGGATAGTCAGACTGCGGCTTCATATCATTGCCGGCAGCAAATATAGCCACATTACCATCCATAACAGTAGGGTTACCACTTGCTTCTACGAAGTAACGCAACGCCGCAAACTCTGCGCTATACTTGCTTGCGTATGTCTGGTCTGTGAGGTTAGCAGGATAGCCCCATGAGTTCTGGAGTATGCAAGCGCCCATATTTGCAGCATACGTAGCAGCACGAACAACATACGCAACAGTGTTCGCAGTATCATTACCATCAAAGATCTGGCAGCTCATGATGCGCACGCCGTCACCATTACCAGTACCACCAGCAACACCCGCTACACCGATGCCGTTGTTGTTTACAGCAGCAACAGTACCCGCAACGTGTGTACCATGACCTGTGTCACCATTTCTATCAAAAGTAATCTTACCATTATTCTTCACAGCGTTGATACCGTGGATATCATCGACGTAGCCATTGTCGTCATCATCGAAACCCTCAACACCATTCAACTCTGCCTCGTTTACCCACATATTGGCAGCAAGGTCTGGATGGTTGTACTGCACACCCTCGTCGAGAACGGCAACGATAATTGCAGGGTTACCGGCAGTATATTTCCACGCAGAGTATAGGTTTATATCCTCACCCTTCTTGGCACCATTGCGGTAGTTCATCACAGTACCCGTGTTGTTGTAGTGCCACTGGAGCTTAAGCATAGGGTCGTTTGTAGGGAGCTCATCAGCACGTGTCACGTCAGGCATCTGCGTAGCAGGGATAGCACGCATAGCTGGGCGTGAGAGGATAGTGTTGTACTGCACACGTTCAATGCCATCGTTAGCAGCAAAACGCTTTGCAACACTCTCAACGTCGATCTCCTCAGCGAAACGCACCTCGTACCAGCGGTCGAGACCATACTTACGTAGACGTTCAGGATTAACATTAAGATTTACTATAGGCGAGATTGACAATACCTCGAACTCCTCGGCAATAGCATCGAGAGTAGCGATGCCCGAACGAGTAACGGTAGTAGCCTCGCGCCATACCTTTGATGTCTCCTCACTCACGAACAAGAGAATCGAGCCCTTGGCAGATGAGTCAGGTACGTTCACGAACTTCTGGGCAAGGGACGCCTCCAACGAGTTCTCGGGTGCCTCATTTGTTGGGTCAGCAACGCACGCTACAGCAAGCATCGCCACCAAGGCAAAGATTAGTTTTTTAGCTTTACGCATGTTTATAAAGTTAAAAGGTTAATATTCACGTATTGTATTGCAAGTCTCTCTCATAAACACTATACTGCGCAAAGGTAACAAAAATTTCTAAATATAAAATAATTGTCGCCAAAAATAGTAAATAGAATAGAAGCACAACCATTACCCATGAGCAAAAAAAATGAGGCTCGGGATAACCCGAGCCTCACGAACTATATAACCTGTGAGTTATTAGCGGAGTGACTGTGCCTGACGAGCAGTGTACTCATGCTTAACCTCACCATAGTAAGGAACGATGTCCTTAACGATGCGTGGAGCACGAACAAGGCTTGACTTTGATGCCTTGAATGACTGCTGTGTAGCATCACCCTCGGTGCCCTCACCCTCAGTGCCTTCACCCTCAGTGCCTTCACCCTCGGTGCCCTCACCCTCACCAGGTGTCTCTGGGATTACAGGAGCCTCAGTAGGAATAGTGTAAGTAGTGCGGATAGTCTTAACGCCGTAAACAGTGTCGAAGCTTATAAGAACACCGCACTCCATACCAGCTGGCATATTCTGGAATGCCATGATAGCATAACCCTTCTCGATAATTTGAGGGATAAATGCTGATGCATCATTACCGTTTGCGATGTAAACGCTATCATCAATCTTCTCATCCAAAGCGCCCTTACCAACGAAATAAGTGATAGACTTAATAGCATCACCCATCTCAGATTCCAAATAAATACCAAATGATGATGTTGTTGGGTAAGCCTCCTCGGTAGCAGGGTTACCAGTGATGTTGTAGATTGAATCAACAATTACCTCTGCTGCAAACTCAGGTATCTGAACCTCAGCACCTGGGAAGTAGAACATATCAACATATGCATCATAAGCATCCTCGCCAATGTAAGGAACAGCAACGATAGTGAAGATACCCTTCTTAATGTCAAGCTCCCAAGTGAGCTGTGAAGCATCCTCTGCTACGAAGACACCCTCCTCGAGAGTACCTTCCAAGATACCAGCGATAACCTCCTCTGCAGTAGCTGTAGCATCCTCCTCGAGAACTACGAACTTGTAAGATGTAACATCGAAACCAAGTGTGAACTCGATAAGAGCCTTTGCCTCACCCTGTGCGTTAACATTCATACCAGCGTATGCAGCAGAGATTGATGGATCAACGAACGATGCACCAGGTAATGCGAATGCAAGAAGACCTGCATCGTTACCATAGAGACCATAGTACTCCTCATCGATGATGTAGAATGAGTTAGCGTGTGGGAACGAGATGATACCATCACGATATACACCAAGCTTGGTAGCATCGTTCATAACAAGGTGGAGATTCAAACCGTCCATATAGAAACCTACAGACTGTGCAGGGCTACCACCGAACGTCGCATTTGAATCACCATTGATGATAACAGCTTCTGGATCAGTCACGTCGAACTCAAGGCTCATATCCTCAGTATGGTACTCTACGAACTCTGGAATACCACCATAGAACGAAGCCATCATGTTACGACCAAAGAGAGCATAAGCACGTACACGGTGTGTCTCAATAGCGTGCTGCTGGATGTCTACATATGCCATGTAACCTGGGTCAAGATTGTTAACCAAGCAGCTGTAGAAGTTATCACGGTAGATACCCTCACCAAGGCTTACCCATGGCTCAGGAAGACCAATAGTGAATGACAAAGAAGAGATACCGTAGTTACCACGGAACTCTGCATCCTTAACCTGGATCAATACATTATACTTTACACCCGCCTCGAGCTGTGCAGCGTCGAAAGTGATAGTGTAAGAAGTCTCAACCTCACCAGCAGCAAACGACACTGTAGTAGGAAGAGTGAACAAGTCAGTCTCAGCCTCTGTAGTAGGATCTACAACAGATGTGAGAAGGTTGACAGCAACAGCATCACCCGCAACGGCACGGTATACAGGGAACTCAACAGATGTATCCTCTGTAGTCAATGTGAAGCTACGAATGTCTGAAGGGAAATAGACACTCTGTGCAGCATCAGGCTCACCTGGTGTCCACTCCTCCTCGCAGGCAGTAAAAGTTACTGCCGCCGCGAGGAACAATAGAATATACTTTAGACTTTTCATATACAAAATTCGTTATTCGTTACAATACTAGCTTGGCATCTCAGATGATGACTTCAATGCACCTGATGGGTCAGGGTTGTTCTTCTGGATACCAAGGTTAACCTGCATCTCACCCATTGGGATACATGCATTCCACCATGGAAGACGACCGATAGGCCTGAAGTTAGCACCTGGAACAGGGTAAGTGTTAGGATCGCTTGTATCAACACTCATGTTAAGACGCTTCATATCAAACAATGTGTGACCCTCACCCCAGAACTCAACCTGCTTCTGGAAGATGATCTCGTCAACAAGCGCATCTACGTCAGACTGGTTACCAGCGTATGTGTAGTATGGGTCGCGGTTTGACATGAATGTGTAGAGAAGAGTGTTAGCTGTAGCAACATCATAGTGTGCTGTAGCCTCCATCTCGATGAAGAACATCTCCTCAAGACGAATGATAGGGAATGTGATAGCGTTAGCTGTCATGAAGTCAACCATCTCACCACCTGCAGGACGGAACTTGAACGAAACGTATGGGTTGAAGCCCATTGCGTAGAACTCCTCCTCTGTGTAGAGTGTACGACCCTTAATGTCATCATATGAAGCTTTAGGGCTCAAGATGACAGACTTACGCCAGTCAGTAGGGCTCATACGATCATACATCATCTTTGTAACACCTGGCTGTGCCAATGGAGTGTAACCGTAAGTTGCCTCTGGACACATGTGCGCAGCAAATGCGTGAAGGTTACCAAGAACGGTATCAGTTGACATCTGCAATGACCAAATCCATGATGAAGCAACTGTGTTGAACGCAGTACGTGGGTTAGTCCACTCCTCCTGTGACATGATAGCACCACCTGCTGTGTCGATAGCCTTACGTGCATACTCTGCAGCAAGACGGTAAGCATCAGCACCAGTAGGAACCTCTGAATAGAGACCAATCTCGAAACCGCCCAACCAGAGGTAAGCACGTGCATACAATGAGTATACAGCAGCCAATGATGGATAGTTAACAGATGTAGGCTTGTACTCTGCAAGGCAAGTAGCTGCATCTGCAAGGTCAGCAAAGATGAATGTGAACAACTCCTCACGTGTAGCACGTGGGTTTTTAGCAGCATCCTGCTCTGTAGTAGCCTCTGTTACGATAGGCACTGTAAGACCCTCAACCTCGAGAAGCTCGGCAGCATAGTTAGCATTGTCTGGAGCATTAGCTGGAAGAGCATCGTACATACGAGCCATATCGATGTAGAGAAGAGCACGGAAAGTCTTCGCGATACCACGGTATGTAGCGAGGTTCTCCTCATCACCGCAAGTTGCAATCATATCGTTGCAAAGCTTGATGTTAGGATAGTTCTGACCCCAGTAGTGGTAAGCCATATAACCGCTGGCACCCATACCCAAACCGTAGTAAGGCTGCTGGAAACGGTCGTAATACTGGTTACCGCCTGACCATACTGTACATGGCATGATGAGGTGGTTAGCGTGGTCGTTCCATACACCAAATGATGTATAGCCGAAGTCACCATGAGACCACATGCCATAGGCTGCATTCATCAAACCTGATGGAAGGCCCTTCAAGCTGGCATCGATACCCGCAGAGCTATCTTGAACCTGACCCTGTGTAACCGTACCAGTCTGTGGAAGAGTCTCACGAATACAGCCTGTCAATGCGACAACGCCGCAAAGAGCAACTGCTGTAAGCTTGAATATCTTATTCATTTTCATAATCTTAAATCGTGTTTAAATTAGAATGTCAAAGTTACACCACCAGACACTGTACGGATAGGTGAGTAGTTAGTGTTACCTGTACCACGTGGATCGTAACCCTTACGGTGTGACCAGAAGATCACGTTGTCAGCAGCAACATAAACTCTCAAGTTCTGAATCTTGTTGTTCCACCACTTTGCTGGGAATGTGTAACCAAGATTGATGTTAGAGATGTTCAAGTAGTCAGACTTGATCAAGTAGAAGTCAGACTGTGTGCTGTTGTACTCACGACCAAACTGGAAACGTGGAATCTGTGACTTAGGATTAGTCTCCTTATCCCATGAGTTCAACAAGTCGATGTGGTAGTTACCACCAACGCTTGAACCGAATGGAGATGCCATGTAACCTGCGTAACCACCATCGTATGAGAGACCACCTACCTGATAGTCAAATGCGATAGAGAGGTCGAAACCGTAAGCGTACAATGTAGTACCGAAACCACCGAAGAGCTTTGGTGAAGCGTCACCGAGGTACTTACGTGAGTTGATATCAGAAGTTACAGATGGAGATGTAGTGGCTACCCACTCACCAGTCTCTGTGTTCTTCTGCCACCACTGTGGCTCACCAGTCTCTGGGTGAGGACCTGCGTAAGTAAGCATGTAGATAGAGTGGATTGAAAGACCCTCGGCGATGATACCTGTAGAACCGTTGATGAAGCCCTCGTGACCGTCAAGCTTGAAGTTCTTACGTGAATCTGGCAAGCTCAATACCTTATTCTTCGCGTGTGTGAGGTTAACGTTAACACTCCAAACAACGTCTCTTGTGCGGATGATGTCACCATTCAACACGATCTCGATACCGCGGTTAAGCATATCACCGATGTTATCGTAGTATGATGAGTAACCAAGAGATGAAGCAACAGGAACAGAGAACAACATATCAGAAGTGATACGGTTAAAGAAGTCGATGCTACCTGACAAACGATCATTCCACAAACCGAACTCAACACCTACGTTGATGTTAGTGTTAGTCTCCCATGTGATGTTAGGATTACCCTTTGCACCCCAGATTACAGCGATACCACCATTACCGTCGTTTGTTACGCTGTAACGGTCTGTATACATATAAGAACCGATGTTATCGTTACCCTGTGAACCAACAGATGCCTTAATCTTCAACATGCTGAATACAGGGGCGTTGAACCACTGCTCGCGGTTGATGATCCATGCAGCACCTACTGACCAGAAGTTACCCCAACGGTGATCTGGATGGAAGCGTGAAGATGCATCGCGACGGAATGACGCAGAAGCGAAGATACGGCCGTCGTACTCGTACTGTGCACGGAAGAAGTAACCCTCGTTGAGGTACTCGTCGAATGCAGAGTAAGAAGCACTCTGGTCAACAACAGCACCTGCCAACTCGAGGATGCTATCGTCGAAGATGTTAGACTTCTGTGCACTCAAAGCGTAAGACTGGCTTACGTAGAACTCGTGACCGAGCAACAAGTCGAGGTTGTGCTCATCGTTAGCACCGAATGACTTGTTGTAAGAGAGCAACTGCTGGAGGTTGTATGACAAGCTACGGCTGTGTGACTTGTACAAGATACCACCGTTAGTTACGAACTGACCATAGTATGGGTTCTGCAATGATGTTCCACGTGTCTCATCAACTGAGATAGCACCATTGATCTGGAGCTTAAGACCTGGCATGAAGATGAAATCAGCAAAACCGTTAACACCAAATGCGTTACCCTCAGAGATAGACTTATCAAGAGTGATGAGCTGCAATGGGTTAGCCATAGAACCTGAAGAACGCTTCATACCCCAAACTGAACCATCACCAGAGTCATATACGTTCCAACCGTACTGGTCCTTCATGATGTTACCCTCACCATCGCGGATGTATACTGGATAGATAGGAGCTGTATCAGCAGCAGCCATAAATACGTCACCTGTAGAACCATCACCCTCGTTACCTGATGAAGAGCTGTTCCAGTAGAAGTTAGTATATGTCATGTTAGCACCTACCTTCAACCACTTCTTTGCCTGGTAGTCAGCACGCAAACGAGCTGTGTAACGTTCCATGTTAGAACCGTCTGTAATACCATTGTTGTTGAGGTAACCGAATGATGCGAAGAAGTTAGACTTCTCTGTAGCACCAGCAATGCTCAAGTTATACTCCTGACGGAATGCAGGATCGTACAACTCATCCATCCAATCGTCTGGAGTAGCAGTATAGTCCTGACCGTTGTAGTTGAACTTGTAGCCCAAAGTAGCGTTAGGGTTCATCTTACCGTTAGAACCGATAAGAGTCTGACCTGTAGGAACAGTAAATACAGAGTAGCCCAAACCACCAGCACCATTAGATGTCAATGTAGTGTTAGCGAGTGCGTGAGCCTCTGCGTCAGTAGAACCGTTAGCCATGTAGTTGTTCTTCAACGCTGTGTAGTGCATCTCATAGTACTGACCTGGATCCTTCACGTAGTCGTAAAGCTGACGAGCACGTGTGTTAACACCCCACTTTGCATCGAATGAAATACGAGCATCACCAGCCTTTGCACGCTTTGTGGTAACCATGATAACACCGTTAGCACCACGAGCACCATAAAGTGCGTTTGAAGCAGCATCCTTCAAGACTGTCATTGTCTCGATATCGGCCATGTTGATGTTGTTAAGGTCACCATCATAAGGTACACCGTCGATTACCCACAAAGGTGAAGTACCTGCGTAGAGTGAACCGATACCACGGATAGTGATTGATGGTTCTGAACCAAGACGACCAGAACCCTGTGAGGTCTGAAGACCTGCAACCTTACCAACGAGAGCCGTAGCTACAGATGATGACTGCGTCTTAACCAAGTCCTCTGACTTGATGACAGATGCAGAACCTGTAAAGGCCTCTTTCTTTGCAGTACCGAACGCCTGGACGATAACCTCCTCGATCTGCTCTGAATCAGCAGCGAGAACTACGTCTACGACTGTACGTCCTGCAACTGCAACCTTCTGCGTCTGCAAACCAAGGTAAGAGAATTCCAAGGTAGCATTCGCATCAGCTGCGATCTCATAACAACCGGCAACGTCGGTAGTAGTACCGCGAGATGTTCCCTCGACTACAACCGCTGCTCCGATGACCGGCGTACCGGTCTCATCGGTCACTGTACCGGTAACACGCTGACCTTGTGCATAAGCGCCGAAGCAGCCCAAGACCAGAGTTGCAACCATTGATAGTACAACTTTTCTAACCATAAGCATTAGTTTTAAGTGAAAAAATTTGTATAAAGTTATAAAGTTTTTTCTTCTCCCTACGCCAAAAACCACACACTGCATCACACATATCGGCGCTTAAAGCAATGCAAAGTATAGACTCTCTGCGTAAAGTTAATGCACAAAGATAACCCAATTAATTTAAATAGCAAAAATTCCCAATCTTTTTTTTTCAACAACATACTACGTATTTTAAAATTTAACATTAAATAATACCCAAAATAGCGCTTTACAGACACCAAAAATCTTCAACAAAAAGGATATTTTATTAAATAAAAAACCAATCCATATAATATTAGAGACATATTTATGCGATATGTCATTATTTGAGGTGCGGAACAACTACAAGACAAGATATTACGACGTAGAAAAAAATTTAATTCATAGTGTTGTACGACACGATTTTTTTCATATATTTGCATCCGCTATTGCTCAAAAAATAGCACAAAACCTATTCATTAACCTGACACATAAATAGTGTCCCTAAATCAAAACCTATGAAGCGATTGCTTTTAACGATCGCACTGCTTCTTGTCGTGGCAGTGTCGACCGCACAGGTTACAACCTCTGCATTGCGAGGCAGTGTGACCGCTAACGACAAACCCCTTGCTGGCGCAACAGTAGTTGCACACCATGGTCCCTCGGGCACTGCCTATGGCACAACAACAAATGCACAAGGCCACTACTCTATAAGTGGCATGCGCGTAGGAGGCCCCTACACCATCACCATCTCATTCATCGGCTACTCAACACAAAAGTTTGAGAATGTGGATCTGCAGCTCGGCACAACGGAGGCAATAAATGCCGACCTCAAGGAGCAGGACATCTACATCGAGAACACCGTAATTATCGGCCAGGGAGTACTCAACGAGCACTCAGCAAAGAACTACGACCGTAGCTACTACGACCGTAGAAAAATGGCCACAATACCTACAATCGACCGTTCCATCTACGACCTCACACACATGATGTCGACAGCGGTGAGTCCCGCCTCGGGAGGCATAGTGTTGAGTGGTCAGAGTAACCGCTACAACGCCTTCACAATAGATGGCTCGCCCTCGGCCGACATATATGGCCTTGGCACCACAGGTATGACAGGTTCGCTGACACGTGCCAACCCCATACCTATCGATGCTTTAGAGGCTGTAACAATCACTACATCAACGGTTGACGTGCGCGAGAGTGGCTTTACGGGCGGTGGCATAAATGCCGTTACACGTTCGGGTGATAACGAGTTCCGAGGCTCGGCATATACCTATTTTAATAACGAGCATTTCTGGGGCACAACACCTGGTGCTGACGTAGAGAATCGCAGCCGTCTATCGCAGCAAATGACAAACATTGTAGGTGTAACACTCGGTGGTCCAATAATCAAAAATAGACTACATTTCTTTGTTGCTGGAGAGTTCAATCGCAACGCTACACCATCGACACACTACCCCGGTAGCGGCAATGCTGCACTGACACTCGACCAGGCAGAGACCATATCACAGAGATACGAGAGTCTCACAGGTTATGACGGCGGCGGATATGGTGAGAACAACGTGCTCGAGATTACAGGCTCGGCAGTGGCACGCATCGACTGGAACATAAACCGCGAGAACCACCTCACACTGCGCTACAACATGCTATATGCTGATGCAGATGCCTCATCGAACACGGCACAGGCCTTCTACTTCACAGGCGCAGAGTACACCAACATCAACCGTTCGCACTCTGTCGTTGGCGAGCTTAACACAACGAAGCACTGGGGATCTAACGCCCTACGTGTTGGCTACACTCGCCTCAAGGATGGTCGTCTCACAGATGAGAGTCTCCCTGCTGTGATAATCAACGGTCTTGGCGAGAGGGAGAATGGCTCGGCAACGATTGGCACAAACCCCTACTCGGGAAGCAACATGCTGAAGCAGGATATATTTATCGTGAACGATGATGTCAACATCACGCTGGGTAACCACACCCTGACATTCGGTACAGCAAACGAGATATATCGCGCCGACAACCTCTACATGGCAAATGCACGAGGCACATACACCTACTCATCGCTTGACGACTTCCTAGCCGACAACGCAACGCAGTATACCTATGGTTACTTTCTTAATGGCAAGAAGAACCCTCCGATGACCATGGGCCAGTTTGCTCTATATGCCCAGGATAAGATTCTTGCAGCGGGTGGCAACCTCGAGTTTACATACGGTCTACGCCTCGACATCCCCGTGATGTTCGACACACCGAGGGTCAACGAGACATTCAACACTAGCGATATTGCTACAAAGAATGAGAGTTACACGGGCGACATACCACGTGCACAGTTGCTCTTCTCACCTCGCGTAGGCGTCATGTGGCACAACTCCTTCGTGCGTCTATATGCCAATGCCGGCATATACACGGGTCGTGTGCCCTTCGTATGGCTATCCAACTGTTACCAGAACACAGGCTTGAGTTCTACAAGTGTGACGGTAAATAACCCAGCAGAGACCCCCGACTTCAACCTCAACCCTGAGGCTATAGGTCTCCGTAGCAACCCATCTATAGACCTTGTAGATAAGGATTTCCGCTATCCACAGGTGTTCCGCGTGTCCGCTGGTGCTAACTTCACAATACAGAACCTACGACTCATGGTCATGGGTGACTACACAAAGGGCATCAACAACATCTTCGTAGAAAACATCGTTGCTGAGGATAATGGTCGCCGAGTATATGTTGGCGGTGAGGCCAGCACCTCGTCTACAACATATTACGACTCATCGACGAAGGAGTACTCTGCCGTATATCGATTGAGCAACACCAATAAGGGCTACTCATGGTCGGCAACAGCACGCGCCGAGTACAACTTCACAGGTGCTCTCGAGGGTCTCGACATTGCTGCGGCATATACCTACTCGCAGTCACGCAGTGTGAATGACGGCATCTCGGCACAGGCATCATCAAACTGGGGTCGCACATATGCCGTAGACAGCAACTCCCCAGCGTTGAGCAGCTCCGTATATGAGTTCCCACATAAGATTGTGGCATCTATATCGTATGCACGTCGCTACGGCCACGGACTCTTTGGCACTAACGTGATGCTTCTCTACAACGGTTTCTCGGGCGAGCACTACTCGCTTACATATGCCAAGGGCAAAACCGACGAGAATGGCGACACATACCGAGGCAACTCACTGATATACATCCCCACCAAGGCAGAGATGCCAACGATGCTGTGGGCAGATGAGACATCAATGGCGGCATTCAACGACTACATCGAGGACGATGACTACCTACGCGCACACCGAGGCAAGTTTGCTGAACGCAACTCTCACTCACTACCCTTCGTGCACCGTCTTGACCTCCACATAGCACAGTCGTTCTACTTTAGCCGAGGCGACAAGTCGGGACGTCGTCTGGAGTTATCACTCGACGTCATCAACCTCTCGAACCTCATATCACGTTCGTGGGGTCTTGTGCACCGCACATCGAACTGGACACTATCGCCAGTGACCATCACGGAACTACGTGCCGAGGGCAACGACTACCGCCCCGTATATAAGTTCAACGGCGCAAGCTACACGACAGACGACATCAACTCACGCTGGCATATGCAACTTGGTGTTCGCGTGGTGTTCTAAAGTCACCCAGTGATAAAAAAAGTGTTTCGGAGATATCTGAAACACTTTTTTTTATACCTTTGTGATGAAATACACACTATGTATGATGATAAAAGAGGTGCTCAAGATATTCACAGCGGCCATACTATGCATTGCAACTATGGCATGTAGCAACGAGGAGGATGGTAAATACGGTATCAAGTTCGATCCCGACTGCGACATGGCACCCATCTTCCCAGCCGAGGGTGACACACAAATGTATGGTTTCAAGACCGCTGACCACTGGTCTATAGGCGTAGATCAGGAGTGGATAACAGTATTTCCAACATCAGGAACACCACAGGACAAGTTCTTCTCGGTGGCCGTAGCACCAACACAGAGCATAGAACCACGCCACGGCAAGCTAACGATATACCTCTCGCACGGCAAGCAGGTGGTAATACCCATAGAGCAGCAGAGACTACCCTACGTCGAGAACCTGGGGCCGAGCACCTACACCATCGGCGCCGAGGGCGGAACGATAGATATAGACATCTCCATAAACATGGAATACCTCGTATCTGTACCCAAGACCGACGTATGGCTAACAGCCGAGAGAACACGTGTCATGCAGGATGGCACAATAAGGGTGACGGTAGATAGGAGCAGCCTCGACATATCTCGCGTATCCTACCTACGCATCCTAACACCCGAGAACAGGGTCATCGACTCGCTACCCATACTCCAGGATGCAGCAAACAGATCGTATAACGAGATTGTATATACGACCTCAACAGACCAGATCGCCCAGCTCGACAGACTCGAGCTATTCAACAACAATGTCATAGCACACATCTACGATAGTCGCACCGACAACTGCCGCCTCATCTTCGAGACTGCAGTGAGGACAATACCCACGGAGGCATTCAAGGATCAGATAGACATCACATCTTTCACCTTCCCAACATCGCTATACAACATCGGCAGTCGCGCCTTCGAGGGATGCACAGGTTGCAAGACCTTCACTCTGCCAACAAGCATAACAACACTTGGCGGCAGCATATTCAGTGGCTGCGAGGGTGAGCTTGTGATGAAGGGTACAACACCTGGCTGCAACACTTCAAATAGTGATGACAAGCATTGGTTACACGGCTCTAACTTCTCCAAGGCGACACTCCATGGCGACGTGGGAAAGAACTCGTTTAGCGACTATACCCCACTGCGCACCCTAATCCTCGGCGAGAGTGTCAAGAATGTGCAGAACAACGCCTTCAGTGGCTGCGAGAACATCGAGGATGTCTACATAAGCAACATAGAGCAGTGGTATGCCATACCATTTGGCACCGAGACATCTAACCCTCTGCACAACCACAAGGCTCGACTATGGACTAACGACACTCTCGTAACAGAGGTGCGCACAACGGAGGCTACACCCACGGTAGGTCGTTATACTTTCTGTAACTACGAGCTAATAACAAGCATCACCATAGGTGACCATACGAAGTCAATAGGCTGGGGAGCCTTTGGCAACTGCAACGTCGAGGATATATACCTCGGCACAAGCATAATATCTATGGGAGCAAGCGTCTTTGAGGGTTGCACAGCAAAACATATGACCATAAACTTCAACTTCCCAGGGCATAGTTTCAACGTCGAAAACGCCATGCACTGGTTCAAGGGTCTACACTGCCCCGACATAACCTTTGGCGAGGATGTCACATCCATCGGTGACTTCGCATTGAGCTGCGCCGACGTCAGGTACATCACCATTAGCGACAGCGTGGAGTATATAGGTCAAGGTGCCTTTGCGCAGTGCTCCGAGTTGGAGAGAGCAACGATGGGCCACGGCCTCAAAACCCTCGACCAGCATGCTCTCTTCCAGTGCCCCAAGCTGCGCAACGTGACACTCCACGAGGGACTCGAGACCATAGAGTCGTACGCCTTCAACAGCTGCACTGCACTTACCGAAATATCTATACCCGCAACGGTGACATACATTGGTGAGTACACCTTTAGTGGCTGTGACAACCTGACAACTATATATATGCGTGGTACGACTCCCCCCGAGCTCGGCAATAACTATGTCTTCGACCGCGAACAAACAGACATAGTGATATATGTACCTGCCGACGCCCTCGAGACATACTCCACTGCTCCAATATGGTCACGCTACCAGTCGATGTTGAGGCCCTACGACGCAGAGTAACCCACTACCCTACATACATATAATGCCTCGGCGCAGATAAATCATAATTATTAAAAAAATTTATGAAGTCTGCGTTGATAAATCCATTTATTTTTGTACCTTTGTCACGATTTTTGCAATAGGTAGAGGCATGGAGGTATACGAGATGACACCATCACTGCCCGAAGATAATGATAAAGTATTAATATACAATAAATTAAAAACGACTACAATTATGATTTACTCACACGAAGTGCAGCAGATGTGCTGCGTGAAGAAGGGTGCCAACCACGAGTCGGCTCCTATCCCCGAGGAGGGAAAATGGGTACGCGCAAAGGAGATTAAGGATATCTCTGGTCTTACTCATGGTATCGGCTGGTGCGCACCACAGCAGGGTGCTTGTAAGCTTACCCTCAACGTTAAGGATGGTATCATCGAGGAGGCTTTGGTAGAGACTATCGGCTGCTCTGGTATGACACACTCTGCGGCTATGGCCTCAGAGATCCTTCCAGGTAAGACAATCCTCGAGGCTCTCAATACTGACCTCGTTTGCGACGCTATCAACACAGCTATGCGTGAGCTCTTCAAGCAGATCGTATACGGCCGTACACAGTCAGCCTTCTCGGAGGGTGGTCTCGTTATCGGCGCGTCACTCGAGGACCTCGGTAAGGGTCTCCGTTCACAGGTAGGTACTATGTTCGGTACTAACGCAAAGGGTACTCGTTACCTCGAGATGGCAGAGGGCTACTGCACACGCATGGCACTCGACGCTAACGATGAGGTTATCGGCTACGAGTTCGTACACCTTGGCAAGATGATGGACTTCATCAAGAAGGGCATTGAGCCTGCAGAGGCGTTGGAGAAGGCAAAGGGCTCATACGGCCGCTTCAAGGACGCAGTTAAGTATATCGATCCTCGTCACGAGTAATACGAGGCGTTCGAGAGTTTATTAACCATTAAATTTTAAGAAAATTATGGCATTATTTGAGAGCTACGAGCGCAGAATCGATAAGATCAACGCTGTGCTTGCACAATATGGTATCAAGTCAGTAGAGGAGGCAAAGGCCATCTGCGACGAGAAGGGTATCGACCCATATAAGATGTGTGAGGAGACGCAGCCCATCTGCTTCGAGAACGCAAAGTGGGCATACGTCGTAGGTGCCGCTATCGCTATCAAGAAGGGTTGCACAAATGCTGCTGACGCTGCCGAGGCTATCGGTGAGGGTCTCCAGGCATTCTGCATCAATGGTTCTGTTGCCGAGGACCGTAAGGTAGGTATCGGCCATGGTAACCTCGCAGCACGTCTTCTCCGCGAGGAGACACAGTGCTTCGCATTCCTCGCTGGTCACGAGTCATTCGCCGCTGCCGAGGGTGCTATCAAGATTGCAGAGATGGCTAACCGCGTACGTAAGAACCCATTGCGCGTTATCCTTAACGGTCTCGGTAAGGACGCCGCAAAGATTATCTCACGTATCAACGGCTTTACATATGTTCGCACAGAGTTCGACTACTATACAGGTGAGGTACACGAGGTAGAGACAATCTCTTACTCTGACGGTCTTCGTTCAAAGGTACGTTGCTATGGTGCTGACGACGTTCGCGAGGGCGTGGCTATCATGTGGAAGGAGGATGTAGACGTATCTATCACAGGTAACTCTACAAACCCAACACGCTTCCAGCACCCTGTTGCAGGTACTTACAAGAAGGAGCGCACACTCGCTGGTAAGAAGTACTTCTCTGTAGCATCTGGTGGTGGTACAGGTCGTACATTGCACCCAGATAACATGGCTGCAGGTCCTGCATCATATGGTATGACCGACACTATGGGTCGTATGCACTCTGACGCACAGTTTGCAGGCTCTTCATCAGTTCCAGCGCACGTTGAGATGATGGGCTTCCTCGGTATGGGTAACAACCCTATGGTAGGTGCAACTGTTGCTATTGCAGTAGCTATCCAGCAGGCAATGAACTAATTACACAAGTGGTAGCGTAAATTATTTGAAGCTATCTTGTGAATAGATATCCCCGTAATTCGTGAAGAGTTACGGGGATTTTTGTGTCTGTACAGCCGAATGTATCAGGCTCCTCGTCAAGATGGTTATGGCTATGATTAGGCGTAATATCACCTATTTTCTGCTACTTATCTGCTACCATTTTTTGATTTTTGAAATCTGGTAGCAGAAATTGCTGTAACAAGATGTATATCTGTATGATAAGTCATTTTTATCCTGCTTGATTTGAGACTCAAAACAAGTGATTTTAGAATGAAAAGAAGGAGTTTTGCTACCACTTTTTGTGTATCACCAAGTAGGGTGAGGAAAAATGGACTATCACCAATCAATCTAACCATATCGTATAATGGTTCAAGGTGCTCAGTGGCCACTGGCAGATTTGTCAAATATGAGGATTGGGATAATCGAAGACAGAGAGTTAAGGGCAACAGTGATGAAGCAAGGGCCATTAACGAGCATCTACAGTTGATGAAGACTCGACTTCTCGAAAAAGAGGATGAGCTTTTGGAGCGTGGCTATATGGTCAATGCTGAGACCTTGCGTGATGCTCTGCTTGAGAAAATAGACACGTTACAGACGAAAACCCTCTTGCAGTTGTTTAGAGAATATTTGCTAGACAGAGAGGCAGATATGCAATGTGGCAAGATAGCTAAGGATACCTATTTTAATATAAATAGAGCATACGAGCTTGTTCGAGAGTATATAGAGTATCGCTATAAGCGTAAGGATATATCGCTTGTAGAGCTTAATCACTCGTTTATTGTTGCGTTTCACACCTTCCTACTTAACAACTGCCAGCATAAGCAGAATACTGCGGTTAAATCTCTACGAATACTTAAGCAGGTGATTAATGTTGCTTTAGCTGATAGGCATCTACCATCCGACCCATTCTCCAAGTTCAGGATAAAGAGAGAGGTGGTAGAACGAGATTTTCTGACTAATGAAGAACTGGAGCGAGTAATAAACCACAACTTCAAGACACCTAGATTAGAGAGAGCTAGGGATGTGTTTATCTTCGCTTGCTACACGGGGCTATCATATAGCGACCTTAGAACACTTAAGTCGGAGCACATAGTGCACGACGATAATGGCAGGGTGTGGATTAAGAAACACAGAATAAAGACTGGAGTGCTTTTTAGAGTGCCTCTACTACCAATTCCTAAACTGATATTGGAAAAGTATAAGGATGATGAGCTTATGCTGCCTGTACGAGACATATCAACATTTGACGAGTATCTGAAGGAGATTGCCGAGCTGTGTAATATCAACAAGCGAGTGTCAGCACATACTGCACGTTACACATTTGCCACAACTGTTACCCTAACAAATAGAGTCTCTATTGATGTCGTAGCAAAGATGATGGGGCATACTAACACTCGTATGACATCTCACTACGCTAAAGTGATAGACGACTACATCGCAAAGGAGATGGATAAGTTGCAGGATGTTTATGGAGAATAAGGGGTACGAATGACAGACTTTGTTAGGGGGTATAGTAAATACCCCTTGACAGATGTTTGTCACGATGAAAATCTTTTGTACATTTGGGGTATATATAACAATATCATCTATGGGAAATATCACGTCTACAATAATTCTATCCAACAAGGAGTTGTGTAACATCTTTGATCTTACTAGAGAGTGCTTTGGTATTGACGAGTTTGACATATCGACTCTACATGAGAGCTGGGTTCCACTGATGAGTCTGCGGAGTGAACATCTAAACGAATTTGCTCTACCCATAAATGCTGCAGACTATGCAAAGTACTCAAACACCGTCTTTGATAATAAGCATACGACTTACTACCTTGAAGACTTTGAAAGCGATGGATTAAAACTGGCAAGGTATGCAATGTACATTATTGCCTATTACGTAAAGTACATCAACACGCAATCGTTTGATGAGAATATACATATACTCGATGAGACAAAGAGTAGAGTGTACGATGATATGCTCAAACTGTACAGACTCTGTAAGCAGGTTGAGAGTGGCAAATTTCCTGCGAGCAAGGTGGAGATTTCAGTGCCCGACCCTATAAATAAGACAACAGATAAGGGTGTAGGAAGAGAGAGCATAGTCCTTGATAACTGGAATGACTGGCTATTCAGCAAAGCTCTTTCCCCATTCTTAGAGCGATTTCTTACAGACATAGACACTCTCGATAAAGCTGATAAAAAGTGGGTAGAGTTGCATCCTCTGGGTCGCAAGTGCGATTATGAGCAGGAGGCTATTATATATGGTTGCTATAGGCTCCTCAAAAAATACTGCAAGAGTGAAGCAAGGATTCCAAGTAGCGTATGTATCATTATATCCAACTACGTTAGGCTTGTGCTA
>JAZLCL010000061.1:0-11278 GCA_045614205.1 Alistipes sp. | reverse complement strand
TACATACAACCCAAACACGAATCCTGCTACAATCGATTTGAAGTTCGACCGAGCTTTGGATTGGGTTTGTAAGGGCGCACAACCTACAGATACTTGTCGAGCAATTCTCTCGTACAAGGGCGTAATGTATATGAAGCACCTCATGGGTGGTGTTGCAAAGGGCGCTTTCACCGAGGCTGAGGCTGAGGCTCGTTTCAACAAGTGGGCAGCAGACAAGCAGGGTAAGATTGAGGCTAAGAGCAACAAGCTCGCTTCTGATGCTAACGCTGCAAAGAAGGCACAGCTCGCTGCCGAGACAAAGGTTAAGGAGGACCGCGCTGCTGCTATCGCAGAGAAGAAGGCTGCACAGGCTGCCGAGGCCGCTGCTGCAGAGGCAGAGGAGAACGCAGAGGTAGAGGCTCCAGCAGAGGAGGCTTAATCCCGAGTGGTGCTATGATCGCCGTGGGACGTGTAGGCCGACTTTTCGGCACAGAGGGTGGTGTGATGATCACACTATACGCTTCGTTCCCCGACGATTTCCAGACAGAGGAACCGCTGTTCGTCAATATAGACGGACTTGCGGTTCCTCTATTTTGCAACTCCTTCGAACGCCGTGGACAGGCGGGTGCCATTGTGCACTTTGACGATATAGACACGCAGCTACGTGCAGAGCAGATTGTCGTGGGTCGCGAGATATTCATCGAGGAGAGTGCAGAAGAGGATAACGACGAGTTCTATATGGAGGACCTCATCGGTTTTACGGCCATCGTTGGCAAGCAGCGTGGTAAGGTCTCCGACTACTACGACAGCGAGGCAAATCCCTTGTTTGAGATTGAGCTAGATGGTAACACACACCTCGTACCAGCGGTAGAGGAGTTTATTGCCCACATAGACTTTGATGGTGCAACCATCAAATTTGTACTACCCGAGGGACTTCTCGATTTATAAAAATTAGTAGTACACAGTTATAGAGCATCAGAATTCAGCAGAGTTCTGATTTTTTTATCTATAATTTTGCATCACCAATTTATTTATGTATTTTTGCTTTAATAATTAGCAAGAAACATATGGAAGAGATTATAACAAACTACAGACGAGAGGACATATACAACCAGGAGAAGATCAATGAGCTCATGGTGCACTACCGCGAGATTCTTCGACTCTTGGGCGAGGACCCCGACCGTGAGGGTCTCATTAAAACACCAGAACGTGTAGCCAAGGCTATGTCGTTCATCACCAAGGGTTACTCTCAAGACCCTGTTGCTATCCTTCAGTCAGCAATGTTTAAGGAGGAGTATCAGCAGATGGTACTCGTCAAGGATATTGAGCTATTCTCTGTATGTGAGCACCACATGTTACCATTCATCGGCAAGGCACATGTTGCATATATTCCTAACGGTCACATCACCGGCCTATCGAAGATTGCACGTGTTGTAGAGTGTTTTGCTCGCCGTCTGCAGGTACAGGAACGCCTCACAGTACAGATTCGCGACTGCATACAGCAGGCACTTAACCCAATTGGTGTTGCAGTAGTTATTGAGGCGAGCCACACATGCATGCAGATGCGTGGCGTGGAGAAACAGCGATCAGTGACTACCACATCGGCATTTACTGGAATATTTCTATCTGATCCTCGCACACGTGACGAGTTCATGCAGTTGATTAGATAACAAGCCATAACTCTTTATAATCATGCGTATTGTCATAGGACTATCAGGGGGTGTTGACTCATCTGTTGCGGCATACCTACTCAAACAGCAGGGACATGATGTCGTAGGCCTATTCATGCGCAATTGGCACGACACCACGGGCACCCTCGAGGGTGACTGCCCATGGTACGACGACCAGGTTTTTGCCGAGCTTGTAGCCAAGCGCTTGGATATAGAGTTTCACTATGTAGACCTATCTGCAGAGTACCGCAAGCGCGTCGTTGAGTATATGTTCTCGGAGTATGAGGCGGGTCGCACCCCCAACCCCGACGTACTGTGCAACAGAGAGATTAAGTTCGATGTATTCTTGAAGGAGGCTCTTAAGTTGGGTGCAGAACGTGTAGCAACGGGTCACTACTGCCGCCGCGAGGAGTGGATAGATAAAGAGGGCGCAATACACTACCGACTACTTGCCGGTAGCGACAGCAATAAGGACCAGAGCTATTTCCTCTGTCAGCTAACGCAGGAGCAGTTAAAATATGCAATGTTCCCTATTGGCAACATCACAAAACCCGAGGTGCGACGTATTGCTGAAGAGCAGAAACTCGCCACCGCAAAGCGCAAGGACTCACAGGGAATATGCTTCGTGGGTAAGGTCGACTTACCTGTTTTTCTGCAGCAACAATTAAAGGCAAAGGAGGGAAACATACACGAAATACTACCCCACTCAACACGCTTTGTGCGGAACTGCAACGATGGTGATTATAAGGCACTTGCCGAGCCATATAGACTTACGGTGCGCGATGGCAAGAAGATAGGTACACACCAGGGAGCACACTTCTATACCATAGGTCAGCGTAAGGGTTTGGGCATCGGCGGTCGCAAGGAGTCGCTATTTATCATTGGCACCGACGTCAAGGAGAATGTTGTCTACGTTGGTGAGGGAGATAGTCATCCAGGCCTACATCGCAAGGCGTTACACATCAAGCCTAACGAGGTGCATTGGATAGACCCCGCAGAGACTATGCGCGAAGGAGAACGACGCAGATACATGGTGCGCATACGCTATCGACAGCCGCTACAGGGAGCTGAACTAATATGCGATAATGAGGGTCTATACATCCTCTTCGATGAGCCACAACGAGGCATTACGGCAGGTCAGTTTGCAGCATGGTATAGCGGCGATATACTCGTCGGCAGTGGAGTAATTAACAGATAATCACCTCATTATTGGCGTTATAATTAAACAAACAATAGTTAATCCTTTACAAGAAGGGCTCAGCAACCGAGATGACACTGGAGTTTGAGTTATAAAAATCGAACCACACATTATACAGCATCACGACTTTCGTGGTGCTGTTGCTTTATCGTCACCATATCTAACGACATACATTGCCATCAAACTATTATAAGACTAAAAAAATCAGCAGATGAAGAGCTATATTTTTACCACGAACTGGCTTTTTTTAAAGCACAATTATTGCATTTTAGAAAAATATTTTTTACTTTTGTTGGCTATTCACCGTGAAGCTATCTGAACGAAATAGCCCAATTTAGACAATTATCATATTAACTAATTATAAAATAGACAATTATGGCAGATGTAAAACGTGTCTATACCTTCGGCAACAAGGAGGCTGAAGGTAATGGCAAGATGCGAGAGTTGCTCGGTGGTAAGGGTGCCAACCTCGCCGAGATGAACTTGATAGGTATTCTTGTTCCTCCAGGTTTCACTATCACTACCGACACATGCTCGGAGTACTACAAGGAGGGTAAGGAGAAGGTTATCGAGTTGTTGCGCCCCGAGGTAGAGGCTGCTATCAAGAACATCGAGAACCTCACAGGTCGTAAGTTCAACGACACAACTCTTCCTCTTTTGGTTTCTGTTCGTTCTGGTGCTCGCGCATCAATGCCTGGTATGATGGATACTATCCTCAACCTTGGTATGAACGATGAGGCTGTTGAGGCTATCGCAAAGCTCTCTGGCAACCCTCGTTTTGCATGGGACTCATACCGTCGTTTCGTACAGATGTATGGCGACGTTGTGCTCGATATGAAGCCAGTATCAAAGGAGGATCACGATCCATTTGAGGTGCTTATCGAGGCACAGAAGGAGAAGCGTGGTGTTAAGGCCGATACAGACCTTACTACTGACGATCTCAAGGAGCTCGTTGCCGCATTCAAGAAGGCAATCAAGGAGCAGACAGGTAAGGACTTCCCAACAAGCGCTTGGGATCAGCTCTGGGGCGCTATCTGCGCCGTGTTCGGTTCATGGATGAACGAACGTGCTATCCTCTACCGTAAGCTCAACAATATCCCAGAGGAGTGGGGTACAGCAGTATCTGTTCAGGCCATGGTATTCGGTAACATGGGCGAGAACTCTGCAACAGGTGTAGCATTCTCACGTGACGCCGCAACTGGCGAGAACCTCTTCAACGGTGAGTACCTCATCAACGCACAGGGTGAGGACGTGGTAGCAGGTATCCGCACACCACAGCAGATCACTATCGAGGGTTCAAAGCGTTGGGCTGCAGCGCAGAACATCTCGGAGGAGGAGCGCAAGGCGAAGTATCCTTCATTGGAGGAGGTTATGCCAGAGGTATACGCAGAGCTTGATGGCATCCAGAAGCACCTCGAGCAGTACTTCACAGATATGCAGGATATCGAGTTCACAATCCAGGATGGTAAGCTTTGGATGTTGCAGTGCCGTAACGGTAAGCGTACAGGTGCTGCGATGGTTAAGATCGCTATGGATATGCTTCGCGAGGGTCTTATCGACGAGAAGACTGCTGTCTTGCGTTGTGAGCCAGAGAAGCTCGATGAGCTCTTGCACCCAGTATTCGACAAGAAGGCTATCAAGAACGCAAAGGTTATCGTTAAGGGTCTCCCAGCATCTCCAGGTGCAGCTACAGGTCCTGTAGTATTCTTCGCTGACGATGCAGAGAAGGTTCTCAACGAGACAGGTCAGAAGGCTATCCTCGTTCGTATCGAGACATCTCCAGAGGACTTGAAGGGTATGTTGGATGCAGCTGGTATCCTCACTGCACGTGGTGGTATGACATCTCACGCTGCCGTTGTTGCACGTGGTATGGGTAAGTGCTGCGTATCAGGTGCCGGTGAGTTGGAGATCGACTACAAGGCTCGTACTATCAAGGTTAACGGCTTCGAGATTAAGGAGGGTGACTGGATCTCATTGAACGGTTCTACAGGTGAGGTTTACCTCGGTCAGGTGGCTACACAGGCTGCTAACCTCGATGGCGACTTCGGTCAGCTCATGGAGCTCGCAGGCAAGTATTCAAAGATGAACGTTCGCGCTAACGCTGATACTCCACGCGATGCAGAGCAGGCATTTGCCTTCGGTGCACAGGGTATTGGTCTTTGCCGTACAGAGCATATGTTCTTCGAGGGCGATCGTATCAAGGCTATCCGCGAGATGATCCTTTCTGATGACGAGGCAGGTCGTCGCGTGGCTCTTGCAAAGTTGTTGCCTATGCAGCGTGGTGACTTTGAGGGTCTCTTCAAGGTTATGAATGGCTACCCAGTTATCGTACGTCTCCTCGACCCACCATTGCACGAGTTCGCACCTAACACAGAGAAGGATCAGCGCGACATGGCCGAGGCAATGGGCATTCCATTCGAGAAGGTTGTAGCGAAGGTTGAGGCATTGCACGAGGTTAACCCTATGCTTGGTCACCGTGGTTGCCGCTTGGGTAACACATACCCAGAGATCACAGAGATGCAGGCACGTGCGATCATCGAGGCTGCAATGAATGTTAAGGCTGCTGGCACACCTGTAAAGGTTGAGATCATGGTACCACTCGTAGGTAACCACAAGGAGCTCCGCTACCAGAAGAACATCATCGACAAGACTGCCGAGGCTGTATTCGCAGAGCGCAACGACCGCATCGACTACCTCGTAGGTACAATGATCGAGGTTCCACGTGCTGCCGTTACTGCTAACCAGATTGCAGAGGTTGCCGAGTTCTTCTCATTCGGTACAAACGACCTTACACAGATGACTCTCGGTTTCTCACGTGACGATATCGCGAAGTTCTTGCCAGTATATCTTGAGAAGAACATCCTCAAGAACGACCCATTCAAGGTATTGGATCGCAACGGCGTAGGTCAGCTTGTTCGTGAGGCCGTCTTCAAGGGCCGCACAACACGTCCAGACCTCAAGTGTGGTATCTGCGGTGAGCATGGTGGTGAGCCATCATCTGTTGAGTTCTGCCACTACGCTGGTTTGAACTACGTAAGCTGCTCTCCATTCCGTGTGCCTATCGCACGCCTTGCGGCAGCTCACGCAGCATTGAACGAGTAATAATAGATATTACTTCATAGGTTAAGGGTCATTCCATCGAGGGATGACCCTTACTTATTATAAATAGGTATAGGAAATTGGAATGTGGTCATAGGTGTATATAGCGATGATTTGACATAAAAACATAAATAATTTAAAAATTATCGAAAATAGTTTGGCGGTTACAAAAAAAAGCATTAATTTAGTACTGCGAAAAGAAATTTATATTAACCTTAATACACATAAGAGTTATGATTATCACATTTAACGAATTGCGCCGCATCAAGGACAAGTTGCCCAGCGGTAGCTCACAGCGCATAGCAGACGAATTGGGAATCGACGTTGACACAGTACGCAACTACTTTGGTGGTAAGCATTTTGATGCCAAGGAGGGTGTTGGTATTCACATTGAGCAGGGCCCAGATGGTGGCGTTGTAACATTGGATGACACTACGATTTTCGATGCTGCGATGCGCATCCTAAACGAGCAGAAATAATTTTAGAGACATACGTCTACGAGGTCGATGCTACATCGGCCTCGTTTTATTTCATACAACAACACACGCCGCATACAAAGTGCACACTACCCCACTGGCTTATGATAATAATTTGCGGCATTAAAAGTGTTATAGTGCATATTTTTTAATACGTGTTTAATATTTTGAATTTTATTCGTATCTTTGCACGTTATATATAGCATAGACATTGGAACTTATTACCAACATACTCATTGAATATCTTAAGCACAACAAGCGTCTTGTAGTGCCAAAGCTCGGTGTCTTCATTGTTAAGCAGCAGTCGGGAAACATAGTCTTCTCCGATCTTATGCGCAATGACGATGGCGTGCTGCGTTCGCTGCTTGTTGCTTACGGCATCCGTGAGTTGGAGGCAACAGGCATGATAGATCGCTTCGTCTTTGAGATACGCCACGCCACAGGCCGAGGTGATAGTTTCAGTATCGAGGGTCTGGGGGAGTTTTGCCCTGCGGAGAACAATACAATAAAGTTTAAGCAGAAGCGCGAGCCTAAAGTCATTGGCGGTCGTATCAAACCACCCGTAGAGGAGCTAAACTCACAGAAGGAGAGACTCAAGCGCAGAACACCACAGCGCAACACCGACGCCAACGAGGCTAATGGTCACAAGCGTAACAACGCGCGTGACGATAAGGCCGACCAGCGACGTAGCAAGCGACGCGAGGAGGAGGATAGCAACATATCTATGACACGCCCTGATGACTATCTACGTGGTCTTAAGTACGACAAGAATAAGAACAGAAAGCGTAGCGAGGAGATGTCAGACAGCAGAGGTCGCGGTGTTCCACACTCTGTAATCATAGTGCTACTCATTGCCGCCGCAGCCTTTGGCATAGTATGGGGACTATGGCAGTGGACAAATGGAGAGGTTACACCTATCGTCAAGCCAAGCGGCAAACAGCGTCACGACATAGCGCGTGACAGCACGACGATGTATGAGGTCATTATCGAGACAGACACCCTCACAAATATGACCGATAGTCTAAATATTGAGCAACGAGTTATTAGCGACATTAGCGCAATCGAGTAATATATGACAGCAAATGAACTACTAACGGTAAAGCAGCGTTTCGGTATTATAGGCAATACCGAAGCACTCAATAATGCTATTGAGGTAGCCATACGTGTTGCGCCCACCGACCTATCAGTATTGGTTACTGGTGAAAGTGGTGTCGGCAAGGAGTTCTTTCCACAGATTATACACACACACTCGGCACGTAAGCACAATAAGTATATAGCCGTCAACTGCGGCGCCATACCCGAGGGCACCATCGACTCGGAGCTTTTCGGTCATGAGAAGGGATCGTTCACTGGTGCTATTGACAGCCGCAAGGGTTACTTCGAGGAGGCTGATGGTGGCACTATATTTCTCGATGAGGTTGGTGAGCTACCCCTTGCCACACAGGTACGCCTACTTCGTGTATTGCAGAGTGGCGAGTTTATGCGTGTAGGTTCGGCAAAGGTGCAGAAGACCAACGTCAGGGTTATAGCCGCTACTAACAATAACCTACTAAAGTCTATCGCCGAGGGCCGCTTCCGCGAGGATCTATACTACCGTCTAAATACGGTACCTATCACAATACCAGCATTGCGTGAGCGCAAGGGTGACATACACCTTCTTTTCCGCAAGTTTGCCAGCGATGTTGCTGTGCAGTATAAGATGCCAGCGATATCATTGGATGAAGGTGCACGTGCCATGCTCGAGAACTATCACTGGAGGGGCAATATCCGCCAGCTCAAGAATGTGGCAGAGCAGATATCAGCTATTGAGCAGAGCCGAAATATTACTACAGATATCCTACGACGCTATCTTCCTGATGAGGAGTTCTCTGTGCGCACCATCAACAATAATAGTCAGCGAGAGAGCTATAGCGACATGAATACAGAACGAGAGTTGTTATATAAGATTCTCTTCGATATGCGTAACGACATCAACGAGCTCAAGCAGATGATGAACGAAGCATTACGTGGTCGCAGCATGACAACGCCACCACCGCAGCCACAGCGCGAGGTTGTGGGTCTTCTTCCCGAGGCACCACAATCACCTATACGCTACGACTATGACGATGCAGTAGAGGTCGTTGACGATATCCCCGCGCGCGAAATTACCAAGGATGATGTACAGCGTGAGCAGATACTTCAAGCACTGCAGCGTAACAACTATAAACGTAAGGATGCAGCACGCGAGTTGTTCATCTCGGAACGCACTCTATATCGCAGGATGAAGGCGCTGGGCATTGATGATGATATTAAATAACGATGTTATGAAGAGTATATACAAAAAGATAGTGATGATGCTTGCCGTGGTTGTCATGGGTATGACACTCAACGGTTGCGGATATAAGGTGACATATAACCTTTCGGGTGGCTCCATTCCTCCCGAGGCAAAGACATTCTCTGTTGCCTACTTCCCCAATAACGCACCCATGGTAGCCCCCACATTGAGTAATGTACTCACCGAGGCTCTACGCGACAAGTTTTCGCGCCAGACACGCCTTCAGCAGGTTGAGGAGGGTGGCGACTTCGCATTCGAGGGCGAGATTACAAATTACACCTCTACGACATCGTCAGTGTCGAGTGGCGACTATGCTCTTCAGAACCGTCTTACCATCACCGTGAAGGTAAACTTCCAAAATGCCGTAGACCAGACGCAGTCATTTAATGCCAAAAGTTTCTCGTCATACGCCGACTACGATGCAGCGCAGCTTCTCATCGACGTTCAGGATCAGCTTATCGAAGATATTGTCGAGGACCTTGTTAATGACATCTACATGGCAGCTGCCGGTAACTGGTAATTGTAAGCGAGGATTATGCAGAGTATGAGGGACCAACTACAGACCATCGTTGAGCAATACCCATGGTGGAGTGAGGCGCGCATTATGCTATACCGCGAGGATAGCAAAAACGCAGATAGCGCCACACGCCTTATTGCTATGCTCCACCCTACTGCTACAATACCTATGCAGGGCATCGACGTTGCTCGACTCACTCATATAAGCACCGATGACCTCATCGATAGGTTCCTTCGCCGTAGTGACTATCGAATTGTTGCCGAGGAGGGTGCCGCAGATGATCTTTCTACGGTGGAGATGGAAGATCAAGACGAGATTGTAAGTGAAGAATTGGCAGAAATATACGTTAAACAGGGTTTATATAGCGATGCAATCAATACTTATCGCAAATTAAGTTTGGTTAATTCAGAAAAAAGTATTTACTTTGCGGAACTTATCGCAGAGATTGAGGATAAGATAGCTAAAAAACAGTAAAGAATAATTAAAAATATATATTTTTATGTATACATTTTGTATTGTTATGATTGTTATTGCAAGTATTCTGTTGATACTTGCAGTATTGGTGCAGAGCCCCAAGAGTGGCATGGCTGCAAACTTCGGCGCCGCTAACCAGACTATGGGTGTTCGTCAGACTACAGATTTCCTTGAGAAGTTTACATGGGCAATGGTTGCCGCGATTGTATTCTTCGCACTTTTGTCAGTTATCGCACTTCCAAAGTCTAACGGTCAGCAGACAGTTGCAGGTCTCGATGAGATCGACGCAGCTATCGAGGATGCTACAATGGTCACAGAGCAGACTGTCACTGTTGGCGAGGATGGTCTTATCGTTGGTGCTGATGCAGAGGGTGCAGAGGTTGTTGTAGAGACAACAGAGGAGACTACTGACAGCGCAGAGTAAACCGTAAAGTAGATTACGATTATTACCCCGCGCGACATCTCGGCGGGGTATTTTTACATACATATTTATGCTATTTGGTATAGTGTTTGAGTTTACCACCAAACACAAGCACTAAATAGCATCTATATGAAACGATTACTACACTATCTCCTGCCAATAGCGTTATGCTTTGCTGTAGGATGGATATCTATGATATTCCAAAGTGAGGCAATAGTCGAATGGTACCCCACCCTCGATAGGCCGAGCATAACACCGCCGAACATCGTATTCCCAATAGTATGGAGTATACTATACATATTCTCGGGACTATCCATCGGCAGGTTGTGGGATAAGGGAAATAGAGACTATGCGGGATTGTGGTTCTTAATATTGGGACTAAACTTCCTATGGAGCCCGATGTTCTTCTTTATGGAGTCACCCATATCGGGACTTGTGGTGATTCTCATGCTGGACATTGCCGTGTTTAGCTATACGGTGCTCACCTGGCCCATAAGTCGTTTTGCATCAATAATCATGATACCCTACCTGGCATGGTTAACATTAGCAACCTATTTAAACTTCTATATTTGGCTATTTAACTAACCTTAAAATCTTTATTACTATGGAAAAGTATGTATGCACAGCATGTGGTTATGTTTATGACCCCGAGGTAGGCGATCCAGAGAACGGCGTAGCAGCCGGCACAGCGTGGGCTGATGTTCCCGAAGATTGGACATGTCCATTGTGTGCTCTTGGCAAGGATGTCTTCGAGCTCCAGGCATAATCGTAATTAGATAATGCGAAGAGAGGTAGTTCACCAGGTGAATTACCTCTCTTCTAATATATAAGGTATATTTTTTCATAGGTATATTTGGAGATTAGAAAATTATTACTACCTTTGCACCGCATTATGCAAAAACAATTTAACATTTATTAAACGTATGAACAATTACGAAACCGTTTTCATTGTCACTCCCGTCCTTTCAGACGCACAGGTTCAGGAGGTAGCTGACAAATTCCAGGGCGTAATCACCGAGAACGGCGGTCAGATTGTGAATGTGGAGAACTGGGGCTTGAAGAAGCTTGCTTATCCTATTCAGAAGAAGACTACCGGTTTCTACTTCCTCGTAGAGTTCACTGGTGAGGGC
>JAZLCL010000060.1:0-37454 GCA_045614205.1 Alistipes sp. | reverse complement strand
AAAGTATTATGGGGTATTAGTACCAATTTCTCAGTGTTATCCCCCTGTTAAAGGTAGGTTACATACGCGTTACGCACCCGTGCGCCGGTCGCCGTCAAATCCGTATTGCTACTTCATTACGCTGCCCCTCGACTTGCATGTGTTAAGCCTGCCGCTAGCGTTCATCCTGAGCCAGGATCAAACTCTCCATTGTAAAAAAATTTTGAATTGTATCGTTAGCTCTAATCTCAAAGGTATTGTTTGAAATTATCTCATAGGAGATAGATAAAACTTTAGCTGCTCAAAATCTTCAAAGAACCATATTCTAATTTTCATCAGAACTTTCATCACCAACCTCTCTTTTTTTAGAGAGGAAAAGCGGTGCAAAGGTAAGAACTATTTTTGAAACCTCCAAATATTTTGGAAACTTTTTTTCAAAAATCTTTTCAAGAACCTTTTTCGCATCTCGCCGTTTTAAAGGCGAAAGCGGGTGCAAAGGTAAGAACTATTTTTGAAACCTCCAAATATTTTGGAAACTTTTTTCAAAATATTTTCCAAGAACCTTTTTCGCATCTCGCCGTTTTAAAGGCGAAAGCGGGTGCAAAGATAAGTCATCTTTTTTTAACCACCAAATTTTTGGAGAACTTTTTGCAAAAATATTTTCAAGAACCTCTGCTCATCTCAAGAATACTCTCTATCCTCTCGATTGCGGGTGCAAAGGTAAGCATTATTTCCTATTTTCCAAACATCTTCTTAAATATTTTTAAAAATTTATAATATTTTTTAAAAATCACCACCTATACCTATATATAATATATATACGCGAGGCTCGATTTTTGCCACACACAGCTACGATTGGCATTATTTTACTACCTTTGTAGCAGAGATAGAAGATAGCGACATGGAATTACGATATATAATAAGGCGTATAATGGTGCTCACGGTAGTCCTACTGGGGCTAATGGCGTGTACAGAGGAGCCAAAACCGCCTGTTGTGGTGATAGTACCCGAGCAGGAGGAGCCACCGACATACACTATTATGTACCTTGCCTCTGGTGGTGACACCCTTGACGAGGCGATAGAGAGATCTATAACCAACATCAGCAAGTCAGCACTCGCCACGAACATAAACCTCACGGCTAGCGTAAAGTGGACAAGAGGCTACACATCGACGTGGAGTAATGGCAAAGGTGAGGTATGTCGAATGGTGATAGAGGGCGGGGGCAACAACATAGACCACCGCACTATCGGAGACAACAGCTACCCACTATACGATCCCGAGAACATTGCCGACTTCATAACATGGAGCAAGGAGGTAGCACCTGCGGACAAATACATACTTCTACTTGCAGGTCACGGCAACGGCTGGCACCCCGAGGTGGGCATGGAGTCTACACGCGGAACACTGCGTGATACAGACCTCGACAGGTACGTCAGCCTTGAGGAGCTATGTGCGGGAATTGAGCTCGGAGGCACACACTTCGAGATGATACAGATGATATCGTGCTTGATGAACACAATGGAATACATAACCCCACTATCCGAGTATGCCGACTATGTGATGGGTTCATGCCACGTATCGGTGATGCTATGCACCGAGATTCAGTGGCTACACATGGCCCTACGTAGCATCAAGGGCGACAAGGATGGTGAGTTTGTGGAGGCACTCAGGGAGTACATGGGATATATAAAGATGGATATCGGGCTCCAGGATCTAACGCGCGAGAAGGTGGACTTCAGCATCACCGACAGCGCACAGGTGGCAAGACTCAACGAGGCTATAAAATCGTTTGCAGACGTGGTTGATGCGCTTTATGACGAGCAGGAGGGCATTGGTGCCACGGCTTTCGAAGCGAAGTATGGCGCAACAATGGAGGATGTGGAGAACAAGGTATCAGATTCGTACTACTACATCGAGGCATATCTCGATGCCGAGGCAATGGAGACAACAGAGTACCTACGCATGGCTTTCACCTACGACCTTGTGGACATAGTGAGGCGAGCCTCGAGAGCCATCACATGTGAGGCACTCGCCACCGCAGCTGCAGAGATTGAGCAGTCGGCACGCAGCGCGAGGATAGTAAACTACACCACACAGCTCGACAAAATAAGAGAGGTATTCTATGGCGTGACGCTGACAAATAGCGAGCAATGGGTGGCACGTGGCTACGACAAAGCAGGGTATGAAGATACACTCTTCGACAAAACGACAGGCTGGAGCAGACTACTCAAGAGAAACAATATAACGCTGCGATACTAACAAAAGAGGAGAGTGTCTGCTGACTGCGGACACTCTCCTCTTTTGTAGAATTGTATAACAAGACTATCACTCCCTATGTGGACACTCCTTATACTTGCAGTCACGCTTGCATAGGAACTTACGCCTGATCCACAGGTAGTAGCCCGTCAGCGGTAGTGTGGCACCTATGAGTGCTGCTAAAAACCACATTACGCGCGTAAGGATACCACCCCAATTACCGACATGTACGGCATATATCCAGCCACGGAGTTTACTACGTCTATCTGTGTCGTCATATCTCTCAACAGACAACATCTCACCAGAGCAATTGTCAAACAGATAGTTATCTGCGGCACGTGGGTTACCCCAACCAGACAGCTTAACAGAGGCCTTACCTTGAGAGAGTGTTATATCGGCAGGATGCTCTAACTCATCGGCAACGCTATTATAGACATCATCCCAATGAGCATAAGGCGATATATCTACACTATGCTTACCTCTGTCGCCACCACTCTTTGCAGCTGAAGCTGTAACATCAACGCCAAAGAGACGGCTAAAGCCCTTATTGTACCACTTGAAAGACCATGTCAGTCCTGTTAGCGACATGGCCAGGAGCAGGAGCACAGCATATATGCCACCAGCGACATGTAGGTCATACCAGAAGCGACGCCAGCCCTTACGCACAGCAATGGTCGACCTATTACGCCACATCTTTATGCTCTTGGGTACCCAGATGAAGATGCCTGTGATGAGCACCACGACCATGGCGAGGGTGCTTATGCCAACGATAACCTTACCCCAAAATATACCGTCATCGGCTGGGCGCGTATCCATAAGCCACCTGTGCATACGGAACATGACCCTGAAGAAAGGCAGACGATCGGGCTGACCCTTGACCTCACCACTATACTGGTCGACATATATTGCAGCGTGCTTTGGTTCAGAGAGGTTTACCTTATAACACCTACTGGGGTCTGCTGGGATAACGACACCCGTTATGCGCTGACCCTCGGCGAGATTTGCCTCAGCAAGGGCGACAACCTCTGCCACGGGTAGCCTTTCGTCACCCACGCTATCAACATAGTAGTAGTCACGCTGTACGGACTCGGTGATCTCTGGCTCGAAGATGAGCAATGCACCTGTGAAGCACGTCAGCGACATGACTACACCCAGAGGTAACGACAGCCATATATGTATCTGCTTAAAAAATCGTCTCATAATGCCACTATAACACGTCAAATATACAAATTATTTTGCATTGCAGGGTGCTTCACAGAATAAATTACTCTATGGGAGATAGTCTGCCCACGCCACCTATCTGCGTAGCCTCAACGGTAAGACCCTTTGTTGCCACAGCCGTAGCGCCATCTATGACATATATCGAGGGGTAACTATCCGTAGTGGTAACGGCGATATAGACCCTACCACCCTCAACATATGGTGCAGTACCAAATCCCGAGATTGTCTCTGGCGCAGGAAGACCCTCGACCATCTGTAGCTGCTGGCTCTCAACATCGAAGATAGCAAGTCTATTTGCCACCATCGTCTTACCAGGCTCCAGAGGACTATCATACATGAGCATAAGGAACTTTGTGCCACCAATGGGCCATGTGCGCACGAAGGCACATCCTTGAGACAGCGCCTCGAAGTTTACGTAGTAGTCATCATCGAAGCTCGCCGCGCCAGCCTTAATGCGTACTACACCCGCGGGAAGGGTTGTCTGCTGACGAGCATCACTCATAGTCTTGGCATATGAGGGTGAGAAGATATATACATCACCATTATCCACCTCCCATATCATCTGGTAGTACTGCGACTTATTACGGCCACAAGCGTAGCTAATCTTATCCGTCTTTATGAGCTTACGCTGCTGGAGTGTCTCATCCTCGAAGATGACAACCCAGCACTCATTGGGGTACTGCGTGCCTGGCAACTCACCCTCCTTGTAGGCGCCACTTCCCGAGCCACCAGCCTCACTCTTCACAAGATCCTCGTAGCCATCACGCACCCATGCTCCACCTTCGGCCTTCACACCATACTGGCTCAAGCCCATAGGCACAGCCGCCGAGAAGATACGTCCATCCACATCCTCGATACCCGCAAGGGTGATATACTCACCATTGCCGAGGAAGTTCTCGGCGAGATAGTGCTCCTCGAGGGTGTTATTTGTGGTATATGTCTCCGCCTCGACATCGAGCAGCGAGACAAGGATTGACTTTGGGATAAAGCCATTCTCATCTGCCCACTCCTGGGGACCATCGCCCGTAGATGTGGTCATGATATAGTTGTCGTAGACACCCACATTGTTGAAGCGGCGCACTGCATACTCCGCTGAACGTGCAGTGAGGGTGTAGTCACCATTCATAACATAGGAACGCGTGGTGCCAGCATTACCCTGATTATATGTTAGACCATATAGATACTTATCGCCCCAGAATACCCAGTACGATGCACCATCATTCACCAATCCATGCTCCATGCCTATCGTTCCACCGGCAAGACTCTCGGCGGTGAGGAGTGCATTTGTTGTTGTGTTAGAGAATGTGCCCTGCGAGGCGATGACATATGGGCGCACATCACCCTGCTGCGGATAGTTCTCAACACCACCCTGCTCACACGCCATAAGGCCTACAACAGCCACCGCCACGATGGCAAACTTTGATAATAGCTTCTTCTTCATATTCTTAATTTTTTATTATAAATATAAACATATCATTATCTGCCACCGAAGGCGATACGCACCTTACCGTAGAATGCGCGACCCGCCTTCTGAAGGCTGAAGTTATCATATAGTTTCTCGTTGGTGATGTTACGACACTCAACAGAGAAGTTATACTTGCCACCCTTAATCGAGTAACTCAACGAGAGATTGTGCGAGAACTGCGTGGGCACCATATAGTCATCCCTATTTGCTCCTATGCGCGACGAGTAGTAGTAGAAGCGATTGAGGAACTGATTGTCGTAGGTGACAGAGAGCACATCGTCACGCATAAGACAGTCGTGCCACGAGAAGGTAACATCCATATCAGCAAAGAGGTATGGAATATTGGGCATACGATCGCCATAGCCGAGGTTGGGCATAGAGGTGGTACCTATGGCTATAGGCATATTATCGCGCACATCCATATAGGAGATGTTGCCACCCATAGATAGCCATCTGCCGAGGCTATAGCGCAGCGATAGCGTGGCACCCCATGTGCGCACCTTGCCGTAGTTTATATAGCTCGCTGCCGACTTACCACCACTCATATCAACAATATTGCGCTGTATATAGTCCTTCGTGTCACGCCATATAAAGCCACCCTCGAGATAGAGACCATGCATATCCTCTGCACCATAACTATCCGAATAACTGATGCTTACATTTATGTTATCGCTATTCTCGGGGCGTATACCCACATCGCCAATCTCAAGGTCCTCATCGCCAAACATCTCCTCGATAGTGGGCAAACGGTAGGCATTCTCGTACGACACCTTTGCCTGCACACCCTCGGTGATGAAGTATGTGGCAGCAACACCATAGCCCACAGCATCCTCCCTGCGTGTCGTTCGCACAAACTCCGTCTGGTTGGCATCCACGGCTATAGGACCCGCAACATGCTGCGCATAGTACTTGGCAAAAAGCGATACGTTCCAGCGGCGTGATGGCATTAAGCGATACTGAAAGCCAGTGATATTCTTAACCGTTTGTTTATCTATAGCATCCCTCTGTGCCTCTGCAGCAAGCAACGATGTATTTGTGCGTCTGAAGGTGCTGAAGAGGTGGTTGAGAGTGAAGCTGTGGGCACGACCCAGACGGTAACTCAATGTTGCCGTGGCACTCCACGTATCGTTATCAGAACGCATATGCTGATACGACTGCTCGCCAGGCGAATTTAGGCGCTTCGTCTCACCACGCCAGTTATATTTATACTGCGCAGTGTCGATGTTGTATACCACATCACGGTTATAGTTTGCCGTGAGTGTAAGGTCGAGACCTCGTGTGAAGAGGTTATGGTTTACATACTCCAATGAGGGCATCAGCGAGTGACCATGGCGCAGCTTCTCGCCATATACAATCTCCTGGCGCACACCCGTCTGTATCTCCTTATACATCTGTGAGTAGTTCATGCTAAATACGAGACGGTCAGCCCACTTCTTACCCACAACACCCACCTTTGCCACAACACTCTCGTTGTGGTAGGTGTCGTGGAAGCGTTCCACAGTGTGCAGCACACCCCTATCTATACGTCCTGTCTCGAAGTCTTCGATGGGGACATCTACCTTATAGTTGTTATCCGAGTAGTTCTGGTAGGCATATACCTCCCACATAAGTCCATTATCCAACGTCTGCCCCGCAGTCACTGACGAACGGTGTGTATTGAACGAGCCATAGGAGTATGACGCATCGGCAAACCATCTTCTACGCGACTTGTTGGTGACGATGTTTATCACACCACCGAGGGCATCAGCACCGAAGCCTACGGGCACAACACCACGATACACCTCTATACGGTCAGCATAGCCCGCAGGGATGTTGTTTAGCGACATTACGCCAGCACCCTCCTGTGGCACGCCATCGATAAATATCTTAACATGCTTACCCGAGAAGCCATCAACCATGAGCTGCATATCCGACCCCACGCCTCCCGACTCGCGCAACTTGAGACCCGGAGCACGCGATAGCGCATCAGCAAGATTCTTGGTGGTGTTACGCAGCTCGCGCGTATCTACAGCCACAGCATTAAACGCAGAACGCTTGACACGACCCACTCCCGATGCCGAGACCACCACCTCATCTATATCTGTAGCCTCAACATCGAGGCTAACATCGAGGTTAAGCATCTGGCCCTCGGCGAGGCTCACAGCATGACGTTCAGTGCGGTAGCCCAACATCTGCACCACGACCTCTGCATCACCCTTCTCAACATGCAATATATAACGACCCTTGTCATCTGTCGTCGTGCCACGTGTTGTGCCATCCACATATAGCGTTGTGTATGGCATGGGCCGACCCTCACTATCTACAACAACACCCGAAATAGTAGCTCCCGCACGAAGACCAACAGGAGGCTCTGTTGCCGAGGCTATAGTTGTGGTGAGCAGTGCACATATTATATATACGGTATATATCACCAATCTCTTAAATCTCCTAACCATAGTTCACAGTTTAAGTTTACGATGGCAAAGGTAGATGTTGTGGTGCAAGTGGACAATCGCATATTTTTGGGAAATGATGCCCCCCTACACCCCAAGATGTAGGGATTTTGCGACACATTGCGACATCTACAACGAAAAAAGCCAGGGATAAGACCCTGGCTCCTCGCCCCACATGGGGGAACACCCAATAAAAACTAAAAAGATTCCTATTTACAAAACCCACTCAATCATCACATTACACCATCACGTCGTGGGCTATTTTTCATAATGCAAAGATATGGCAATATTTCGGCACACACAATCGCATAATTTAGGTATATTGCAGCATAAAATATCCCTAATGATGGGGATTTGTGCGTTATGGAAATTATGCGTATATTTGCATTACAATATATATAGTTAGGATAATGATAATATAACACGCTGATAGTTAATGAATAGAAAGCATAAAACACCATATTTGTCGGCCTTTTCGCCCGACATGAAGATCTTCGAGCTTGTGGAGACAGCGCCATCGCTACTCTCCATCTTCTCGCGCCTGAATATCACACTACCCTTTGGCGACATCTCTGTTGCCCAGATGTGTGAACGCGATGGCCGCAATGTAGATCTCTTCCTCATCATATGCTCAATGCATGCCGACAGCAGCTACCGCCCAACGAGGGAGTCGCTGCATGGCGATATGCTCCAGGATGTTGTTGCCTACCTACGCGCCTCACACCGCTACTATGCCGAGCATATGCTTCCCCACACATCGCAGCACCTAGAGAAGATTCTTCTGCACTGCGATGAGCTGTCGCGTAACCTTCTACGACGCTTCTATGACGACTACTCACGATATATCGTCGAGCACTTCGAGGAGGAGGAACGCTGCATCTTTGCCATAGCAGATAGCAGCGCGGCAGGTGCGGCAGACTGCAGCATCCTCGACATGCCCCATGCCGACATCGACGACAGGTCGAACGACATAGCGTCGCTAATCTTCAAGAGTCTTCCCGAGGCGGCACCTACACAGTTGAGGTGCAACACGTTGGAGCATATATATGCCCTACGTGACGACCTACGCCGCCACACTAGGGTAGAGTCTATGGTGTTACGCCCATTGGTTGAGATGTATATAAAATCTGGTGATAATGAAGCGTTGTAGAGTTGTTGTTGTGGATGCTGCCACGGTCATTGCGGAGGGTGTTGCATCGTTACTCACACGTAGCACACGCTGCGAGGTGCTGGGTGCCTACTCCACCATTGCCGACATCCAGGGTCTGCTCACCAGGGGCAGCGTAGATGTCGTCGTAGCCTCCGTGTCGCTGCTGCACCGCATCGAGGAGTGCGCGGAGCTGAATAATATGCCCGTTGTGGGCATCATAAGCTCCCTTCATGAGGAGGAGGTGCTACGTAAGTTCACCGCCACAATCAGCATATATAGCAGTGCGGAGGAGGTTGAGAGGGTTGTGTGCGACGCCGTTGCCACACCCGCGGAGAACACATTCACTGACAGCCACGAGCTCTCCGACCGCGAACGCGATGTTCTCATTCTTGTTGCACGTGGCTACACAAATAAGGAGATTGCCTCGGAGCTCAACATCTCGCCACACACGGTCATCTCGCACCGCAAGAACATAGTACATAAGACTGGTATACGATCTGTTGCGGGTCTAACGGTTTATGCAGTGCTAAACAAACTCATTGACAGTGAACAACTTTAGAATATGAAGAGAGATATTAAGACTGAACTATGTGCCTACTCTGTTGAGGCATGCCGCACAGCTGCGCGCCTCGGCGTAAATCGTGTTGAGCTATGCTCATCACCTGCGGATGGAGGCGTTACACCCTCTGTTGCCACCATCGAGATGGTGTCGCATATACCAGGCATCGATGTAAGTGTTATGATACGCCCACGTGGTGGCGACTTCTTGTACTCCGACGACGAGTTCGAGACTATGCTCCTCGATATCGAGAGGGCACGTACGGCGGGAGCTACAGGTGTTGTCTTCGGCATACTCACTGCTGAAGGCGATGTAGATGTTGCGCGCACACGCCGCCTTGTAGAGGCCGCTGTAGGCATGGAGACTACATTCCATAGGGCTGTCGACATGACTCGTGACTATGTTGCTGCTGTGGAGGACATCATCGCTGCGGGCTGCACACGCATCCTCACGTCGGGTAGCTACGACAAGGCGCTGGATGGCATAGATAATATCAGGGCTGCCGTTGCTACCTCGGCAGGCAGGATCGAGATCATGGCGGGCAGTGGCGTGACGGCAGCAAATGCCGAGGCACTCGCCGCAACGGGTGTCGATGCTCTGCACTTCAGCGCAAAGAAGATGGTTGCTGGAGGCATGGAGTACCGCAACCCACGTATCTCGATGGGTGGCAGTGCCGCTGTCGACGAGTATGCCGTGCGCAGTGTCGACGAGGATGAAGTTACTGAAATACATAAACTTATAAGACTATGAAGGTAAAACTACTACTCGGCCTTATGGCCATGGTGTGCCTTGTCGTGGCAGCTCTTGTGTGGCCTCGTGGTGGCGCATCGTATGACATCTCGGTAGATGAGGCCTTGCAGGAGGCCTTGGCACGTTCGGGTCGCGAGTCGGCACTACGCATGATGCTCGAGAGCACCCCCGATGCCCATAAGCGCGACATGGCCTTTCTGTTGGCTAACATGCCGCAGTCAGACCTCGAGAATATGGACACAGCACTCCTCTTGGAGAATGTCGAGTATGCCAACATCGCCAGGGAGAAGTATTCGTGGGCACAGGCACTCCCCGAGGATGTATATCTCTGCGACGTGCTACCCTACCATGTTGTTGATGAGGTTAGAGACTCATGGCGTAAGGAGCTATATGAGATGTTCGCCCCCGCTGTCGACACATGTAAGACTATGTACGATGCTGTATGCGCCGTGAATGCCAACATACCACGCCTCACAGGTGTAGACTACAATACAAAGAGGGAGAAGACCAACCAGAGTCCTAGGGAGTCTATGCGCCAGGGCATGGCATCATGCACAGGCCTCTCTATCTTGCTTGTCGACGCCTTTAGGGCTGTAGGCATCCCCGCACGCTTTGCAGGCACCGCCTCATGGCACGACAACCGTGGTAACCACAGCTGGACAGAGGTGTGGCTCGATGGCGAGTGGAGAGTCACGGAGTACTACTTCCCCTCGAAGCTCGACCATCTATGGTTTATGGCCGATGCGTCGAAGGCTAATGCCGAGGATAGAGAGTATGCCATCTACGCCACACGCTTCACAGGTGCTGACGACTGGTTCCCTATGGTGTGGGCAGGTGAGGACTGCGATGTCGAGGACCTACCACATAGCGTTGGCGCAGTGAATGTTACAGAGCACTACCAGGCGCTAGCCTATGAGCAGTATACCCGCCATATGGAGGCTGGCACACACACCTTCATCAAGATTCGTGGTTGGAAGGATGCCTCACACCGCGAGCACTCTGACGACAGGGTTGCCATGGGTGTCGACGTATTTTGTGGCACAGAGCAGATGGGTGGTGGCCTCACAGCAGGTCCTTTGCGCGATATGAACGACACCTTCTCGGTGTTGGTAGAGAAGAATAGGGAGTACGAGTTGCGCTACTACGACGCTGCTGGCGAGCTACAGAGGATGAGTGTAAGACTCGGCGAGGAGCCTATAACAGTCGATATATTCCTTAAGTAGAGACTCTATAGGAATAGAACCTAAAGGGTCATAAGAGGTAAAAGCCACGCAGCTTCCAACCTCTTATGACCCTTTACCTTTTATGCCCCTTTACCCTTTTGACCTTTATGCCCTTTTTACACGAAGACAACCTCTTATCACAAGACCCAATTTCTTGTTAGAGTGGTGCAGATGTGGTGCTGACATGAAATAAGCCAGGATGGATAGTACTTGACGTACATACCATTCTGGCGTTTGATTGAAGCGTCGCAGATGCGCCGCTATCACGAGAAATTAAATTTCTTGTTAGAAGGGTGCCGAGTGCTACACTCGGCAAAAATGCCGTCGATGGGTAGTACTTGGCGTACATCCCATTGGTGGCGTTGATTGAAGAGTCAAACAGTCTACCTCACCAGCGTGAGACCAATTTCTTGTTAGAAGGGCGTGAGATTTGGCTATGACATGAAAAAGCCACCGATGGGTAGTACTTGACGTACGTCCCATTGGTGGCGTTGATTGAAGAGCCAAAGATGACCCCTTATCACAAGAAATTATGGGACTGGGTCGTACCCCGATCCTCCCCATGGATGACAACGAAGTAGTCTACGGATGGTGAGGTATAGACCACGGATGGGACCATACTTGCGTAGTGCCTCGATGGCATACTGCGAGCAGGTGGGGGTGAAACGACATGAGGGGGGCTTCAGCGGCGAGATGCCGAGCTGATAGAAGCGCACAAGCCATATTAGTGGCAGGGCAAGGATGCGCTTAATTGTGCGTAGCGATCTCGCGAAGAATCCTGCTGATGGCATTGTTGATACTCTTATAGGGAAGTAGCTCCTTGGAGCTATATATGAGGGCTATGTCTACGGCGACACCCCTATCCTCTGCTGCCAATAGGCTCTTATTCAGGCGGTATGCCTCCTTCATCCTACGGCGCAGGAGGTTACGCTTATTGGCACGCTTATGGTAGCGCTTTGGCACAGAGAAGAGCACCTCGACACTTGGCTGGGTGCTCTTCTCTGTGATGACTATATATCGTAAGGGGTAGACGAAGCCTCCTGTGCCCTCGCCAAAGAGGCGACGCACAGCGCCGAGGGACCTCAAGCGTTCGGCCTTGGGCAAGGCATACGTCTTTTCCATAATATACTAAAGCGTCTTTTTTGCTACACGTGTGCGTGTCTTCTTCTGCAGCTTTGACTGCTGCGCACGGATGAACTCCTCCTTATCGGGGTTCTCCTTAACCTCGGCATCAGCAACCTCCATGCCCTCGGCAACCTGGTCGCAGTAGATGTCGAGAGCCTTGACCATAGATGGTGCTGCGGGCGATGGTGCCGAGGCCTTAACTTTGAGGCCCGCCTCCTTGGCAGCACGCAACGTAGCCTCACCGAAGGTGGCGACTACGGGAAGAGTGTTGACATCGAAGTTATCGATAAGCGCCTTGACATCGTTTGGCGAGTAAAGCGCGATGATGTCGTAGTCCATAGGCTTCATCTCCGACATGTCGGCAGAGACGGTGCGGGCGAATACCACGGGCGACACCTTGAGTTTTAGCTTTGCAAGAGCATCTGGGAGTTCGGGCTTGAAGGGCTCGGTAAGAGCAAGCATGAACTTCTCCTCCTTATGCTTAACTATAAGCTCGAGCAACGAGTTGAACGTACCGTCAGCGAACGATATCTTACGCTTGCGGTAGACGATATACTTCTGCAAGTAGAGGGCTACAGCCTCGGTGTTGCAGATATACTTCATTGTCTCGGGAACGGTGATACGTGCCTCCTCGCATATGCGGAAGAAGCTATCGATGGTTGTGCGTGACGAGAAGATCATCGTCGTGTGATCAAGAATCTCGGTGCGCTGTGCACGGAACTCCTTAAGGGTTACACCCACAACACGTATCAGTGGCTTGTAGTCGATAGCAAGTGAATGCTTCTTCGAAAAATCGTAAAAGGGGGACTTCTCCATTACAGCCGGAGTCGGCTGTGATACCAAAATCTTACTAACTTTCAACTTCTTATCCTTTATTATTATTACTCTCTTATCTCTTCTCTCTATTTGCTCTCCATGCTCACCTCACACACCCTCTACTCACATGCTTCTTATGCCCTTGAGCCACGCATTATGCCAGGTGGATGGGCAGCAGATGGAGGACAAAACTTATAGGAAGCAAAATTGCGGTGCAAAGATACAAAATGAAATACAAAATCGAGATTTTTTTTGAGATAAAGAATAAAAAAGTGTCTTTAAGATATAATAATAGCAGTAATACGGTGCTTACGATGACCACGATGCCCATGATGAATGCCCTGTCGCCCGCAGCAAGAAGCCATACCATGACAAGTGGGTAGAGCAGTGTCACGCAACGCACGAAGTTCATGTAGCCGATGGAGGCCAGCGTCATCGACACATCGCTATATGTCACCCACCCCACAACCTTATGTATGGCGTAGTACCACGCCACATATACGCCTATGAGGAGCAACGAGAATAGTGTGGCATAGGGAGCAAAGCCCTCTGTATATACTGCCGAGTGAGTCGGTATGACACCCTCGGAGAGGCGCACTATGACGAGTGCTACGACTATTGCTCCGAGTACTGCTGCCACCTGTTTGAAGCGTTGCAGTGGCAACACGCCACCCTCGGCACCCATGCGTCGTTCGCTTGGACGTGTGAAGGCACCCGACCATATCGAGCCTATGAAGTTCCAAGAACGAAGCACCATATATAGGTACACTATGAGTGTCAGCGCCGCAACACCGTGGTATAGCGACTCTGCAGTCATACGCTGCGTGTAGTGGTAGATGCCGTCTGCGGGCACGACGACAGATGCTGCGCCATATAGCTCCTCCGCCGTGGCCTCGCTGTAGCCCACACCCTCCTCCACATATCCTGTCTGGAGGATAGCATGACGGCCATAGATAGCCTTGGCGTCGACTACACGGTAGCCAGCACCCTCATACTCATATAGTGTATGCATATCATTCATCGCCCTCACGACGTTTTAGTGTTACACGTATCGTTGTTCCCTTGCCCGCCTCGGAACGCACTACGGCAATCTTACCTCCGTGGTACTCCTCGATTATGCGGCGCGAGAGTGATAGTCCGAGGCCCCAGCCTCGTGTCTTGGTAGTGAAGCCAGGCTCGAAGATACGTTCCCAGTTACCCTTCGATATACCCTTGCCCGTGTCGCTAACCTCAACAAATACCACCGCACCGTTATCCACAACCTCAACATCTATGGCACCATGACCCTGCAGCGCATCCAGCGAGTTCTTCATAAGGTTCTCTATCACCCACTCGAAGAGTGCAGCGTTTATCGATACACGTATCGGTGCCATGGCAAGGCCGTTGTAGGATAGTGTCACGTTGCGGGGTATGCGGCGATGGAAATACATAACAGTGTCGCCAATAACCTCGTTTATGTTCATCGGCGTGAGCTGCGTCTCGGAGCCAATCTTCGAGAAGCGGTCCACAATCTTCATCAGGTGTGCCAAGTCTTTCGACATCTCATCCACAGCCATCTGGTCCACTTGCTGGCTACGTAGATACTCTATCCAGCCCAGGAGTGAGGATGTGGGCGTGCCGAGCTGATGCGCCGTCTCCTTCGCAAGACCCACCCACACACGATTCTGCTCATTCTGCTTCGTCGAGGAGAAGGCTATATAGGCGAATATTGCGAATATTATGATTATTATAAGCTGCACATATGGAAACAGCGCCAGCGCCTCACGGTGAGCACTCGACACCAGGGCATCGTAGTCGGTAGTGCCGAAGTAGATGGTTATGGTAGTCTGGTGCATGATGCCATACGAAACAGATATAGGCTTGTTAGTCTCACTCATGCGCATAATCTCGGCACGCAGGCGCTGCGGGTCGAGGACAACCTCTTCGGGGAGGTTTGTCACCCACACGTTTAGACGTTCGTCGGCAACGATGAGTGGCACATTGGTATGCTCGGCGAGCTCCTTGAGAAGCTCGGGGTTATACATCATCTGACCGCCAAAGTTTGTGGAACGGATGATATCCTCCCACATCTCCACGGCATTACGTTCATCCTCGCGTAGCTTCTCTATGGCCAACTGGTCCTCATGCTTCATGTCGACAGAGACACGCCACGTGTAGAAGATGGATAGTGCCGCCAAGGCTAGGCCCATCACGATGACGATGGTACGTCGGCGTGCCACAACAAAGCGTCTACCTATGTTCAGCGGGTTGAGTGTCATCTGCCTAAAAGCATTATGTTAGCGTCTGTCGAGGTGCTGCTCCTCGAGGATACGACGATACTCCGCCTCGTCGAGCAGGAGTTCCACAGCACGAAGCACAGTCTCGTCATTTGCTGCAGCACGTTCCGCAACACCCTCGCTATAGGCGTAGCGCATGACAATGTCGGCATTCAGCGCCTTCACAATCTCGGACTTATAGGTCTCCATATTCGACATCTTATCATCCTTGATGAGTGTCTTGAGCTGCTCCACGGCAGCACCCAGTGTCTCGTCGTAGAGGTCGTTGTCTATGGCACGTTCGAGGGTCGCCAGGGCACATCGTGTCTCCGACTCGTAGGGCACATCCTTCTGTGCTATGAAGGCGCAGAAGTCGGCATAGTCCTCATCGGTGATGCTGAAGCTACGCACGTCGATGACATCATCGTGGTGCTCACGCATATACTCATCTGCCCAATCCTCCATATATCCCATGGCATATAGCGTTAGGGCAAAGCGACTTACATACTGTGGCTCAATCTTTATGTCGGGCACTATGCCACCACCATCGTATACCCTACGACCATTGCGCGTGCTGAACTCCGAGATTAGCGAGTCGGGCACCGCCTGCACGCCACCCTCGCTACGCATAGAGGCATAGTCGCGCGACTGTATGCAGCGACCCGAAGGTATGTAGTACTTTGCTGTGGTATACTTTAGGTAGCTATTGTAGCCGAGGTACATGGTACCCTGCACGAGGCCCTTGCCATATGTGCGGCTACCCATGATCACTGCGCGGTCTATATCCTGCAGTGAGCCGGCAAGAATCTCGGATGCCGAGGCCGACGCGCCATCAACGAGCACCACAATGGGCACATCCTCGGCCATAGGAGCATAGCGCGTATCGTGGTGATGTAGAGATGTGGAGTCGCGCCCCATGAGTGACACTATGCGCTGACCACGGGGCACGAAGAGGGATGCTATGTCTACTGCCTCCTGCATTACGCCACCGCCATTAGAACGGTAGTCGAGGATCAGACCCTTGAGGCTATCACCCTCAAGCAGTGTGCCGAGGGCTCTGCGCACCTCGTCGTAGCTACCCTCTATAAAGTCGCCATGCGAGATGTAGCCTATGCCATCACGCAGCATGCCCGCATAGCTGACACTCGGGATGGACACCCTACGACGGCATAGCGTGAGTGTATCTATGCTGCCGTCGATGTTTCTCTCTACGACAACCTCAACCTCGGTCTCGGGCTCACCCTTAAGGCGTGAGCTGATGTCCGAGGGTGTCTTATGCTTCATGTCCTCGCCATTGATGGCCAGGATCTTATCTCCAATCTTCACTCCCGCCTCATCTGCTGGCGAGCCCTTATATGGCTGTGCGAAGATTATGTAGTCGCCCTTCTTGCGTATCAGCGAGCCCACGCCACCGTAGCGTCCCGTTGTCATAACCTCGAAGTCGGCCATGGCAGACTCCGAAAGATACTCCGTATATGGGTCTGTGGCACCTATCATGCCCTCGCTTGCCGCCTTGAGTAGCTCCTCGGCAGTTATAGGGTCAACAAAGCCCATCTCCAACTCACGCATCATGTTGGCAAGAATTTCGGTTGCCTTGCCAAGCTCGAACTCACGCGCCGCATCACCGCCCTGCGCATATAGCGACTGCTGCGCCATCGTGCCAAGCACAACGACACACAACACGCTACGCCATATCTTTGTCAACCACATAACAACAAACCTTGTCTACTCGTTACTCGAAACGCTTTTGAGAAATATAGGCATCGAGCTGGTATATAATACGTGCCACAGCACGACGTATGCCAGCAATCTCTATACCGCTACCCACCTGGCGCACAAGCACCTCATCCTCAAACAAGAAGGATAGGCGGCGTATGAAGCCCTTCGCACGGAATACCGTATACTCACCTCTCTGGCCCACAACCTCGAAGCCGAAGCACTGCATGGCGTTGTGTATGCGCACAGCATCCTCCACCATGTCGCAGTTATCCACCGTGCGCTTCATATAGCCGAAGAGTGGATATATCATTGCGAGGATGACGAATGCCGAGATGAGCATCGCGCCATGCTGCGAATAGAGCTGCGCCTTAAGTACATCGAGGAATGATACTCCCTCATCAGCGACATTAAGACTCTCATACCACACAATTCCCAAATAGAGAACGCATATTAGCAAAAAATATTTCAACGATCGAACTACGTATCTCATAATCTATAAATTTATTCGTTATCCAACTCTCCTGTCATGCTACGCACCGCTGCCGCAACATCCTCCATCAGCCAGCGGGGTGTCGACGTAGCACCACATATGCCTACGCTTGAGGCACCATCAAACCATGCGACATCTATCTCCGTAGCCTCCTCAATGTTGTAGCAACGGCTATTTGCCTTGCGGCACACCTCCGAGAGCACACGGCCATTCGACGACTTACGACCACACACGAAGAGCACCACATCGACACTCGCCGAGAAGGTTGCCAGCAGCGTCTCGCGGCCTGCAACACGGCGACATATGGTGTCGTCAACGGTGACGATGACACCATCGGCCATATGTGCCTTGATATGCTCGGCCATGGCGTTGAAGAGCTCTATGCTCTGTGTTGTCTGCGACAGCAGGTATATGGGGCGTGTGTAGTCCAGCGCCTCAAGGTCGGCGATGCTCTCCACCACCATCACGTCATCCTCAACCTGTCCTGTGAGGCCTATAACCTCGGCATGACCATGCTTACCGAGCAGCACCACGCTACCACCCACCTCGCGCATCTTGTCGTACGCCTCGCGCACACGGCGCTGCAGACGTGCCACAACAGGACACGTGGCATCTATGACCTCTATGCCAAGACTCTCGGCAAGACGGTATGTCGCTGGGGGCTCGCCATGAGCACGTATGAGCAGTGTGCGACCACCCAACGATGGCATATCGGCGTGCGTGACCGTTGCCATGCCCATATTCTCGAGCCTCTGCACCTCAACACGGTTATGCACAATGTCGCCGAGGCAACACACATCGCCCGTGCGCTGCAGAGCACTCTCGGCCTCGCCGATAGCCCTCACCACGCCGAAGCAGAAACCCGAATTATCGTCTATAACAACACGCATGGTCATCACCTACTTTGATGTTACCCTGCTAAACTCGGCATCGAACCATGCCATCTGCTCCTCGACACTCATGTGCGAGTTATCGAGCACTATGGCATCCTCGGCCTTGCGCAGTGGCGATATTGCGCGTGACATATCAGCCTTATCGCGCGACACAACATTCTCGTACACCTCCTCGAGGGTTACATTATCGCCCTTCTGCGTAAGCTCCTTGAAGCGTCTCTCGGCACGCACCATGGCATCTGCCGTCATATATATCTTGAGCTCGGCATCGGGGAACACAACCGTGCCTATGTCTCTGCCATCCATCACCACACCGCCATTCTGACCCATCTGCTGCTGCATGGCAACGAGCTTCTCGCGCACAGCACCAAACGAGCTCACGGCACTCACGCAGTTGCTAACCTCGATGGTGCGAATCTTACCCTCCACAAGGTCACCATTCACATATATGTCGCTGGCACCACGCTGCGGGTTGAAGCGGAAGTCGATGTTTATGTCACCAAGCATATCGCATACCTTCTGCTCGTCTACCATACCCGAGATGATAGCGCCATTCTCCAGGGCGTAGAGTGTCACGGCGCGATACATGGCTCCCGTGTCGATGAAAATATATCCTAGACGTGCCGCAATGGCCTTTGCGAAGGTGCTCTTACCGCACGACGAGTGGCCATCTATGGCAATGATTATCTTATTATTACGCATACTATTATTCGATGAATTGTGAGACAAGTGTAACAAGACCGAGCACCGCAATCACAACACCCGCCACGCGGTTTATTGTGAGCATATGACGTGGTCGGAAACCCTTACGGAAGAGGTTTATAAGCGATGTTAGCGCCAGCCACCATAGCACAGCACCCAGCATGAAACCACCAAGGACAAGGAGGTTACGACCATGACGGCTGATGGCAGGCTCGGCATACTCCACAGCATCGTTCAAAGCGAGCTCCACATTGAACATGGCAAAGAATGCCAAGATATAGGGTATCACGACGACAAAGTTAGCCAACGTGAAGCCAAACATAGAGGCGAAATCCTGCCATAAGGCGCTATGTCCAGCACGGTTTTTACGTATCTGTGGCACGGGGTTCTTGAAGAAGATTAATATGCCGACGATGACTACGAAGACGCCACCACATATCTGTATAATTGTGCTATACTCATCAATATAGCTCTTCAGCAGCGCATATACCGAGAAGGCGAGGATGGCCATCAGAGTGTCGGCACACGCCACACCAAGACCCGAGAGCAAACCCGAGAGGTGTCCCTTGCTCAACGTACGCTGGATACACAACACAGCAACAGGACCCACAGTGACGGATGACGCTACACCCACACATAGGCCGCTAAACAATATTTCTAATATATCGATAATCATACTCGTAAGGTTCGCCGCCACTTGTTCAAACATCAAATCACAAGTGCGTATAATCGGTGCAAAGATACAAAAAAATGATGATATTCTAAACCCTTTACCACATAAAAACCACCATCGCAGAAAATAATCGGTCAAGGCCACGCAACACCCCACGCGACGACCTACAACAACACCCCACGACGCCATTCTCGTGCCACACAGCACACTATTCCTGCTTACACATTTTGCAGTTAGCAAAATTATACATATCTTTACGCACTAAATAAACTATAAATAGTATACGACTATGACCGAAAACAAGAAGGCGGGCATTGAGATACAGCTCGATGAGCAGGTTGCCCAGGGCAACTATTGCAACCTTGCGATAATCGCACACTCTACATCAGAGTTTATCCTCGACTTTGCGACGATGCTCCCAGGACTCCCAAAGGCGCGTGTTAAGAGTCGCGTGGTGCTCACTCCAGAGCACGCTAAACGTCTACTCCTCTCACTCCAGGAGAACATCACACGCTATGAAAGCAGCGTGGGACACATCAACATCCCCACAAAGCAGCACATAATAGACCCATTTGGTCACAAAGGTAACGCATAACACAAGTAAATAATCACTAAACAATAACTTAAAAAAAGGTTTTAATCTATGAGAAAATTTAACTGGCTATTGGCAGCGGTTATGCTCTTCACGCTTTCGTTCGCAGCATGTACCGAGCCTACACCCGAGCAGCCAACACCTCCAACACCAACCGATAAGCTTACTCTCGATGTGTTTGTTGGCGAGGCAACAATGACAACTGTTGAATATACAGTTACTCCATCAGATCTCGAGGCTGAGTACCTCGTATTGGCTTGCACATCTGCCGCTGTAGATAAGTGCGATAGCGATACCGCAATCATCGAGCTTGTTTATGGTGACATGAAGAACTATGCTGAAGCTAATGGCAAGACTTTCGAGGAGTATGTTGCTGGCATCGTGAAGAAGGGTGCTATTGAGGATGGCCTCATCCAGAATCTTGCAACTGACACATCATACTACCTTCTTGTTTTTGGTGTTGATGCTGCTCAGAACTACGCAACAACAACTGACATCGTTAAGAACCGTTTCAGAACTCAGGCTGCAGCTACAAACAACTGCACATTCACACTCAAGGTTGAGGCATACCTCACAAATGCTGCCTTCGACGTTACACCTACAGACAACAACCAGACATGGACTATCGCCACTATCGAGGAGTCTGTATACAAGTCATACATCGATGAGGATGGTGAGTATGGCTGGACACGTGCCGAGTTCTTCCAGAACTACGTTACCACAGCTATCGCAGAGCTTAAGGAGAATGGCCTGACAGCGACAGAGATATCTAACAAGTTGCTCCACACAGGTGCAAAGACCCTCAACGTAAGCAACCTTAAGCCTTCAACAAAGTATGTAGCTTTCGTTGGTGGTGTTAAGATTGAGGGTGAGAGTGTAATTGTTGAGACACAGGTACGCGAGGTATACTACAAGAGTGGTGAGGCTGCCGCTACAGACCTATATTTCGACATCGAGGTATCTAACATCGACTTCTACTCTGCCGACATCCGCATCACACCTTCAGACCTCAATGCAAACTACTACTATGCAGTACTTCCTTACGATGGTAAGCTTAAGGATGCAAAGGCTATAGACCTTGTTGCTAACTTCATCAGCACACAGGTATACTACTGGAATGATGAGGGTAAGATTGCACACATCGACCCAGTTAAGGGTATTCAGGACTTCACTGGCGAGAACAAGTATGAGCTCAACATCGCCAACATGGAGTACTACATCTTGGTATTTGGCTATGAGCTAAATCCTAACTACGGCAAGCAGATTGAGGGTACCGACGGCACAGAGGAGAGCCACTTCGACACTAACCCTGGTACTTTGACATCGGCACCTGCGCTTGTAACATTCACAACACCCGAGGGTGGCAATGCAATGGATGCTACATTCACCATGACAGCTACAAACGTTGGTCCTTATAGCTTCACCATCGACATTAAGACTGACGATCCTACAATCTACTACCAGCCAGGCCTCACTCTTCCTGGTCAGTTCAACGCCTCAGAGTTGATGTCAAAGGCTAATAGCAACCTCAACACATATCTCCAGATGTCACGCGATAAGGAGCCAGGTATCTCTATTCAGCGCGCTTTGGAGGAGGATTGGTCTATCTACTACCGCAATGGTGATGCAGCCTTCGGCGTAACTAACATCATGCCATTGAGCTCATACGACGGTTACCTTCTTATCATCGACGCTGTTCAGGGCGCTGTGGTTAACGCCATAGAGTTCAAGGACTTTGTCACTACTACAGAGGTAGGTAGCGTGACTCCAGAGATTGAGATCTTGGGTATCTACGATGGTAACGAGGAGGCTGGTACTATATTCGGCGACGAGGATATGACAACAGGTTGCTTCATCGCAGCTGTTACACACAACAACATTGCTGATGCTACAGGTCTCTATGGTGGCTTCACTTTGGGCGATGTCACAGACACCACCTCTTCAGACCACAAGCTCTCTGACACATACATCTATTCAGAGTGGATGGGCTACTGGTCAAACATCAACCTCACAGTGCCATACGAGTTCTACATCGCCGAATGGGATGAGATCTACACACTCCTTGCATATGCAACAGATAGCGCTGGTCGAGCAGGACATATCGCACGTCATCTCATCGACACTACAGGTGCTATTGAGACAGGTGACATCAATGATCTTAAGGAGTATGTTGCCGAGGCTAATGCAGCACGTCCAGCACAGGCTCTCAAGTCACTCGTAATTGCAGAGAGCAACGAGCCTCAGATGACATGCACATGGAATGAGGATATCGCAGCACCACGTGATGTAGAGGTTATCTACCACGACGTTGAGCCTATCAAGGCTGTTAACGACATCGTTGTTGTTAAGAGCATCATGGGCCTCCGCTTCTAATAATTAGATAGTCACACGTTTAGGGGTTGTCCAATAGACCATTTGGATGACCCCTATTTTTTAAGTTTGGTTAACATGAGACTACGAAACATAGCTGTTGCGATGCTCGCTGTCGTGGCATTTGTGGCATGCAACAAACCTACGCTTAACGAGAACATCATCACCCCCGCACCCCAGAGTGTAACATGGGGCGAGGGCTACATAGATGTCAGCGATGGACTAAACCTATACCTAAATATAGACGACGACTATGTGCCACGCATCGAGGCTGCTGCCCACAACACGGGCATCAAGCTCACAAGAGTGGACCACAGGCCCGAGAGCAAATACCTACAGATCTGTATGACCCTCAAAACTATAGCAGGTGAGCAGAAGGGCATAGACGAGTCATACATATTGGATATCACACAACAGGGTGTCACCATCGAGGCAACGACAGACGCTGGCCTCTTCTATGCCTTGCAGACCCTCGGACAGATATACTCGTCGTTAGGTGTGCTCTGGGAGTGCCACATAGAGGATGCTCCGCGCTTCGGCTACCGAGGTATCCTCATCGACATATCGCGTCACTTCCGCACCAAGGAGTTCCTCATGCGCCAGATAGACATCATGGCAGAGCACAAGATGAACCGCCTGCACCTTCACCTCACAGATGCTGCAGGCTGGCGCTTGGAAGTGGAGAGCTACCCACGCCTCACGTCGTATGCCGCATGGCGCACACCCGCCACATGGAAGGAGTGGTGGAATGGCGATAGGCAGCATGTCGAGGAGGGCACGGAGGGTGCCTATGGTGGTTATCTGACGAAGGAGGAGGCACGCGAGCTTGTCGCCTATGCCGCAGATAGGTATATCACCATCATCCCCGAGATAGAGATGCCTGGTCACTCCGACGAGGTACTCGCCGCCTACCCCGAGCTACGCTGCACACAGCATCCTGACCGCCAGGGCGACCTATGCATAGGCAAGGAGGCGACCTTCGAGATGATGCAGTCAATCCTCGACGAGGTGATCGAGATATTCCCCTCGGAGTATATACATATAGGAGGCGATGAGGCTGGCAAGTCGAGCTGGCTGGAGTGTGAGGATTGCCAACGCAGGATGCGCGAGGAGGGCCTAGAGAGTGTCGATGAGCTGCAGAGCTACATGATACACCGTATCGAGGAGTACCTCAACGCACGTGGCCGCAACATCATCGGCTGGGATGAGATCCTCGAGGGCGGTCTTGCGCCTAATGCCACCGTCATGTCGTGGCGAGGTGAGGAGGGAGGTCTTGCAGCGGCTGCCGCGGGTCACGATGTTGTGATGTCGCCGCACGGCTACTGCTATATCGACGCACCACAGGATGCACCACACACGCAGCCCGAGAGCATCGGCGGCTACCTACCCCTGGAGAAGGTATACTCCTACAAGCCTACTCCGGAGAGCATGGCGGAGGATGTTAAGGAGCATATCCTCGGTGTGCAGGCCAACCTATGGGCGGAGTTCATCGTCACCGACGAGCACTACGAGCATATGTTGTGGCCCCGCGCCCTTGCTGTTGCCGAGATCGGCTGGAGCATGCCCGAGAATAGGGACTACGATATGTTCAGGGAACGTGCCGTGCGCATCGTCGATGGCATGATTGAGAGAGGCTATAGCCCCTTTGACCTAAAGAATGAGGTGGGCAACCGCCCCGAGTCGTTGGAGCCCGTTGAGCACCTCGCCCTGGGCAAGAGTGTCACCTACCTCGAGCCCTCGCGCTACTATGCACCGAAGTATGCTGCGGCATATGATGCCACCCTCACCGATGGTCTGCGCGGCACATGGACATACGCCGACGAGAGGTGGCAGGGTTTCCTAGGTCGTGGTGGCGTGGATGTTGTCATCGACATGGAGGAGGTTACGCACATCGAGAGCATAAGTGCCGACTTCATGCAGATATGCGGTCCTGGCGTCTTCATGCCATGTAGGGTTGAGATATGGGTGTCGCAGGATGGCGAGACCTTCGACCAGATTGCCGACATCGAGTGGGAGGTTATCCTCGACGAGCTACCCTCATTCAAGAGCTTCGGCTGGGAGGGCAGCACCGAGGCGCGCTATATACGCTACAAGGCGCACCGCAGCAAGTACACTGGCTTCCTCTTTGTCGACGAGATTATCGTGCGATAGCGGAGCCATATATATATAAAATAATGGGCTGCTCCAGTGGGGCAGCCCATAACTATTTAGGTAGTGGCTCACTATCTAACTACTGGCATACATACACTCTTTGCTGAAGGTCCTACCACGAGGCTCTCTATAGATGCCTGTGATGGAGATGATGATATGTAGTCGAGGAAGTACTGTGCCTCGCCACGTGTCTCGTATGTCACAGATATAGGTTCAGTGCGATATACATCGCTTACGTTGCCGTTCTCATCCACAGCAACAGCACAACATACATACTCTGTATCATAAGCCACGAAGTTAACCACACGTGCAGACTTTGGCTGTCCTGCGAGGAGGGTCTGCTTAAGCGACTCGTCATCCACATTTGCCACTGCAGCACTCTTATATGCAGCACGGTATACCGCCGCTGCCTTTGGCTCTGTCACAACCTCCCATGTCAACATTGCGTCATAACCCTCACGGTCGGCATAGTCAGCACTTAGGGCTATCACCTCGTTAACGTCAAAGTGGCCTATGTAGTTAATCTTCACTGACATATCAGACTTTATCTCCTCGGGTGTTGCGAACTCATGAGTATATAGCTGTGTTGTCACCACGCCACCCTGATAGCCGAATGCAACCATCAGATACTCCGTATCAGGCTCTATACCTGTCATAGGGAACTCGAGGTCGCCATAGATAAGCATATCGCCACCGTAGTTGGTGAGGTAATAGTCTATTATCTCGGCGTCAGTCATACCCTCGAAATACTGTTTAGTTAGTAGGGCGAGGAGATATGGGTCTTCAGTTGTTGTCTCCACAACCATTGTCACAGAACGAGGCTTAATATCTCTTACAGAGAGAGTGAGGACATTCTCCGACATCTCTACATCATCTGTTGTGAATGTCTTGATTGTAGGATAGCCATATACCACGCCATTTTCTGCTACGGGCATTGCCACAGCTGCATACTTGGTATTAGCATCAAGGTTCTCGTGACCTGTCTGCTCACCCTCAAATGTAAACTGCTGCATAACGGCCTCTATAGAGAATCCAAAACGAAGATATGTACCCAAAACGGAGTACCATAGATCCATCACAGCCTCCTTGAGCTCCTCTTCTGTAGGGTTCTCCGACTCTGTGAGTGATAACACGGGCTCCACAAATGCAAAGTAACGACCTGTATACTGCAATGGGTCGAACAATACATCTGCTGCAGTACCATAAACATCTACGGTAACTGCCATAGGCTGCTCAACGGGTGTAGACTCGAGTGTGGTGTCACGCAACATAACAAGCTCTGTTGTTGGCTTTGGCATGCCATCAACAATCTCAACACCGTAGGCATAGACAACAAACTCATCACCGGGAGGTATACCCTGAATTGTGAGGGCGTAGATGTCACCTACATTTATATAGTACTCGTTTACAAGCTCCTCAACGGTCACTTCATACGCTTCAGCCTCAGCAATGATCATCTGAAGATCGTATGCGATTATATCCTCTGGTGTCTCAAGGCCGAGGTCCGCAAGATTCTTACCAGTCTCTGTGAGGTAGAAATATGTCATCTCCTTATCCGCAGGGATGATGTCTACCGTATACGACAACTCTGTCTTGCCTGTAACGGTAATCTCAAACGCAGCCTCTGGCTTTGGGTCTGGCTCGGGATCTGGATCTGGATCTGGATCTGGATCTGGCTGTGGCTCCTCCTGTTGAGGCTCATCAATAGGCTTCTCTGTACACGATGGCACGACGATGGCAACCGCCAAGAGAAGTAACAATAGGTAGTAAACTTTTCTCATGACTCTTATTTATTAGGTTATTAGTATCTGTTTATGTTACAAAGATATAAAAATATTTTAAATGTACAAAAGGAAATGGTGAGACGGGACTTCAGGCCTTTTCTTTGCCGGGTACCAAAGGGCATAAAACGGCATAAAAGGGCATAAAAGGTTTTTATTTTTTTCTGACCCTTTTTGACCCTTGTGACCTTTTTGACCTTTCTGCCCTTTTGACATTACCACAAAAAAAACGGAGCCTCCCGAAAGGGAAGCTCCGAAGAGTTATATTAGTTCTTTTAGACTACGCTATCGCACCAGTGTATACACCTGAGTATACCTGATCATTAGTAAGAACTAGATCAAATGTAATAGTGTAAGTACCGTCACCGTTAGCCTTAACATCTACAGAACCACTTTTTAGGTAAGCAGATGTACCAGACTGGTAACCACCATACTCTACATAACAACCATTTAGATACATTGTACCTGGATCAACACCATCAGCAGTTGATGTCTCAACAGTATAAGTGCAGTCAACCAATGGACAATCGTTTAGTGAAACAACGATAACATTCTTTTGCTCTGAATCACAGAATACAACGTCACAATAGCCTGAGTAAGGCGCATATTTTAGCAAAGATAGAGTTAGGTTCTCTGTAGTTGGAAGCTCATTCTGCTTGAAACAATCACAAGCCTCAGGAGCAATCAAACCCTCGATAGCACCTGTATAAGTGTAGTTAAGAGTAGTGTAATTAGTATACTCAAATACTGACATTGTTACAGTGTAAGCATCGTTCTCGTAAGCTACATTACAAGCTGATATATAAGCATTCTCGCCATTATACTTAACAACGCTGATGTAGTGTGGATTCTGCCAGTCGTCATTCTGCCAATTACCCAAATGTAGGTACTGAGCACCGTCAGTGTTGAAACGAACAACAACCTTATCACCATTCTCAAAACCGAATGTTACATCATAAGGATTGAAACCGTTGAAAGTAGTGTCAGTTACCAACGCAGCTGAAGCAGAAACCTCGAATACCTCTGGCTGCTCTGGATCCTCGCCACCCTCTGAACCGATTGTGTATACGTACTCAACCTGACCTGGAATCTTCCAAGTGATAGTCTCCTCTGTTACAGTCAAAGTAGAGTCATAATAGTACTCTGAAGACTCAATTACGAAACCGGCCCAACTAGCGTACATAGCATTAAGTGCATTGTAGCAGTAGTTGTAAGTACCGATGTTAATTGCGCCTGTAGCAGCGTCTGCATAACTCCAGTAGAGACCCATTCTGTATGATGTACCATCAGCACATGTGAAGTCGTAAACAAAGTCACCACCGCCAGTCTCTGGGTTGTCATCAAGCTCATAAGAACGACCTACATACTCGAATGAAGTGATCTCAACAACTGGAAGAACTGGCTCAACATACAAGAACTCCTTCTCTACGTATACATACTCACCAGCCTCGTTAATAACAACCATTGCAAGGTATACTGGATTTGAAAGACCATAGTAGTCGTAATTAGAGAAGTTCTCTGTCTCGTTAGCAACAACATTTACAGTCTCGGTATAATACAAGTCAGCCATGATAGCAGCAGCAGACTGCTCATGGTCGTAAGACGCAGCATCAGTCCACTGGTAGAATACAGTGTAGTCAGCGTCAAATGTAACATCTACAGAGATATTCTTTGCATCATGATTAACAACAACACACTCAGCACCAACCTCAAAGTCACCAACTACAAGAGGCTCTGTCTCGAATGTGCCGAAGTAGTAGAGGTTAGCAGCATCAAACTGATGAGTGTACAAATCCATCTCTGTAACAGCATTGAATGGATAGATGTAGAAGTGGTAAGTTGTATCAGCATTGAGAGCAGGAGCCCACTCAAACAAAGACATCTCTGCAAGTGAAGCAAGCTCAATCTCCTCATCAAGGAAAGTACCGCTGACCATCGCACCTGCGCTCGTCACACCGTAACCCTTGAAGTACTCTGCCAAGAACTCCTCAACAGTATCAACACCCTCCATGTACATCATAGTCTCCTGAACCTCGTCGTCAGAAAGCCAACCGATAACGTACATTGAGTAACCTGCCAATGACATTTTGTATGTAACATTGTTCCAAGCAGCAGAACCCTCTACCAACTGTGCGTCAATAAGAGACTTCTTGTACTCAACCATGATAGCATTATCAAGAAGTGGCACCTCGTAGTAGTCAACCATCTCTGAATCCAAAGAGATGAAGATGATGCTATCCTCGCCATAGTTGAAAGTATATGTAGGCCAGAAGCACTTGCCGAGCTGGTCAACAGTAAGAGTAATAGTCTCTACCTCGTAAACACCCTCCTCGTACATTGAAACGTAAGAAGAAAGACCTGTGCTACGCATTGTAGTTACAGAACCACCCTCGTAATCACCCCAATAGAAGCCCTCACGAAGTGCATCATTGCCATACGCCTCGTAGCGAGCCTTTGGCATGATACCGATAAAGAAGTCCGCGAAATCAAGGTACTCACCCTGATAGCTTTTCTGCATCTCAACAATTGTATTAGTGATAGTCACAACACCCTTGTTGTCAACAGACAAAGTTACCTCTGCAAGGTTAACGTCTACCTTAAGAACCTTACAAGCACCAGCAGCTGTGTTGAAGTGTACTGAAACAACACCATCCTTTGCTGCGAAACCAGCGTTAACAAGATCCTTTGTAGGACCAGTGATCTGCAATACATAGTCAGTACCACCAGCAGCCAAAGGCATAGGAGCAGCACCACCGTTGTCATCACCCTCAACCTCTGTAGCCTCGGCAACAGTTGCTGACCAACCGAAAGGCTGGTTCATAACGTTGATGTCAACAACAGCATCGTTGATAGTGAAGTTAACGTCCTTTGTTGTGCCAGCAGCAACGTATACCTGACCGCGTGTAGCAGCGAACTCGATAAGCTCTGCCAAAGCAACTGTGAACTCTGTGCCGTCAGCCAATGTGAAAGTAACAGTGTTGTCATCGTTAACAACAACGCCTACGATAACGCAATCTGCAGTCTGCTCAACAGCAACCCAGTTCTGGCCATCAGCGCTGACCTCCAATACGCCGTCATCTACGCGGTACTGCAAAGTGTCGCATGCGCCGTAAACTACGAATGATGTACCGTCTGACAAAGTAACAGTAGTCGTGTCACCGTCTACAGTTACGTCAGTAACAACAACGAGCTCATCGATAAGCTTATCGACAGCTGAAGCGTGATCCTCCAACGCCTTAACACGGTCCTCCAAAGCCTTGATGGCCTCCTCAACCTTATTAACGCGATTGTTGATAGCTGAATCGTCATAAGAACATGACGCAGCCAATGTCATAGATGCTATAAGCGCAGCACCTACAACAGCCTTGAGGGATGTAAACAATTTCCTCATAGTGCAAAATTTTAAAGTTGGTTAATAATAATTAAATTAGTGTCTATTTTCGTGAATAGGTGCGATAAAAATCGAAGTCAGTCGCACTTATCAATGCAAATATAGGAAAATTTTTCGAATTCACATCAATTCTTAATAAATTTTTTGCATAAAAATAGGAATATCCGAGAGAATATGCAACATGTAAGTGCATAATAAGCACCGTAAAGCGCCTCCGACAAAGGTTGGAGCAATCATAAAAAATATTGAACTTTTATGCAATCATCCCCTCCCACAGGCAACATCATTAAAAAGTAAGAGTCCGCCTACAACATAGACGGACCCTTCAAACTACACATCAATTGCAAGAGGCGAACACCTCAACAACGATGCCTCAACCTATCGACGGAAGTGGAAGCGTGAAATACGATCGAGGATGTTGATGTGTGAGATAGCACTCTCCTCAACAGCCATCTCCTCAACAGCTGCAGGCTTAGCAACAGCCACAGGAGCCTCCTCAACAACACTCTCAAAGACTGCTGGGCTAAGCGTAGGCTTAACATCAGCATTAGGAGCACCGATAACAAGTGATGATGGAGCAGCTACGCTTGCCTTATCCTTATTATTTGCCTCATCGTAGAGAGCCTTCAACTCTGAAATAGGCTTCTTATCCAAAGCTGTAGCCTTGAACCATGCACGGCCAATACCACCAGGAAGGCCTGAAGAATCAGAGCAATAAGCTAGTGCGGTCATATCAACATTCCAGTCACACAAGTAGAATGCGTAAGGAACAGTGAGCTTACATGCTGTCCAGTAACCGATATTGTATGCCCACATCTCAGAATCTGAATAGTCTGCAGGATTGCTTGCATCACCCTCGATACTTGATGTCTGAAGCTTACGAGCACCGTCAAAGTTACCATACTTAATAACAGCAATTGCACGACCCTTTGTAGCAGCCTTATCACCAAATACGGTACCTGCCTCCTCATCACCAGAGAAGCAACCCAACCACTCGACGGTAGGTGTGATGCTACCAAGCTCTGATGTAGTTACAAGATCTGGGAACTCATAGAGCTTAACAGGGTAACCTGTCATCGGATCGAAAGTGACAACATAGCCCATATACGTTGTAGCAGGGTTAAGACCTGTAGCAGTGAATGGCTGTGATGGAGTACCACGATTATAGTATGTGCTGAGAATCTTGGCAGGAGTCATATTAGGATCAGCTGTAACATACGCATCAATCATATAGTCCATAGCAGCCTTCTCCTCTGCCATAATCTCCTCAACATCGAAGAAGTCTGGCTGGATGATGTTTACTGTATAGTATACATTGTCAGACTGGGCAGTAAGAGTGATATTAGCAGTATAAGGTGTTGTATTAGAACCTGCCATAGTATACTCAACAGCCGCTGGATCATCACCCTCAGGTGCCTCGAATGTAATCATCTTAGGAGCAGTTGTAACACCCATATTGTAACCGAAAGCAATGATAAAGTACTTCAAGCCTGGAGCATCAAGTTTAACATCGAAGCTCTGATCACCGCTATAAAGCATGTAACCCTGATTCATGAAGTTACCGTAGTCCTTTACTACTTCATTCATAACCTCCTCTGCTGTGCTAACACCGTCCCATACATCGACCAACACGCAGTATGGATCCTTATTTGTGGTCTTAACTGAAGAGCCAAAAACCTTCAATGCTGTCACACTCTGGTATGAAAGCTCGAATGTATTAGATGAAGGTATTACATCGCCAGAAGTAAATGAGTCTGTGTAGATATCTGTAGATACCCATGCACCATCGTTATCCAATGTGATACCTGCTATAAGGCATACATACTCAGTGTTAGCTACAAGACGTTCTACCTTAACAGTGTTTGAACCACGAGGCATAAGCATCTCTATAACCTGATCCTGTGGGTAGCCGTTACCAAGATATGAGTTAATCTCGCTATTGAAGTATGTCTGATAGAAATAATCAATGCTCATAGCACCCTCACCTGTAGTGTATGAGTCGAAGCCAGCCTTTGGATAAACGATAAGGTGCCAACGAAGCTGCGCATCCGATGGAGTAACCTTGATAGTAGCTGTTGTATTAGCAACTGTAGGAACGAGTTCGAATGTACACTCAACCATCTGAGGTGTTTCAGTTGTAAATGGAGTCTTGATAACATCACCGACAGTACGATAGTTATTATTTGGATCCACAGCAAAGATGACCAAGTAGTAGTCTGTAGATGTTGCAAGACCGGTAAATGTAGCATTCTCAATAACGCCCTTATCCAACATCAAAGGCATATACTCCTCGAAACGTTCACCAATAGCATAACCCTCCTCGGTGATATCCTGGTAGATGGCAGATACCAAGTACTGATCCATAGTATACTCATCAGCGCTTGCTACATCCATAACAGTACAGAAGTAGTTAGCCTCCAAGTTTGAAGGCGTAATGCTGAAGTTCATCGTAGTCTTCGTTGTAGAGTTAATCTTTACATCAAAAGTAACATCCTCAAGCGGAGGCGTAGGTGTTGGCTCTGGACCTGGCTCTGGACCTGGACCAGGAACAGGCTCATCATTACATGACACCGCAAATACCATAATGGATGCTATAAGCATCATTAACCATTTGAAGTTTTTCATAATTGTAGTTTGTATAAAGTTTAAAATATAAGTTTTCTACACACTTTGATATCACGATCACAACCGCCAAAACAACCATTTAGCGATATGAACACTCCTACCAATATACAAAAGTATATTATTTTTCGCATTACACAAAATTTTTTGTCAAATTATATAAAAAAGGGGTTGCCCAGCATATGCAGGACAACCCTATAATCTCTATTTAAAGTGGCGTTCAGTTTAATAAATGTAGCCCGTCCAGTTAAGTGTCAACCTATTTGGCTTCACAGCATCATCATAGGCATCAATAGTGACACTATGTGTACCATCAGCATTGTAGTTGATAACGACAGTGCCCTTGAACAATGGCGCCTGCGCAATAGCCCTATTATCCCTATACTCCATATACAACGAGCCAAGTAGCAAATCGGCATCATCAGCAACACGGAAACCAGGAATAAAGACTCCACCACGGAAGTTTGGTTTCGTGGGGTCATCCTCACAGAAACCCGAGTCTATATAGTTACCGAGATAGTTATTAGGCGCCAACGACAAAAAGTCGATAACAAGGTAGGTGCCATAACGCATGCCATCATTGCAGACAAACTCAAGACTCCAATTCTCGTATCCGCATTTCCAATAGTCACCATAACTTTTTAGGCTAGCTGTGCAGTTCGAGACATCTATAACAGTGTCGCTTACAAGGTTCGAAATGGTGTCAGATATCTGGTTGTTAGTAACGCTATACTCACCCTCAAAGGTGACATGATAATCTGCCTCCTCGAGGCTCACCCTCAAATCGAAACTGTTACCCTCGACAGTCAACGTAGCATCGATAAATGTCAACACCCACGCTGTACCCTCCTCATCTACATACGTGTAGTCCGTATTACCAATATTGAGGATAGTGAAGGAGGTAAGGCTATTAAGAGCATCAAACCTATACTCGCCATCGGGAATCTTTATATTATCCAAGTCTGTAGCGGGCGGAGCAAGTAGGTCGAGACGGAAGAATGTAGAGCCCGCAGCAGCCTCACCATCAACAAAACCATCCTTCGAGAGGATAATCCAATAGTGGCCGAGACCAGACTGAAGACGTTCACCATAGTATGAGCCCAAGAGCTGATTCGCAACAACCTCCCTGGCAGGTGCCACATAGCCCTCCTGGCGCACAGCGATGTTCAGAACGACATCCTCATAGAAAAGTGCTATGTTCGACACGCGCAGCACCTCCATCTCATTCGGCGTAACAACAAAGCTAACCTCACCATATACCGACGTATCTACATCAGCAATCCACTCGGCAGAGGTACTTGCCTTAACCTCGGCGCCCTCAACGGGATTGGTTATTGTGTATGTCACCGTGGCAGCGCCACCCTCCCAAGTAAAGGGAGCAAGGGTGCCAGAGGTGATGGTAAGCTCCGTTTTAGGAGCATCTTCAGGTCCTTCGGGCGAGGAAGTGACAATAGGCTCACATGAGGCACAAAGGCACATGAGTGCCATAAGGCAATAAATAAAACTCTTCTTCATTATAGTAGTGAAATTTATGTCATTAACCAACTGCAATATTACACCTTTTTTTCGACATATCAAAATCATAAACAACGAAACCGCGCGACATCACCTCGCATCTACACCCAGCACCACACTTCCCCCCCCATCCAACACAAAAAAAAAGATCCGCGAGGCATAAACCTCGCGGAATCTCTATATGAGGGCTAACCCTCTGTAGGTGTAATAATAGTTTTACCGGCATCCTCCACACTCGACATAGCGCCATAGAGCAACTAATCGTAGCGGTGAGGAGAGCCCCGCAAAACGGGTTATTACATCTTCTTACCTACGTTAGTCTTCTTCGCGCCCTTAGCAGCAGAAGCCTTTGCAGTAGCCTTTGGAGCAGCGTTCTTTGCACTCTTCTTCTCTACTACAGTTGCATCCTCGGCAGCATCTGTTGCCTTCTTGCGTGAACGACGTGTCTTTGGCTTCGCCTCTGCAGCAGGAGCAGCAGCCTCGCGACCGAATGTGTAAGTCTCGTTGAAGTCAACGAACTCGATGATACACATGTCAGCACCGTCACCGAGACGGAAACCTGTCTTGAGGATACGTGTGTAACCACCAGGACGTTCCATAATCTTTGGAGCAATTGTGCGGAACAACTCTGTAACCGCCTCCTTCTGCTTCAAGTATGAGAATACTACACGACGTGAGTGAGTAGTGTCCTCCTTCGACTTTGTTACCAAAGGCTCGATGAACTTCTGAACAGCCTTCGCCTTTGCGATAGTAGTCTGAATGCGCTTGTGCAGAATAAGCGACGTTGCCATGTTAGAGAGCATAGCCTTACGGTGGCCCGCCTGTCTGCCAAGATGATTAAAATTCTTATTGTGTCTCATAATTAATCTTTATCAAGTTTGTAGATAGATACGTCCATACCGAACTTAAGGTTGAGAGTTGCCAACAACTCATCAAGCTCCGTGAGTGACTTCTTACCGAAGTTACGGAACTTCAAAAGCTCGTTGCGGTGCAACTTCACAAGGTCGCCAACAGTGTCGACATCGGCTGCCTTCAAGCAGTTGAGTGCACGTACACTCAAATCCTGATCGGCCAACTTTGTCTTGTGCAATTGACGCATGTGCAAAATGCCCTCATCGAACTCCTCAACACCCTGCTGCTCCTCCTCGTCAAGAGTGATCTTCTCGTCAGAGAAGAGCATGAAGTGCTGAATAAGAATCTTGGCTGCCTCCTTCAAAGCATCCTTCGGATGGATCGAGCCGTCGGTAGTAATCTCCAAATTCAACTTCTCGTAGTCGGTCTTCTGCTCGACACGGTAGTCCTCGATAGAGTACTTGACGTTCTTGATAGGTGTGAAGATAGAGTCGATAGGAAGTGTGTCTACATCCTTCTCGATGCCTCTATTCTCCTCCGAAGGCACATAACCGCGACCCTTACCAATGGTAATGGTCATCTGCATCTTTGTGCCAGGCGCGAGATGGCAAATAACCAACTCGGGATTCAAAACCTTGAAGAACGACAGGTAGTTAGAGATGTATCCTGCAGTAAGCTCTGTAACACCAGCAACATTGATCGATACCTTCTCGAAATCCTCATTGTCAACAGTGCGTACGAAACGTACCTGCTTGAGATTAAGGATAATCTCTATCATACCCTCCATCACTCCGGGAACTGCGGCGAACTCATTGTTCACGCCGGCAACCTTCACGGTCGTGATAGCATAGCCCTCCAACGAAGAGAGCAACACACGGCGCAAAGCGTTTCCGACAGTCATACCGTAACCGGGCTCCAACGGACGAAACTCAAACTTGCCGAACGAAGAAGTCGACTCCAGCATGATGACCTTTTCAGGCTTTTGGAATGCTAATATTGCCATAATATTGAATTTGTTTGTGAATTACTACTTTGAGTACAACTCGACGATAAGCTGCTCCTTGATGTTCTCGGGAATCTCCTCACGCTCTGGGGCCTGGAGGAACTTGCCACTCATTGAGGCACCATCCCACTCCAACCATGCGTAGCGGCTGCGTGACGCACCCGACAAAGCATCTACGATAACCTCCAAAGTCTTTGACTTCTCGCGAACTGATACAACATCACCTGCCTTGAGTGCGTATGATGGAATGTTTACTACATTACCATTAACGCAGATGTGACGGTGTGATACAAGCTGACGAGCCGCTGCACGTGTAGGAGCAATGCCCAAACGGTAAACAACGTTGTCCAAACGGCACTCCAAAAGCTTCAACAAGTTCTCACCTGTGATACCACCCATACGTGCTGCTGCCTCGTATGTGCGTGCAAACTGCTTCTCCAAAATACCGTATGTGTACTTTGCCTTCTGCTTCTCTGTAAGCTGCTCGCCGTACTCTGAATTCTTCTTACGCTTGCGAGCAAGACCGTGCTGTCCAGGAGGGAAGTTACGCTTCTCAAGAACTTTGTCAGCACCGTAAATAGCCTCGCCAAAACGACGGGCAATCTTCGACTTGGGTCCTATATATCTTGCCATAATTGTTTTTAATTTTTTATTGTAAAATCAAGTTTTATGCTACTGCAACGCTTCTAACAATGTGTCGTATAAAATACTCTCGCGGGAGCACTAATTATACGCGACGACGGTTAGGAGCACGGCAGCCGTTGTGTGGCAATGGAGTAACGTCGATGATCTCCATTACCTCGATACCAGCACCGTGGATGGTACGAACTGCAGACTCACGACCCTGACCAGGACCCTTAACGTAAACCTTAACCTTACGCAAACCCATATCGTATGCAACCTTCGCGCAATCAGCTGCTGCTGTCTGTGCTGCATAGGGAGTATTCTTCTTCGAACCACGGAAGCCCATCTTACCAGCTGATGACCAGCTGATGACCTCACCAACCTCATTAGTGATGGTTACGATAACGTTGTTGAAGGTAGAGTGCACATAAGCCATACCCTGTGCAGAAACCTTAACAACCTTCTTCTTAACTGTTCCAGTTTTTTTTGCCATAACTCTCTAATATTACTTGGTTGCCTTTTTCTTGTTTGCTACAGTCTTCTTCTTACCCTTACGTGTACGAGCATTGTTCTTTGTGCTCTGACCACGAACTGGGAGACCCAAACGGTGACGGATACCACGGTAGCAACCGATATCCATCAATCGCTTAATGTTGAGCTGTACGACTGAGCGGCACTCGCCCTCAACCTTGATGCCCATCTCGGCAATTGCGCCACGAATGGCGCCGACCTGCTCGTCGGTCCAATCCTGAACCTTGATGTCGCGGCTTACGCCTACGTTATCGAGGATCTTCTGCGCAGTAGAACGACCGATACCATAGATATAGGTCAAGCCGATCTCACC
>JAZLCL010000059.1:0-23061 GCA_045614205.1 Alistipes sp. | reverse complement strand
TAAGCACAAAAAGGGCGTTACGGCTCACGATAAGCCATAACGCCAACTATAAGATGGTGTATATCCTCTAACTATTTGATTATTAGAACTTTGAGTAATGGGGGGGGGTATTTGTAGCACACGATGCAACGACTGCACAAGAGGTGCAGTTCACAGCATTGCGGTATGTCGCCAAAAAGTTATTCATAACACAAGTCACTCAATTTCAATGTGTAAAGGTAATACTTTTTTTGATAAGATGTATCACAAAAAGTGATTTTTTATCTTAATTATACTTAATTTATACTACATAGAAGACTACACGCAAAGAGAAAAATTGTGGGTCAAGAGGTTTTTGCACAAAAAGTCGTTTCACAACACAACAACCTAATGCACTGTATATCAACAAAATAGGCGGTGAAATAAAATTCACCGCCGATGAAGGGATATCTTTTGACACCCTATATTTTTTTAAAGTTTATTAGTGCTTCAGGCCAAGGACGCCCTTTAGGTTCTTTGCCCACTTGCCCTGCACACGCATGACCTGCTCGACGATGTCGCGCACAGCACCACGGCCACCATCATACTCCGAGACGTAGCGCGATGCCTCAATGACCTCCATGGCGGCATCGGCAGGACATACGGGGATGCCTACAACGCGCATACACTCCAAGTCGGGGATGTCGTCACCCATATATATCACACTCTCCCTGTCGAGGTTGTAGTCGCGTAGGAACTCCTCGATGGCTGCCACCTTATCCATGCAGTCGAGGTACATGCGTGTGACGCCCAGCATCTTAAGACGATTCTCGAGCATCGCACCCCTACCACCAGAGATTATACAAACCTTATACCCCTCGCGTATGGCGCACGCCATAGCGTAGCCATCCTTGGCATAGTAGCGACGTATGAAGTCGCCATCGGGGGTGGGGATGATGCCACCGTCAGTCATCACACCATCGACGTCGAAGACAAAGGCCTCGACACGTGCTATATCTTCTTTGAAGTTTCCCATATGCTATCTGTTATATTCCTATATATATCTCTTTTACGTTCATCGCCCTCGAGCATGGCCATATGTCTCTCTACCACAGCCCTGTCGTTGCGTGCTGCAGGGCCTGTCTGCACCGTGCGTGGGTCGCTGGAGGCTATGGCCTTGGCTGCCGTCTCGCTAATGAGAGGCTTGAGGATGTCGAAGGGAAGGTCGGCGTTGGCCAACACATCGCCTCCGATGGCATACATATGGTTTGTGAAGTTGTTCACAAAGACACCCGCAAGGTGAATATATCTGCGCCTTTCCGATGTGGCATACTCCACGCATGAACTTATCCTCTGGGCAAGGTGTGTGACACTCTCTCGTACAACGTCGCTATCGGCCTCGACAAAGAGAGGTACATCATCGAGGCATATCTCGCGGCCCTTGCTGAAACTCTGCAGGGGGTATATTATGCCACGTCTGCCACCACGATGTGGTATGGCACTCATGGGCACGCTGCCTGCTGTATGCACAATGATCGCCTCCTGGGGAACTGTAAGGGATGCTGCAACCTCCTCCACAGCCCTGTCGCTTACGGCGATGATGTATATATCTGCCGTGGCGATGCTCTCCGCCTCGCCGCACCATGCACAGCCACACATCTGTGCTATGGCTCTACCGCGCTGCTCGTTGCGTGCATATATCTGACACAAGGTGACACCCTCGCATGTGGCGAGACTGCGGGCAAAGGCCTCGGCAACATTTCCCGAGCCTATAACGACAACATCACACCTCTGCATATATCTATATTTTTAGGTTTATGATCCATGTGCCACCAGCTATGGTGGTTATGGCTAATAGCTTGTCACTGCCCGCCTTGACTCCTATGGCACGACGCACAGCATCCACAGACAGCTGCGTGTCACGCTTCATTATCTCCACGCCGAGACCCTTGAGGCGGCGCTTTAGCTCCTTGGGGCGGTATGGCTCTATGCTCTCTATCTCGAAGATGCGTGCTGGGAGCTGCTCGGTGGGTAGCTCCGTAGCGAAGGCATAGCCGTTGTTGCTCCATATAGAGGCGTGGGGGCGTAGTGCCGAGATGGCAACACGCGCCTTCTGTAGTGCCACATCTGGCACAAGCATATAGCGCCATGCTGTGGCGTCGAAGGGCTCTGTGGAGGGCTCCGCGTGCATATCCTCGGGCGTGAAGCACCACTCGCCAAGACCTGTTATGGCTATGCGCAGCAGGTCATCCTGCGCGCCAGTATATATATTTAGTTCCTTGCACTCGCCAGCGGTAGATACGACCTCCACCTCGGCGGGTGAGCATAGGCGGAAGGCCTCCACTACATCGAAGAGTGGCGAGAGCTTAAGGCCTATGCGGTGGGCAATATGCTTCAGGCGTGGCATCAGCGCTGCTACATTGGGCGAGCAGTCCTCGAGACACACCATCTTACGACCCTCGGCAGAACGACGGTCGGGGTCGGCAAATACCCAGTCGAAGTGGTCGGTGGTGGCTGCCACATACTCCTCTGCAGAGGTGTTTATGACCTCCACATTATCTATGCCCAGCAGCCTCATGTTGTGTCGCACAACCTCGGCAAGCACGGCGTCGCGTTCGAGGGCCACAACACGCCTGAAGCGCGAGGCGAAGGCCATGGTGTCGATGCCGAGACCACATGTGAGGTCGAGGAGGCTATCTCCGGCTATGCCCTTGCGCTGTGCGCTATCCTCGCTTGACGACTGCTCGAAGGCAAGGGGTGGTATTATGCATCGTGCCTCATAGAGGCGTGGTAGCTTACGGCGTGCACGCTGCTGGTATTTCACCTGTGTCGCCACAAGACGAGCATGGGGAATACGTCTGTCGAGTGCAACGACCGTAGGGTCGCACTCTATGTTATCCTCGATAGCCTGTCGTAGCTCGGCGCTACGCAGCAACTCAACATCACTTAAGGTCATCATACGACTACAAAGTTATCACTTTTTTTCGATTTATGGACCATATGACAGCAGTAATGGCGATAAAGAGTGTATAACATATTGCCACCTCCATGCCCGACATGCGGTATGTGAATCCTGTGATGCCCCAATCGTTGAGGCTACATGCTATGCTATTCTGTGCATATGCTGCCCACTCGGCAACGTAGCCGAAGGGTAGGGATAGGGGGTGGGGGAGTATCAGGGTGAGTATGCCGAAGCTCACGATGATGTAGGCGCAGAGCATGGCAAGGGGTGTGGCGAGGATGCCTATGAGGGCTATGTGACCGAAGGTGTGCGACACAAGGGGCATGGTCCACAGCGTGGCAACAACACCCATGAAGAGTGTGGTGAGTGCAGCTCGCCAGATGCCTCTATACTGTAGTGTGTGCAGCAGTGGCACGCCCCATAGTATGATGCCCGCCACGGCGAGTGCCGAGAGCTGGAAGCTTATGTCGAAGAGGTAGTCGGTGCGGTAGAGGAGCATGACAAAGAGTGTCGCAGCGAGAACATTCAGCGAGTTATAGCGCGAGGAGGAGAGGAGTGACAGCTGTAGTGCCGAGAGCATGAGGGCGGCACGCACAACAGATGCCGAGGCGCCACACACCCCGACAAAGAGCCATAGGGCGACTATGGCGAGGATGTTTGCCATGCGGTGGCCATGGTGTATGAGGCGCAGTGGCAGAAGTAGTATGTTTATGGCGATGAGAACGATGCCGAGGTGGAGTCCCGACACCGCCATGAGGTGTGCAAGCCCCGTGCGGGAGTAGGCGTCGCGTAGCGGCTGTGGCATGGCATGACGTGTGCCCGCAACCATCGCCTCGACGGTGGCGTGTGAGGCATCATCGGTGGCGTAGCGTGATAGCTTGCCTATGGCATATGCCTGGAGCCCCGAGGGATCGTGGTGGCCTATGTGCAGGGTGTTATACGTGCCTATGCCAACACCGCCAGCATAGTTGCGACGATAGAGGAGCTCGTCGTAGTCCGTGTGGCGTGATATGCGGGGACGTAGTGTGCCACAGAGCATTACCCTGTCGCCATACTCTGCCTCCACATCGTCTATCCACACTTTAACAACCTCCTCTACATCCCGCCATGCTGTGCCATCGTGCCACGCCACGATGCATCCATCTGCCGTGCTATACTCTCCCATATCCCTCTTGGGCGATGTTATCTCGACGACCATCTCAACATCTCTATTGTAGGGCACTGCCGAGGTGTTTGTGCCGAGCATGGCGGCTATCCACCCGAGCATTGTTATGGTGATGGTGATGGCAACAATAGAGGTGCGTGAGTCTATCGTGCGCCAGGCAATAAGGAGTGCAAAGACAAGTGTCGTGGCAATAGCTGCGGGGTGCAGTGCGAAGCTCTCGGCGATGAGTATGCCGAGGCATAGGGGTAGGAGTACAAGCAACATGGGCACCGACTGTAGTCGACGCCCAAGAGTTGATAGTGAGAGGCTATTATGCCAATGGTCGGATGCGTACATCACACACGCCCTCGAGCATCTTTGCAAGTGCCTCTACGTCTGTAGGCTCCTCCACCTGACCATAGTGATAGGGGTAGTATATCTTTGGCTGTATGGCCTTTACAGCCTCCGTAGCCTGCTCTGGAGTCATCGTATATGGTTGGTTGACGCAGATGAAGGCGATGTCTATATTCTTCAGAGCTCGCTGCTCGTCGGTAGGCTCTGTGTCGCCCGACACGTATATGCGCACAGCATCGCCCAGGGTTATGACATAACCACAATCCTCACGTTCCTTGGGGTGGAACTGCAACTGGTGCTCCGAGGTGTTGTATGCTGCAATGGCCTCCACCTTTACATCTACGAGTGGTTCGGCAGTGGCGCCAGGAAGCATGGTGTAGCAGTCGCCCACGAAGCCCTCGGCAGAGGTTTTATCGAGGAGCAGGTGCGTCTCATCGTGCTGCAACGCATCGATAGCCTCGAGGTCGAAGTGGTCGTAGTGTGAGTGTGTTACAAGGATGACATCGGCCTTAGGTAGCTTCGTGTAGTCGGCATTCTCCATCACAGGGTCTACATATATGTGGCGACCGAGATATTCGATGGCAAGCGAGGCGTGAGCAAAGAATGTGAGCTTTAGTTTCTCGCCATTTATAGTGAGTTCATCGGAGGGGTACTTTGGTGCTGTCTTGCCACCAAAGAGGTTAGAAATAAGTGACATAGGCAATAGTTCTATATGTTATTTATAAATGATGCGATGGTTGGTACGAGCTGCTCGGAAAGGGGCAGTGTCGAGTTAGTGTATATGCTCATCATCTGCTCCATGCGGTCAGATGTTGAGGCATCCTTGAGCACATGTGTCATATTCTCGAAGGTTATATGCTCCGCTGTGGGGCACGCCTCCTTGAGTCTGTCGCCATTGTCTACACTAACCTGTATGTCGCGACCACCAGTGATGATGAGCACAGGGGCTGTGCAGCGTGTGATGACCTCGGCAGGGTCGTACTGCATATTGCTGATGAGGAAGGGTTGCACTATGGGGTGGAATAGCGAGACTAGCTCCTGCGGTATCTCCTCCTCGGCGACACTCTCGCCACGCTTGAGGCGGCTGATGATGTTTGTAGCTCTTGTCATGAGCCCTATGTGCGACGGTATGAGCTGTGCAGAGAGCTGGCGCATGAGTATGGTGTCCATGGCATATCCAGGAGCACATAGCGCAACAACACCATCTGTCACACCCTCGCACTGCGCAGCGACGATGAGGGCTATGAGACCTCCCTCGCTATGGCCCGCAAGGATGACCCTTGTGAAGCCCTCGGCACGCAGATGGTCGACACACGCACGTGCATCATCCACAAAGTCCTCAAAGATGAGGTTGGGGATATCTTCGGCTGCCGTATGGCTCAAGCCTATGCCGCGCTTGTCGTAGCGTAGCACCGCCACACCCTGGGCAACAAGACCCTCGGCAAGCATCTTATAGCAGTATGTGTTGAGTCCCAGTCCCGAGTTACCATATCGGTCTGTGGGGCCCGAGCCGGCGATGATGACAACAGCAGTGTTGCTACCCTCGGCGGGGATGTCGAGAGTGCCACTTATAGCACCCCAGGGTCGCGAGATTGTTATCTCACGGCTATCGGCATGGGCGGTGTGCATGCAGCATAGTAGTGCCGCAATGCCAAGGATAATTTTTGATATATACTTACTTATCATAGCTATAGTGTTAGGTCGGTGAATGAATCCTCGACGACGGTCTGCAGATGCTTCCTGTCGAGGTGTGTATATACTTCTGTTGTGGAGATGCTCTCATGGCCGAGGAGCTCCTGCACATGGCGTATGTTGGCGCCACCCTCAAGGAGGTGTGTGGCGTAGGAGTGGCGTAGTGTGTGGGGGCTTATATGCTTATCTATGCCCGCCAGCATGGCCGCCTGGCGTATGATGTTGAAGACCATGATGCGTGTGAGGGGGGTGCCGCGGTTGTTGAGAAAAAGGGTGGCTTCGGACTGATTTTTCGGGCGGCGTAACTCCATGTAGAGCTGTATCTTATCTCTTGCTGCCGAGCCCACAGGCACGAGGCGCTGCTTGTCGCCCTTGCCTATGATACGCATATATCCCTCGCCAAAGAAGAGGTCGTTGATGCGCAGCGTGACGAGCTCCGAGACACGCAGGCCTGTGGAGTATAGCACCTCGACGATGGCACTATCCCTGCATCCCTTTACCGTGGTGAGGTCAAAGGTGTCGAGCAAGGCATCCACCTCGGCGATGCTCAACACATCGGGCAGTGTGCGTGCGGCCTTCGGGGCATCTACACTATCAGTGGGTAGGTGCTCTACCTTATCCTTGACGAGCATATAGTTGTAGAAGCTACGTATGCCACTCAAGCGTCGTGCCTGCGACGCGCTGCTGCGACCCTTGTCGTAGAGCCACGACATGAAGGCCTCAATCATAAGCTGCGTGACAGCCTCCGGAGCAACCTCATAGCGGCGTAGTATGAAGTGCGTGAACTCCTCGAGGTCACGCTTGTATGCATCTACAGTGTTCTGCGACAGACGCCTCTCACTCTTAATATAACGTAAGTAGTCAGCCGTAATTTTCTCCCACTTTTTAGTGATATCTGCCATTTTATCCCTATCTTTGCCATCAAAGATGACCCTCCCTACATGTATGTCCTGTAGGGCAGACCCATCTCGCGTGGTGTGAATGTGTTACTTTATAGTATCCTCTCCCATCGAAGATGGTTTTATCTACAAGCATGTCTTGCAGAGTTGAACCGTCTCAAGTGAAGTACATTTATCTTTTCCTTGGGTAAAGATAAGAAAATTATTTTACATAATATTATAGCATAAACAAAAAAGTTGCCATCATGAAGCAATATATACGTCTATCAGTGGAGTGTGCCAACGAGGAGATGGCAGATATAGTAATGGCATTCCTTGCCGACTACCCCTTCGAGACCTTCGACACAACGCCCCATGAGGAGGGCCTGCGCCTCGATGCCTACATCCTTGTTGAGGCGTGGTGTGAGTGTCGCACAGAGGCTCTCGAGGCGATTGCAGAGTATGGAGAGGTAAGTGCCGAGGAGCAGATGGAGGATGAGAATTGGAACGAGACTTGGGAGAGGGAGAGCTTCGCACCCATAGCCATCGACGACAGCTTCCTTATACGTGCTGCGCACCATGACCCCGCAGTGGGCGATGTGCGCGACATAATCATCGCACCACGCATGAGTTTCGGCTCGGGACACCACCAGACAACACGCATGATGTGTCGCCTGATACGTGAGCTATGTAGTGGTGGCAGGGTGCTCGATGTGGGCTGTGGCACAGGCGTGCTATCTATTGCTGCGGTGCACTGTGGCGCGGAGCATGTGGATGCCGTAGATATAGACCCCTGGTCGGTGGATAGCGCACAGGAGGCGGCAGCGCTGAATAATATGACAGCGAGCATGGAGATAATACTTGGCACGGTGGAGGCTGTGGAGGGTCGCACATACGACATGATAGTGGCAAACATCAACCGTAACATCATCCTTGCCGACCTCGATAGATACCTCGCTGCGCTGAATAGACCATCAAAGCTGCTCTTGAGTGGCTTCCTGCAGGAGGATATGGCCGATATCAGGGAGGCATGCCAGGTGCGAGGACTACGCTATGTTACACACCGTGAGGAGGATGGCTGGATAGCAATGGCAATGGAGAGAGAATAATAGCTGCACTATGATAATACTACCATCACACTACTTCGGCTCCGTGGAGTATTGGGCGCGCCTTGTTGCTGCGGGTGACGATGCCGTCATAGATATCGGCGAGAACTATATTAAGCGCACGGAACGTAACCGCACGACGATAATGACGTCGAATGGTCTTATGCAGCTCTCCGTGCAGCTCGCCCATGCCAACCGCCCACGCCAGCCTATGCGATCAATGCGTGTGGACTACTCGAAGCGCTGGCAGCATCAGCATAACATAGCCATAGAGTCGGCATATAAGCGTTCGCCCTACTACGACTACTATGGTGACCGCTTTGCGCACCTCTTCAATCGCGAGTGGAGATACCTCGTGGATATTAATATGGCGACCCTCGAGGGTGTATGCTCCATACTCAAGATAGGCGTGCCTCGCATATCGGAGAGCTACATAACAGCCACAGAGGGTGATGTAGACCTTCGTGGTAAGCTCATAACGCCAAGCAGCACCTTCATGCCCTACATACAGGTGTTTAGCGACCGCGAGCCCTTCGCACCCAACATATCCATATATGACCTTATAATGTGTGAGGGTCCATCGGCACTTGCCTATCTAAAGAGCATCAACAAGTAGCATAAAACAAAGAAGCTGTCTACATCAGACAGCTTCTTTGTTTACATATGTATATACATGCACTACTCCTCGGTGTCATGCTGTGGCTCGGCCTTAATCTTAATCTTGCTGAAAGCCTTCACCAACGCCTCCTCGTTTGTTTTTGTAGGGTCGTAGGTCACTGTTACGGTCTTTGAGGCAACATCAACCTGCACATCCTTAACACCTCTCTCGTAAGGGATTGTGTTGGTCACCTTCTTTGCGCAACCAGCGCAGTCGATGTCGGTCAAGAATACTGTTGTCACTGTTGACTTGTCACCAGCCTTTGGCTGCTGTGCCTCTACTGCAACGATGCTGAAAAGTGCTACAAGGCACATCAAAAGAATCTTCTTCATATACTACTGTTTATTAAGTTAACGTATCTATATTGTAATTATTGTTGTATATACTCTCTGTTTACTCGATTAGTAGATGTTTAGGCGTAGGCCAATGTAGAACTTACGACCCATGAGTGGTCCCCACACGGCTGACGAGTTGAAGCCTGGAGAGTAGGGTGCATCGCCACCAAGGATGGGGGCCTGGCCGTGGCCATTATGACCCTGCATATAGTTCGCTATATTCTCGCAACCGAGGTATAGGGTGAGGTTACTCATCTTGTAGCTCACCTGTGCGAAGAACATAGGATATATAGGTGACAGGTCGGGGTTCTCAACAGCCTTCACGACGTCGCCCTCGAGCTCTGGAAGACGCATAGGGCCATTCAGCTGCGCTGTGACGTCGAATACCCAGCGGCGCACCGCATACTGGATGTTGATAAGACCCTTATAGCGTGAGGTGAGGGGGCGTTCCACGAGGATATCCTTGCCATCGCGTTCTATGGTCATCTTGGCATTCGTATAGCGGAATGTCGCGAAGAGGTCGAAGCCACGGAAGGGTGTCCAGTTGAAGTCAACCTGGTAGTTGTCGGTGAACGACTTGCCCTTACTATTATATATGAGTATCGAGTTGTCGGCAGTCTCCTGGTCAAAGACCATGGTATTGAAGAACTGCGTGCGGAAGTAGTCGAAACTGATGGTCGTCTGGTCGTCACCCGCAAGGCGGAATGTCTGCGAGAGGCTACCACCGAATGTCGCTGCAGCCTCCATGTCGTCATTAAGACCATTGAAGCGTATGTCGCGCGAGGTGGTCATCATCCATATGTTGTCCGTAACGAGGTTCTGACGACGGTAGCCCATACCTGCCGAGGCACGTAGCGTGGTGCGTGGTGTGATGCTCCAGCGTATGTGCGAACGTGGTGTGATGAGGATCTTGTTTCTGTCCTTGCTATCGTAGTAGTAGTCGCCATCGATCATCGAGTAGTCGCCACGGAGACCCACCACCAACGAGAACTTCTCCTCAATCTGGTATGTGTACTCGGCGAAGATGCCTGGCTCGGCGAGCACCGACTTACCCATGAAGTCCCATGCCATGGCGGGCTTATCGCCCTCGACATGCTGCTGTAGGTAGTCGTTGTTCATCATGCGCACATATGCCGAGGCGCCAACGTTCAGTGACGAACGCTGCGTGAAGTAGTGGGCATAGGTGGCATTGAAGCGGAAGGCATTCTCCACAACATCCACTGTGTTGATGCCGAAGTATGAGTCGGTGAGGTAGTTGTCGTAGTCGAGGATCATGGCGAAGTTGTTCTGCACAGCATCCTCTGGGTCGCCTGTGAATGTGCGCTCTGGACCAACGGGGATGCCGAGCTTGGCGTAGGCGTTGATGTTACGGTTGTGTATCTTCGAGCCGTAGAGTGTGCCGAGAGGGTTGTCGAGCATCTGGTCGTACATGTTGTGCTTATAGCCCATCTGGCCACCCACACGATTCTCATTTACCACCTTCCAGCCCCAGCGCAACTGAAGGCCATCCTCTGTCTGCCACAACCACTTGTTAGCCACGTTTATCTGGTTGGCCTTGGGCATATCTACAAAACCGTCGTGGTTCATGTCGTGTGTGGCTGTGTCGAGAGAGCCGTGTGCCATGATCACCGTTGATAGGCTCTTGTCGGGGGTCAAAGGTATTGCCGACGAGACGTTAATCTCGGGACGAAGCTCCGAGTCGAAGTATAGGTTGAGGAAGAAGCGTTCGTCGTCGGTAGGCTTGCGATGCTCGAGGTTAATCTGTCCTGTGATGGCCTCATGACCTGCCGTTACAGATGCCACGCCCTTTGATACCTGGATGGAGTTGAGCCACATACCTGGCGTGTAGCTCAAACCATAGGCGGCACCTGCACCCTGCATGATGGGACGATTCTCGTCGAGGATCTGCGTATATGTACCCGCAAGGCCGAGCATCTTAATCTGTCGTGCTCCCGAGATGGCATCGCTATAACCTACAGTCACCGATGCAGAGTTCTCGAACGACTCGGCAAGCGAGCAACAAGCCATCTTACAGAGTCCAGCGAAGGATATCTGCTCCTGGCGTGTTATGCCGCTGCTCTTGGCGTAGTTGCCACGCTGCTGACCCTCGATGACAACCTCGTCGATGTCTACATCCGAGGGCTGAAGCTCTATGGCTATGTGGTTCTGCTCCTTGTTGTCGAGCACCAGCTCGGCGATGTCGTAGCCGAGGTAGTCGACAACGAGTGTCTCGAAGCCGCTAACACGACGTATCGAGAAGCTGCCATCGGCTGCTGTTGTGGCACCCGCCGTTGTATTTTTCCAGTAGAGTGATGCACCCACAAGTGGCTGACCGTTATTTGCGTCGGTAACAACGCCTGTGAGTGTGCGCTGTGCCATAGCCATCATGGGTAGACACAACATTGTCATTAGTAGTAATATTATAGATTTTTTCATTTCTGTATTGGTTTATATATCAACTAAATAGATTCTCTCCACGACGCCTTGCGCCACACGGAGAGCATGATATGGGATAGATTACGCCAATACGGGCGGAGCACGGAGTGCCGCCGTAGATGCCTCTGCCGCCTTCAGCGGCACGGCTTTATCGCCATGGGTAGTGACAAGAGGGTATGCCTCGGGCATGGTAATCTCGCCTGCGAGGATGCCAGCAACAGCAGGTGCCAGCATGAGAGCCAGGGCCTGTGAGGCGCGTGCGTCGTCACTACGGTGCGACGATGCTATGTAGTCTGTGTGATTGTCACCGAGGATGGGGTGGTGGTGGTCGCAGCAGTCGCTGCTCAACGTCGCACCTCCATGGTTACACTGCGTAGAGTGACAGGCACAAGATGTCTCTTCAGCATGATAATGGTGGTGGTGATGCTCATCGCATAGGAGCAGCGACACGGAAGACAGCACGGTGGCTGCGACATACACCGCCACCATGATAAAAGCGTATAACTTACCTCTTGTCTTCATCTCTTCTCCTTTTATATTGTCAACCACCGTATGTTATGCGATAAGTCCGCAGTCGCAGAGCTTTGCTACCCACTTTGCGGCATCACGCTGCGCAATATCGTCGTCGATGCCGTAGTGCTCGGCAAGCAGAGCTGCCACATCCTCCACCTCGAAGTCACGACCCTCGATGGCCTGCCAGAGGTATAGGGCACTCTCGTTGAGAGATATTATGCGTGTAAGGTCGCTGCCGTGGGCACCCTGCATGATGACTACATGCTCACCCGCCATCTCGCGAACCTTGTATTTATCGTTAATTCTCATACTGTTAGTTTAACTATTACGCGGCAAAGATATAAAAAATTCTGTTGCTCAACCCAGTTGTAGCTCTTTTTTTTGTACCTTTGTAGCATGGAGAGTGGTTCAGAGCATAGTCAGGTATCCTCTATGGAGGATGTTTTGAAGCAGTGGTGGGGGTATGATGCCTTCCGCCCCATGCAGCGCGAGATTATAGAGTCTGTGCTCTCTGGCCGCGACACCCTGGCACTCATGCCCACGGGTGGCGGCAAGTCACTAACCTACCAGGTGCCAGCCCTCATCTTCGAGGGACTGACCATCGTCGTGACGCCCCTCATTGCCCTTATGAAGGATCAGGTGGACCAGCTACGCAGACGTGGCATATCGGCTGTGGCGGTGCACTCGGGCATGGACTCGCGACGCATAGAACTCGCCCTGGACAACTGCACATATGGCGACGTAAAGTTACTATATATAGCTCCCGAACGTCTTGCTACAGATGCCTTTAGGGTGCGCTTGCGACGTATGAACGTGAGCCTTATCGCTGTCGACGAGGCACACTGCATATCGCAGTGGGGCTACGACTTCCGTCCCTCATATCTACGCATTGCCGAGGTGCGTGCCGAGGTGCCCGATGCCACAATCCTGGCACTTACAGCCTCGGCAACAGAGCTTGTCGCCGACGACATAATGCACCATCTGGCATTCAAGGATAAGCACATATTGCGTTCGAGCTTCGCACGTCCCAACCTATCATATGTGGTGCGCCATGTCGAGGATAAGCTCGACCATTTGCTGCGTGTGATAGATGGCGTTGAGGGCTCGGGTATCGTCTACATGCGAACACGTGAGGGCTGCGAGCAGCTCGCCGAGAAGCTCAAGGCCGAGGGCATAGATGCTACCTACTATCATGCGGGTCTTCCCGCCATGGAACGTGCTATGCGTCAGGATGAGTGGCTCGAGGGTAAGGTGCGCGTCATTGTTGCAACCAACGCCTTCGGCATGGGTATCGATAAGGCTGATGTGCGCTTTGTGATACACTATGCCATGTGCGACTCGCTGGAGGCATACTATCAGGAGGCGGGTCGTGCGGGCCGTGATGGGCGACGTAGCTATGCTGTGCTGCTGGCAACACAGGAGGATGCCGACCGCATAGTCAAGCTCTTCAAGGCGGAGTTTCCTCCCATAGCCGACATAAAGAGGGTATACGAGCTTGTGTGCAACTATCTGCAGGTGGCCATAGGTGATGGCGAGGGAGCATCCTTCCAATTCAACATATACGACTTCTGCCACACCATGCGCCTCTCGGTGTCGAGTGTTGTGAATGCTATTAAGATATTGGAGCAGAATAACTTGATGACGCTTGTCGATGAGCAGGATAACCCCGCAAAGCTTATGTTTAGCTGCACACGTGATGCCCTATATAAGCTCAATGCTGGAGGCAACGACATGGATAATATGCTGCGCACCATACTGCGCATGTACAACGGCGTATTCAGCCACTTCCGTTCTGTCGACGAGCTGCAGATAGCCACCACGGCAAAGCTCTCGCCAGAACGTGTGCACGAGCTGCTCAAGATACTGTGGCGTATGCACGTGATACGCTACATACCAGCCTCACGTTCGCCGATGATCTTCCTCAATGAGGAACGCCTACCCACGGCCGATATATACATCGCCCCCGAGACCTACCGTCGTCGCTACGATCTGGCCTTCGAGAGGTTCGATAATATGTTGCGCTATGCCACCACAACAGATAGGTGTCGTAGTCAGATTATAAGCGACTACTTCGGGGATAAGGAGGCCAAGCCGTGTGGCGTGTGTGACATATGCCTTGCGCAGCGTGCATCGGGAGTACGACCTGCGGATATAGACAAGGCGATAATGGATAGGTTGAGAGATAGCGAGTTAGATGTTAAGGATGTCGCATATAGTATTGGTGGTGACCACGCTGCCGTGGTGGCACGCATCGACAAAATGCTTCACGAAGGCAAAATTTCGATGACCGTAGGCGGAAAACTCAAAATTATTGAGTAACTTTGCCGATTGTTAGACTTTTGTGGCGGTCTGTTGCAATGGTCACGTAGCATAGAACAGAGAGATGGGATATATTCCGACGATAGATAATGATAGTGTTGCGGCACTCCCCGCAGCGCGCTTCGAGGGACGCATAGTCATAGTCGACAAGGAGGAGCAGATTGAGGCGGCATGCAACGACCTGCGTAGTGCCTCCATCATAGGCTTCGACACCGAGACACGACCCTCGTTCCGTGCTGGTGTGTCGTATAAGGTGTCACTCCTGCAGCTCTCCACGGCCGATACATGCTACCTCTTCCGCCTGTCGCACATACGCCTCGACAACCGTATCCTCAAGATTCTTGGCTCACGCCAGATATTAAAGGTGGGTGCCGATGTTGCGGGCGACATACGTGCGCTACACGCCCTACGTGAGTTCCGCGCCGATGGCTTTGTAGACCTGCAGCATGAGGCATCGCGCTGGGGCATCGAGGAGAAGAGCCTACGTAAGCTCTCGGCAATAGTCCTAGGCATGCGTGTATCGAAGGCGCAGCGCTTGAGCAACTGGGAGGCCGAGGTGCTAACACCGCAGCAGCGTGAGTATGCTGCTACGGATGCCTGGATATGTCCATGTATCCTCGAGGCCATGATGCGCAGCGAGGCTGTTGCTGGCGACCTTACGATAATATCGTCGAGTGGTACGCAGGGTAATCACGAGGCGGAGACGCGCCATAAGCGCCGCCACGGCAAGCGCCGCCATCATCGCCACCATCAGAACAACGAGGCACAAGAAAATAATAAGTAAGCATATATATGACAAAGGAGCAGAGATTAAGTACCGTACACCTACGTCGTGGCAAGGAGGAGTCCCTCGAACGCCGCCACCCATGGATCTTCTCGGGTGCTATAGAACGCATCAGCGAGGGCGATAAGCCTCTTGTGGAGGGCGATGTTGTAGACGTGGTAACAAAGAGTGGTGAGTTTATTGCTCGCGGCCACTACCAGATAGGCTCTATCGCCGTCAGGGTTCTCACCTTCGAACGTGAGGCTATAGACCAGGCGTGGTGGGATCACCGCATCGCCGAGGCACGCCGTATGCGTGAGGCTCTCGGTATGACCGACAATAGCGCCACCACCTGCTACCGTCTTGTGCATGGTGAGGGCGACCTGCTCCCAGGTCTCGTTGTCGACGTATACGAGAGCTGTGCCGTTGTACAGTGCCACTCTGTGGGCATGTACCACTCGCGTGCTGCCATCGCCGAGGCTATACGCCATGCCTATGGCTCGAAGATAGAGGCCATCTACGATAAGAGCTCGCAGACGCTGCCCTTCAAGGCCGACCTCGGTGCCATAGATGGCTACCTCTGGGGCCGCTGCCCAGAACGCGACAATGTGGTGCTGGAGAATGGTCTTAAGTTCAAGGTCAACTGGGAGGAGGGCCAGAAGACAGGTTTCTTCATCGACCAGCGCGAGAACCGCGACCTCGTACGTCGCTATGCCAAGGGCCGTAAGGTGCTCAACACCTTCTGTTATACGGGAGGCTTCTCTGTGGCTGCTCTTGCTGGTGGCGCAACAGAGTGCGTCTCTATAGACCTGTCGGAACGAGCTGTGAAGCTCGCCGACGAGAATGTACGCCTTAACTTCGGTGACGAGGCACCCCACACCGCTATTGCAACAAATGCTGTGGAGTACCTCAAGGATATAGACGACAGCTACGACCTTATCATCCTCGACCCGCCAGCCTTCGCCAAGCACCATAAGGTGTTGGGCAATGCGTTACAGGGATATAAGAAGATTAATGCGCGTGCCTTGGAGAAGATACGCCCTGGAGGCATACTCTTCACCTTCTCGTGCTCACAGGCTGTTAGCCGCGAGCTCTTCCGCACGACGATATTCACCGCTGCGGCCATAGCACGCCGCAAGGTGCGCATCATAGGCCAGCTTACGCAGCCTGCCGACCACCCAATTAACATCTACCACCCCGAGGGTGAGTACCTCAAGGGCCTTGTGGTATATGTTGAGTAACAAGTAGATAGCGACAAAAACAAAATAATGATGAAACGACTTTTTACAATGCTTGTGGCAGCCACTGCGCTTGGTGCATGCTGCAATAACGAGGGCATCGTCATCGATGAGCTTCGCCATGAGAGTGAGGCCTACGAGAGGAGTGCCGAGCTCGCCTCGAAGGTTCGCACGGCGGCAACATACGAGGAGTTTAAGGCGGCATATGCCGAGATTATGGAGTATGAGGAGGCATTCCGCACACAGGTTGGTGGCGAGACATACCTCATCTTCCTCGAGGAGTGTAACTATATTCTTAACGAGTAAACGCGCAGAGCTATGAAGAGAGAGAAAAAGATTAAGGCTATGTACGCCATCGGCTACACACTGCTTGTAGCACTCCTTTTCTTGGGTACACGCTGCGAGTCGCACCCCAAGATCACATCGCCCGAGCACGATAGCAAGTACCTCGAGAGTCTTGCCGAGTGCATCACCTGCGAGACAGACCTCGTTATCATCGAGAAGCTTGCCCGCGACTATGAGATAGCCTACCGCAAGGGTTATAATGGCGCTATGGCAACAAAGTTCACAACGCTTATGGTGCCTGTGCGCGAGAAGGCAACAGCACGCCTTGACGCTATACGTGCCGAGGAGGACTATGTAAAGTCGCAGCAGACGCAGTTTATAGGCACCCTTGAGGACCTCGACCGCGCATGGCAGATGGATGTAGCAACACCCGAGGCTGCATATGTAATCATCGACGCTAACGATGCCAACGTCGCCCAGCTCGAGGCATCACTCGCCCAGCTTCTCATCGACAAGGAGTTGTATGCCGAGGAGATCATCGACGCTTGCTATCCAGCTGATATGCTCGAGAATCTGCAGAAGATGGAGGAGCAGGTAGTGGTGTTGCGTAACGATATCGATAAGGTTAAGGCAGAGAACCACCTCGTTGAGCTTGCATATAGACTTCAGCATGGCGAGGAGCTCCCCGAACGCATCGTTGCCGAGCCCGAGCTCGCAGATGACACCCTTGCCGATGCGCTGGCAGAGTAACGACCGTATGATTTAAACTACAAGGGAGATGTTATGCATCTCCCTTGTAGTTATCCCCTGACCCTGTCTCTATCCATCATTGTAAGGAGCAGATGTAAGAACGAGTAGACTTATAACGAAACTACAATGCTAGTTGTAATTCTCTTAATTGCTATGGAGTTCTTGAGTACACACCTCAATGCTCAAGTTTGGGACAACATGATTCCACAAGTGATAAAGTGTGCTACGATGGGAGTTAACTATATCACAGATGAAAATGGTGAGTATATTGACGGGAAAGAGTGGTTTAATCGCTACGGAGGTAAAACATACCGTGTCGTTCTTTGTTGAAATAACAGCGCATCTACTTCCGCTAACGAATTATCTCATCAATGGGCAGTACGCCAAAGTACAGCCCATCGCCTCGAAATTCGCCGAGCAAAGTATCTGCACTATTCTCTCAACAAATTGGCTTGCCCCGGGAATGCTCATTTACGCACAGTAAACTTCGGTTTTTCGGGCTTCGCAAGCCTAAAACTAGATCTTTTTATTCAACCTCTCCCAACATATAAAGGGATGACTAATTTACTTTTTAGTCATCCCTTTACTCTTATTGCTACCTCTGTTCGAAGTGCTCGCCATCATTACTATGATAGGTGTTGCCATCGTTGCCACGGTAGCTCACGCCACCTCCTAACAGGTCAGATTGTCCGTTTGTGAGTACTGTGCCATCCTCAAGGATGACCTTCTTGCCACGACCACCTGTCGAGGGTGTACCACCGAGGAGCATACGTATGAACAGTATGAAGAACCAGATGCCAAGTATGATGGTTATGATGACAAGCATTATGACAGAGGCGAGTACGCCGAGGCCGAAGCCGAGGATGAGGAGTACACTAACGAGTAGCGATCGTAGTACAGCTGTGTCGGCATCTGTAGCCGCCATGATAGACTCTGCGATGTTGAGACCCACGAGTGTCACCAGGCCGCAGAGGCAGGATGTTATGGAGATGTTGATGTTGAGGTCAAACATACTATCAAGGTATGAGTAGCCACCAAGCACAGCACCCAAGATGGTGCAGAAGAGTAGGGTGATACTCGCAAAGTACCTGTTGCTATTCATCTTATCGCCCCAGATGCTCTTATCTATAGCGTGAATAATAAATATCTTCTTCATAGCCTATTAGTTTAAGATGTTTTCTATGAATTCAGCATTGCTTATAATAGTAACCCACAATGCCACGATGATGGGTACTGCGATAAGTAGTGCAAGGAAGTATCTGTTGAGAGGTGAGTATGTACCCTTCTCGGCGGGCATATCGCTATAGTTGCCCTTGAAGGCACTGCTCATGCCCATGCGGAACTCCGCGACACATATTATAAGGCAGCTCAAGAGTGTCCATGATAAAAGCGTTGGCGGCGTGTAGCTATAGTCGCTGTCGTTGTATACCACGAAGGGTGCTATAATATAGTACATGTATAGTGCGAATGAGCCTATCTTGGTGAGGATGAGTACGTGTATCCATCTCTTATCCCCACAGCTCATGTCGCTGTTGCCCTTGATGATGATGATGTAGATGTATATCCATAGCGCAGGGATGATGAAGGTGGTGATGAAGCTCAATACTGCGCCTATGTAGATTAACCCATCTCCCATAGTCTGCTCCGTGATAATGATCCACATGTTATACTGACCATAGGCATTAGCAATAAGGGAGAGTGTTGCTGTGCATATAGCGAGGATGCTGGCTATGCGTGTTGCCTTGTTTGTGGCGGTGGTACATAGAAGTATGAGGCCTATGATGAAGAATACGCCTATACCGAGAGTCCACGTGGCATCCTCCATGAGGCGTTCATCGCCCGGCTTATAGTAGTCAACGAAGAATACTGTCTTGATGTAGTATGCAAACCATAGCAGGTTACTTAAAGCAATAATCAGCGCGCCTGCTACTTGGCGTATGCGTGCGGATGAATGTGTAGGTATTGTTTGTATTGCCATAGTGTGATTATTCAAAAATTAGGGCTGCCCAACCTCGGTCAGGCAGCCCTCTATTAATTTATAGATGTTACTCTGCAGCTGGGGTTGTCTCCTCCTCTGCTACATTCTCATTTAGGATGAATGGTATAGCCTCATCAAGGGTTGCAATCTCCTCTGCTGTGAGCTCGGCGATGCCACGACCCTCGAACATCTGCTTGGCGATGGTCTCGCGGTACATAGCAAAGCCCGCCTTGACCTCGTTAAGAAGGCTCTCGCGAGTCTCTGTAGAGAGCTTGTCGACAGAGATGAGGTCTGTAGCGTCAATCTTCTCGCCCTCGTTGCCAGAGAGCTTGTCGTGCTCGGTGAGGAGCATGCCCTCGATAACACGTGCCAATGAGCCCTCCTGCTCGGGAGTGTCGCCAGCCTCATCGGTGAAGATGCGGTCGCCGAGGCGTACCTGGTTCTCGCTTACGATCTCGATGACGATAGGCGATGTTGTGTATCTGTCAGCGCCACCCTCGAATGTTGAAGGTGTACCGAAGGCCAACGTGTAGAGCACAAAGAGCCAGTGTGCCGAGATACCAGCAACAAGACCACCTATGGTGTGCGAGATGATAGCCTTTGATGTGAGCTTACGGTAGCCAAGGGCATCAAGCATGGCTGTGTGAGTGCTCAAGTAACCACTCCAGCACATACCGATAGCTGTGAACACGGCGATGGCGTTGCCGTTGATGATGTTCTGTGCCGAGAATTCGGGAACAAGACTCAACGCTGCACCTACAGCACCGAGTGATGTGATAGGGAAGGCCATGAGTGCTGGGTGCTCGAAGCCGAACAACCAGTCGAAGATGAAGTTGATCTTGCCGAACAACCATGGCAAGAAACCAACACCCTCGTATGCGGCACCATCGTATACGCCATTGTCACCAGCAGTGAAGGTGAGCAACATCACAAGTGTAGAGATGATGAGCACGCCAGGGATGATAGACATACCTACGTCAACACCTGTCTTACCACCATCGAGCAATGAGTTGAGGATGCGTGTAAACATAGATGTCTCCTTGAACTCCTCGTTTGTCTTCTTGTCATCCTCGCTAACGATCGATGCGAACTCCTCCTTGAACTCGGGGTACTGCTTAACGATGAAGCGCTGCATGATGCGTGTTGAGCATATACAGCCAATGAAGGCACCCAACAGACCGATGAATGGCTCAACGAAGTAACCCTGTGAGATCATGAAGACGATGACAATAAGACCCATACCGAAGGCAGTACCGAAGTTGGTAAGCGAGATGAGCTGGAACTTACGGAAGTATGAACCAAAACGCTTATCCTTTGCCAACGAGATGATGGCTGGGTTGTCCGAGAGGAATGTCATCACGGCGCCGAGTGATGCCACGCCAGGAAGGTTGAAGAGTGGTCTCATAAGTGGGCGCAAGATGCGCTCCAAGAGGTTTACCACACCAAACTCAACGAAGATGCGGCCGAGAGCACCTGTGATAACGCAGATGGCCATGAGGTAGAAGACGGTGTTAAGAAGCAAGTCGTGAGCCGTCTTCATGATGGTGTTAAGCATGTTTGGCAGACCCATCACAGAGCCGATGCCGCCAAAGATGCCAATGACGATGATGAGGCAGATGAAACCCGCAAGGTATTTCTTTAAGCCCTTCTCTTTGTTCTCCATATTATTTATTGTTTTAGATTAATTCTACTTGTTTGAAGTCTTCTGGATGATCTTGCGAGCAGCAGACATGATGTCGATGCGCCATGTGAGACCTACGGTGAGGTATGAACCCTTATCCAAAGCTGTGCCTGCAGGGTTGGTGTTGTCGCCGAAGTTATAGGCATATGCGGCATGGAGACGCACGTCACGGCTGCCACGGCGACCCAAAGGATAGTACTCAACACCACCTCCCACGCGGCAGATGCTTGTGCCTGGCTGGATGTATAGGCCTGGTGCATAATCCTCCGATGCGGTGTCGTATGTAGCCTTTGCAAAGAGGTTCACGCAGTCGCCAAAGAGGTATGCCACCTCGCCCATGATTGAGAAGTTGTTGAAATCCTCGATGTCGGTGCAACGGTCCATGAGGTCAATCTGTATGGTTGCGTCGCCAAACTTAAACTGGTTGCCAAGCACGAGGTAGAAGTCGTACTTACCGCGCTGGTACTCTACGAGGTTAAGAGAGTGCAAACCTGTATACCAGTCGTATGATGCTGTCCAGTAGAGGTTGTAGGCGAGGAGGTTGTTGCGGGGAACCCAGCTGCCATTGCCGTTCTGAATAAGGTTTGGTGCCGCCTTCTGATATGGGCTCTGACACACCTGGAAGAGGATGGTGTCGTTTTTGTCGCGTGTGGTGTAGGCAACGCTTGCACCAATCTGGTAGCATGCCACGTTGTTCCAATACTCCGAGCAGAAGTAGAGGTCTATAGGTGCGCGGTCGTACTCCCAACCACCAATCATTACTACCTGCTTACCTGCCGAGATAGCCCAGCTCTCTGTAGGCTTGTAGGTTAGTGTCAACCAGTCGGTGTTCTCCGCGAAGTCGCTTAATGAGTTTACGCGGTTGAAGCGCTGACGCCATGAGTAGCTGAAATGCGATGTTATCTGGCCATCCATGCGCAAGTTGAAGTAGCGCACCTTGAAGCCTGATGATGCAGGGTCAACCTCGCCTGCGAGGGCCTGGTTGAGGTAGTCGAAGCGTGCCTCAACAGCGAGTTTGAAGATGTCGCTGTTCTCCTCCTGTGCGCTTGCGCTGCTAAAGCTGATGAGCATAGCTACAACGCAGAGCACCTTTGCGAACATTGTGCTTGAAGCACCGAGAAAAGTAGTAAAAGTCTTCTTCATATTGTTTGGTTTTGAATCTTTCGATACGTATAGAATCGCACAAAGGTAGCAAAACAAATCCAATTGCAAAATCTATGTGCACAAAAAAATGGAGGTGGCATCATAACTTTGTTATGAAATGACCTCTTTCGCGCTTTTATGGTTGTACGTCGGAGAGTGAATAAAGAGTGTATTTCGTCGTTCTTTGTTGATATAACAGCGCATCTACTTCCGCTAACGAATTATCTCATCAATGGGCAGTACGCCAAAGTACAGCCCATCGCCTCGAAATTCGCCGAGTGAAAGTATCTGCACTATTCTCTCAACAAATTTGCTTGCCCCGGGAATGCTCATTTACGCACAGTAAACTCCGCTTTTTCGGGCTTCGCAAGCCTAAAACTACATCTTTTTATTCACTCTCTTGGGTATGGGGACTGGCTATGTCAGCCCACTTTTTATGTCGCGCATGGGTCATTATTGCAGATATTATGCTATTATGGCGTAAAAAAAAGAGTCTCAATATTGCGCATTGCAAATTTTTCATTATCTTTGCACCCACAAAACGTGAATACGTTGGACCCATAGCTCAGTTGGTTAGAGCAGCGGACTCATAATCCGAAGGTCGTGGGATCATGCCCCTCTGGGTCCACAACAAGGCAGCTACCTTTTGGTAGCTGCTTTTGTTTGGTGGGGTGGCTGCTTTTGTCGGCGACACATCTTTGCTCCTCACTTGTGTAATCTTGGGTTATATGTGTCGTCCTAAAAAAGTGTTACAGGATTTGACACAAAAATAATTAAAGTTTTCTAAATGACAACACGGCGCGCCGTGTTGTCATTTTTCGTTTTGTAAGTTACAATATCTTTCTCACATTGGCGGTGCATCTCGTCC
>JAZLCL010000058.1:0-48437 GCA_045614205.1 Alistipes sp. | reverse complement strand
GCACCACTTTCTACTTCTCGGACTACCGCCAACTTAAAACTCATCGGATAGTCGCGTTGCGTATGCTTGACATACAAGCTTTTACTCTTTTCTTCCATAGCTTTACTTTTTATTGTGTAACGCTATTTCAGGACAGGACAGGGTAATGACATAAAAAAGGGGTGTCCATGAACACCCCTTTTGCTTTAACTTATACGGTTACTTTGCGTACGACACCGAACGTGTCTCACGAATAACTGTAATCTTAACCTGACCAGGATATGTCATCTCATCCTGAATCTTCTTTGCTATATCATGTGACAATGACTCTGACTCCTGATCCGAGAGCTTGTCAGCACCTACGATGACGCGCAACTCGCGACCTGCCTGGATAGCATATGTCTTGATAACGCCTGGATATGAGAGTGCGATACCCTCCATCTCCTTAAGACGCTTGATGTATGACTCAACAACCTCGCGGCGAGCACCAGGACGAGCACCAGAGATAGCATCGCACACCTGGATGATAGGAGCAATAAGTGATGTCATCTCAACCTCGTCGTGGTGAGCACCGATAGCATTGCATACATCTGGCTTCTCCTTATACTTCTCGGCAAGCTTCATACCGATGATTGCGTGTGGCAACTCTGGCTCATCATCGGGCACCTTGCCTATATCATGCAAGAGACCTGCGCGGCGTGCCGCCTTGGGGTTAAGACCGAGCTCCGCAGCCATGATGCCTGCAAGGTTAGCAGTCTCACGAGCATGCTGCAAGAGGTTCTGACCATATGACGAACGATACTTCATCTTACCAATAAGACGTATAAGCTCGGGATGTAGACCGTGGATACCGAGGTCGATGGTAGTACGCTTACCAACCTCAACAATCTCCTCCTCAATCTGCTTCTTGACCTTTGCTACAACCTCCTCGATACGTGCGGGGTGGATACGGCCATCGGTAACAAGCTGGTGAAGAGCAAGACGTGCTATCTCACGACGTACAGGATCGAAGCCCGAGAGGATGATAGCCTCTGGAGTATCATCAACGATAATCTCAATGCCCGTAGCGGCCTCCAAGGCACGAATATTACGACCCTCACGACCAATGATACGACCCTTAACCTCATCCGACTCAATATTAAAGACTGTAACAGCATTCTCGATAGCTGTCTCTGTAGCTACACGCTGGATAGAGGCAACAACGATGCGCTTGGCCTCCTTCGTAGCAGAGAGCTTTGCCTCCTCGATAGTCTCGGCAACATATGCTGCAGCCTCCGCCTTCGCCTCATTCTTCATATTCTCGATTAGGACATTCTTTGCCTCCTCCGAGCTCATGCCCGAGATCTGCTCAAGGCGTGTATTCTGCTCCTTGATGACAGCTGCAAGCTCCTCCTTACGGCTCTCCACAGTCTGGAACTGCGCCTCGAGCTGCTCCTTACGCTTATCATAGTCTGCCGACTTCTTATCAAGCTCGCGCTCCTTATGCTGGAGGTTTGTCTCTATCTGCTTGGCACGCTGCTCACTCTGCTGAAGCTTATGGTTGCGCTCATTAACCTGGCGATCGTGATCGCTTTTAAGCTGGATGAACTTCTCCTTGGCCTGCAACATCTTCTCCTTCTTTATCATTTCGCCATCTGCCTCGGCCTTCGCTACGATGGCCTTGGCGCGTGATTTAGCTATGAAGTAGGCAAGAACACCTCCTACGATAGCACCAACCACCAAACCGACGACTGTCAAAATTACTGGTTCCATAGTTGTAATTAGTATTATAATAGTTTTATAGTTTAGTTTATATACAAAAAAACCGCAGAGACTCCTTAACTTGTTTGACGAATCCGCAGATAAGTCATAGGTGGGGCTCCGAGGCTCGCAACAGTCCACTGGTGGCACTTACGCACCACACCCGAAGGTTGAGGCCTTGTTTTGAAAACACTTCTCGAGAGTTGTCCCAATGTTATATAAAATGTACAGTTCGCAAAGCTTTTAAGGAATCTATGCGGGATAGATTTTTATCTAAAGAACGCGACACACTTAAGGCGTGTGCCAACCAACTATCTCAAATATCGAGCCGTAACCTACTACGCCTTTATATATTTGCGTATACGTTCCTCCAAGGCATACAACCCCTCGACATCCTCATCACCAAGTGACGAGCTCTGCTCCGTGGTCAATGCAAGTATCGAGTATCGTAGTGCCGCCATGGCGATGCGGTCCTGAATGTCGAACTTCGGAATCTTCGAATACTCCGTAATCTTCTCATTAAGACGCTTCGCAGCGACGCGGTATAACTCCTCATTTGCGGCGTCGATGGTCATAGGATAGCTTTTACCTGCTATCGATATATTTATCTTTATCTTACCTTCAGCCATCGTCGTCAACTATTTTCTTCTTCGTGTTTTATGGCGGCTATGCAGCGGTCAACCTCCCGCAATAAACTGTTGACACGCTGTCGCGCACGTTCTACATTGCCCGACGAGCTACGCATGACCTCCGAGAGCTCAACACTCTTGAGTCGTGCATCCATCTCGCGTACCTTCTCCTCAAGACGTCGCTTATCGCCCAGCAACATGTCGCGTTCCTTGGTTAACTCACGACACTCGCGGGATACACGCTGATGGTCGGCAATAAGCCTCTCGACCTCATTGTGTAGACGTTTTATGATATCCTTATCGGCCATACGCTTGGCAATGTTTGCTATACGCAGTTGCTATTATTGACAAAGATAGAAAATTTTTGCTTTACTTCAAAATTTTTGACCAAAAAAAACTACTACCTCAAAAGACGTGCATAGAGGTCATAATCTTCGCAATCGGTAATCTCAACATCATAGAAACGACCACGATAGAGACGCTTACCGGCGCTGTCGATGAGAATCTCCTGGTCCACCTCTGGTGAGTCGTACTCCGAACGACCGATATAGAAGTCACCCTCCTTTCTATCGATGATAGCACGCATCTTCTGGCCTATGCGACGTGCATTATTCGCCAGCGACACTCGTTCCTGGAGGCGCATGATGCGTTCAACACGTTCCTGCTTAACACTATCCTCAACATCATCCTTAAGGCGTGTAGCAGAGTATGTACCCTCCTCCTCGGAGTAGGCAAAGACACCAAGACGGTCGAACTTCGTTGTCTTGACAAACTCCATAAGCTCCATGAAATCCTCATCCGTCTCACCTGGATAACCCACAAGAAGAGTTGTGCGAAGAGCAATATCTGGAATTGCTGCGCGTAACTTCTCGATGAGAGCCAACGCCTCGGCCTTCGTATGGCGACGTTTCATAAGAGTGAGCTGATTATCAGAGATATGCTGGAACGGAATATCGAGATACTTACATATCTTCTTCTCGCGAGCCATGACCTCAATAACCTCATCAGGGAAGTCCGTAGGATAGGCATAGTGTAGACGTATCCACTCTATCTTCTCGATGCGACAGAGGCGTTCGAGCAACTCGGCGAGCTTGCGTTCGCCATAGATGTCGACACCATAGTATGTCGTATCCTGGGCTATGACCATAAGCTCCCTAACGCCCTTCTCGGCAAGCTTCTCGGCCTCGGCAACAAGAGCCTCCATAGGCACTGACTTATGACGACCACGGATGAGAGGTATGGCACAATAACCACACATCCAGTTACAACCCTCCGATATCTTAAGGTATGCATAGTGTGATGGCGTAGATATCTCTCTCTCGGTCTCATTCTCCGTTCTGTACTTTGCACCGAGACGTTCTACAACACCCGCCCAGTCATTAACACCAAAGAAGTCATCGACCTCTGGCAGCTCGGGGCGTAGCTCATCAGCATAGCGCTGCGAGAGACAACCGACGACAAAAAGTTCGCTGATGGCGCCCTCCTCCTTGAGCTGTGCAGCACGAAGGATAGTGTCGATAGACTCCTGCTTAGCATCGCCAATAAAGCCACAGGTGTTGATTACAACAACATCGGCATCGAGGCGGTCGCTATCAAAGACTATCTTATAGTCCATGGCCGCAAGCTGCGCGGCGAGGTGCTCCGAGTCAACAGTATTCTTCGAGCAACCGAGAGTGATGATATTTATCTTTTTAGACATAGTAACAACTATTTTGAGTCACCAAACAATGCGCGTACAAACTCTCTGCGGTCGAACATCTTGAGCTGGTCGATGCCCTCACCGATGCCGATATATCGCACAGGGATATGGAACTTATCGCTAATGCCGATAACGACACCACCCTTTGCCGTGCCATCGAGCTTCGTGATGGTGAGTGATGTAACCTGCGTAGCCTCGGTAAACTGCTTTGCCTGCTCGAAGGCATTCTGACCTGTAGAGCCATCCAAGACGAGCATCACCTCGTGTGGAGCATCTGGGATAACCTTCGACATGACATTGCGAATCTTCGTAAGCTCCTTCATAAGGCCCACCTTATTGTGTAGACGACCTGCCGTGTCGATAAGCACAACATCGGCACCATTAGCCACTGCCGAACGCAACGTGTCATATGCCACAGATGCTGGGTCAGAGCCCATATCCTGACGCACCATAGTTGCACCAGCACGTTCTGCCCACACACCAAGCTGGTCGATAGCCGCAGCACGGAACGTATCAGCAGCACCGATATACACCTTACGACCCGCCTTGGTGAGCTGAGCAGCGAGCTTACCGATAGTGGTAGTCTTACCAGCACCATTGACACCAACAACCATAAGCACATATGGCATACCCTCCTTGACCTCGATGCCGAAGTCGCGTGTAGAACGGTGAGACTCCTCCATGAGTGAGGCTATCTCGTCACGCAAGATACCATGCAACTCTTCGGTATTCATATACTTATCGCGTGACACACGTTCCTCGATGCGCTGGATAATCTTCACCGTAGTGTCGACACCCACATCCGATGTAATGAGTACCTCCTCAAGGTCGTCGAGGACATCAGCATCGACAGTAGTACGGCCAGCAATAGCACGCTTTAGCTTACCAAAGAAACCCTCCTTGGTCTTCTCCAAGCCCGCCTCAAGCTCCTTACGTTCCGTTTCAGCCTCTCTCTCCGCCTCGCGCTGCGCCTCGGCCTGTGCCTCCACACTACCCTGGTCAGCTGCAACATCAGCAGGCTCTACATCCTTCTTTCTCTTAAATAAGTCAAAAAATCCCATCTCTATTCTTTGTAAAGTAAATAATTTCTTCTCAACAACTTAAATGCCTCAACATCCTCTCTCCAGCGCGCCTCGATAGCATCAGCATCCTCTCCAGCGACAATCATCTCACGCACCCACGCAACACCGATAAGCTTCTCGAACATCGAGCTGAAGAACGCCTCACCCATGTTTAGGTTGCGGTAGGCATCTACAACATAGTCCAGGTTAACACCCTCGGCCCATATCTGCTCGTCGGCAACATCGCGCAAATCGACACCATAGCATACCTTACCGTTGTGTGGTGGTGTCTTCGACCCAGCATTAGGCTGTGGCGTGAACGAAAAGTCATAGCCTTGCATATCGGGATGCCCGTATATCTCGAATGGCGACTCTGTACCTCGTCCCATGCTCACCACTGTACCCTCAAAGAGACATGTCGAGGGATAGAGGTAGATGGAGTGTTGTGTGGTAAGGTTTGGCGATGGTGCTATAGGCAGCACGTAGTGTGTTGTATGGTCGTAGTTACGACACTTGACAACACTCAACTTCGCACTCTTTGCCCAGCCCTCGCCTATGGCCATAACGGCGATCTCACCCATAGTAAGACCATGGACAACAGGTATAGGCAGCCAACCAACACCCGACTTATACTTCATGTCGAGGATGGGGCCATCGACATAGTGGCCATTGGGGTTTGGTCTGTCCAAAATGATAACTTCCCTACCAAAATCAGCACACGCATCTATCATGCGTATCATAGATATATAGTATGTGTAGAAGCGTAGTCCCACATCCTGCATATCTACAACCAAGACATCAAACGACGACATCACACCATCCGAGGGTCGCTGTGTCTTGCCGTTATATAGCGATAATATTGCTATTCCGGTCTTCTCATCGACACCATTATCGACCTTCAAACCCGCCTCAACACGGCCACGGAAACCATGCTCCGGAGCAAAGATACCAACGATGTTGACACCCTCGCGGTGCAACATATCTACGACATGCTCCTCGGCGCTATACATAGCCGTATGGTTGGCAAGGATTGCAACACGCCTATCGCGCAGCATGGGCATATATGTAGCAGTATCCGTAGCACCCACGAGCACCTCGGCAACACCATCCACACCATCGTCTTGACCCTCGGCAGGAGAGCCGCACGCCGCCATGATAAACATGGCACAGAGTATGTACAACCTCTTAAGCATTAATATTGCAACAAATACTCCTTGATAAAGTTATCCAGATCGCCATCCATAACAGCCTCCACATTCGATGTCTGGTATCCCGTGCGGTGATCCTTCACTCGTCTATCATCAAAGACATAGCTACGAATCTGCGAACCCCACTCAATACGCTTCTTTGTGGCCTCGAGAGCCTGCTGCGTAGCCATACGCTTATCAAGCTCGCGCTGGTAGAGTTTCGATCGCAGAATGCGCATAGCATTCTCCCTATTCATAAGCTGCGATCGTGTCTCCATATTCTCGATGAGGAACTCAACAGGTTCACCCGTATCAGCATCCTTACCGTGGTAACGAAGGCGCACGGCCGTCTCCACCTTATTTACATTCTGACCTCCAGCACCACTCGAACGGAACGTATCCCACTCATAGTCGGCAGGCGAGATGTTAATCTCGATAGTGTCGTCTACAGCAGGCGAGATAAATACCGAGGCGAAGGTCGTCTGTCGCTTGTTATTAGCATTGAAGGGTGACAGGCGCACCATGCGGTGCACACCACTCTCGCTACGTAGGTAGCCATAGGCATATTCGCCCTCGAACTCTAGGGTGCACGACTTGACACCCACCTCGTCGCCAGCCTGGTAGTTAGCAACCTTAACCGTATAGCCATGTGCCTCGCCCCAGCGCGTATACATACGCATGAGCATCTGCGCCCAGTCAAGGGCCTCCGTGCCTCCAGCGCCAGCATTGATATCCATGATGGCGCCAAGCTTATCCTCCTTACCCGAAAGCATCTGCTTAAGCTCGAGCTTCTCGATGAACGTCACAGCGTCAGCATACTGCGCCTCCGCCTCCGCCTCCGTGAGTACACCCTCGGCAACAAAGTCGGGCAACAGATCCAGATCGCTAACAACACGCACAGCACCCTCCAAATCCTCGATGACAGCCTTTATATCTGCAACCTTCTTAAGTTGCTTACGCGCCTCATCAGGGTTATCCCAAAAGTTTGGCTCCTCGGTACGCTCCTGCTCATTCTGCAGGTCTATGCGGCGCTGCTCGACATCAATAGATGCCGAGAGCTTATCCACACGAGACTTTAAATCGTTTATTTGGTCTACATTAACCATTAACCAACTACACTGAATATAGTTTCTTCTTCAATCCAAGTTTTACATCATCACTCCCCACACCAAGAGACTACTCTATCTCCCAGTCAAATCCATCCTTACGATCCTTAACGCGGATACCTATGGCTGTGAGGTTATCACGAATCTTGTCAGATGTAGCCCAATCTTTATTTGCCTTTGCCTCCATACGCATATTTAGGAGCATATCGACAAGTGGCGACACCATATCCTTGCCACCCACCTCGGCAGCCTTCTCGTTACGAAGGCCAAGGATGTCGAAGACATAGCTATGCACAGTGCTCTTCAATGTCTCGAGGTCCTCGGCAGTGAACGACTGCTGACCCTCGGCAGCCTGGTTGATGATGCGCACCCAGTCGAATAGCGCAGAGATAACCATTGGCGAGTTGAGGTCATCTGCCATAGCATCAGCACAACGACGTGAGAGCTCCGACACATCGGCAGTAGACTTATCCGCTGCCTTAAGCTTGCCGAGTGTCTCCACAGCCTTCATAAGTCTGTCGAGGCCCTTCTCTGCCGCCTGCAACGCCTCATTCGAGAAGTCGAGAGTAGAACGGTAGTGTGCCTGAAGAACGAAGAAACGGATAGTCATAGGCGTATATGCCTGCTCAAGGATGTCGTGTGAGCCTGTAAAGAGCTGCTCGAGAGTGATGAAGTTACCAAGCGACTTGCCCATCTTCTGGCCGTTGATGGTAATCATATTGTTATGCACCCAGTAGCGTGCAGAGTCCTTGCCCAGGGCGGCCGTAGACTGTGCAATCTCGCACTCGTGGTGTGGAAACATAAGGTCCATACCACCACCGTGAATATCGAACTGCTCACCGAGATACTTCGTACTCATCGCCGAGCACTCCATATGCCAACCTGGGAAGCCATCACTCCATGGTGAAGGCCAGCGCATGATATGCTCTGGCGATGCCTTCTTCCAGAGGGCGAAGTCATAAGAGTGGTGCTTATCACTCTGACCATCGAGCTCACGGGTGTTGGTAACGATGTCGTCGAGGTTACGACCCGAGAGACGACCATAGCGGAAGTCACGGTTATATCTCTCAACATCGAAGTATATAGAGCCATTCGACTCGTATGCATAGCCAGCATCGAGGATGCGCTTAACCATCTCTATCTGCTCAATGATGTGACCCGAGGCATGGGGCTCGATAGAGGGCGACTTAACGCCGAGCTCACGCATAGCATCGTGGTAGCGTTCTGTGTAGTAGTGTGCGATCTCCATAGGCTCGAGCTGCTCGAGGCGTGCCTTCTTTGCAATCTTATCCTCACCATCATCAGCATCCTGCTCCAAGTGACCCACATCCGTAATGTTACGCACATAGCGCACCTTGTAGCCCAATGACTCGAGGTAGCGGAACAATAGGTCGAAGGTCACAGCGGGGCGCGCATGACCGAGGTGTGGATCACCATATACGGTAGGACCGCAGACATACATACCCACATGCTCGGGGTTTATAGGCTCAAACGTCTCCTTGCGACGTGTAAGCGTATTATACAAAACTAATTTTCCCATTTTCGTTATCTTTTATTTGTTATAATTCATTGATAGTCTATAGCATACCATATGCCTCAAGCACACCGTAGCCAGCATCCGACGTTAGCAACGCCTCGGCAGCATCGATATATGGAGCATAGTCCTCACCTTCGGCCGTAGCGCGTATAGCTGGCAACGAGTTGTATATATCGAAGATATTGCATATGTGACGTTCGATGACAATCATCTGTGGATCATCAACAGACGAAGGTGAGATACGACTAATGGCGGCAATGTAGTCCTGAACCAAAGCATCGAAGTTGAGAGCATCCTCTGTGAGAGGCTCCGCAGCATCACCATTAGCAACCCAGTCGAAGCTACCAGCAAGCATATGGCTCGTATCGAGAGTCTCGATGATGTCGAGCATAGCGTTATAGAGGTCGTCGCTGATGCGCATCGAGAAGCTGTCGTATGAGGCATACTGCAAGTAGTAGCGCACCCACTCACCACGCGATTTGATATACTCCGCAGCAAGAACATCGCCCTTACGGTAGCACTCCTCGGCATGGTTAAAGTAGTCGTCGCTACGCAGCAGATACTCATCCACCACCGAGGCATCCATGCCACGATGTGTCACCGTTGCCTGCAGCTGTGCTGTGGCATCCGAGAGCTCGTAGAAGTATAGGAAGTTGTCGCCCACATGCTCTATGGTTGTGTTCATGCCAAGCATATCGTCGAACACAGCGATGGCAGCCTCGAGCTCCTCGGTAGCAAGTCCCAAGTAGTAGTTTGCAATGGTGTAGTAGCCACGCAAGAAGGGCTGCGTATTGCTATGCGAGAACTCTATCTTATGCGATGGTAACACCGCGAGGCCTCTATCCAGGAGATTCTCGGCAGAGGCCACATCCTCGGCTGTGCCACGACGCAAGAACTCTGTAGCCACACGTGCGAAGTTCTCACGCAGGCGCGAGGCGCTAATGTTGAAGCGGTAGAAGTAGTCAACAAGGACATCGTCATCGGCGAGGTTACCGAAGTGCAGTGGCTCACGCACAGATGCATCACCCATGAAGAAGGGATACAACGCATCGGCATTCAAGTAGCCCAACTCTGCACCCGAACGGTAGCGTGTGTAGACGGGTACGAAGGTATAGGCATAGCCATCGAAGCGCGCATAGTCAACAATACCATAGTCCTGCATGAGGTGTGCCTGTGTGAATGACAATGGGCGACTCCAGTCGAAGTGAGCAAAGAGGTCGAGCATCATGAGGTGATCCTTCGTGATGAAACGCTTATCCCCAATGCTTATGCGCACCTCATCGACGATATCGCGCTGGTCGGCCTCTGTGAGTATACCCGAGGCGATGGCAGCCTCCCTATCCACAGGGATGACATACGTAGGCACTGACAGGATATAGTCAGACTCCTGGCCATCTACAGAGCTATCTACCTTTGCCTTGAGGCGGCCAAGGATGGCATAATCCTCCTTGCGCATATCTGCCGGGATAATCTCACCCTCGCCAAGGATGTGCGACATACCATCGTTGATGGCAATGGTCATAGATTCATCCGATGAGAAGAGGCGTATTACATCCTTAAGAGCCATAGGCTTATCGGCGAGAATGTCGCTAAAGGCCCAGTATCTATCCATAATCTCGTAGTCGGCCATGAAGTCGTCATTGCCGATGATAGCCTCGAAGATGTCGTATGCCTGGGCATATATTACGTAGGCATCGTAGAATGCCTCCGACTGCATATCGCCATTAGCGCTAAACTCCTCAATTATTGGCTGATACTCCTCGATTATATCCTGTGCATCATTTATATTCGCCGTGATGTCGTAGTATGAGCCCGTGATACTCTTCTGCTCGCCAAACAAATCTGTGTAAGCGATGTTATACCTCTCGAGATTTTCGATACGGCGACGTTCGGCACGCAGGTTACGCGCCGCCTCCACATCGAGGACCTCAACCAGAGGTGTCACAACAACCCAGTCGTTCACGAAGCTATACTTCGTAGATGGGATGGTGAAGGGCACACCCGCAGCATCGTTTGCTGCGAGCTTCATCTCGTCGATATACCACTCGCCACCGAGGTATGATGAGTTCATAACCCTGACATCGGGGCGCACACCCTCAACCTCCTGGCAGTACCACAATGGGAAGGTGTCGTTATCGCCATAGTTTATGATGATGGCATTCTGTGGCACGCTATTGAGGTAGTTACGGCCTATATCGCGAGCCATATAACGGCCAGAACGGTCGTGGTCGTCCCAGTTCTCAACAGCGAGCACCGTGGGGACACTCGAGGCGAGGAGCACCGACATCACAGCCGCCGTAACCATGGCACGGTGACCACTCTTTTTGAGCTTACGCGCCAACGTTGCGAATATGTCGCCGATGGCCATAACGCCGAGGCCGAGCCATATGCTGAAGGCATAGAAGGCGCCGGCATATACGTAGTCACGTTCACGTGGCTCATCGGGGGCGGTGTTGAAGTATACCACGAGGGCTATACCCATCATCACGAAGAGGAGCATCACGACGATGAAGTTACGCCAGTCGGTGTTTAGCTGATATACAAGGCCGAGGAGGCCGAGGAGCAGTGGCAAGAAGAAGTAGGTGTTGTGTGCAGCGTTGCTCTGCATATCTGTGGGCAACGATGTGCGGGCACCAGCATATAGCTCATCGATGAAGTCTATGCCTGATAGCCATCCGCCATGTAGGTATATTCTATTCTCGGGGTCTGACTGCAGCTGTCTATCATCCTGGCGACCCACGAAGTTCCACATGAAGTAGCGCCAGAACATATCACCCATCTGGTAGCCCAAGAAGTAACCAATATCCTCCATCGCTGTAGGCTCAAACCATACGCTGCCGTCATCACTCGTGCGACATACCGTAGGTCGGCCACCATTTAGTGCCACCCATCCCTCCTCGTAGCTTGCCTGCTTCGAGTAGTGCCACATACGGGGGAATAGTCTGTTAGCCTCGCTGGGATACGAGTAGCCATCGAACACTACCCTCTCCTCATACTCGCCAGTCTCGGGGTTTAGCCACATCATGCTCTTCGACAGGCAGTCACCCGTAGGTATAAACTCGTCATCAGAGTAGTAGTCGGGGTTATTAGCGACCACAGGCATAGGTAGTGCCGAGTAGTAGGGGCCGTAGAGCAGTGGGCGGTTACCATACTGGTCACGGTTAAGCAGACTCAACAACATATGTGGTGTTGAGGGGTTATTTGAGTTCATCGGTGGGTTCGCCATCGCACGTATTGTCACCGAGGCGTACGACGAGAAGCCTATGAGTATCACCGCCACAGCAAGTGCCACGCCGTTGAGCACACGATAGCCCTTGCGATGGGTGTAAAGGATGATTATGCCGAGGGCGGTGAAGATGAGCAGCAAGAATATCAGCATACCCATGTTCACAGGCATGCCGAGGCTATTTACCGCGAAGGTGTCGAATGCTGCGCCGAGAGCCACAGTATATGGGATGATTATTCCATTTATCGCGCCGAGGATTAGTAGCGAGACGACAAGGGCAAGCATCATCCTTATGACATAGCTCTTTGGGGTCTTTAGCTCGTTGCGGTGGAAGAACCATATCATCACCAGCGCAGGTATTGTGAGCAGGTTAAGGATATGCACGCCTATAGATAGACCCATGAGGTAGGCGATGAGTATTATCCAGCGCATGGATGTGTGGCGGTGGGCATTCTCCTCCCACTTGAACATGAGCCATACCACGAGTGCCGTGAACATCGACGACATGGCATACACCTCGCCCTCGACAGCCGAGAACCAGAAGGTGTCGGTGTAGGCATACGACAGCGCGCCTATGACACCAGCGCCGAGTATGAGCACCATGCGGTGCAACGACATCTCTCCCTTCTCATCCTCGCCACGCGATGTCATGCGGCGTGCGAGGTGTGTTATTGTCCAGAATAGGAAGAGTATACAGAGGCCCGATGCCACGCAGTTCATGGCATTTATCATCACGGGCACACTCTCCACCGAGGGTGCGAATATAGATGCCAGACGTGCCAGCATCATGAAGAGTGGCGCCCCGGGAGGGTGTCCCACCTCCAACTTATAGGATGTAGCTATAAACTCGCTACAGTCCCACAGACTCGCCGTAGGCTCCATGGTAAGCAGGTAGGAGATGGTAGCGATGACGAATACCGCCCATCCTGCAATGTTGTTCCAAAGTTTGAATCTATTCATATTCTGCATAATTCTCTTTTCTCCAATTAATCCGCAAATATAATAATATTTGATTGATAAACGAACATTTATTCCAATTATTTTTTTCGCCACACTAAATATCACTCTTCCACTACCCCGCCACCACCACATGCGATACCAAAAAGAGCCAACGTAAGAGGGTCATCAGCAATTCCTATATAGCACAATTTTCCACTATTTGGAAATAATAAATAATCCCCGAGCACCGCCATTTAATTTAAATTTTTTTGGCGTTTGTTTTGCATAATTAAGAAATTATCTTACCTTTGTGATAGACTATCCAATAAGATGATGTATTCGAAGATTACATATCGCAATACAATCCTCCTCCCAAGTTGCATCGGGGGGGGGGATTTTTGCTGTGTATCAACGAATTACATAAATAAATCTTCCTATAATCCCTATAATATACAAAAGGTATCCTCGCCTCCTTCGGTTGGCGGGGCGTAATGCGTTGTACCTGTAGTATCTATTTGTAGCTACAACGCCACAGAGAGTATCTCGCGCAATATTTTTATCAAAACACAAAGAATACACAATTTTTCAATTAATTAATTTTTAACATTTTCACTATGAAAAGATTTTTAGCTTTAGCGGCATTGGTACTCGGCGTGGTATCATGTCAGACAGAGCCAGAGGGTCTCGACGTTATCGTCGGTGGCGAGGTTGACACTGTTATCACCGTAAACATTCCCGAATCGGAGACTCGTGCAAACGCAGGCACAAACAGCGCAGAGGGCGCATTTACTAATGGTGTACTCGGCACAGAGAGCGACAACACCACTATGCGCTACATCTTCCAGGTCTACTACAATGGCGAGACATCGGACGACAAGCACCATCGCCAGGTTGCATACAGCGATGGTACTTCTGTATCGTTCCCAGTACGTCTTATCCCTGGTCGCGACTATAGGTTTGTTGTTTGGGCAGATGTTGTTGCCGATGGCAAGAACGACACCGACCTTCACTACAACACTGACGACCTTACAAACATTACTCTCGAGGGCGATTGGAATGCTATGGACGAGACTCGTGATGCTTTCACGGCTTACAAGGATGTTGTACAGTACAACGGCCAGCAGGCTATCAACATCGACCTCTATCGTCCATTTGCCAAGCTTCGCGTCTTGACTACCGATTTCGACGTGCTCGAGAGCTACGGTGTTTCAGCCAAGTATGCCACTGTTGAGTATACCACCGAGCACCGCGCGGGCTTCAACGCGTATACTGGCGCGGCAGCAGCTGCTTCTGAGACCAAGACTCACCGCTACGAGATTGCAAACTACTCTACCGAGACTAACGCATCGCGCACAATCTTCTCTGACTACTTCTTTGCCGAGAACGACGTTGTAAGCTTTAATCTCTATGTATATGAGGATGAGGCTAGGACTAAGCTTATCAAGCAGATTGCCTTCAACACCGACATTAACGTTAAGCGCAACTACTTGACTACTTTGAAGGGTAATGTTCTTACCGATGGCAACAAGGTTAACATCGAGGTTAAGCCAGGATTGGGCGGCACTGACGATCCTGATTATAACTACAACGTTCTCACATCGGGCGACGAGCTTGTTGCAGCTATAGCTAACGGTGGTAGCTACAAGGTAGGTAACAATATCTACGTTGCTGATACACGTGCTGCGCTTGCTACTCGTGCTGCAGCTGGCCAGACTACTACCATCCTAAACCTCAACGGCTATAAGATCATCTTCGAGGAGGGCGCTACTATCGAGGTGCCTGTAGGCAAGACTCTTATTATCAACGATGAGACGGAGAACAACACCGGTGCTATCGAGGCAGGCAATAATGCAGGTTTCGACAACAAGGGTACTATAAAGATTGAGAGCGGTATCGTTGGCGAGAGTTCTATCGACAACAATGGTGGTACTGTAAACATCGAGGGTGGTGACCTTGCAACAGGTGCAGTCCAGAACAACAGCGGCACTGCTAACATCGTAGGTGACAACATCGACAATAATGTTGTTAACGGCGAGGTAACTGACTACTATGCAGGCATTATCAAGGCATTTGCTGAGGGTGGCGAGTTCACGTTGGGTGCAAGCCTCAAGCTTGAGCAGCCTCTTACACTTGCTAATGGCAAGACTTTGAAACTCACAATCGCTGAGGGCGCAGTATTGAGCATCGTTGATACTACATCTAAGAACTTCCAGCTTATCGACAACCGTGGTACACTCACAGTTGAGGGTGCTGGTAAGATGACTGTTGAGGCTACTATCAACAGCGGCTGGAGTCGCTACTCAGCAGTTATCGCTAACAATCCTGGTGGTAACCTCACAGTTAAGGGTGTAACCCTTGAGCACCTCGGAGGTACGGATATGGCTTACGGTATCGACAACCTCACAAATGGCAAGGGCACATATGCTGTTGCGACTATCAACGAGGGTGCTGTTGTTAAGTCTACTTACCGCGCTATCCGTCAGTTCCTCAATGGCATTGAGGCTACAAACGAGCTTTACGTAAATGCTGGTGCTGTAGTTGAGGGTGCTAACAAGTCTATCTGGATGCAGGATCCAAGCGCTAATGCTAACACTGGCAAGTTGGTTGTAAACGAAGGTGCAACACTTAATGGTGATGCATATCTTTCAGTAACTGCAGGCTCTACAGAGTGGCCTGTAAGCGTTAAAATCGCTAATGCTGCATTCGCTGAGGGTTACACAGTTGTAACCAGCAATGTTCCTGCTGACTATAAGGTGGTTGAGAAGAATGGTGTTTGGACAGTTGTTCCTAACTTCAACGATAACTTCGCAGAGAACACTTGGGAGAATATTATCAAAGCTTGTCAGAACAATAGCGTTCCAGAGTCTTGGAATGTTGGCGACACCAAGGCAATGACAATCGCTGGTAAGGAATACCAAATTCGTGTTATTGGCAAAAACCACGATACCTACACTGCAGGTGGTAGGGCTCCTCTTACATTCCAAATAGCAGAGGTCTGTGGTTCTGCAGCGATGAATGCGACTCAAACCAACACTACTGGTTGGTCTGGCTCTCAGATGAGAACCGTTACTATGCCAGAGATTCTCGCAGCTATGCCAGTTAAGGATGCAATTAAGGCAGTTAACAAAGAGACTCTAAATGGTACAAGAGATGGTTTGGAGACTACTTCTGACAAGTTGTTCTTGTTGTCAGAGGTAGAGGTTAATGGCTCAGTATATTTCTCTAATAATTTTGCAGAGGGCTCACGTTATGCTTTCTATACCTGTCTCGAATCTCAAATTATGAATGCATCTTACTGGCTCCGTGGTCCTGGTAAAAACAACGCTATTGGTTTTACTCAAATCAATAGCAGCGGTTATATGGCTAATGGCAGTGCAGAGTGTGCTTGTGGTGTAGTATTCGGCTTCTGCTTCTAATATTTCAAGGTATTAGAGAATCACTTTAATAATTTGCGCTCGACTTAAGTCGAGCACTTGAGGATTTTGTAATCTTCGAGTAAGCGATAGACACTAAACTACGCAACACATCGTTCTTTATTGCTTTCAGATTTGTTAATTTGTGTTGCGCAAGGAGCACCCATCTGCAGTTGGGTGCTCCTATCTTTTTATATATTACTACAAATGTAAAACTACTTACGCCGAGTGATATTGCGCTTAAGCCTCTCGAGGCCCGCACGTGGCATAGGAGTTGAGCTTGCAAGAGTAGCAAACGCCTCATCACTCATAGCGAGCCAAGCATCGGCATCGAGAGCCGTAGGGTCGAAGAGTGGGTCAAAAGCACTATTCCTATGCAGTGGCGCACGCATATTATAGGGACACACCATCTGGCAGGCATCGCAGCCAAATATCCAACCATCGAGCTCAACAGCGCACTCACAGCCCTCCCTCTCGATAGTTCGGCACGATATGCATCGTCGAGTGTCGACATATCTAAACTCCGAAATAGCACCATTAGGGCACGCCTCGACACATCGTCGGCACTCGCCACACCCAACACCCTCCATAGGTGTATCATAGACATCTACATCCTCCGAGATGACAAGCTCGCCAAGCAACACCATAGAGCCATAGTCGGGTGTCACAAGGAGTGAGTTCCTACCGCGCCAGCCGAGGCCCGCACGTATAGCATAGCTCTTCTCGGAGATAGGGGCCGAGTCGGTAAATGCGCGGCAACGCATATCGGGAGAGAGGGTCTTAAGGCGCGCAGCAAGCTCAAAGAGCATCTGCTTGATAGTGTGGTGATAATCACGAGCAAGAGCATACGATGCTATCTTCGTATCACAACCCTCTGCATAGCCCCTGCTATACTCCGAGAGGTACGAAACAGCACAAACAATAACACTACGACAACCCTCAACAAGAGCACCCGCATCGAAGCGCTTATCTGCATTTCTCTCAAGGTATTCAAGTGTGGAGTTATTACACGATAACAACCACTCATCAAAGAACTTACGTTCATCGACAAGAGGTGTTGCCATGGTAACACCAACGAGGTCGAAACCTACCTCTCTTGCTGCGTTTATTATAACATTTCGGGATATCATTGATAATTATTTTATGGCAAAATTAACAAATTTTAATAAATTATTGGTATCTTGCACCCGATTTGTGTAGCAAATCAGTAACCTAAACATTTACATTATGATATTTAACACTCTATATGAGATAGTTAAGCACAGCGTAGAGAAGTTCTCTGAACGCATTGCCTTCACCATGATTGACGGCGAGGATGTGTCGTACAAAGAGGTAGGCGAACGCGTAGAGAAAGTGCAGGAGATGCTCATCAGCGCAGGCCTAAACGCCGGCGACAAGGTGGCAATCTTGAGTAGCAGCATGCCCAACTGGGGCGTAAGCTACTTCGCTGTGACAACTGCTGGCATGGTAGCCGTGCCCATTCTCCCCGACTTCACAGGCGCAGAACTCGACCTTATCATCGAACACTCCGAGGCAAAGGCAATACTTGTATCCGACAAGCTATACACGAAACTGTCGAAACCTACACTCGACAAAATGAACATCGTGATACGAACAAAGGGCCTAAACGTAATCATGCAGAACGTAAAGGCTCAAGGCTCAATGTGCATACCAAAGCCCGAGGACCTCGCCGTGATAATATACACGTCGGGAACAACATCAAAGCCAAAGGGTGTGATGCTTACACACTACAACATTGCAGCGCAAACAACAATTATCCCACCGCTGTTCGACTACAACGAGAATGACGTGCTGCTATCTATACTCCCACTCGCGCATACATACGAGTGTACCCTCGGCATGATATACCCATTCTCGCGCGGCGCAAGGATACACTACATGGATCGCCCACCTACAGCATCTGCCCTAATGCCCGCATTAGCAAAGGTGCGACCTACGGTGATAGCCTCCGTGCCACTAATAATGGAGAAGGTATATCGTGGTAAGGTGCTACCTACATTCCAGAAGAACAAGCTTATGCGAACACTCTACGGCTGGAACTGGTCGCGTAAGTTGCTACACAAAGTGGCGGGCAAGCAGCTAAAGAAGCTATTCGGTGGCCGCATGCGCCTCTTCGCAATAGGTGGCGCCAAGTTCGACACCGACGCCGAACGATTCCTCCTCGAGGCCGGATTTCCATACGGCATAGGATATGGCCTGACAGAGACAGCTCCTCTCATCGCTGGCGCCGTGGGTAAGATGGTTCGCATAGGCTCTACAGGCCCATCACTCCCCGACGTGCAGATACGCCTCGACAACATAAACCCCGAGACTGGACAGGGCGAAATTGTAGTAAAGACACCTTGCTGCATGCAGGGATACTACAAGAATGAGCAGGTGACAAAGGAGGCATTCACTGAGGATGGATGGTTCCGCACAGGCGACCTGGGCGCTATAGCCGAGGATGGATGGATATTCATCAAGGGACGCCTCAAGAATATGATAGTAGGCCCTTCGGGCGAGAATATATACCCCGAGGATATCGAGGAGGTACTCAACAGCAACCGCTTCGTGGCAGAGTCGGTAGTGACAGAGGAGGATGGTAAGCTCATCGCCCTCGTACACTTCGACACCACAGCTCTCGCCGAGGCATACGACGAGTTCAAGCATAAGATGGCTGTGGGCAAGGAGCAGACAGCGCTTAAGATGGAGGAGATAAAGAAGGAGCTCGTGGAGTATGTAAACTCAAAGGTAAACAGATTCTCGAAAATCACAAAGGTCGTGGACAACGGCGAGGAGTTCGAGAAGACACCTACAAAGAAGATTCGTCGCTTCAACTACGACAAGCGTGGTAAGGGCGACAACGAGCAGAAGCCCGAGGCTTAACACATGGTTTGTTTGTAGACTTTTTGCGTGATAGTTTTCACGCAAAAAGTTTGCAGATTAAAAAATAATATGTACTTTTGCGCACTCTTTCATAGGAGTAGGGTTTATTGTTGCTGTTGTAGCTCAGTGGTAGAGCACTTCCTTGGTAAGGAAGAGGTCGTGAGTTCAAGCCTCATCAACAGCTCAAAAAAGGAAGTCGTAGGACTTCCTTTTTTGTTTTACAATCAGCCTGAAATATGGTATAAGCACACAACTACTTGCCGTTGATGGTGGCAGCAGAGGGATTCTTTAGGTGCATCTTATAGTTAAAGGTTATCTGCTGCTTGCTGGTATTAGAGGAGCAATAGGTGCACATATGCATACACGTGTCTGACTGCCCTATATCCTTGCTAACAACACAGCCGCAACCTCTACGGCGCTGTTTATCGCGGTTATTCTTATGCCTGATACACAGCGACCCCGAATCGAAGAGGTCTCCAGTAGCAACCTCGACGCCGAGGTGCTTCATAAGAGGTCTATCGTGAGAGAAATACTTCACTATAAGCTCATCGTCGATACATCTATTATGTTCGATACCATACTGCCCAAGGTCGATAGTCTCACAGCACGAGGCGAGCTTAAAGCCGTAACCCACATTCAGTTGCTGCAAGCCCAATGCTATATTGTGCATATCCTTCTCCCTAATCTCGTGCACGCTGATATTTGCCTTCTTCATATTTGCCGAGACATGGCGTGCCCTCTTTATATCGGCAAAGCTAAAGACAAGCTTCTCGGTGTAGCCCTTAAGTTGTCGTGCCACACCATCAACCCTATCAAGAAGTTCATTGACACCCATCTCCTTGGTCATTATCATAGGGTCGAAGCGCCATATCACCTTGCCATAGCCAAGTCTATCGACAAGGCGCCTAAAGGTGTCTATACGCTGCTGCAACGGCGGGATATTAGGCTCGAGACCCAAGCCCTCATAATCGTTAAGAGTGAAGTGTATATAGCTATTTATGTCGTGCTCCGCAAGGTAGTCGAGGCATCCCCCAGAGGCGAGCAACGACTCTGGATTCTTAGACCAGAAGACAACAAGGCGCATATCCTGGAATGCCACATAGCTGCGCTTGGCATTATAGGGATTACGCCACAACATATATCCCGCCTTCAGGCGCTGGAGAAACCATTCAGAATACCACGCAGGGATATCGGTGTATCTACTCGCCGAGACAATAACGGGAGCTTGCGCCTCGACAACATCGCCACCATGAAGCATCACAGAGACTCTCTTGCTTGACATATTTGGGTATTTTGTTTCCCAAAGTTAGTAATAAAAAGTCGAATCACACAACACCTACTACGTAATTTTACTCCCAATAGCCATTGCAGCAGCACCGACATCTCTAATCCAACATTATATATGCTGCCCAGTCGAGAGTTGGGTAGTTCTCGCGTGCCTTGCGTCGTGCCTCCCTGAAGGCATCACGCTTCGTTGCTCCTGGCTGCGATAGTGCGCGGTAGAACTCCTCAACAAGGTATACAGACATCATGGCATCCACCTCCCAGAGGGTCATGATGATGCTATTTACACCCGCCTGCTTCAATCCTCGCTGTATGCCCACCACGCCATCACTTGTAATCTCGCCCTGTGCCGTCTGGCATGCCGATAGGAAGACGATGTCTACGTAGCTCAAGTCCATGTCGGCAATCTCACGTGCCAAGAGTAGACCATCATTATCACTATTTAGTGCCACGTTGGGTGAGCCCGCCATGACAAGACCCGAACGCATCATTGGTGATAGCTCAACATCGCTATCCTGATACTCCGTGATACCCTCCATGTAGAAACCATGGGTGTAGAGGTGTATTATATCTGTTGCCGAGCCCGATAGTTGCTTGAAGGCATTCTCCGTACCCTGCTCACGAAGATATATATCCGATGTCACATCTGCTGTAGACAAGATATCAGAGACGTTATATATGAGATCCTCGGACCATGGCAGTGATGTGCGTGGCACCATGTTGCTTGCACCAGCACCCAGGGTGCGCGAGGTGATGTATGTAGTGTTACCCTCTGCTATATCTATGCTCTCGACCTCGCTATCACCCATATTGTAGTTTAGGTTGCCGAAGAGTGCTGCACGAGCATAGTCTGCATCACGATGCTCAAGGGCTATCTCGCGTGTCGATGACACACGACGCAGGTCGTAGAGGTCATCAGCATATAGTTTAGCATCGCTATCTGCTACACGCATCGACTCGGGGTTAGTCTGATGTAAAAGGCCATCTGTAGAGTAGTATACGATGTCGTTAGGCGTTAGATATTCATCTACATTGCCCCATACTATCTCATACAATCTTTTCGACTTTACGCTATTATATAGGGTTAGGTTTGTGCGTCTATCGAGTGATATGTATGGAGCAAGAGCCTCCTCGCTACACACCTCAACAAGCCTTGGACTCTTCCACTCCTTACGTAGCACAAGGGCCACATACTTCGCACCACCACTCGCCTCACTATCTATGCGCATGAACTCTATGGCGACACCATGCTTGGGCAACGCACGACGAATATCACTCCATGACACCGATAGCTTGTCGTACACCCCCTCATCGTACTCACCACGAAGAATACCGACAAGCGTCTCCTCTGCAGCTCTGACCTGCTGCTGCAACATAAGCGTAGCATCTGAATCAGGGCTCTGCGCACTACTCCTCTCGAGTTCCATAGCGAGTACCTGGTATAGCTCATACAACTCTCGCACAGAGGCATCATCACTATGTTTTAGTCGATAGTCTATGATATTATTTGCCGTTAGAAGCAGGCCCTTACTTATAAGATTCCAATCGTAGATGGCGCCGATGAGAGGGTTATTCTCAAGATCACCAGCATTGAGATAGGCACCGACAAGCCTCTCTCCACTCTTCGACCACTTATCCCAAAACATCTCGCGTGCACCGCCATTCAGGTTGAACATTGTGTTCTGCACGGTTGACCTTATATGCTCTATGCACTGCTGCGCAGTCCTACCCATAAGCTCATAATTGCCAACACACGAGGCTGCATATGCTATTTGTGCATATGTATCATCCTTCAACACCATGAAGGTACCATAGTAGGGCTCTATCTCAAGGAAGTGACGTATGAGACCATCATAATCCTCTCTCTCCATGCACACAGATGCATTGAATGAGCTTATATATGCATTTATAACATCTCTCTGCTCTTTACTAAAGCTATTCCTATTGTAGATATCAATAGCTTGCGCGACAAGCTCCTCCGCCCTATCCACCTGTGACATCTCTATCAATGCCTCTGCAATGTCAATGTAGTATAAAACTGTAAAATAGGGAGATTCACCGCTGCGGTACACTCTATTATGTTTTTCAATCTGCTCCAACAATACATCTATAAACTCCAGGATAAAATCTCTGCGATCTACACTCGAGTTACTCAATGCATCAAGCATCCTGACCGAACCAACAATATCGGCATCACTAAACACATATGAACCAACTGGCAGGTTTATCACCGCATGCACAAATGGCAGTAGCGTACTCTCAATGATACTCTCTGCCATATCGTCGTTGCCAAGTCTTTGGTATATACGAACGATGTAAGGGGTACATGTGGAATATACCAAAACACCAAATCTATTTGCCGTGGGCAAGCAGGCCTCGATGGTAGCGAGGCCGACACGTGGATCAACATCGTAGATGGAGCAGCCTACATGTAAGGTGTAGTGAATAACATCATCGACACCGATGAACTGCGCCAGATACTCCAGACTACTCTGTACAGCATGCACACCTCCTCCCCGACCACCTAATATCTTAAATACGTCACAAAGAAAGAGGCTTGTATTATAACAATACTCCGCATACGCATCCTTATTCCTATCTCGTATCTCTCCGGGATAGTAGTAGGGAGCATATCTTGCAAAATCATATCCTCGTCTCTTAAGGGTCTCCCTATATTCTTCATACTCCTCAAGGAGATTATTCACACTAACAGCATCAGCATCGTACATTGCGTTAACCAACACTCCCTGCGCGCCATACACAACCTCATTACCACGTTTCTGCGCCTCGATAAAGTCCGCCTCCCTACCAAGGTGTTTAGCAATACGCATAAGCTGGACCCCATAATCAGGCATCAACGACTCTGGGACATTGAACGCCAACAACATCACCACATCGTATATGTTGTCGATAATCAGATTCACCAACTCCACATCAACATGGTGGATATTGGTAAGATTATTTGGCGACATCATATCTATAAAGTGTTGCCATGCACTCCAACCACAAGCAAGCATATCCTCGCGAGTGAAGTCATCAGAGAAGGTCATATAGCTGCCAAATGCATCAATGAGACGGTTGATGGTAGCATCATGGTCGGGCATATATTGATTCATATACCTTGTATCGCCATAGGCGTACTCCTCGATAAACGCACGCTGCGCATTGTGGAAGTAGCCAACAGGTCTAACACTATTCTTTAGATTATAGGTATACTCATCAAGCATAGCGATAGTGTCAATTATGATACCTGGCAACAGGCTAAAACTATAATAGAAGGAGTAGTCCTCGTCCCAATTAGCAAATAGGTTATACGGTCTACCATCTGCCATGGATGTTATCAACTCCGACGATGATATCATACTGTCAAATATCTCATATAGGGTATGACCAATCTCTACCTTGTTGGCAACACTTACCGATGCCATATTTGCATTACTGCGATCATCTATAACACTTTCAAGATATACACGCGCAAAGAAAACGATATGCTCAATATCCACCGACCTAACATACTCGCGTATCGCCTCATTACACTCTCTGTCGAATGGCATCTGCACAGCCTCATTCAAGAGCTCTGCAGCACGAGAACACATCTCACACCCCTCGGGATGCGACGCAATACGCCAATTACGCTGCTGCGCAGTAGAGGCAGCAACGCTAAACACCAGCGCCACACAAACGATAAGAGTATAATAAATAGTCTTCACTATTCCATATGCACGTATCATAGAGTAACAATTTATATACGTTATAATTTACCTCTGTAAAGATACGAAAATTATTTATCAATAGCCACATTATGACTCATAATATTTACCCTAATATAGACAAAAGCAGCGAGAACGGTTAATCCTCGCTGCCATGATAGTACAGGTATGGCGTTAGTGCCTATACTCCTAAACCGCGCTTCACATCCCTGCGTATCTTAAGCATCATCAAACCCGCAATAATGGCCGTGAGTGCTGCGGCATATACATACGCCTCATTGCATGCTCCCATGCCCACAAACTGATTTGACACAAAGACGAAGGCAGAGCATACATAGGTCATGAACATCGCCGGGATGAGGGATAGCATGACATAATTGCTATGCTTACGACTCAACCATGCCGTAATCATCCACAGCGTGAGCACCGATAGCGCCTGGTTAGACCATGCGAAATAGCGCCAGATGATATCGAAGTCGATGAAGGCGATGCCGATGCCCAATGCGAAGAGTGGAAGGCTGACAAGCAGACGCTTGATGATGGAACGCTGCTCTATGCCGAGCATATCGGCAACGATAAGGCGGGCAGAACGAAAGGCCGTATCACCAGAGGTGATAGGCGCAGCAACAACACCGAGGAGTGTTAGGATGCCGCCCAAAGCGCCCAAAGCGGTAACACTGATGGTAGATACGGCAAGACCCGCATCGCTACCATTCTCCACCATGAAGTTATTGAGGCCCTCAACACCTCCCCAGAAGGCCATAGCGATGGCAGCCCAGATGAGTGCGATGACGGACTCGGCAATCATGGCTCCAAAGAAGATGGGGCGCGACTGCTTCTCGTTTGTCATGCAGCGAGCCATGAGTGGCGACTGCGTGGCATGGAAGCCCGAGATGGCGCCACAGGCAATACTGATGAATAGGGTGGGTATGATAGGCAGATTCTCGGCATTAAAGTGCATATTATCGAACGACGTAAGCTCGGGTATAGAGTAGTCGCCACAGATAAGCAATCCAAACATGCTCAACGCCATGATGATAAGAGCAGTGCCAAAGAGTGGATATACCTTTCCTATAACCTTGTCAACAGGAAGGACCGTGGCAATGAAGTAGTATACGATGATGATGCCGACCCATACGAGGTATGGTACCTCGGTCATGCCGGTGAGCACCTTGGCGGGAGTGACGATGAAGACACCACCAACAAGCACCATCAGCACAGGTATCATAACCAACGAGAAGCGGTGGAGGCCACTACCCAAGTACTTACCTATAATCTGCGGAAGGCTACGACCCTCATTACGCAACGAGATAACACCCGCGAGATAGTCGTGCATGGCACCCATAAAGATACCACCAAGCGTAATCCACAAAAAGGCTACAGGACCATAGCATGCGCCAAGTATAGCACCGAAGATTGGACCAGTACCAGCAATATTAAGGAGCTGTACAAGGAAAATGCGCCAACGAGGTAGTGGTATGTAGTCGACACCGTCGTAGTGGGTCTTAGAGGGCACATCGGCAGCAGGGTCAATACCAACTACCCTATCTAGGAGCTTGCCATAGAGGAAGTATGAAGCAACAAGCACCACAAGACATATAGCAAATGTTATCATACACGAATATTTTTAAATATTACATATCACAAAAATAGTAAATTTTCAATAAACCATCCAAAACAAGATAACAAAATATTTACTACTTCACACCGCACATCAAACAAGAAAGGGTATATCTACTATGAAGTAGCCCCAAAAGTTTTGTCTAAACTTTTGGGGCTACTTCAAAACCTGAACTCTTTTTAATTTAGCAACTTTCCAGAGGTTTTTTAAATTTCAACTACTCCTTCCGGAATATCTATAGACTCTATCGCAGTCTCACTAAAGGCATATTCTCCAATACTCTTTAGGGTTGATGGCAGTTGGACTCTCTTTAATTTGCCAGATCTAAGGAAGACACATCTGCCAAGCTCAACGACTCCTTCTGGAATATCTATAGACTCTATCGCCGTCTCACTAAAGGCTCCCTCGCCAATACTCTTTAGGGTTGATGGCAGCTGGACTCTCTTTAATTTGCCAGATTTTAAGAAGACAGCTCTGCTAAGTTCAACGACTCCCTCTGGAATAACTATAGACTCTATAGCTGTCTCACTAAAGGCAAACTCTCCAATACTCTTAAGGGTTGATGGCAGCTGAACACTCTTTAATTTACTCGCTTTAAAGAATCCACTTCTGCCAAGTTCAACGACTCCCTCGGGAATATCTATAGACTCTATCGCCGTCTCACTAAAGGCTCCCCCGCCAATACTCTTAAGCGTTGTAGGCAACTGAACTCTCTTTAATTTACTCGCTTTAAAGAATACATTTCTGCTTAGTTCAACGACTCCCTCTGGGATAACTATAGACTCTATCGCCGTCTCAACAAAGGCTTCCTCGCCAATACTATTAAGCGTTGTGGGCAACTGGACTCTCGTTAATTTACCAGCTTTAAGGAAGGCATCTTTACCAAGTTCAACGACTCCTTCTGGAATATCTATTGATTCTATCGCCGTCTCACTAAAGGCAAACCCTCCAATACTCTTTAGAGTTGTAGGCAACTCAACTCTCGTTAATTTACCAGATTTAAAGAAGGCTGCTATGCCAAGTTCAACGACTCCCTCGGGAATATCTATAGACTCTATCGCCGTCTCAATAAAGGCTCCCTCACCAATACTCTTAAGCGTTGTAGGCAACTGAACTCTCTTTAATTTGCTAGCTTTTAAAAAGGTAAATTTGCCAAGTTCAACGACTCCCTCGGGGATAACTATAGACTCTATAGCTGTCTCACTAAAGGCAAACTCTCCAATACTCTTAACACAAGATGGCACCTCAAAGGTCTTAAGAGAGGCTTTATACTCCTTCTTTACATACAAAAGAGTTGTGCAATCTTCACTATAAACTACACGCTTATCAGCAGCTGCAACTCTACGCGCCTCCTCAATTTTCTCTGCCTCCAGCCTTTTTGCCTCTTGTTTTGCCTCGGCCTCTGCTGCCTTTCTTTCCGCCTCGAGCCTTAATGCCTTCTCTTTAGCTCTCTTCTCCGCAGAGTCTACCGCGAGTAGATGCTCAACATAAAACTCGCAGCCAGCAACAACATCTGCCTTACCCACCACACTATTTATTGCATCAACAAGACGCTGTAACAATGGCGAGTAGTTGCCTTCAAGAGCCGTCATATATTCGTTAACAACATCCACATTGTGAGATAGCACAGCTCCTGCTGCAGCAAGGATGACGGCATTATCAGACGGAGAGTCAACAAACTTAACATCCAGGTCAACAAGCACCTTTTCAGATGCAACGACATTTTTCTGTTTTAAATACGATAGGTACGACCAGAAAGATAGCCAATAGTTATCATTTAGAGACTTCTCATATAGCGTTATGCTATACTCGGGATCTATAGCCGCCAACGCCATAAAGTACTTGTAATGCAACTCATCATTCTCATTGGCCTCAACAATAGCCTCAATACCCATAAGGAGCTGCCTTACTGCATCTATGTTATTATTTGCAATAGCATCCGAAAACTGCTTGGCACGAATCTTACTTACACCAACAAGTGTTGTTCTACGCGCAGAATTCATGACAAGCTGACGTACAGACTCAAGCAGCTCGTCAGCACGTTCGCGATTGAGACCCAACTCAATACGTAGTGCCTCCAATGATGCCAACTCATCGTTAGTGATAACGAAGTCATCAAGACAGCGTTTGCAATGCTCAATGTAGCGACTCTCCCTCTCGGAGTTTAGCTCCATAGCACTCTTGCTACGTTCAACGATATTCGTCGTATGGGTCGTTGTACGTGTTATATTAACACTTCCATTGATGGCATTGCCGTCACCTAGCGAAAGGTTCACATCCTCTTGCGAAGATTGCACTCTCTTCACAAGGCGCGTGCCACACTCGGGGCAGAACTTACCATCAAAATCTTGGTTACAATCCGGGCAGTACATTATAATAACTCCTTTATCTATTCATCTCAAGCCTCTGTGATGCTACCACACCATTTTAGTGCAGCAGCCTAACCATAAGCCATCACATTACTACAAAATTAATAATTTTATTTAACACCCGAAAACATTTAGACAAAATATTTGCTACTTCGCACACTGCACATCAAACAATAAAGGGGTTATCTACTATAGACAACCCCTCGCTATAAATGCAGCACTATTATACTGCTTATTGCTTATCGCATATATCCATTGGATATCGCACACTACCTATTCTCTGCCACCCACTGCGTGAGCTCCACAAAGTCGGCTACAGAGAGTTGCTCGGCACGCATAGTAAAGAAACGATGCTCAAGACCGCCGAAGTTACCAAACGCCGCCTTCAGCGAGTTACGCAACATCTTACGACGCTGACCAAAAGAGGCCTTTACAACCTTGATGAAGAGCTGCTCATCGCAATCTAGTTGTGTAACATTATTACGTACAAGGCGCACAACGGCACTCTTGACCTTTGGTGGTGGGTTAAATACCTTCTCGCCAACGGTGAAGAGATACTCTATGTCGTACCAAGCCTGCAGCAACACACTCAAGATGCCATACTCCTTCGAGCCTGGGGGCTCGGCGAGGCGCACAGCAACCTCACGCTGGATCATACCCACACACTCGGGAACGATATCTCTATTCTCCAGCACCTTAAAGAATATCTGCGACGATATGTTATATGGAAAGTTACCAATAATCTTGAGCCTATCGCCATACACCTCCTTAAGATCCATCTTTAGGAAGTCACCCTCGGTAAGCCTTGCGCTAAAATCGGGATAGTGGGCGTGGAGATACTCCACAGACTCGCCATCTATCTCGGCACCATAGGTCACTATATCGTCACGCTGAAGAAGGAACTGCGTAAGCACACCCATGCCGCAACCTACCTCCAGAACCTTATCTGGATTCTCCGCACTGCCACCCGATAGCGATGTAGTAATCTTACGTGCTATATTCAAGTCGGTCAGAAAGTGCTGTCCGAGGGCCTTTTTTGCTCTTACCTCTGCCATGCGCTACACACTATATTAGTTGGCCACCTCCGAGATGAACTTGATGCGCACAAGGCGTATCTCCTCCTCGCTATACTCCGAGCCAAGCTCCTCGATGGCATCCTCCAACGAGTCTGTCTCGGCATCCTCCTTAAAGTAAAGGTATATATCCTCTACCTTATCCTCATCCATGATGGTATTGAGGTAGTACTGTATATCGAGGCGAGTACCCGAGTTAACGATAGTCTCTATCTCGCCCAACAGCTCGTCCATATCGAGATTCTTGGCACGCGCTATATCCTCGAAGTCCATCTTTCGGTCGATAGACTGAATGATGAAGATCTTGTTGTTCGACTTATTAGCCACACCCTTAACCACAAGGTCCTGGGGACGGATAATCTCCTTCTCGTCGACATACGCCTTGATAAGCTTGATGAACTCTGCACCAAACTTCTGCGCCTTACCAGCACCTACACCCGAGATTGTCTGCAACTCCTCAATGGTGATTGGATACTGTATAGACATATCCTCAAGCGATGGATCCTGGAAGATGACATATGGAGGTAGGTCGTTCTGCTTGGCAACCTTACGACGCAAGTCCTTAAGCATAGCAAAGAGCTCCTCATCGGCAGCGCCGCCACCCTTCATGGGACCTGCCATGGCATTCTCATCCTCCGAGTCGTAGTCGTGGTCCATAGTGATTGTCACAGACTTGGGCTTATCAATAAACTCCAGGCCGCGACTATTCACAGATATGAGGCCATAGTTCTCAATATTCTTATCCACAAAGCCCATGATGAGTGCCTGGCGGATGACAGCATTCCAGAAGCGAACATCCTTATCTTGGCCCGCACCAAAGAACTCTGACTTATTATGTCCGTAGCTCTTAACCAACGCTGTAACCTTGCCCATGAGCACTGCTACGAGATGGTCAATCTTAAACTTATCACCGATGCTATTAAGAGCCTCTAGAGCCAACTGCATCTCGCCCTTGGCCTCAACCTTTGGCTTTGGATTGCAGCAGTTGTCGCAGCTGCCACAGTTACCCTCCTTATACTCCTCGCCGAAGTAGTGCAATAGCGACTTACGACGACACATAGAGCTCTCGGCATATGATACGGTCTCGAGGAGTAGCAGCTTGCCAATCTCCTGCTCGGCAACAGTCTTACACTGCATAAACTTCTCGAGTTTCTGTATATCCTTATAACTATAGTATGTCAGGCAGTAGCCCTCACCGCCATCGCGGCCAGCACGGCCTGTCTCCTGGTAGTATCCCTCCAGCGACTTGGGGATGTCGTAGTGGATAACATATCGTACATCTGGCTTATCGATACCCATACCAAAGGCTATGGTTGCAACGATGACATCTACCCTCTCATGAAGGAAGGCATCCTGGTTGTCGGCACGTGTCTGCGCATCCATACCCGCGTGGTACGCCAACGCCTTGATGCCATTTGCTACGAGCAACTCGGCGAGCTCTTCGACCTTCTTGCGGCTTAAGCAGTATATAATACCACTCTTGCCCTCGCGCTGCTTGATGAAACGAATAATGTCGTGGTCTACGTTATGCTTGGGGCGCAACTCGTAGTAAAGGTTTGGGCGGTTGAATGATGAACGGAACACCGTAGCATCCGTCATACCGAGGTTCTTCTGTATATCCATCTGCACCTTGGGTGTCGCTGTTGCCGTGAGGGCAATAAGCGGTGCAGTACCAATGTCGTTGATGATAGGACGAATTCGGCGATACTCGGGACGGAAGTCGTGACCCCACTCCGAGATACAGTGTGCCTCGTCGATAGCGTAGAACGATATCTTAATCTTGCGCAGGAAAGCGATGTTGTCCTCCTTGGTCAAGGACTCGGGGGCAAAGTATAGCAACTTTGTGCGACCCTCTAAAACATCCTGTCTTACCTGTGCCACAGCCGACTTATTGAGTGATGAGTTCAGGAAGTGTGCAATGCCCGACTCTGTAGAGAAGGTACGCATAGCATCCACCTGGTTCTTCATGAGGGCGATGAGTGGCGATATGACAATTGCCACACCATCCATTATCAACGCAGGGAGCTGGTAGCATAGCGATTTACCGCCACCCGTAGGCATAAGCACAAAGGTGTCTTTGCCTGCAAGCACGTTACTAATTACCGCCTCCTGATTGCCCTTGAACGAGGTGAATCCGAAGTATTCGCGTAACTTATCGTGTAATAATACTCCTTGTTCGGTGTCCATAATTTTTATTGTTGAAACAAAATTTACCCAAATATAGTATATTTTTTTGTAAAAATGTGATAACTTTGCAAAAAACTTACAAAAAATTTGCGACACGAAGATGCGACTTTTCACAAGCGAGTTAGTAAAATCCTATAAATCACGCACTGTCGTGAATCATGTCACCATCGACGTTAATCAGGGTGAGATTGTCGGTCTGCTCGGCCCTAACGGTGCTGGTAAGACCACCACATTCTATATGATTGTGGGACTAATCAAACCCAATGAGGGTCGTATATTCCTCGAAAATGACGAGGGTCGTGTGACAGACATCACCTCACTGCCCGTATATAAACGTGCACAGATGGGTGTGGGATACCTCGCACAGGAGGCATCAGTATTCCGTCACCTCACCGTCGAGGACAACATACGTGCCGTACTCGAGATGACAAACCACTCACGTGAGTACCAGCGTGAACGTGTGGAGAACCTCATCGAGGAGTTCCGCCTACAGAAGGTGCGCAAGAGCTACGGTAACCAGCTCTCGGGTGGTGAACGTCGCCGTACAGAGATCGCACGTGCCGTGGCTATAAACCCTGCATTCATCCTCCTGGATGAGCCATTTGCGGGCGTCGACCCCATTGCTGTGGAGGATATCCAGAGCATCGTGCGCACACTTAAAGATAAAAACATCGGCGTAATCATCACCGACCACAATGTCGATGAGACACTCGCCATTACCGACCGTACATACCTCCTCTATGAGGGTAAGATCCTTAAGACAGGTACTGCAGAGGATCTCGCCAACGACGAGATGGTGCGCAAGGTATACCTCGGCAGCAACTTCGAGTTGCGACAATCACCACAGATGCTCCGCGAACGCAAGGAACGTGAGGAACGTGAACGCGAGGAGGCACTGCTCGCCTTGGGACATGTGCATGAGGTTGTGGATGAGGATGAAGATGAGTAGCCCACCCCAAGGCTCGCAAGCATAAAGCAATATTTTTTCATATGGATGATAGTACCGTTCCTCTTGGGAATCGTTTGCGTGGAGAGATAACTCCACCATGTTCAAAAAGTTATGCACAGCGTGCCCTTGCCGCAGCACTTCTTGCCGAGGGCCGCACAACACTGCGTGGCATAGAGCTATGCCGCGATACGCGATCTGCAATCGCCGCAATCACATCATTGGGCGCCAACGTAGAGATTATCGACGACAATACACTCGTTATTGACGGAGGTCTCAAGCCTCGTACCGACAGACTAAATGTCGGCGAGTCGGGACTCTCGGCACGCCTCTTCACGCCCATAGCAGCACTTGCGAATAGGCCTATAACAATCGAGGGAGAGGGAACACTATCACACAGACCCATGTCAATGATGGTAGAGCCACTTTGCGAGCTCGGTGTCGAAGTACGTGATGGTGGCGGCAAGCTACCCATAGAGGTCCTCGGACCTATTCGAGGCGGTAGAGTGACGGTAGATGGTCGTATGTCGTCACAGTTTGTCACTGGACTTCTCATAGCCTTGCCTCTTGCTATGCGCGACACATCTGTCGAAGTGCATGGTGCCGTCTCTACGCCATACATAGACATGACACTCGAGACCGTAGAACGCTTCGGCGTTGAGGTGATGTACAACGAGGGTGACTACACGCAGTTCTACATCGAGGGAGGACAGACATACAAGCCTGTGGACTACACCATAGAGAGTGACTGGAGCTCTGCGGCAGCCATCATGGTTGCGGCAGCCATAGCTGGCGAGGTGACAATAAAGAATATATCTACCCTATCACGCCAGGCCGATACCGCTATATGCCGCGCCCTGGAACGCGCTGGCGCCTCTATAATCATCGAGGAGAGTGCCATCACCGTGGCACACCGTAACCTTGAGGCCTTCGAGTTCGACGCCACAAACTGCCCAGATCTCTTCCCCGTGCTTGTAGCACTCGCCGCAGCAGCCGAGGGCGTATCTACGATACGTGGCATTGGTCGCCTACGAGGCAAGGAGAGTGACCGTGGCGAGGTACTGAAGAGTGAGTATGGTAAGTTGGGCATCGACATAGAGCTTGACGAGGATGAGGATGTCATGCGTATCGTAGGTGGCACACCAACGCCCGCAGCTGTAGACTCGCACGACGACCACCGCATAGCGATGTCGCTGGCCATAACAGAGTTGCGAATAGCAGAGAGACTCAACATCCGCAACCGCGAATGCGTAGCGAAGAGCTACCCATCATTCTTCGAAGATATAGAACTACTCAAGAGATTAGCACGTGAATAACACTTTTGGCAAGAGTCTACGCACCACCATCTTCGGAGCCTCACATGCCGAGGCTGTAGGTGTTATCATGGAGGGAGTCCCTGCGGGCATAACTCTCCATGCTGACCTCTTTGCCCACGATATAGACCGTCGTCGACCAGCACTTCACGGCGAGACACCACGCAAAGAGTGCGACGTGCCCATAATCAAGGGGCTTGATACCCATAATACAACGACGGGCAATGCCATAACCATTGAATTTAAGAATAGCAACACACGTTCTACCGACTACTCTCAATTCGAGACTCACCCACGACCCTCGCATGCTGACCTTGTGCAGCGTCGTAAGTATGGCGCCGACTACGACATATCGGGTGGCGGCATGGCATCAGGGCGCATGACTGTAGCACTCGTTGCCGCGGGCGTTGTGGCTAAGAGCATAATACCAGAGGCATCGTTCTCATCATCACTCGTTGAGGTGGGTGGATGCAGCGACAGCGAGGCCATGGAGGCAATAATAGCTTCGGCAGCACGCGATGGCGACTCTGTAGGTGGCATCATAGAGTGTCGTGCCACATTCGTACCGACATCACTCGGCGAGCCATTCTTCGACTCGGCAGAGAGCATTATATCGCACCTTCTATTCTCAATACCCGGGGTCAAGGGCGTTGAATTTGGAGATGGCTTTGCGGGGAGCACAAAGCGAGGTTCGGAACGTAACGACGCCATTACCGACAATGCTGGCACCACCGCGACAAACAATGAGGGAGGCATAAATGGCGGCATTACAAATGGCAACGACATTGTAGTTCGTGTTGCGATAAAGCCTACACCTAGCATATCAAAGGTGCAGTCTACATACAATTTTGAGAGTGGAGAGCTGGAACCTTTGGTCATTGGTGGTCGCCATGATGCGTGCATAGCACGCCGTGCCGTGGTGGTCGTAGAGGCGATGGTGGCACTTGCTCTTGCGGAACTTAAACTACGTTAGCATGGCATCACGACGCGAGATATTCGACATACTACGCCATGCCGCAGAGGAGGTATACCCCACCGTCGAGGCACGACAGATTGCCGAGATGATAACAACATCGTTGGGTGGCATAACACGCAATGACCTCATCATAGAACCCAATAAGGAACTCACAATAGAGAACATAGACACCATAGTTGCCGAGATACGCGCCTGGCGACCAGTGCAGTATATCATCGGGCGTGCCGACTTCGCAGATATGGAGCTGGAGGTTGCCGAGGGTGTACTCATACCACGTCCCGAGACCGAGGAGCTTGTAGAGTGGGTAGCGCAGCGAATGCCGCACGCGCGGTCGATAGTAGACGTATGCTGTGGCAGCGGATGCATAGCTATAGCGCTATCGCGAAGCATTAAGCATAGTCGCGTGTGGGGCATCGACATATCGCCCGAAGCACTCACCATAGCACGTCGTAATGGCGCACGCTACGCCCAAGATGTTGAGTTCGTTGAGGGTGATGCTCTATGCAACATAGCAGACTGCGTGGAAGGTAAGGTAGACGTGGTGATATCAAACCCACCATATATCCCCGAGGCTGACAGATCGGCAATGCGCCGTAACGTCACTGACTATGAGCCAGCGATAGCACTCTTCGTGCCCGACAACGACCCACTACTCTTCTATCGTGCCATAGCACGCCAAACTCGCGAGATACTAAACCCTGCGGGTGAGCTATACTTCGAGATATACGAGCAATATGGCAAGGAGATGTGTGCAATGCTCCACGAGGAGGGATATAGTGAGGTGATGCTACATGAGGATTTCAGAGGTAAGCAGAGGATGATATGCGCAAAAGTGTAGTAGAGATAGATGGCATGGGCACACCACGCGAACGCAAGACGAAGAGTGGCGCAGAGGCACTGCAGGCACTCATGCGCCTATGTGCGCGCGCCGAGAAGTCATCGGGCGACGCCATGCGCCTGATGCGCACGTGGGGAGTACCCGATATAGAACGCCAGGGAGTGCTCACAAAGCTCATAGAACAAAGATATATAGACGACACACGCTATGCCGAGGCCTACACACGCGAGAAGTCACAGCTCGCGGGATGGGGAGCCAGAAAGATCGCCTTGCACCTGCGACAGAAGGGCGTAGCATCGGATATAATAACCTCGACACTTGCACACCTCGACACCGATGACATGGCCTCAAAGCTCGAGAATAAACTGCTCCGTAAGCTACGCAGCATAAAGGCAGCAAACGACTACGAACTTAAGGGTAAGATGCTTCGTTATGCCCTAAGCCTGGGATATGAGTATGACGTGTGTATAGGCGTTATAGATAAAATTCTGCATGCATAGCACAAAAATTTTGTAAATCGATATATTTTACTTACTTTTGCAGCGCAAAACGACCCAATGGTTGCGAATGTAGTCTACATATGTGGATGTCATGCCTGTAAGGCGCAACTAATTGAGTAGATTATGTGTTGGTTCCGTAGCTCAGCTGGATAGAGCAACAGCCTCCTAAGCTGTGGGTCGTGGGTTCGAATCCCGCCGGAATCACGAGCGCAATGCGCAACAAGAAAGCCACTCAAAAGAGTGGCTTTTATTTTTCTGAGCATTGTCGGGCTTGCACGAAACAATGCACAAAATAACAAAAGATGCCGTACAAAGTACGGCTTTCTTGTTGCACATTGCCGAGGATCCCAAGGGAAAGGCGTTAAGCGAAGCAGACCTTGGTCTGCGTAGTAGCCAATCCCGCCGATACAAATTTTAGATGCCGAGCCGACGCAGTGAAAGACGAGCAAAGCGAAGTCAATCACAAACTTGAGGAGCAGAAATCAAGGACTCCTATATTATTTTATTCATTTCGAGATAGTTAGCGATAAAATCGAACCTACCAAAAATCCCTCAAAAATCACAGGTTTTCACATCATCATTATAGAGGACAAGGAGTCGGCCATTCAGTTATCCGAAGAGGAGAGACACGGACTCAATAAGATGAAGGAATACATCAGTACCAATCCCAACATCAACTGTGTCTTCATTGATTATCACTCGAATATTCAATGATTACAGTTACGGCAATAAATCTATGAAGGAGATAACCGTTGAACTAATCTAACACTTATTTTTGCTAAAAGATTTTGAAATAAATATTTTTATATATATTTGTAATATTATTATACTAACAAGACCTAGAACTAAATTTAACAAAGTAATGAGAATTTTTGAGTTTACGCCATTGGTTGTGTGTATGATGTTGGTGGCAGCACTTGCGGCAGGTTGCACCAATGAACAGCCTGATCCAACACCACAGGAACCAGATCAGCCAAAACCGTTTGTAGAGGGTTCGTTCGAGGTGACGTTCGTTGAGATTAACGAGGACTCTGCGACGGTAACAATCACCCCATCAAGTGAGGTCGATTACTACTATGTATGTTTAGCATCCGACACTGAGAAGTATCTCGGCGGCGAGGATGAGATGATTGTATTGGATCAGCTTGCATCACCCAACGCCGAGCAGTTGATTTTCCGTGGTGAGCAGACATTGACCTTTGGTGGTCTCATCGCCCACTCACACTACCGTCTACTCTACTTCCAGTATGACACCGAGGCGAAGAATATCTTCGGCAAGCTCCACCGCTCGGAGCGTATCACAACGCCTAATGGCACCGAGGAGTTTGTAATCGATGTAACAGAGGTCACTGGCCTTAGCGCAAATGTTAAGATTACGCCTAACGACCCTCAGATGAGCTACTTCTGGTGGATTGAGGAGATGGAGCAGTATGACGAGTGGTTCGACAATAGCGATAACCTACTTATTCAGAACGACTTCGCCTTCTGGCAGTACTACGCCAACTTGGAGGGTTTGGACTGGAAAGAGGTGATGGGCTTGGACCTTACAAGCGGTGTTACAACCGATAGCTCCGACTCACTCTACAACCTCTTGATGTGGGACAATGAGTATATGGTATATGTATATGGTCTCGACGCAGACGGCAACCTCACAACACAGATGACCAAGAAGGAGTTTAAGACAAATCCCAAGTCTGAACCAAAGGATGTGACATTCGACGTTGAGATTGAATCAACAGAGTGGGACACAGCATTTAACAAGTTTGCAGTATCGGCAAAGATTACTCCATCAGATCCCGATGTGAAGTACTATGTGACAATCACCAACATGAGCTGGTATGACTGGTACTTCACTGACGACAATACTGGTCGTAGCGACGAGGATTATATCCAGTATCAGATTCTCCTCAACACCTCAAAGCAGTCATGGGAGGTTCTCGAGGACTTACGTATGCAGGGCGAGACAGTGTACCAGCCACACGAGTCACGCAAACAGTACTTCAGCCCAAATCGTGAGTATGGCGTCTTTGTATTCGGCCTCGACGAGAATGGCCCAACAACAGGCTTGCTCATCCACGAGTTCACCACACCAAGCCGTCCTTAGCAGGAGGAGTAGTGGTAAACTAACAAGATGTGTAAATGCTTAATTAATATATATAGGTACTATAAAAAAGATACTTGGACTTTTAGCTCTATGAGCTTTGCCGAGGAGCCCAATATTGTTCACCATTGATATCTCGGACTTTAATCCTGCCAACATCATCTATAAGCAACGCCTCTACAATATTTCGCATTGCTGTCTGAACCACAATAAAACAAAAAAATAGAGTCTGTCAGACTCTATTTTCGTATTATGCGATCTCTTGACTACTCCTCTACCGCGGGAAGCTTGAACTCTGTGAAGCCTGCCTGTACAAGAAGGTTATACCACGCGAAGCACTTCTTCATATCTGACACGTGTACTCTCTCACGATCGTACTCTGGAAGAACCTTTGCGAACTCCTCCTTAATCTTCTCTGCTGACTCCTTGTGAGATATAGCCTCCTTACCCTCTGTGTAGTTCCAGATGTTTGTGAACACGTCCGCAAGGGCAATATCCTCACCCTCTGTGAACATTGAGATCTCTGTAAGGGCACTCACGCGAGATGTTGCGGCAGCATTCATACGCTTGCCATCAACGAGTGACTCAACGATAACACCACGCATAGACTGCGCAACAAACTTGTAGAGACCGGGCTGTCCAGAGATAGCCAAAATATCCTTCAATTCCATAGTTGTTTTTCTTCTGTGGTTATTTCTTAATATGTTATTCTCCAAAAAGTAGATTGCTAAATATAAAATTAACGGTGCAAAGTTAATTAAATTTTGCAAAATTTTGTATATTTGTGCAAGTCTAATGTAAATAATGTATTAGTATGGCACATGATAATATAGAGATTATACAGATAAACATATCGGGTGAGGATAAGCCAGGTCTTACATCTTCACTCACGGGCATCCTCGCACGTCATGATGCCTTCATCCTCGATATTGGTCAGTCTAACATACACCAGTCACTAACACTCGGCATCCTCTTCATGACCACACCAGAACGTTCAGGACAGATAATGAAGGAGTTGCTATTCAAGGCCTCGGAGATGAACATAACAATTCGCTTTGAGCCTATCACCGAGGAGGGATACAGCAGTTGGGTGACAGGACAGGGTAAGCACCGCTACATCATCACCATGGTGGGTCGCATGATCACCGCAGAGCATATATCACGTGTTACACAGGCCATATACGACGAGGGTCTCAACATCGACGACATCAACCGTCTGACGGGTCGTATGCCACTGGAGGAGGATGCACGTGCTCCAAAGACAAGCATTGAGTTCTCGGTGCGTGGCACACTAAAGGATAAGGGTCACTTCCAGAACGAGCTAATGCAGATAGGCAACGATGGCGAGGTAGACATATCATTCCAAAAGGATGGTATATTCCGTCGTTCACGCCGCCTCATATGCTTCGATATGGACTCTACACTCATCACAACAGAGGTTATCGACGAGCTTGCCGACAGGGCAGGCGTGGGTGAGCAGGTGCGCGACATCACAGAACGAGCTATGCGTGGCGAGATAGACTTCCGCGAGAGCTTCGAGCAGCGTGTTGCACTACTCAAGGGCCTCGACGTAGATGTGATGGAGGATATAGCCATCAACCTACCTATCACCGAGGGTGTAGATCGAATGATGACAATCCTCAAGCGCGTGGGTTATAAGACAGCAATTCTCTCGGGTGGTTTCATGTATTTCGGCAACTACCTAAAGCGCCGCTTCGGCTTCGACTATGTATATGCCAACGACCTTGAGGTTGAGGATGGCAAGCTCACAGGTCGTTACAAGGGTGAGATTGTAGATGGCGCACGCAAAGCAGAGCTTCTACGCCTACTATGCCAGTTCGAGAATATCGACATACAGCAGTCGGTGGCTGTGGGTGATGGTGCCAACGACCTGCCCATGCTCAACATCGCAGGCCTCGGCATAGCCTTCCATGCGAAGCCCAAAGTGCGCGAGACAGCGCGTCAGGCAATATCTACCGTGGGTCTGGATGGTATACTATACTTCCTCGGCCTAAAAGACTCGTGGGTAGAGGCAAAGAAGTAGTTATATGCTACGTGTGACAATCACCATACTCCTTATCATGCTTGTCGGCTGCTATAACAGCGCCGACAAGTCGCTTATTGTGGGTGACCTGCCGTTGCCAACGACAACCATAGGCAGGTTACGTAGCGACATCGTGGGACGTGGTGATGTATACATACGCGAGGATGTAGTGGTACACGGCCGTGTTATAAGCTCCGACATGGAGGATAACTTCTACGGCTCGCTGTTCATTATGGGTGAAGATGGTGCCGTGGAGGTTAAGGCAGGTCTATCATCCCTCGAGGCGTTATATCCCGAGGGTCTGAATGTGGCACTGCGCCTACGTGGTTGCTATGCTGGTTATGGCAATGGTGTGCTACAAGTGGGCGTCGAGGCACATAGCTACGACAACTACTCTGTTGGCGACCTTGCCTCATTCGAGATGCTCGACAGGGTTGTGGTGCGCAGCTCAGATGTGCAGATCATGAGGCCTCTGAAGCGTGATATTGCGCAGCTACGGCACGAGGAGTGCGGCATGCTGGTATCGGTAGATGGTTTGCGTCTTGTTGCAGCAACATCGGTAGATACCCTTGCGGGGCAGAGCCTCGAGGATGCTGTATGGCGCGGATATCTCCTCTTTAAGGATAGTCGTGGCGACAGCATCGCCGTATACACGAGTGACTATGCCCGCTATGCCGACCGTAGACCACCGTGCGACAGCATGACACTTACGGGCGTGCTGCAGTGGGCAAAATATAACGGCACAAAGGAGTGTTATCATCTAAAGATGCGTTATGAGAGGGATTGTAGCACTAATTAGCATCATCGCCATGCTCCTCGTCTCATGCTCTGCACCCGACGTAGAGATGCGTAGCGGCGAGGTGTCGGTAGCCTATGTGTGGTCATTAGCACGCGACCGTTCGACAAAGATAAAGAGTGACATATTCATACGTGGTCGTGTGGTGCTAACAGACAAACTCGGCGAGATATCACGTAGCATCATCGTGGCAGATGACAGCGGTGGCGTGGAGGTGAAGATTGACCTCGACAATATAAACGACATAATACCGATATACTCCGAGGTGACACTCCATCTCTCGGGCTTAAGTGTAGGTCGTGAGGGCGGTAAGATTGTTGTTGGCGAGCACCCCTCGGCGCAGTATGTCGTAGATAGAATTCCCAAGCATAGAGTATTTAACTACATCACGCTTCATGACACAGACGCCGAACCACTTGCGCCCGAGGTTGTGCGCATAGGCGACATAGATGCATGGGATATGCTTCGTAACATATCTATTGAGGGTGTGCACTTTGTTGTTGAGGATGACACAGTATGCTGGGCGGAGTACGACGACGAGGCACAGCGCCATATAACAACTATCCATAACATCACCGATGGCATTGATACGATACCCGTGGTCGTAAGTGGCGAGTGTAGCTATGCTGCCGAATCACTACCCGAAGGGTCTCTACGTCTCACGTCAATTGTCGATTGGCACGATGGTGCTATAGCCCTCCGCATAGCCAATCGTAGGATACAAACTACCGCCAATTAACACTACCTCAACCTATGGGCATGGAAGTGAGGTGTGACGATGCGCACAAAGAAGAGTAGTGCGACAAGCACAAGAACAGCGCCAAGGATATAGCAATAGGTGTAGCCATACTCCGAGACGGTACCACCGATGAGCATACCACCACCGATGCCTACATCCCAGCCTGTGAGGTATGTGGCATTTGCCGTCGCACGGCGCGAATTGGGTGCAAGGTTGATAAATAGTGTATTGTACGCCGGGAACATGGTGCCATAGCCGAAGCCAAAGAGGAAGGCAGTGACGAAGTAGGCCACATATCCCACAGCGATATTAACATCCGCAGCAGAGGATAGGAGTGCCTCGCCTGAAGCGCCAACAAAGGCTATCATGATACCTATGCGTATAGTCTCGGTGATATATCCCCTATCCACCCTCTTACCCGAGTGCAGGCGCGAGGTGATAAGGCCCGCAGCCATAATGGTGAAGAAGAGGCCGGCATTATGTGTTATACCCACCTGCTTGGCATAGAGGGCTATGTAGCTTGTTGTCATGCCATAGGGTATTGCGAGCATAAAGAAGGCGATGCATGCCCAGACACCCTCCTTAAGGAAGAATCTATCTGCCGAGAGCTTAAACTCCGCACGTTGTGGCATGTCGCGGCGTGGAGCACGCACAAGAGCACCAAGGAGCAGTCCTACACCACCCGTAACAAGCGACGTGAGGAAGAGCAGCTGATAGTTGCCCGAGGAGATGACAAAGAGTCCCACCATAGGGCCAAAGGCCATGGCAAGGTTATTTGTGACGCCATAGTAGCCCAACCCCTCGCCACGACGCGAGGAGGGCATGACGTCGATAACAAGCGTATTACCCGCAGTGGTAAGCATACCGAAGCTGAAGCCATGGAAGATGCGCAACAGGATGAACATAGCGAGGGATACCGTGATGAAGAAGTAGCCCAGGAAGGAGGCTACAAAGACGGCATATGCCACAATATATACCAGCTTACGCGGTAGGATGTCGGCGACAAAGCCCGCCATAGGGCGCACACTCAACACAGCAACGACATAGCACGACAGCACCACACCCACCATAGTAGGGCCTATATCGAAGGTATCCTTGAGGTAGAGGGGCAACGTAGGGACAAGGATAAAGAATGAGAACGACATCAGAAATGCCGCAATACACACAAAGACATAGTCTCGTGTCCAGAGTCTATCTTGACAAGCCATACCCTATCACTTAAAACTATACACAAAGTTAGTACAAAAGTCGTGACGATGTACCTTGACGCCCCATATTTTATCTCCAAAACAACACATTACCCCAAAAACAGAGGGGTGTCGTGCAAAAGCACAACACCCCAAACATCCTACGAATAGCCTTATCACAAGGCTACACATAGATATTATCGCTTAAACTCAACGATAAGGGTCGACATAGGCTCCACCTTGATATTATTCATATCCACGATAGCGCCACTGACAACATCCCTACCATCATGCAGCGAGGCACCGATCTCGCTATAGCGCGACCATGGTACACGGCGTGCATCATTCGTATTGTTGATATATACAAAGACAACCTCATCATCATTGTAGCGGAAGTAGGCATAGGTATTATCTCTATCGATAAAGTGCATAGTCCTACCGCTATGGATGACATCCTTACCCTTACGCCAATTCATCAGGTGACGGGTATAGTCGTATACATCCTTCTGGTCGCCACTATGCTGCGATGCATCGAAGAGGTTAAGTGCATCACCCTCCCAACCACCAGGGAAGTCGATACGCAACGTAGGGTGTCCCTTCGAACGATCCGTAGAACGGAACATATGCTCGTCGCCATACAAAATCTGTGGCATACCACGAAGCGTAGAGATAAGCGTAGCAACAATCTTCATCTTGCGTGCATCACCCTCACATACATCACCTATACGGTCGGTATCGTGGTTAGCAGCCATAATCATCATATTATCCAGGTCGTGGTACACGAAGTCGTGAGACAAGACATCGTAGATGCGTGTCATGCCAATACCCCAGCCGCCATTGCCACTCTCTGTCATAGCAGCACGTATGGCGTCGTGCAATGGGAAGTCCATGATCGACTTCAAGTGCGAGTCGAAGCCATCCTTATTTGCATTGCCACCCTGCCAATAGGCCAACTGTGGGATAGATGATGTCCACACCTCACCGACAATGTTGAAGTTGGGGTACTCATCCATCACCGCCTGGCACCACTGACTCATAGGGCCCTTCTCATTATATGGGTATGTATCTACTCTGAAGCCATCGAGGTCCGAGTACTCCGTCCACCATATAGCCCACTGCTGGAAGTAACGCAACAAATAGGGGTTATCCAAGTTCATATCGGCCATACTGCGGTCAAACCATCCACTCTCCATCTGGTAGAGGTCGGCCTGCGAGGCGTTAAAGTCCATATTTGTTGAGAAGGTCCAGTTAGACTGCGTATAACTATCCCACTGGTGGGTCCAGTCTGTAAATGGCTGGTCGTCGTACCACCAATGTGTAGTCGAACTATGGTTAGGAACGATATCCATGATTACCTTCAAACTACGCTTATGACACTCCTCGACATACTCCTTGAAGAGTTCGTTAGTGCCATATCGGGGATCGATACGATAGTAGTCGCTACATGAGTAGCCGTGGTACGAGGCGCCATTCTCGTCGTCGAGCAACAGCGGTGTGCACCACACTGCCGTAGCACCAAGGTCAGCGATATAGTCGAGGTGGTCCATGATACCACGCAAGTCACCACCATGACGACGACCTGGATTATTCCTATCTACCTTCTCCCTTGTATCGTCGCTATTGTCGTTCGACGCATCGCCATTAGCGAAGCGGTCGGGCATGATGAGGTATACAAAGTCGGCATTAGTGAAGCTCTCACGGTCGCGTGAACCCTCCCTACGTGCCGAGATGGTATATGGCACATCGAGGCGCTGCTTACCACATGTGAAGCGCAACGTATAGTCGCCAGGCGTAGCATCATCCGCAACAGCCACATCTACGAAGATGTAGTTGGGACTCTCGGCCTTATGCACCGCCGTGACAGTCACACCACACTCTGCGGGCAAGATCTCGACATCGCAAGCACCTATACCCTCACCGTTGACCATAAGCTGCAAAGGCATATTCATGCCCACCCACCACGATAGTGGCTCTACATGCGACACACACACCTGTGGCTTGGCACCAAAGGCCGAGGTCACAGCAGCAAGTGTAAGCATCAAAACAATAAATCTCTTCATATCAAACTCTCTATTTTACTAAAATCTGATAACTCCATGGCTGAAGGTCACGTTCCACATGCTCATCGAGGCGCACACGTGCTCCCGACAAGGCATCGCGGTACATGCCAGCATATATGCCCGTATTAAAATCCGCATGGATGACATAGGGCGAGAGGTTCACGATGGCAACAACACGGCTACCCTTAACCTCACGCACGAAGGTCATGATGCAGTCTTTAGCATTATTCTCTATCTCTATCATCTCGCCGCCACGTTCGCCAGCAGCAAGCGCCGCCTCGCCATGCTTAAGTGCCGTAAGACGACGGTATAGCTCCGTAGTGCGATTCTCGACATAAGCCGAAGCGGGAATAGCGTCACGTTCAAAGAACTCGAAAGAGTGATCGTAGCCCACCTCCTGGCCCGTATAGATAAGAGGCATAGTAGAGGGCATGAGGAAGGTCATGGCAGTCATGACCTCCAAAGCTTTGCCAAAGCGCGACTGCTCCGAGCCACTCCACGAGTTCTCATCGTGGTTTGAGGTAAAGCTCATGCGCATAGCCTCACGTGGATACCTCGCACGTTCCGAATGTATAGCATTACGCAAATCCCAAACCCTACGTGCACCCTTGGCTATATCACACATTATATGATGTATATTCCACTGGTAACTCATGTTAAAGGCTCTATCGAAGAGGTTATCCTCCTCGGCCTCGGCAAGCATAAATATATCCGACTTCAAGCGATGCAACTCTTCCGACGCCTCCTGCCAGAACTCAATAGGCACAAGCATAGCCATATCGCAGCGATAGCCGTCCACACCGAACTTCTCGACCCAATAGCGCATGGCATCAATCTGACCACGCCACACGTCGTGGTTAGCATAGTTCAGCTTCGCAGTATCTGTCCAGTCCCATGGCACAACAGCAACACCCTCCGCATCGCGTTCGTACCACTCCGCGGGGCGTTCCGTAATCCAACGTGCATCGCGTGCCGTATGGTTAGCAACCCAGTCCAGGAGCACCTTCATGCCCAATGCATGAGCCGCCGTTACGAATGCACGAAACTCATCCTCCGCACCAAACTCCTCATTTACGGCCATATAGTCGCGTATCGAGTAGTACGAGCCAAGAGTGCCCTTACGCCCCTCCTGGCCGATAGGATATATCGGCATAAGCCATATAGCATCGACACCCAAAGAACGCAGGAAAGGCAGACGTTCTATAGCCGCAACGAATGTTCCCTCCTCGGTAAACTGCCTAACATTTAATTCGTAGAGCACAGCACTGTAGCTCCACTCAGGATTTTTATACATCATTAACCCTACACATTATAACGGAGTCATCGACAGCCCACTGTCAACACCTCCAAAGACCATGAAAGTGTATAATAGGGGTTGTCCAACATGTCCATCAGACAACCCCATGGTTATAGTATCCGCCAACAATGCGGACACATATCTCTCAAGAGACTACTTCGCAAGAAGTTCGAAGCCCCATGCGCCAAGCTCGATGACATCACCAGCCTGGAGGCTTCTCTCCTGACCACAAGCACGTGTATAGTCGCCAGCGAACTCCTCGGTAACAGTAACAACCTGTGGCTCGTTAGAGAAGTTGAAGACGCAGAATACCTTGTTGTTGTCGTTCTCGCGTGAGAATGCCAACACTGTCTCTGGAGCACCCTCAAGGTATACCATAGGAGCTACGTTAGCACCAGCAGCCAATACAGAATTATTGTGACGGAATGATGTGAGACGACGGTAGAAGTCACGGAAATCCTGACCATAGTTAACATCAACAAGCTCCTCTACAGAGTCCTTCTCGAAGAAGGCAAGACGACGGTCGAGACCGATCTCCTGACCTGTGTAGATGAGTGGCTGGCTCTTTGGCAACACGAATGTGAGAGCTGCGAATGTGCGGTATGCATCGCCCATACGTTCGAACTCTGTACCTGCCCATGAGTTCTCGTCGTGGTTAGATGTAAACATAAGACGCATTGCAGGTGCTGGATACTTCTCATCGTCACGTGCAAGGTACTCCTTAAGGTCAGCAACACTCTTGGCATCAGTCTTGATTGTGCCATCACCAGCTACGTTCTTTGTCTCGCTACCACCCTTTGCCATAGCGTTGAAGATGTGATGCAACTCCCATGCGTATGTAGCATCGAAGCCACTCTCGTGCAACCATGTCTCCTCACCCTCGGCCAAGAGGTATACATCAGGGTTGATAGCACGAATCTCCTCCCATGCCATCTTCCAGAAGTCACCAGGAACATTCATGGCAACGTCGCAACGGTAGCCATCAACACCCTTCTCTACCCAGAACTTCAAAGCGTCGAGCATCGCAGCACGCATCTCCTGGTTCTCGTAGTTCAACTTTGCGATATCTGTCCAGTCGTACTCTACGATAGGAAGGCCTGTAACCTCATCCATTACATACCAATCCTTCTTGCCCTCTTTCCACCAGTTAGCATCACGTGATGTGTGATTAGCAACCCAGTCAAGAATAACCTTAAGACCGAGGTCGTGAGCTGTAGCAAGGAAGTGATCGAAGTCCTCCATAGTACCGAACTCGGAGTTGATAGCCTTATAGTCGATGATTGAGTAGTATGAACCGAGTGTGCCCTTACGGCCATCAACACCGATAGGGCTGATAGGCATAAGCCATACGATATCTACGCCCATAGCCTTAAGCTCGGGGAGGTACTTCTCTGCAGCAGCAAAGGTACCCTCAACGGTAGCCTGACGAATATTCAACTCATAGACAACAGAGTTGTACTTGTCGAAATCGTTAGTAGTGGCTACTGCATCAGAGCCACAGTTGCAGCAGCTTACGAAAGCGAAAGCCGCAGCAATAATTGCAAAAAACTTCTTCATTTGTGTAATATTTATTTGTGTTATCTCTACTTATTGATTATCGCATAACCGTATGCTGGCAATGTGATGGTAAGCTTACCGCAGCCCTGGCACTCAACAGCTGCACCATCTGTAGCTACGGCAATAGCTGTATCTGCGCACTTGGCAAAGGTTGGGAGCTCAACATCAATGCTCTTTGCCTCGCCACGAACATTGATACCTACGACACTCCACTGACCCATGTAGTGACGGATGAAGACCCAAGCGGCATCATCAACATAGAGTGTGCGCAAGTCGCCATACATCAATGGCATAGAGCCACGACGATTCTTCAACAACGCCTGTGTCTGTGCGTACTCACGCTGCTGGTACTCGTTATAGCCCTCAAAAGTCATCATATCGCGGTTATCAGGATCGTTAGCACCAGGAACACCATACTCATCACCCTGATAGATACA
>JAZLCL010000057.1:0-30422 GCA_045614205.1 Alistipes sp. | reverse complement strand
GTCGATGGGTAGTACTTGACGTACGTCCCATTGACGGCAATTTTTTGTTAGGGGCCGCAATCGACCCCTTATCACAAGAAATTACTTCCAGAGATTACGTGGATATACCCCCGCCTCAATGAACTCCTCAATCTTGGCAACAAGATATGGCTTATCCTCCTTATAGGTTACGCCAAACCAGTCGGAGGTGGTAGGGAGAACACGCATAGTGGCTGTGCCCTCGCTGATAACCTTATTAACCATGAGAGGGATGAAGAACTCGGACTTGAGGTTCTCGATGTTTGCAGCAAGGAACTCCTTGAAGAATGCCTCGGAGTAGCGGAAATAGTCGGGGGTGAAGCCGAAGAGATTCATAGAGACAGGTGTATTCTCGGCAAGAGGCTCATCAGCACCGCCATCGTGGAAAAGGATAGTGCCATTAACACGTTCTATCTGTGTACGTTCCACCATGCCTGTGAGGTTACCATTGTCATCTACGGTGCATACGCCACGCGACACTGTGCCATTCTCCGAAAGGGTCTTCGACACCTCGTAGCCAACCATGCAGTAGCGTGCCTCACTACCCTCAAGGGTACGTAGATAGTCTCCAATAGTAACATATGCCTCACGGCCGTAGAAGTCATCGGCGTTGATTACAGCAAATGGCTCGTTTATAGCCTTGGCAGCCATCATAACAGCGTGGTTGGTACCCCATGGTTTAACACGACCCTCGGGGACAACAAAGCCCTCGGGGAGGTAGTCGAGTTCCTGGAATACATACTCCACAGCTATCTTACCACCGAAGCGTTCTGCATTGAACACCTCCTTGAAGTCAGCCTCAAAAGAGTGACGAATGACGAAGACAACCTTACCGAAGCCGGCACGTATAGCATCATATACCGAGTAGTCGATGATAGCCTCGCCATTAGGGCCTACGCCATCCATCTGCTTGAGTGATCCGTAGCGCGAACCCATGCCCGCAGCCAATACCAAGAGTGTAGGTTTAATCATAGTAATATAGCTTTTTCGTAAATTTATTAGCACAAAGGTAAAAAAGTTATTACAAAATACAAAGTATCCCACCAATTTCGTTATCTTTGCACGTTATACATTAAATGATAATCGATAATGGCACGCAATATTTGGGATAGGTTGACAGATAAGCGACAGCTCGTCATGCGCGGTCGCACGGAGAATGAGGTGGAGTGGCGCCTTAACATCACACCCATAGGCCTGTGGGGTGGCATCGCAGGACTCATCATCCTCATATTCATAACACTGCTACTGCTCATGTCGTACACCTCAATCCTCGACATGCTCCCCGGCTACCGCACAGATGCCGAGAAGCGTGAGGCACACTTGCGTGAGAGCATCATGCGTCTCGACATCATGGAACGCAACATGAGTGAGATACTTGCCTATAACGAGGCGGTGGCGACAATCATGGGTGGCAGCACACCAACGGTGCACTCGACAGTATTGACCGACACCATACGCTACGACAAATCACGAATACTACCCACACGTGCCGACACGCTGCTACGCGCAGCGCTGGAGAGCACCACGGGTGAATACTCGCTATCTAACACCAAGCCACTGAAGTCCGAGGCGGCAATGTTCAGCTCACCAATGCGTGGCACCATAACACGCAACTTCGATGCCCCAGAGTCGAGTTACGATGTGGCGATAATGAGCATCGATGGTGACGACTCGGTGATGGCCGTGGAGAATGGTACCGTCATAGGCACGGTAGAGCATGGTCAGGGCATAGGCAGCGTGACGATACAGCATGGTGGCGGTTATATCTCGGTATATAAGCAGCTCGGCGAGATCCTTGTGCGCAAGGGTCAGACGGTGCAGAGTGGCGCTGTCATAGGTCGTCTAAAGACCCCCGAGGCCGAGGAGCAGAACACAACACTCGAGTTCGAGCTATGGCGTGATGGCACAGCCGTAGACCCCGAACGATACATCCTCTTCTAACCCCAAGGAAGCATGATTGAGAAGTTAAGCATACTGGGCTCTACAGGCTCCATAGGCCGTCAGACCCTCGATATAGTACGTCGCCATAGCGACAGGTTCAAGGTGACATCGCTTGTTGCAAACAACAACTGGGAGGAGCTTGCAGCGCAGGCCCGCGAGTTCGACGTGGAGAGTGTCGTCATAGGCAACAGCGACTACTATGCACCCCTGAAGACGGCACTTGCCGATAGCAACATTGAGGTACACGCAGGACAGGAGGCGATAACACATATAGCGCGCAGCTACCGTAGCGACACCGTGGTAAATGCCCTTGTGGGCTACTCGGGACTACACCCCACGGTGGCAGCCATAGAGAGTGGCAAGCGCATAGCCCTGGCAAACAAGGAGACATTGGTTGTGGGTGGCGACATCGTCATGGCCGAGGCACGACGCAAGGGTGTCGACATCCTACCCATAGACTCGGAGCACTCGGCGATAAAGCAGTGTCTCGAGGGTGAGGATATGAGGAGTGTACGTAACCTGATTGTCACATGCAGTGGCGGTGCATTACGCGACATACCAGCCTCACAACTCGGCACCGTGACACCCGAGATGGCATTGAAGCACCCACAGTGGTCTATGGGAGCAAAGATAACGATAGACTCGGCGACATTGGTGAACAAGGGCTTTGAGGTCATCGAGGCTCACTGGCTCTTCGGCATTGAGCCCGACCGCATAAAGGTGGTGATACATCCGCAGTCGATAGTACACTCCATGGTGGAGTTTACAGATGGTGCTGTTAAGGCACAGCTCGGAACAGCAGATATGCACACGCCCATAAGCTATGCACTGCTATACCCCGAACGTGCCACAGAGGCTATGGAGCACTTCTCCATCCTCGACTACCCCACACTCACCTTCGCAGCCCCCGACCGCGAGAAGTACCCCGCACTCGACATAGCATACGAGGTGCTACGCAGAGGTGGCACGGCAGCATGCACGATGAATGGTGCTAATGAGGTTGCTGTGGCAGCCTTCCTCGGACATAAGTGTGCCTATAGCGACATTGTAGGCGCCATACGCTACGCCATAGAGAGGGCTACGTTTGTGGCACGACCAACACTCGCAGACTACGATGAGGCAAACATAGAGGCACGACGTCTGGCAAATGAATACTTGAAACTATAAGAAAACAATAGAGTAATATGGAAGTTATACTAATCAAGACACTGCAATTCTTTGCATCACTATCCCTACTTGTCATCATCCACGAGTTTGGACACTACATCACTGCACGTATGTTCAAGATACGTGTCGAGAAGTTCTACCTCTTCTTCAACCCATGGTTCACCATCTACAAGCGTAAGTGGGGACACACGGAGTATGGCATCGGCTGGTTGCCCCTCGGTGGCTACGTGTCACTCGCCGGCATGATAGATGAGTCGTTGAACGTGGAGCAGATGAAGCAGGAGCCACAGCCTTGGGAGTTCCGCAGCAAGCCAGCATGGCAGCGCCTAATAGTTATGCTTGCCGGCATCTTCATGAATGTGATACTCGCAATGTTCCTCTACTCGATGATCATGTTCACATGGGGTGAGAGCTACTACCACAACGACGACATAGTGTATGGCTACAACTTCAGCGAACGTGGCGAGGGTTATGGATTCCAGGATGGCGATAAGATAGTAGCCATAGATGGTCAGAGCATAGAGAATATCAACTATATTAGAGAGATGCTCATCGTGGCGAATGACGACCGCACAGTGAAGGTGTCACGTGGCGGTGTGGAGCACGATATTGTAATACCACTCTCGGAGCTTGTTGCGATGCGCGAGGATGGTAGCATCATGGAGCTCATGCATATTAACATGCCGTTTGTCATCGATGAGGTAGCCACAGACAGCGCTCGCGATGCGGGCATAGAGGTTGGCGACAAGGTTATCGCTGTAGATGGCATCCCCGCAGCCGACTTCCTACAGGCCAAGGAGATGCTAGAGGCACGCGCCAACAGCACCGTGGCAATAACAGCGATACGTGGCGTTAGCGACACCATAACCTTCAATGTGCCCCTCGATGAGAGTGGTCGCATGGGCGTGTTGACACGTGGCATAGTGCCTCGCACACGCGAGTATGGCTTCTTCGAGTCAATACCCGCAGGTATAAGCCTTGCAGGCGAGAAGATAGCATCATACTGGCAGCAGCTGAAGATGATCTTCAACCCCGAGACAAAGAGCTACAAGGAGGTGGGTGGCTTCATAGCCATAGGTAGCATCTTCCCCGAGACTTGGAACTGGTATAGCTTCTGGTCACTTACAGCATTCCTCTCTGTCGTCCTCGCTGTGATGAACATCCTACCTATCCCAGGCCTCGATGGCGGACATGCGCTCTTCACCCTCTGGGAGATAATCACACGTCGCAAGCCAAGCGATAAGTTTCTCGAGATAATGCAGTATATAGGCTTTGGTCTGCTGATACTACTCTTGGTATACGCCAATGCCAACGACATCATACGCCTCTTTAATTAGTTAAACGATGGCAAAGGTTAAGCGAGCATTCTTCTGCACGTCGTGCGGCAATGAGACCTCGAAGTGGATGGGTAAGTGCCCCGCCTGTGGCGAGTGGAACACCATCTCGGAGCATATCGTAGCCCGCGAGTCTACATCCATAGCGGCACGTGTGGCAGCAGTGCCCACATCCGAGCCCCGCAAGGTGCAAGACATTGAGGAGGGCACAACACGACGTATAGATACGGGGAATAGAGAGCTCAATAGAGTCCTCGGTGGAGGTATAGTGCCAGGATCCCTCATCCTCGTGGGTGGCGAGCCAGGCATAGGTAAGTCGACACTCACACTGCAGCTCGCACTCACAGACAACAACCTCAAGACACTATATGTCTCGGGCGAGGAGTCGGCAGAGCAGATTAAGATGCGCGCCTCACGCCTCGGTATCAACAACCAGGAGTGCACGATATATCCAGAGACGCTACTGGAGAATATCGTAGCACAGATTGAGACACTACACCCCGACATCGTCATCATAGACTCCATACAGACGATGTCTACAGACCTCGTTGAGTCGTCACCAGGCAGTGTCACACAGGTGCGCGAGTGCGCTGCAACACTCCTCAAGGTGGCCAAGGCCTCGGGCATAGCCATCTTCATCATCGGCCATATCACCAAGGATGGCACTATCGCTGGTCCCAAGATTCTGGAGCATATCGTAGATGTTGTCCTGCAGTTCGAGGGCGATGGTAACCACACATACCGCATACTTCGTGGCATCAAGAATCGCTTTGGCGCCACCTTCGAGATTGGCGTCTTCGAGATGCGCGACACGGGACTCAAGGCTGTGGATAACCCCTCGGAGATACTCCTCACACACTACGACGAGCCTCTGACGGGCTGTTCTGTGGGTGCTGCCGTAGATGGACTACGCCCCTACCTCATCGAGGTGCAGGCGCTGGTTAGCGGTGCGGCATATGGCACGCCACAGCGTTCTACGACAGGTTTCGACCAGCGACGCCTGAATATGCTCCTTGCAGTGCTTGAGAAGCGCGTGGGTATGAAGATGTTCCAGAAGGATGTATTCCTAAACTTTGCTGGTGGTTTTAAAATCTCGGATACGGGCATGGACCTCGCCATCGTGGCAGCCATCATATCGTCATACTATGACCGCGCACTACGCCAGGGTGTATGCTGCGCAGGCGAGATAGGCCTCTCGGGAGAGGTGCGCCCAGCACCACGCACCGAGCAGCGCATATCGGAGGCGGCACGCCTCGGCTTCAAGCGCATTGTGGTGTCGAGCTTCGTGGAGAAGAACATCAAGACTCCGAAGGATATAGAGGTAGTCTTCATCTCGAGCATAGAGCAACTCCCCAAGGCACTATTTTAGAGCTTAAGGTAGAGACAAAGAGACAGAGAGACAAAGCGAAGTCGAGCATCACAAGAATCGTCCGCCAGGTTGCTATGTCCCATTGTCTCATTGTCCCACTATCCTAAAAAACCACCAATAGATAGTACTTTACGTACGTCCCATTGGTGGTTTTTTGATTTATAGGTCACAGATGACCCCTTATCACAAGAAATTTAGGCGCCAATCAAGCTCCTCCTCTATCCTACTCTTCGTTGGACAGTCGGGCATACTCTCAAGAAGAGATGGTATGCCGATGGGCACAGACTTATCGTGCTGGGCGATATGACAGAGTAGGGAGACAACACCCTGGGCAATATACTCGGAGGTAGGGTTTGCCTTGACAGACTTCTCGGCAGCAATGAAGGCAACCTCGGATGTGGTGCGGGCATTGCGTGATGCCGCCATGAGGGCTGCATAGGCGACAAGCTCATTGCTCTCGGTAGTCCACACGCCCATGAGTGAGTTTATGTCGTAGATCTTTGATAGCAGTGCGAAGGCAAGCTCCTCGGCAAGCTCGGCATTGGTGATACCGCGCGACCAGAAGGGGAACTCGTGGGTATCGAGCTTGGCGGGGTCGGCAAGATGGCAAGCACATAGCTTAAGCTCGCGCACCTGCTGACGGTATAGGTACTTCGCAAAGTCGTAGTCCTTGCTCTCCTGGGCGACAATCTCGCGCAGTGTGGCGATGCTGACACCATAGTTGAGACCATAGTTCACGCCATGCGTACCCATGCTCTCGGCAACAGCACCATTCATCTGCTTGCGTATGCGGCCCAGCAGGGCAATCATGCGTTGTGTATTATCCATAACCAAGAGTGTTAGCGTGTAGGCTGAAGATACATCACTGTCTGGCCAAACTCATATATAGGCAAGATGCGACGCACGAGAACCTCCTGACCGAGGCTCACAAGGACCTCGGCATTGTTTGCATATCTATATGCCACAACACCCTTAATGTCGCCTGCAGGGTATGTCATCTCCGAAGGGTTGATGACAAGAAGAAGTATCTCGCCAGCAAGGTCATCCTTCGCCAAGAGACCACTCTCGCTATTGAAGCGTGCTATGACGGTAGAGGGCTGTGATGCATCTACAGGGTAGGTCATACGTGAGGATGTGGTGGTGATGGTGCGTGTGCCGTAGAAGAGCTCGAGGTACTCCGCCTCAAGGCGTGCGATCTCCGCAAGAGCACTCTCAAGGCCCGCACCATATACGCCATCGCCAAACTCGCCCATGATGAGGTCGAGGCGTGCACGGCGTAGTGCGAAGATGGCATCAGCAGCCTCGCGTGCCGACTCCTCGGCGCCCTTATCTGTTGAGTTTAGGCGGTCGATAGGTAGTGGCGAGGTGCCAACATATACAGGGGCATTATGCTCTGGCGCACCCTCGGCATAGCACTCGGCATGCTCCTGAAGTGCCACATCGGCAGATACAAGGCGGTACACAGATCTATTTACCAGCGAAGCACGTGTGCCCAGCATCTTCTGCGCATAGCGTGCATAGGGGCCAGCGACAAACTCCTCATGCTCGACAACAACATCGACAACAAGGATGCTGCTTGCCTCCTCAACAACGACATTACCATCGTGCTTGAAGACACCTATACGCTTCTTTGTGAGCTGCTGTGCTGAAGCCTCAAAGCACACCATGGCAGCAAGGGCGATGCCCAATATAGATAGTATATTTCTCATAACTCTCATATTATTACTCTTGCAAAGATACTCATTATTTCAGACCTATCAAAACATAAGGTAGAAATCTTGGGTTAGATGACGATATTCCTCCGTATAGTCGCCACCACGCTGATGTATGGTCAGCACATCGCAGCGTGGCATAAGGGGCTGTGTGCAGCGCACAAACTCCATGAGAGTACGCTTGGGAGCAGCACCCTCCGTGGTAACTACATCTGTAACCCTACGTAGCCATAGGCGAGAGAAGGCTACACGTCGGAAGTGTGCAGCGCCCTCCGTAGGTAGTATGACGCTGAAGCGGCCACCATCCTTAAGGAGCCTCTCGGCAGCTGCCACAAGGCTCTCAAAATCAAGACTAACGGTATGACGGGCGAGGTTACGCGCTGCATCGGGAGCCTGGAGGGCATCGACAAAGTATGGGGGGTTGCAGACCACGTGGTCGAACTTAACATCCTCTCTATACTCCTTAAGGTCGCAACATATAGTCCTCACACGACACCCCCAGGGCGAGAGGTCGGCATTGCCACGTGCCTCGGCAACAGCCTCGGGGACAATATCGAGGGCATAGATGCTCGCCTCGGCATTGCGCTGTGCAACCATAAGGGCTATGATGCCAGTGCCTGTACAGGCATCCATGATGAGACTATCACCAGCGACATCGGCCCATGCACCAAGTAGAACACCATCGGTGCCAACCTTCATAGCACAGCCCTCATCCGAGATTGTAAACTGCTTAAACCGAAACATGGTATATTAGTCCAGGAGGCGTGATATGCCCACGCCGAAGAGTGAGTAGTCGTAGCGCACAGGGTCCTCTGCATTGAAGCTACGTAGCGCCGCTGTGAGCTCCTCGACAGCCTTCCAGTCATCCTGCTTACGACCCAGAAGGCCCATGCCTCGGCCCATACGGCCTGTGTGCACATCCAATGGCATATATAGTGCCGACATAGGTATCTTACGCCATAGGCCGAAGTCTACACCACGATCGTCATGGCGCACCATCCAACGCAGATACATGCACAGACGCTTGCAGGCGGCACCGCGTTCTATAGACGACAGGTGCTTCTCCGAGTGCTTATCGTGGGGTGCGGCATGGAAGTCACGACGAAAGGCGGCAAGGACACCACGCATATCGCCAAGCTCCTCATACCTACCCTCGAAGTATCTACCGAGGCTTCCCCACTGCGCAATTATATGGCGCATGGCGATGACGAAGTCACGCAAGTCCTGGCCGTTGAATGTGCGGTGCACATACGACGATAGTCTCTCGAGCTCCTCCTCCGAGGCATTGAGCACAAAGTCGTGGGGCGCATTATCCATATAGCGCATCATGCGGTGGGCACTCTGCACAATCATACGTCTATTGCCCCAGGCGATGGTGGCGGCAAGGAAGCCAGCAATCTCTATATCACCCTCCGCAGTGAACGAGTGAGGCACGCTGATGGGGTCAGCAGCGATAAAATCCTCGTTATTATACTTATCGTGTAGTCCCTCGAGAAGCTCGTATACCTCCTCGTGGCTCATGTCACAGAATGATCTCTCCATCCCTCATCTCAATTTTTCTATCCGACTTATTAGCAAGACTCTCATCATGTGTCACGATGATGAAGGTGTGACCCGTGCGGTCACGAAGCTCGAAGAAGAGCTTACATATCTCCTCCCTGGTGACACTATCGAGGTTACCCGTAGGTTCATCAGCAAGCACAATACTGGGCTTATTAGCCAGCGCACGCGCTATGGCCACCCTCTGCTGCTCACCACCCGAGAGTGTGGCAGGCTTATGCTCCTTGCGGTGCGACATGGCAACCATGTCGAGGAGCTCCTCTGCCCTACGGCGTGCCTCACCCCTACCAACACCCGCAATGAGCATAGGCATCATTACATTCTCCACAGCCGTGAACTCGGCGAGGAGATGGTATGACTGAAAGATGAAGCCTATATGTTGGTTACGGAAGTCCGAGAGCTTATCGTCGCGCAACGACTTAAGCGACACGCCATCGATAGTGACATCGCCCTCATCGGCATCAAGCAGTGAGCCGACAATCTGCAGCAGTGTGCTCTTACCAGCACCACTAGCACCGACGATGGATACAATCTCGCCACGTGCGACACTAAACGACACGCCATGTAGCACCTCGAGGCTACCAAAACGCTTAACGATACCTCTTACCTCAATCATAGCACACTATTGTATATGTTTCTCACCTTAAGAATCTGCACTGTCTCGGCAACATCGTGCACACGAAGTATTGCTGGACCACTACCCAGCGCCTCCCACACCAGGGCAAGGCTACCAGGGAGTGCCGCCTCGGGAGTTATGGCCAGAGGCTTATATATCATCGACTTACGCGACACGCCGACAAGTATTGGAAACTTCAAGGCGCGAAGTCTATCGAGATGGCGCATAAGCACATAGTTCTGCTCCACACTCTTGGCAAAGCCGAAGCCGGGGTCTAGGATTATATTCTCGCGCGCGACACCCGCCTCAAGGAGCTCACGTGTGCGGCACTCGAAGTATGACACCACGCCTGCAACAACACCTCCATCATACTCCGTAGATAGCTGCATCGTCTGTGGCGTGCCACGCATATGCATGGCTACATACGGAAGTCCCAGCTCCGCAACGGTAGCAACCATGGCATCGTCGAGTTCTCCTGCAGATATATCATTAACAATAAAAGCACCGTAGCCCTCATATGCCCTACGCACAATCTCACTACGGAACGTATCTATAGATACCACAACACCACTCTGCGCACCGCGCACAGCCTCGAGGCCCAAAGCAACACGTCGCCACTCCTCCTCGACATCTACCTCTGCAGCACCAGGGCGAGAGGAGTAGCCACCGATATCTATAATCGTGGCACCAGCACCAACAGCATCCTCCACCGCAGCACGCACATCCTCATACTCACACCTACGGCTCGCACCATAGAACGAGTCGGGAGTGACATTGACGATGGCCATGACATGGCTATCGGCAAGGTTAACGGTGGCGGGAGATAGCATCATAGCTCAAACGTCTGTGTAGTTGTTCTACATCCTCGACCAGCTCGTCCCTATTGATATTCACCACTGCATATTTGGCGTTATCGGCTCTCTGGTCGTCACTCATCTGGTTGCGTATACGACGCACAACATCCTCACGCGACGCACCATCGCGCTGCATGGCACGTTCCACCCTCAACTCCTCGGGAGCCATAACAGCAACAACAGCATCTACCCTACTATCGAGTCCCGACTCAAAGAGTATAGCCGATTCAAGGACCACATAGTCGCCCTCCTGCGCCTCGGCCCACGCCTCAAAGTCGCTAATAACAGCGGGGTGGACAATGCCATTGAGTCTCTGCAACGCCTCCGCATCGCCAAAGACACAACGTGCGAGATATCCTCTATCGAGACCCTCCGAGGTATACACCTCCTTACCAAAGGCCTCAACAAGGGCATCACGCAACGCCACATTGTCACTCATAAGTTGCTTGGCATGGCTATCTGAATCGTAGACAGCGATACCCTTATCTCTCAAGATGTCGCAAACGGTGCTCTTACCAGCACCTATGCCACCTGTAATACCTACCTTATACATATATATAATATGTTTACAGCCTCACGCCTACCTCTGCTCCAGAGGGGTGACAAGCGTGGGGGCAACACCCACAGTTATGATGTCGATATCTATCATGCGGGCAGCAAGAGCCTGCTGCAACGACACAGATGAGACATGGTGGCGGATGACAGAGGCATCATGGTCTACCTCCTGCTTATCGAACGACAACTCCGTAGAGGGGATGGTAAAACTACTCCTCTTCGACGACAACGTGTAGTTGATAAGGTTTGTACCCTTGCCCCTAATTGTGCAGTCTACCTCATACTCCTGGCCATCGATAACTACGGTAACCTGCTCGTCAGTGGTATATGTCTCACCAAGCTTGGTGATATACCAAAGGATGAATGCCGCAACAAGCATAGTGACATATACTGGCGATATGTAGCTGCCGAGACGTCTAAAAAAAGACTTTATCTTTCCCATAACTCTAAATAAATTCTTAATTTAAATAAACACCCACAACGATGCGAGCATTAACATCTGCAAAGTTAAAAAAATAAGACACAACCTCAAAGGAAAGTAAAAAAAATAAGCCGCAACCCATATGGATTGCGACCTATTTCTAATATATTACCCTTGCGGCGGCAGACTATTCAGCCTTTGCCTCACCCTCACCCTTAAGAGCCTTCTTACGCTGAAGGTCGTAAGCGATAGGTGTAGCGATGAATACTGAAGAGTATGTACCGATGATAACACCGAGGATCAACGCGAAGACGAAACCACGGATAGTCTCGCCACCGAAGATGAAGATAGCCAAGAGTGTTACAAGAGTAGTACCAGATGTGTTGATGGTACGTGACAATGTAGCACAGATAGCGTTGTCGATGTTAGACTTGATATCGCGCTTTGGATAGAGACCGAGGTACTCACGGATACGGTCGAAGATAACCACTGTATCGTTGATAGAGTAACCGATGATAGTCAAGATAGCAGCGATGAACGCCTGGTTAACCTCAAGGTTGAATGGCATAACAGCATACAACATTGAGAAGATACCGATAACAAGGATAGCGTTGTGCGTCAAAGCAACTGTAGCACCCATAGCCCACTGCCAACGGCGGAAACGGATAGCGATGTAGAAGCCGATAGCAACAAGTGCGATGAGAACTGCGATGATAGAGTTCTGTGTCATCTCTGATGAGATAGACTCGTTAACCTGCTCTGAAGATACGATACCCCACTGCTCGATGCCATCACCCGCTGTACGGAACTCGTTGAAGCCGAAGCCATCGATAGTGAAGTACTGGTCGAGAGCCTCGAACAAGAGACGGTCTACAGCATCGTTTGCTGCCTCGCCATCAAGCTCTGCAGGCTGATACTGTGTCACGATACGTACCTGGTTGTCATCACCGAACTGCTTAACCTCAACAGATGAGTTAGCAGCATCAGCAACACCCTCAAATACCTGCTCAACGCTTACACGTACATCCTCAACATTCACTGTCTCGTTGAACTTAACAACATATGAACGACCACCTGTGAACTCAACACCCTGGTTAAGACCGAGTGTGCACAATGAGATGATAGATGCAACAACAAGAACACCTGACACGATGTATGAGATCTTACGCTTTGCGATGAAGCTGAAGTTTACATTCTGCAAGAAGTTCTCTGTGAACTTACGTGAGAATGAAACAACACCACGGCGTGCTACGTGTGACTCGATGAGTACGCGAGTGATGAAGATCGCGCAGAAGAGTGATGTGACAATACCGATGATAAGTGTTGTAGCGAAGCCCTTAACTGGACCTGTACCGAAGAAGAAGAGAACGATACCTGTGATGATTGTTGTGAGGTTACCGTCGATGATAGCCGAGTAAGCATTAGCAAAACCATCCTTGATAGCAAGCATGATACCCTTACCGCCACGCAACTCCTCCTTGATACGTTCGAAGATGATAACGTTAGCATCCACAGCCATACCCATAGTAAGCACGATACCGGCAATACCTGGGAGTGTCAACACTGCACCGAATGACACCAACACGCCGAAGAGCAACAATACGTTGAAGATAAGGGCGATATTAGCATACCAACCAGCTGCCTTGTAGAAGAATGCCATGTAGAGCAACACGAGGCAGAAAGCGAGTGCAAATGAGATAAGACCAGAGTTGATAGACTTCTCACCGAGTGATGGACCAACAACCTCCGAGTAGATGATTGTAGCAGGAGCTGGCGACTTACCAGAGCTCAATACGCTTGCAAGGTCCTCGGCCTCCTGTGCTGTGAAGTTACCTGTGATAGCTGATGAGCCACCATCGATACGGCCATTTACACGAGGTGCAGAGTATACGTAGTTATCAAGAACGATAGCGATAGGCTTACCTACGTTGGCACCTGTGATGTTACCCCACTCGATGGCTGTCTTCGAATCCATTGTCATAGATACCTCGAAGCCACCATACTGACCACCCTGCGCACGTGCGCTTGTGATGCCAGAGCCATCCATCACTGGAAGCTGTGAGCCATCGCGACCCTTGAGTGCGTAGAGGATGAAAGTACCCTTTGTGCTATCTGTTGAGCTCTTGTTTGACCATGCGAGCTTAACGTCAGCTGGAAGAAGCGCATCAACAGCCTCGATAGCGAGATACTCGTTGATGAGCTTGATGTCGTTCTTGTCAGCAGCAGCTACGATAGGTGCCTGTACTGGGTAGTCGAACTCCTCGCCATCAGTACCAACAACTGGGTATGAAGCAACGAGGAGGTCACTCAATGGAGTGTAGCTCAATGTCAACTCATCAGCGCCCTCGGCCAAGAGATACTCACGAACAGCAGCGTCAGCCTCTGCGAACAGAACCTGCATGATAGCGTTAGCATCAGCAGCGTCGCATACCTCCCAGAACTCGAGGTTAGCAGTTGACGCCAAGAGCTTACTTACTCTCTCTGGCTCCTTAACACCTGGCAACTCAACCATGATACGGTTAGTACCTGCTACAGGCTGAATGTTAGGCTGTACGACACCAAGAAGGTCGATACGTGTAGCCAACACCTCGTTCATCTTTGCTACAGAGCCCTCGATGTGACCCTTGAGGTCGCTTGCCACAGCGGCAGCATCGTCTGTGCCATAGATAGCTACGAGATCCTCCTGTGACAACGCTGCAACATAGGCGTCAACAACAGCACCTGGAGTCTCCATCTTTGAAGCTGTACGAAGAGCAGCCTCGATGTTAGCCATGAGGAGGTTGTTGCTACGAACCTCTACATTGTTGTAGGCATTAGTAAGGATAACATCCTCGGCCTTAATCTCAAGCATGACGTTCATACCGCCCTTGAGGTCGAGACCCAAGTTGAGCTCCTTAACCTTACACTCACCATAAGTGTAACCTACATAAACTGTCTGATCCCACATCTGGTCGAGATACGCCTGGGGATCCTCCTGCTTCGCAGCCTCTGCCTCGATACTACGTGTAACGAAGGTGAATGAGAGCTGGAAGATGCTAGCAAGGCCCAAAAGCACTGCTAGCCACTTAATAATACCTTTACTCTGCATTGTTAAAAAGTTTTATGTATTTATTTGTTTATGTTTTTCGTAGTCCTTCGTAACCTACATCGGTCTACGCATCTTAACGAGCCAACGCCTAAAAAACATTCGCGCGTTAATCGCGCAAAGATAGCAAAAAAATCGCAATCCACAAACATGGACTGCGATTATTTTCACCCCTTTTAAGGGCTTTTTGCTACTTTGTGCGCAACTCAACAACAAAGTCGATAGAATCCTGCACCTTGCCAACCTCCAACAGGATGCCACCAGCAACCTTCTGGAACTTAACAACCTCACCCGTTGCAAGCGCCGTAGCAGAGAGCACCTTACAGTCGAGAGGCAAGTACAATCTGTCGTAGCCGAGCTCGAAGATGTGTACATAGAGGCTATCACCCTTACGTGTTGTGCAACCCCAATCCTGCTGTGGGATATCACCAGCAACAGTGCCATATACAGACTCACCGTTTACGGCCATCCACTCACCCATCTCCTGCATGCGCTGCACAGCTACAGCTGGAAGCTCACCATTAGGCTGTGGTCCCACATTGAGTAGCAAGTTGGCACCCTTGCTTGCCGCACTAACGAGGTAGCGAACAAGCGTCTCGGCACTCTTATAATCCTGGTCTACAACCTTATAGCCCCACATACCGTTCATCGTCTGACATGTCTCCAAAGGCAAGCGGCTGATATCCTGACCCGAAAGACCGTGGGTATTCTCACCTGGAAGGTCACGTTCGAAGATCTGAATATCCTCACCCTCAAAAGGCACCTGGTGGTGGTTATTCGCTACGAGGCACGATGGCTGCAAGTTGTGCACCATAGCATACTGCTCGTCGAGCTGCCAGTCAAATGGTGTAGCATCCTCATCGTGATCCCACCAACCGTCGAACCATATAGCACGTATAGGGCCATAGTTTGTCAAGAGCTCGGTAATCTGCTGGTTCATAAAGTTATAGTAGTGCTCCCAGCTAATCTGTGTGCGGTCACGACCACTAACGCCCCAGCCTGTGCGACCACGTGGATAGTCGTCACGCGACCAGTCGGCATGCGAGTAGTATAGATGCAGAGCTATACCCTGCTTCTGACACTCGTCAGCGAGCTCCTTGAGGATATCGCGGCCAAAAGGCGTAGCATCAACGATGTTGAATGGTGATGCCTCGGTATCCCACATAGAGAAGCTATCGTGGTGGCGTGTTGTGATACATATATACTTCGCACCTGAAGCCTTGATTGCCGACACCCACTCCTCGGCATTGAAACGGTGGGGATAGAAGGCGTCTGCTGCCTTGGCATACTCATCGCGGTTTATGCCGTGCGCATTCTGCAAGTACCACTCGCCCTGCGCAAAGATGCTATATATACCCCAGTGGATGAAGATGCCGAATCTATCCTCGGCAAACTCCTGACGCGACTTCAAATTCTCCGCCGTGGGCTGATATGTCTGCGCCGAGAGGCTCACCGCCGCCAACGCACATACAAGTGTTAATACTATCTTTCTCATGGTTATAGGTTTAGTTAGTTTAGTTAGTTCAGTTAAAATTTTTCGGCGATGGGGCATACTTCACGTACACCCCATAGCCGAAATTTTGGCAGGGTCATAATAGCCCCTTATCACAAGAAATTAATCCATCTTCAATACAGCAAGGAAGGCAGACTGTGGCACCTGCACCGAACCAATCTGGCGCATACGCTTCTTACCAGCCTTCTGCTTTTCGAGAAGCTTACGCTTACGTGAGATATCACCACCGTAACACTTTGCCGTAACATCCTTACGCACAGCCTTAACGGTCTCGCGGGCGATTATCTTGGCACCGATGGCCGCCTGGATGGCGATATCGAACTGCTGACGGGGAATGAGCTCCTTTAGCTTCTCACACATCTTACGGCCGAAGTCGTAGGCATGGTCGGCATATATGAGTGATGACAGCGCATCGACAGCCTCACCATTGAGCAATATATCGAGTTTCGCAAGCTTACTTGGCTGATAACCAGTACGGTGGTAGTCGAATGAGGCATAGCCCTTCGAGATACTCTTAAGCTTATCATAGAAGTCGAAGACGATCTCCGAGAGTGGCATCTCGAAGTTCACCTCCACACGATCCTGTGTGATGAAGGTCTGGTTCTTCATGACACCGCGCTTGTCGATACATAGCTTGAGCACATTACCCAAGAAGTCGGACTTGGTGATAATCTGTGCGAGGATATAAGGTTCCTCAATCTTTGCAACCTTGGTGATCTCTGGAAGACCTGATGGGTTATGCACCTCGAGCTCTTCACCCTGTGTGGTTGTGATGTGGTACGACACGTTAGGCACGGTAGTGATGACATCCATATCGAACTCACGATAGAGACGTTCCTGGATGATCTCCATATGCAACAGGCCGAGGAAGCCACAACGGAAGCCGAAGCCGAGGGCCAACGAGCTCTCTGGCTCAAAGGTAAGCGATGCATCGTTGAGCTTAAGCTTCTCCAGCGAGGCACGCAAATCCTCATACTGGTCAGCCTCAACAGGATATACACCAGCGAAGACCATAGGCTTAACATCCTCGAAACCTGCGATAGACTCCACACAAGGGTTAGCAACAGAGGTGATGGTATCACCCACCTTGACATCCGTTGAGTTCTTAATACCAGAACAGATGTAACCCACATCACCAGCCTTGACCTCGCCACGTTCACTCATCTTGAGCTTGAGAACACCGATCTCATCGGCATCATACTCGCTACCCGTATTGAAGAACTTAACATGGTCACCCTTACGTATTGTACCATTGAAGACACGGAAGTAGGCGATGACACCACGGAAGGGGTTGAACACAGAGTCGAAGATGAGGGCCTGGAGAGGTGCATTCTCATCACCCTCGGGCGCAGGAATACGTTCCACAATAGCCTCGAGCACCTCCTCGACACCCTGACCTGTCTTACCAGAGGCCAAGAGGATATCCTCCTCTTTACAGCCTATAAGGTCGATAATCTGATCCTTAACCTCATCAATCATCGCCGACTCACAATCTATCTTGTTGAGCACAGGGACAATCTCAAGGTCCTGGCCGAGGGCGAGATATAGGTTCGAGATGGTCTGCGCCTGGATACCCTGCGTAGCGTCGACAACGAGGAGTGCACCCTCGCATGATGCAATAGCACGTGACACCTCATACGAGAAGTCTACGTGTCCTGGGGTATCGATAAGGTTGAGGGTATACTGCTCGCCATTCTGCGCCTTATACTCCATCTGTATGGCGTGGCTCTTGATGGTGATACCCTTCTCGCGTTCCAAATCCATATCGTCCAACACCTGTGCCTGCATCTCACGCTGATTTAGCGTATTTGTCTTCTCGAGCAGACGGTCAGCAAGAGTACTCTTACCGTGGTCGATGTGTGCGATAATACAAAAGTTACGAATATTCTTCATTGCGTGTCAATCGCTTAATTACATAAATTAGTCTGCAAAGATACTAAAAACTATTGATAATTCATAATTCGTAAATCAATTTTTTAGCGTCGCGCCACGCCTTGTCACACCACAACTGACAAAGCGTGACATTTTGTCACTTTTATGCCTATGGCACATAGTTTGCCACAACCAAAAGCATAATGCCACAAAAGGTGCAAAACAACTAAAAATTACAATATATGAGAAATGGTAAAATAGGGGTTACTACAGAGAACATATTCCCCGTAATCAAGAAGTTCCTATACTCCGATCATGAGATCTTCCTCCGCGAGTTGGTATCTAATGCTGTGGATGCTACACAGAAGCTTAAGACCCTATCGTCAAAGGGCGAGGCAGAGGGTGAGCTTGGCGACATGACAATTCACATCACGGTGGATGAGGCTGCCAAGATACTCACAATCACCGACCGCGGCATAGGCATGTCGATAGACGAGGTAGACCGTTATATAAACCAGATTGCCTTCTCGGGTGCCGAGGAGTTTATGGCAAAGTATAAGGACCAGGCAATAATAGGCCACTTCGGACTCGGTTTCTACTCATCATTCATGGTGGCAGACAAGGTGGAGATATTCTCACAGTCATACCGCAACGAGGCAAAGAGTGTACACTGGAGTTGCAACGGCTCACCCGAGTTCGAGATGGAGGAACTCGACGAGAAGCTCGACCGTGGTACGCGCATCGTGCTACACCTCTCTGACGACTGCGCCGAGTATGCACAGCGCGCCGAGATAGGCAAGCTACTACGCAAGTACTGCCACTTCCTGCCTATACCTATCGCCTTTGGCAAGAAGCAGGAGTGGAAGGATGGCAAGTATGTAGATACAGATGAGAACAACATCATCAACAACACCACACCACTCTGGACACGTAAGCCCACGGATATCAGCGAGGAGGAGTACAAGGCCTTCTATGCCGACCTATACCCTGCTGCCGAAGAGCCTCTATTCTACATTCACCTCAACATAGACTACCCCTTCAACCTCACTGGCATCCTCTATTTCCCAAAGATTCACAACAACTTCGACATACACCGCAACCGCATACAGCTATACTCTAACCAGGTGTTTGTCACAGACGAGGTAACAGGCATCGTTCCCGAGTACCTAACACTGCTTCATGGCGTCATCGACTCGCCCGACATCCCTCTCAACGTATCGCGCAGCTACCTACAGAGTGACTCCAACGTAAAGAAGATATCGAGCTACATAACACGTAAGGTTGCCGACCGTCTACAGGAGCTCTTCAACACCATGCGCCCCGACTTCGAGGCCAAGTGGGACGATCTGAAGATATTCATAGAGTATGGCATGCTCACCGACGAGAAGTTCGCCGAGAAGGCAGCATCGTTCATGCTATGGAAGAGCATCGAGGGTAAGTACTACACCGCAGAGGAGTATACCGAGAAGATCAAGGAGGCACAGACAGATAAGGATGGCTTCACCATAGTACTATACGTAGACGATGTGGAGGGTAAGAACAGCTTTGTGGAGGCTGCAAAGGCCAAGGGCTACGACATCCTCGAGCTCAACGGCCAGCTCGACAGCCACTACATACAGTACTACGAGTCAAAGCACGAGAAGGTGCGCTTCGTGCGTGTAGATAGCGACGTTGTCGAGAACCTCATCCGCAAGCAGGATCGTGAGGCGATGTCACTATCTACCGAGCAGCAGCAGATCATGCGCCCAGTGTTCGAGAGTCAGATGCCTACCGACGAGAAGATACACTACCACGTCTCATTTGAGGCTATGTCGAAGGATGCAGCGCCCGTTGTCATCACACAGAACGAGTTCATGCGCCGCATGAAAGAGATGGCATCGACAAGTGGTGGTGACATGAGCCGATTCTATGGCCAGATGCCCGACAACTTCACCATAACAGTGAATGGCAACCACCCTATTGTTCTCGACATCCTCGGCGAGGTGGAGAGTGCCTACGGCGATAAGCTTCGCAGCATAGGCAAGAAGATTCATGCTGCAGAGCAGGAGGAGAGCCGCTTCGAGGAGACAGTGAAGGGCAAGAGTGATGCCGACCTAACTACCGAGGAACGCGAGATGCGCGAGACACTCTCGAAGCGCGTCGTGGAGCTACGCACAGAACGTGACAACCGTCTCACGGAGATTGGTCGCGACAACCGCAAGGTGCGCCAGATAATCGACCTCGCACTACTCTCGAACGGCATGCTCAAGGGTAAGAACCTCACCGATTTCATCCAGCGCAGCATATCGCTTATTGAGTAGAAATATAACATACACCACACTCACTATCATGCGACTAATATATTGTCATAAGTAGTGAGTGTGGACATAGCAAAAAAGATGCTCAGGGATAGCAACTACTCCCAGAGCATCTTTTTTGGTGATGTGCCGCAGATGGCGGCTATCATAAGAATTACATTACAGCGCCATAAGCATTAGCAACTGTGCCGTCAACACTCGCAAGAACATAACCACAGGATATACCGTAGCATAACCTACAGCAGGCATATCGTTACCTGAAGATGTGCTTGCAAAGCCGAGGGCTGGGGGATCGGTCATAGAACCCGCCATAAGACCCATGAGAGTGTAGTAGTTGAGCTTGAAGCGTAGGCGTGCGATGAGTGCCACGATGATGAGTGGCAACACGGTGATGATTACACCATAGCCAATCCACTTATAACCACCACCAACGATAGCGTCAATAAAGCCATCACCAGCGCCAATACCTACCGCCGCCAAGAACATAGCAAGACCTATCTCGCGGAGCATGAGGTTAGCACTCATAGTGGTATATGTAACGAGATGGAAGTGTGGGCCAAAGCGACCGAGAAGGATGGCGATGATAAGGGGACCACCTGCCAAGCCGAGCTTCACGGGCTGTGGGATGTTCATCAAAGGCAACGAGCCGAGCAACACACCAAGGGCAATACCGATAAATACGGGGAGGAGATTTGGGTGGTCGAGCTTCTTGAGTGAGTTGCCGAGCACCTTCTCCGCCTGTGTAACAGCAGCCTCGGGACCTACAACCATAACCTTATCACCCACCTGCAACTCCATACCCTGATATGGGATAAGGTCGACACCAGCACGGTGAACACGTGTAATGTTGATGCCGTAGCGTGTGCGGAGGCGAAGGTCAGAGAACTTCTTACCGTTGATCTCCTCACGTGTGATGAGGATACGACGTGACACAAGAGGTGTAGACTGCATAGCTGTAGCACCCCACTCATCAGCCGTCATCTCAACAGGTTTACCGAAGAATGCAAGAATAGCCTCGCTATCCTCCTCCGTACAGATGATGCGTAGGCGGTCACCCACAGTGAGCTGCGAGTTACCATCAGCCATGACAATCTCGCCCGACTTGCGCATAATACGCGACACGACGAACTGACGATTGATGAGCATATGCGCGATGGCGATAGTCTTGCCCTCGAGCATCTCGTTTGTAAACTCCACAGAGTAGCGGTGTGGCAGGTTTGTCTCGTTGCTCATAGCCGCCAAGCCCTCATCCTCGCGCTTAAAGTCTACGCGAAGAACATAGCGCATGAAGATCATCGTCATGATGATGCCGATAACACCCAATGGATAGGCTACGGCATAACCAAGCGAGATGCTATCGCCAAGTTGATCGACCATAGCGGGGTCAGCAGAGTCCTGGAACGCCTGCTGCGCAGCACCAAGACCTGGGGTGTTGGTAACAGCACCCGAGAGCACACCCACCATAGTAGGTAGTGGCTCGCCCGTGATCAGGTGGATGACATATGTTGTCACAACACCCAAAAGGATGACGAGTGCCGCAAGGCTGATAAGCTTCAGACCACCACTCTTGAGTGATGAGAAGAAGCCAGGGCCCACCTGCAAACCGATGAAGAAGACAAAGAGGATAAGGCCAAACTCCTTGATGAAGTGCAGGGTATCGTGGTCGATAGTACCCGAATCAAGGAAGTGACCAAAGGCAATACCTGTAAAGAGTATCCACGTCATACCCAGAGATATGCCCTTAATCTTTATTCTGCTGAATGCTATACCCGAGGCAATCACTGCAGCAAGAACAAATACCGTGTGAGCTATTGATGGGTGGGCAGGATCGCCACTACCACATACAACAACTTTCAACCAGTCCAAGTTCATAAATAATAAAGTATTGGGTTATTGATAAAAGTTTGCTGTTACAATCGGCCACAAAGATAGTAAAAAAGTGGCAGACACACCATATATATCTACAAACATTTCAATATTTCGCCTCTACCAACCCATAACACCACCCCGAGGCACAAAAAAAAGAGGTATGCTCAAAAGATGAACATACCCCCATAGGTATAGAGTATAGTCTATAACACCTCGTTATTACTCTGCATTAATCTCGAGAAGCTCCACCTTGAACTCCAACGCCTGGTTAGGGCCGATGATGGCGCCTGAACCATTCTCGCCGTAAGCAAGCTCCGCTGGAATCCAGAGTGTGATCTGACCACCAACCTTCACATACTTAAGACCCTCTGTCCAACCGCTGATAACACGGTTAAGAGGGAATGATGCTGGCTCACCTCTCTCGTAGCTTGAGTCGAAGATAGTGCCATCCTGAATCTTACCCTCGTAGTTTACAGTAACAACATCTGTGTCGTTAGCTGGCTGCGCGCCATCACCCTCACGGTCGATGCGATACAAGAGACCTGACTCACTCTTCTGAACACCCTCCATCTGCTCTACCTCTGCCAACCATGCTGCTGAAGCCTCAGCATTCTCCTGCATAAGCTTCTCTCTCTCGAGACGTGCCTCCTCCTGCTTTCTTGCAGTGTAGTTGTTCAACACGGTGCGCATCTGCTCCTGTGTGAGAAGCATCAACGAGTCTACATGTGCGATATCCTCCAAACGGAGAGCATCACGCATACCGAGTTCAACATCCTCCAAGTCTAGAACTGCGTCGATGCTCTTAATCCAGCCACCGAAGTTCTTACCGATAATCTCCGATACGCCATCACGTGTGAACACCTCCTCATCGTAGAGCTCTGGGAGAGCTGGCAATGTGTCTGGGCAGTCAGTCTGGATGAAGTCACGCTGACGCTTTGCACTCATATAAGGCATGAAGCGCGTGTACTGGAATTCCATCATACGGCTACGAAGCTCCATCATCTCATCACCCTCGGCATCACCATTAACATAGAAGTCGAGAACGTTTGCTACGACAACATCGTCGTTGAGGTCGAGATCTGCCATACCGAAGTTGAGGTTCATACCAAGGTCTGCACCAATGGTATACGACATAGAGTCGAGACCGTTTGACTTGCTGCTACCACAAGCTGTTGTGGCAAGAGCTGCAGCAACAGCTGCAATAGTAAATAGTTTTTTCATCGTTAAAAAAATAATAAGTTATATAATCTACTCTTTAGTATTCTCTTCTGTTGCATCCACAGGTTCCTCTACGCCCGTAGACTCACCCTTAAACGCCTCATCTTCCAAATTATTGTCCTGTGCAGCAGAATTATCATCCTCCACAAATCCAAAATCGTCATCTTCCTCATCGGCGACCTCCTCCTCGGCGGTATCATCCTCCATCTCCACCTCCTCATCGTCAATGATAAGTGTCACGCCATAGCCATCCTTACCCGTGTAGCGTTTTGCATCCTCAAGCACGACATCGCTAACAATGAAGGTTCCTGCAGGGATATCGGGATGCTGGAAGGCGATATAATTGGTAATGATGTTATTGCGGAAGGTCATGAGTGACTTGAGCTGGCCATCGACCATATCGCCATAGAGGCTCATAGCCTTGGCCTTGATAGACATATGTGATGGCTCAATGCCTCGAGCTTTGAGTAGTGAGTCGGCAAAGTCGGCAACAGCACGGCCCGAGAGTTTCATATCGTCAATCTTCGAGAAGTCAAGCATATCGAGGTAACCCTTCTCGCTACCCTCCGTGGCATTGTAGTATGCAATCTTGAGGTTGCGGTCAGCAATGCGCTGCACGGCACGCGAGTAGTTGATACGCTGCGTGAGACGCACCTTGAGTGATGAGTCCTGCTTGAGTGCCTCGGCCATAGCATCGAGGCGTGCGTAGTGCTCCGAGCCAAGACCCGACACCAACAGGTCGATGTCTATCTGGCGGAAGGCATCCTGCTTGTCGGCACTCATCCACGCAAATGGCGTAGCAGCAACCTTGAGTAACAAATTACCGAAGGCTTTCCACAGCACCTTGCGGTATGAGAACTCTGGAGAGTCTATATTTCCCGTGATAGGTAGATCAACATCTATATGGTCATCCTTATCTGTGAGCAGGTACACACCCAGCTTAAGAGGCACCTTATACTCCGCATCGAGGCTCTTATCCTTCTTACCCACCACAAAGTTGTATGTACCGAGTTGGTTTACGCCACTCAACTCGCCATTAGAGACCACATTCTGGCTTCGGAAGGTCATGTTACCAGAAACTATAGGGAAAGCAGTGTAGTGCTCAACATATGTCGAGAGGCCCTCCATATCTACATTTGTAAGTGCAGCAAGGAGACTCTGGTTATAGAAGTCCGAGAGGGAACCCTCCCAGCGGAACATAGCAGAACCCTGCTTCGGGAGCTTGGCACGCACAGAGATGATATTTGTGCCCATGAAGTTGAAGTTACGGCTATCGACAGCGATATCGCGCAGACGATACTCAAAGGGCTCGTGCATGGTATGATCAGCGAAGTAGACATCACCGCGCGAGAGCTTGAGTGTGTCGATAGACAACCTCATATTACGCAGTGGCGCAACACTATCGTCAGTTGTCAGCGTGACACGTTCCTTGACATCGTACATATCGTTGCCCAACGCCTCGGTGGTAGTCTCCATACTTACCTCGGGATCGCTATATATGAAGTCCGAGAAGTTGGTACTGCCATCGCTATTTAGCACAAAACGCGATGCATAACCGTCAATAATCAAGGTGTTTAGCGCATAGTACTCATCAGCGAGATTCACCGCATGGGGCGTGGCCTCTATAAGCTCGGCGCTAAAGACCTTCTCGCCACGGCCATCCTCGATAAGCAGGTTATCGACATGGAGTCTTCCGCTGATTGTCATAGCCATGATATCCTCGATGTTACCCTCTACCAGGCACTCCACCGCCGTTAAACCCTCAACCTTGCTGACATTAGCATAGGGTGTTATATAGTTCAGCGTCTCCGAAATGTCGAAGTTCTCCACAGCACCCTCCAACCTGAAGTCGAGGCTTGCGAGGTCTACATCCGCGGCTGCAGCAAGGCTACCCTGCTCGTTAATCTTCGTGGCTAGGGTCACATGCGTATTGCCACCATCGAGAAGCACTGCTGGCGTAGCCACATTCATCTCCGTGAGCTGCCACTGCTTATCTACCATGCCATCGTAGTAGCTCACCGCGGCACCATCAATAGATATATTCTCGATGCTAACCATCCACTCCGATGGCTCATCATCTTCAGCATCATTCTCATCATCACCGAGATACTCCTCTGTGATGAAGGCCATCATGTCATCAAAATTAAAGCTCTCGGCATCCTGATGCACAGCAACCGAGGGTGATGTGAGCGCAACACGTGTGATATGGATATGGCTATCGAAGATGTCGCCAAGTGCAACCTCCACCTCCGCACGACCGAGGCGCACAAACTCCTCCGTGGCATCCGCCTCGTATAGCACCATGTTATCCACAGCAACACTACCCTCGAAGAGCTTTATGGAGAGGTTATCCATGCACAACTTGCGACCCACAAGCTCCCTATCGTGCTTCTCGACATAGCTCTCGACGATAGGACCGAGCCATATAACAACGGCCGAGAGGCACAACAACATAAGCACAAAGAGACCGAGGAGTGACCACAACACTATGCGCCACCACACTCTCCTCTTCTGCTTATCTTTTGTCTCACGTGTCGCAGCATCAACTACGACATCCTGCTTCTGACCATCCATAACACAATATTAATACTATTTTTGCCACTTCATCGTGAAGTTACGCAGAGGGCGAATGATGAAGCCTGGCAAATATTTACATATAGGTATAAAGAGTCTAAACCACCAGTCAGGTACCACGACACTTCGGCCCTTGAACATAGCCTTAATGCCACGACGTGCACAGTTGCGTGGCGACATTAGTATGCCCCACTTAACGCCAAAACGCTGTAGTCCCTTCGACAGACCATACAAGTCCGTAGCGATACCCGCAGGGCATATAGCAGTGACGGTGACACCCGTCTTACGGAGCTCCTTGGCGAAGGCCTGCGTGAAGCTCTTGACATATGCCTTGCTAGCACTATATGTGGCAAGACCTGGGAAGGGCATCCATATCGAGTATGACGACATATTAAGGATGTAACCCTTGCCTCGCTTACGCATATCCTCGCCATAAAGACGACACATCAACGACAAGGTGAGGTCGTGAAGCAAAAGCATACGTTCCATCCTCTCTACAGGCATGTTGAGTGTATCGCAGAACGAGAATATACCCGCATTATTTATCACTACATCAAAGATATAGCCTCTCTCCACCGTCCAGCTATGTAGCTCATATGCCGCCTCCTGGCGCGCAAGGTCCATGACGAGACTCTCGCACTGCACCTTATGCTTATCGGCAACAGCGACAGCCTCCGTAGCTACAGCCTCAAGGATGTCGACCATCACGATGTTGTAGCCCAGCTCCGCGAGTCTCTCGGCATACTGACGGCCAATACCCAAGGCAGCACCAGTAACCAATGCCCACGCCGAGCCGCGGGGCACCTCGCCCCTATTACGCTTGAAACACATAGCCCCTACTACTTAATCTTGTTTATCTCACGCCACAAGCGTTCTGGGATAGGCTCCTTGCAGTTGTGGCAGCACTGCATATCTACAGAGTACATACGCGCCATGCAGTAGTCACGATGGTCGCAACCGCTGCGTGTGGCCATATCACCCTCCTTAAGCTTATTCACGAAGGCAGGGTCGTTGACAAGAGCACGCGCCATCTGCACAAGCTCGAAGCCCTCATCGAGGACCTTCTCAATGCCCTCACGTGACACCAAACCACCGACATACACCAATGGGCCCTTCAATGCTGCGCGGAACTTCTTCGCATTCTCCAAGAAGTAGCACTCCTCGAAGTCATACTGCTTGATAAGCCACTGACCGAAGAGTGTAACCACAATCTTCTGTAGCCACTCGTTCCAACCCATATAGTAACCCATAGTCTTTGTTGGGATGCGGCCACGCATAACAGCCATAGGGGCCTTCGACACGAAACCAGATGAGAGAACGATGCCATCAACACCGAATGTCTCAATCTGCTTTGCTATCTCTATAGACTCTGGAACCTGGATACCACGCTTGAAGCCATCCTCCATGTTGTGTTTAACGAGCACACCCATGCCACGCTTACGCGCCGCCTCTACAACCTCCTCAAGGCAGTGGTTCATGAAGCGCATACGGTTCTGAAGCGAGCCACCATACTCATCACGACGGTGGTTTGTATATGGCGAGAGGAACTGCGAGATGAGGTAACCGTGACCTGCATGCACCTCCACAGAGTCGAAGCCTGCGTTGTATGCCGTCTCCACAGCCTTGCCGAAGTCCTTGGCGAACTCGATAATCTCCTTATGGCTCATTCGGCGGTGGAAGGTTGGCGAGTAGAGGTTGAAGCCATTAGATGCCGACACTGGGAAGCTACCCGCTGTAGACCAGTGTGTCATGTTACCGCAGTGGCCAAGCTGGATACCAACCGCAGCACCCTCCTTGTGCACTGCGTCAGTGAGGTCGCGCAACTGTGGCACGATCTCGTCACGAAGCCATAGCTGCTTGTTGAACGATATACCGCTACGGTTGATTGAGGCATAGGCAACAGTAGTCATACCTACACCACCCTTTGCTACACTTACATGGTAGTCCTTAAGTGCCTGTGTAGGACCGAAGTCCTTACCCATAGACTCAAAGGCAGCAGAACGAATCACGCGATTGCGAAGCTCCACACTGCCAAGCTTATAGGGGGTAAACAATTTAGACTCCTCGAGTCTCTTCTTATTCTCCATGAGTATATAGTTTTTTGACGTCTCTCGTTAGTAAATGAATGGTATTATACGCTTACGCTTAAGGGATGTAAACTCCTCACCGAACTCTCGTTCATAGCGCTTATATAGCGATGCAGAACGTGGTCCGAGGTTGGCAAATGTCCACCATGCGAAGAGCACACCTGCCCACGACCATGAGGCAATAGCAAAGCCTACCCACTCCATAAACTCGCCGAAGTAGTTTGCCGACGACACGAAGCGAAACATACCACCCTTGGGGATATAGTGCTTTGTATCACCAGGCTTACGGAGATTGCGTATAACGTAGTCTGAATGAATGTTAGTGATCATGCCGAAGAGGAAGACAGCTGCACCGATGTAGAAGAATGGCTTCGACATCCAACCGTCGTAGTAGCCCATCTCGGGAGCATAGTAGAATATCCAGCCGCCCTGCATCACAGCATTCAACGTATTGAACACCGCACCCATAAGCACGATACCAACAGGCATCTTCGACTTACCACGCATGAGCATTGGGAAGACGAAAGAACGCTGGAAATAGTGCAACTCGAACATTAGGAAGAGGGCCAGAGGTGCCGCCTCGACAGCATAGTCCGACATCCACCACAGCGCCGCCATGGCAAAGAATACGGGACACTCCATGAGCACCCAACCCACCTTGTTAGGCACGGGAAAACCGAACTTGGGATTGAAGAGATAACCATAGCCCGCCTCAACGAAGTAGAGGGCGATAAATACTACGAGGGCTATGCCCGCCATGACAACGAGAAATGTATTATAACAGTCCAATGATATAAGCTCTGAAAACATCGCTACTTAAGTTTGGTTCAATAAATATTTACAGACTACATCCTATGCTCCACCGCACACTTCACGCACAACATATGAATATAATCGTGCAAAGATACAAAAAAATAACTGTTTACGTCATAATTTGTTCGTTTTATTCAACAAAGAACAATTAATACGACAAAAAGATAGATTTATGTGGAGCATAACCTTTGAAAATAAGACTAAATTTTATAACTTTGTCTTCGTAATGGCTAACATCAAAAAGGATAAGAGAAAGCAACATGCGCGTGAGCTCCTGAAATTTTGGGCTTCAGGAGTTGCATCATTCTTCATGCACAATGTTGTATACCTGATGCTTCTGTACTGCGGTATAAATGCATCGGTGGCCTATGCCTTGGGTTTTGTGGCATGGATGACAACCAACTTCCTGCTATCAAACTTCTTCACCTTCCGCACACGCCCCTCTGTGCGTCGTGCCATAGCCTTCAGCATTTCGGCAGCGATATTCTTCGCCATACAGTTTGTCGGCTTTACCGTGTGTCAGTATCTCGACATTCACGACGGTCTAATCACACCTATAGTCTACACCGTAGCCTTCCCATTCAACTTCCTGATGGTGCGCTACGCAATGCGCAAGCAATAGACTAACAAAGCAAGGTGCTGACTAAAAAGTAACATAGCCAGCCCCCATAACCTAAAACACTATTCCCATATATATTTTATATTGATTTTGGGCTGTTGTCATAAGTTGTCAAAATAACAGGGTTACTTTGCACTGTGACCTTGAAATTTGTTTAGACTAAATTATATGAAACAGAACTTAACATTTGAAGATTTGGAGGGTGCTTTGATGCTTATCTCCTATGATACGGTTGATGAGGATGGCGTTGTCGAACGCGAAACTCTTGCCTACACCTACTCTGATGGCAAACTCAAATTCTACACTTTCGATGGAGATGGTGTTACCCTCGATGCGTCGTTCGACCCTGACGACCATGAGATATTGAAGGTCACTACCTACGACTTCAACCCCGACGACTACGAAGATGCTACCGACTTGGTGAAGGATATTCTCCGAAGCGAGGGTCGAGAGATTATCAAGGAGGCTCCATACAACGAGTGGGAGATTGTGGACAATAAGGTAAATATCGTGGTCTATAATACAGAACGTGAGTTGGTTGCCGAGCATAGCTGGAGAGGTAGAGCAAAGAAGAAAAAAGTCGAGCCAAAGGAGCCGGAGATGACAGATGAGGAGAAGATGGAGGCTTTTCAGAGGTCTTGGCGGGCAAAAATGGAGGTCGACGAGCAAAACTTTAGGAGTGATAGGCGTATGCTCTTTTTTCACCTCTTTTTGATGGTTGTGGCAGGAGGTCTTACAGCTTGGCTCGGATACTATTTGGAATGGTCTACCACAAAAATTTGGATATTTTCAGTAGGAATGGGAGCATACTTTACACAGTTGTGGTGGTGCAACGCCAAGCGAAATCCTTTGGGCGTTGTTGCCATACTTGAAAGGCGTCGCCAATATCGCCCGTGGATAAACGGAGGTTGGATAGTTGCGACCATAG
>JAZLCL010000056.1:0-23013 GCA_045614205.1 Alistipes sp. | reverse complement strand
TACTGATGCACAAAAGTTATATGAGGTAAGAATAGATGAAAATGCCGTAGATATTCAAATAAATGCAGAGTTTGAGTAGTTATGAAAGCCTACACCTACATATCCCACGGCAAGTTCGAGTTGATCGACAAGCCGAAGCCCGAATTGAAAGACTCCCGCGATGCCATTGTGCGCATTACGCTCGGTAGTATTTGCACCAGCGACCTGCATATCAAGCATGGTAGTGTGCCTCGTGCCGTTCCGGGTATAACCGTTGGCCACGAGATGGTAGGCGTCGTTGAGGCTGTGGGTACCGATGTCCACAATGTCAAGGTTGGTGATCGTGTGACCGTCAATGTGGAGACCTTCTGCGGCGAGTGTTTCTTCTGCAAGAACGGCTATGTAAACAACTGTACCGATCCGAATGGTGGCTGGGCACTTGGTTGCCTAATCGATGGCGGTCAGGCAGAATATGTGCGAGTACCATATGCCGATCAGGGCCTCAATCGCATCCCAGATAGCGTTAGCGACGAGCAGGCATTATTCGTTGGAGATGTGCTTGCGACAGGATTTTGGGCCGCTCGAATTTCGGAGATTAAGTCCGACGACACGGTGCTGATTATCGGTGCAGGACCCACGGGAATTTGCACACTGCTCTGCGTGATGTTGAAGCAGCCGAAGCATATCATCGTGTGCGAGAAATCGCCCGAAAGAGCCCGTTTCGTGCGCGAACACTATCCGAGTGTGGAAGTTGTTGCGCCGGAGGATTGTGCCGCCACGGTGCGCCAGAAATGCGAGCGTGGAGGTACCGATGTGGTGTTAGAGGTTGCGGGTGCGGAGGAGACCTTCCGCCTGGCGTGGGAGTGCGCTCGACCAAATGCAATTGTGACGGTTGTGGCGCTCTACGATAAGCCACAGACGCTGCCACTTCCCGAGATGTACGGCAAGAATCTGACCTTCAAGACGGGCGGCGTGGATGGCTGCGATTGTGCGGAGATTTTGCGCCTAATCGGGGCAGGCAAGATTGACACCACGCCACTTATTACTCACCGTTACAAACTCGCTGACATCGCCGAGGCGTACCATCTGTTCGAGAATAAGTTAGACAGCGTGATTAAGGTGGCCATTTATAATAATTGAGAATATGGAATTCAAACAGAGTGTTAAAGAGGCTTTGGGTTATTATGTATATGCCTTGGTTGACCCAAGAGATAGCAAAATCTTTTACATTGGAAAAGGTAAAGATGATAGGGTTTTCCAACATGTAGCAGTAGCTATTGTAGATGATAGTTGCGATTTAAAACTCGATACCTTTGAAGTATCAAGTCGGAGGGGAAAGAGGTAATTCATTATATTATACGCCACAACCTTGAAGAAAAAGAGGCTTATCTTGTAGAGTCAACTTTGATAGATATGCTGACATATTCAAAATTCAATCACGATAACCAACTGACAAATCTTATTGCAGGTCATCATCAATGGGACGAGGGCATCAAGAGCATTGACGAAATAAATGCCATATATGACTGCTCAAAGATTGATGTGAAGGATAGGGATATTATACTGTTAGTAAATCTCAATCAAAGTTACAATCAAGCAAAAGCTAAAGGGGTTTATAAGAGATTTGATATTTATGAATCAACAAGAAAATACTGGCGAATAAGCAAGGATAAGGCGGAACATATTGATTATGTACTCGGTGTTTATAAAGGGATAGTGAGATGTGTCATCAAAGTAGAATCATATAAATTTGTCGACCAAGCAGATGACGGTACTGTTTTCTCAAAACCTCGTTGTTGCTTTGAAGGAGAAGCCTGCCCCGACTCACTTTACATGAACACCGATGTTAGCGACTATCCATTTGGCAGTCGTGGAGCTATTAGGTATATAAGATAATCATTATAAATGTTGAGAATGTCTGCCGTTTTTTAGAGTAAATCGGACAGCGTGATTAAGATAACAGTGAAACCATAAAGTTATGATCTCCCACCTTTTACAGCCATTGGTTTGCGAGCGATTTCTGACGGATGCGAGGTATCGGGAGGAGCATTTGCGAGTGGTGAATGCGCTGCCCGAGAGGCGTGTTTTGGGGCTTCATTCACCCGAGATAAAGGCCGTTGCAAAGCAGCTCTCACGCGAAGGTGGCGAGGTTGTTATGCCTGATGGAACGCGCCAAGTTTGCGTTAATGGAGCGGAGGTAATTCGTGTATTTGAGGAGGTGCCGAGCGAGAGACTTTGCTACGAGGAGACCGTAATTTGGGGCTACCTAATTAACCTCGAAAAGTGTTCGCTCGATGAGAGGTTGGCGATGCTCGGTCGCTATGTGTCCGTGCTCGATAATTGGGCGGTGTGTGACTCCTACTGCGCTCACGCAAAGTGGATGGCGCGTGCCGATAAGGAGGCTCTGTGGGCGTTTTTGCAGCCGTGGTTTTGCTCCGAGCGCGAGTTTGAGGTGCGCTTTGCGGTAGTTGTGGCGATGTGCTATTTCCTCAATGAAGAGTGGCTCGATAAGGTTTTTGAGCGCATCAACGGGCTCGATTTCGGGCGTATCAAGTCAAAGTATAAAACCGTCAAAGGTAAACCAAAAGTTGCTCAACAAGGCACGGTGCAGGGCGCAGAGCCATACTATGTGCGAATGGGTGTGGCGTGGTTGTTGGCAACTGCGTTGGCGAAGTTCCCCGATGCGACGAGGGCGTTTATCCGCTCGTCGAACTTGCCCGAAGATGTTGTAAAACTCTATATCCGCAAGGCCCGCGAGTCGTTCCGCACACGCCCGGTCGAGGCATTGTGATTTCGTTTAATATTTAAAGGCCCGACCGAAGTCGAGCCCAATGGTTTACATTGCTAAGTGTTGAAGTCTGGTTGATAGGTTTGTCATATCCTCGGCGAGCTTGTCGTTGACAATCTTCGCATATATTTGTGTGGTTTTGAGGCTGCGATGACCGAGCATCTTCGATACCGACTCGATAGGCACTCCATTTGTCAGAGTTACGGTCGTAGCAAAGGTATGGCGGGCGAGGTGGAAGGTTAGTCGTTTCTCGATGCCGCAAATCGCAGCTATCTCTTTAAGGTAGTCGTTGCACTTTTGATTACTTGGTATCGGAAGCAACTTGCCATTCGGGCAACAACCCTCGTATTTAGCCAAAATTTGCAACGGAATCTCCAAAAGGGGTACATCTACCGGCGCCGAGGTCTTTTTGCGGTGCGTGCAAAGCCAATGGACTTTGTTGGGGCCTACAATAATATGTTCGGCTGTTAGAGCCTGAGCATCGCAGTAGGCAAGTCCCGTAAAGCAACTGAATACGAATACATCTCGTATTTGTTCAAGACGCTTCGATGTCAGCTGTTTACTCATCAACTTCGTTAGCTCGTCCATTGTAAGATAGCCTCGCTCGGTATTCTCGAATTTGAGCTTAAAGCTGACAAATGGATTCTTGTTCGCCCAGCCATTATCAATGGCTACCTGATAAATGGAGCGGAAGCGTTGAATCATCTTCATTACATAGTTGTTCGATAGCTTGTACTGCGTACGCAGAAATATCTCAAAGCCGGCGATAAACTTCGGATTAACATCGTTTACCGATATATCTGTGCGCTTGTACTCCGACTGCATAAACTCCTCGACACGCTTGCGAGTGAGAATATATCTGTCGCAAGTCTTTTTCGTTTTGGATACTCCAACAAGTTTTGAATAATCCTTAATGTAGTCGTCGAAGAGTTCAAGCAGCGTCATCGACTTCTCGTCTTTTGAGATTAGTCGGCATTTGAGCTTGCGTGCTGTTACTTGTTCGCCAGCGAGGAACATCTCGTTGTACTTCGAGTAGATCAATCCTCGGAGGTTGTCGAGGTAGGCGTTTATCTCCTTCTCCTCCTTGGTGCGGCCAACGGTGCGCCCCTCTTTCGGCAGCCAGCGGTCAGCTGGGAGGTAGTAGCGGGTTGCAAGGTGTGTCATTTGGTGATTGATGGTGATGCGGGCAAAAATGGGTGCATTGCCCTGGGCGTTTGGCTTGCCCTTCTGCATAATAAACAGAATCGAAAATGTACTTTTATCCATAGGTGCAACTTTTAATGTTATGTCTGTTTTCTTTGGCTTTTGCACAGCGTTGCAAACTTGCTTAAAAATGATGCAACACGCTGTGGCAAAGCGTTTTATACACTGCAAACATAACATCATACTTTGGAACACGCAAGCGTTTTGGCAAAAAAGCGTAACCTTTTTCACAGAAGTCGAAAGTTGGTCACACTTGGCTCTCTTCGTTTGGGATTGGATTGCTGGGGAGAATAGAATTGCATCGGATTTCACCCGATTTTATCGGATTGTAAAAGTCGTAACCCACAATAACTCGGCAGGATTCGCACCCTTAAACCGTCAAAGACTAACTATTTGATACAGAAAAAGGAGCCGATTACTCGACTCCTTCAAGGTGGTGAATCCGCCGGGGTTCGAACCCGGGACCCCAACATTAAAAGTGTTGTGCTCTACCTACTGAGCTACGGATTCTCCGATTACCAAAGGCTTTCGCGTTTGGTGGTGCAAAGATAGCAATTATTTTTATTATACCAAAATAATAGCTAACAATATTCTCTTTTTCACTCCTCGACGTGGTGGGCTATCTCGGCCACCGTGGCACCAACATACGCTATCAGGTCGTTGGGGGCGATGGCTATCTGCAGGCCACGCACACCAGCACTTATATATATACGTTCATGATCAAGGCATGTGGCGTGTATGAATGTAGGGAAGGGTTTACGCATGCCTATGGGTGAGCAGCCACCGCGTATATATCCCGTTGTTGGTAGTAGCTCCTTCATGGGTATGAGGTCAGCCTTCTTATTTGCCGAGATGCGTGCTGCAGCCTTGAGGTCCACCTCCATATCACCAGGTATGACACATACGAAGAGGCCTGTGCGGTCGCCACGTAACACAAGGGTCTTAAATACCGTGGCTATATCCTCACCGAGTTCCTCGGCTACATGTGTCGCTGCGAGGTTATCCTCATCAACAGTATATGGTACAAGGTCGTAGGCTATCTTCGCCCTATCCAATAGGCGTGCAGCATTGGTCTTTTCTATCTTCTTTGCCATAGTAATATCCCTTTATGGGTGCGAAGATACAAAAAAATGAGTATCTTTGCGGTATGAGTTATGCGTTGATTACAGGAGCATCATCGGGCATAGGTCGTTGCTACGCCCGTGAGTTAGCTAAACGAGGATACGATATTATTGCTGTCAGCAACCAGCAGCAGGAGCTTGAGGCTGTGGCGGAGGAGCTACGTCACGACTTCGGCATCACGGCACATGCCCTCTATGCCGACCTTGCAGAGGCAGATGCCGCAAAGAGCATCTTCACGCGCTGCGAGGCAGAGGGATGGTGTGTCGAGATACTGATATGCAATGCTGGCATGCTACTCTTCTCCACACTCATGAAGACCGACCCAGGGAGGCTACAGACCATCATAGGGCTGCATTGTACCACAACAACACTTCTATGCCGTTACTTCGGCGAGAAGATGAAGGCGCAGCGCAAGGGTCGCATACTGCTCATGTCGTCATCCACAGCATGGCTTCCCTACCCCACCATATCGCACTATAGCGCGACGAAGGCATACATCAAGAGCCTCGCCTTTGCCATGTGGTATGAGCTACACCGCTATGGTGTTAGTGTCACGGCCGTCTTTCCTGGTGCTGTCGACACGCCCTTCTACAACCTCAAGCCAAGCCTCCGCAAGACCTTCGTGCGTCTGGGCGTTATGCTCCCCGCCGAGGTCATTGCCCGCCGTGGCATAAGGGCCATGATGCGTGGTCGTAGACGTCTCACACCTGGCCTATTCACCAAGTTCGTCGTCGGCGTATGTGCCATACTACCAGCACGCATCCTCGACATCATGATACGCATAAAGCCCGTCAAAAGGCTCCTCGACAGGGTCTAACCCTCGACAAGCTCACGTAGCATCGCCACCTCTACATCTCTGAAGTCATCAACGATGACATCGGCATCCGTCGTCGCGAGGAACTCACGACTAAATGTTGTCGCAAGGGCCACCACCTTTATTCCCGCACGCTTCGCAGCCTCGATGCCCGCCTCGGCATCCTCAAACACCACGCACTCGCATGGCTCGAGGCCCAACTTGGCCGCCGCAGTGAGGTATATCTCTGGATCGGGCTTGCAGCGCGTAACCTCATCGCCCGCAACAGCAGCGCTAAAGTAATCCCTGATGTAGCACTTATCGAGCACAAAGTCTACGTTAGCCCTATATCCAGATGAACCAACGGCACATCGTAGTCCCTCGCCCTTTGCCTCCTCAAGGAAGGCAACAAGACCTGGTTGTGGCACAATGGTGGGCGCATATATCTCGCGGTATATAGCCTCCTTCTCGTTACCGAGCTCGCGTATGCCCACACGTGCTACCACATCTGCTGGCATAAGTTCACCCATGATATCGTCATTTCCCTTACCGAATACACGACTCAACTCGTCGAACGACCTCTCTACGCCATAACGACGAAAAAACTCTGCAAAGGCAGCACGGTGCACCTCGAGGTTATTAACCAGCACGCCATCCATATCAAATAGTAAACCCTTAAGTATTCTCTCCATAATATCCTATTTTGGCACAAAGTTACAATTTTTGTTTTAATTTTTTAACTACCTGTTTGATACCTTCTAAAACATGTTGTAAGATTAAACAAAAATAGTTACATTTGCAAAATATGAAGCAATTTAAAAAATGGAGATTGGGCGAGAATATGCTATACACCCTCGTGTGGATAGCAATATTTCTCATTCCCTTTATGAATGCACAGCTCATGTCGGAGCACCAGGTGGACTTCAACAAGGTCATCATCTCGTGGGGTAAGATATCGCCCTACTTTTTAATCTTCATAATCAACACCACACTCCTGGCGCCACGTCTGCTGCTACGCAACCGTTATTGGATATACAGCATACTCCTTTTAACCGTTGTATGCTCGGTATTCGGTGCCATCGAGATTCTCGACTTCAGGTACTGGCAGTCGGATGTAAACCTGCGTGATAAGGCATCATTCACCGACCTGGAGTGGTATTGGAACATTGTGATATGTATACTCATGTCGGGCGCTAACTCGATGATCAAGCTCTACTACCGTACCCTCGAGACCGAGAGCCGCATGACATTCCTCGAGAAGCAGAATATCGAGACACAGATGCAGTATCTGAAGTATCAGATAAACCCCCACTTCCTGATGAACACGCTTAACAACATCTACGCGATGATAGACTTTGACCGCGAGATGGCCAAGACGAGCATCATGGAGCTATCGCGCATGCTACGCCATGTGCTCTACGACTCTAGTGAGCAGCACACAACACTCGACAAGGAGGTGGAGTTCATACACAACTACATAGAGCTCATGCGCATACGCTATATCGACGAGGTGAAGGTTGAGTTCAACACCCCCGATATTGCCACATGCCGCAAGATACAAATACCGCCACTGCTCATCATCGTGCTCGTGGAGAATGCATTCAAGCATGGCATAAGCTATAATAGCGAATCGTTCATCACCATCAACATCACGGCTGATGACAACGAACTAACGTGCGTTGTGGCAAACAGCCGCCACCACACACCCGCATCGCCACATAGTGGCATCGGCATCAATAACATTACCAAGCGCCTCGACCTGCTCTTCGGCAAGAGGTACTCGCTGACGACAGATGAGAGTGACAGCAGCGTATATATCATCGAATTAATAATACCTATAACAGATAAATAGCATGGTTAGATGTATCGCAATTGACGACGAGCCATTGGCATTACGTCACATCAAGAGTTATATAGAACGTACGGAGCAGCTCGAGCTTGTTGCTGCGTGCCGTAGCGCAATAGAGGCACAGAAGGTGCTCGAGAGTGAGCAGGTGGACCTCATCTTCGTGGATATTAACATGCCCGACATGACAGGTCTGGAGTTTGTGCGCACACTAACATCGACACACTACATCGTCTTCACTACAGCACACTCCGAGTACGCACTTGAGGGTTTCAAGCTAAATGCCATAGACTACCTACTCAAGCCCTTCACATATGACGAGTTTATGAAGGCATCGCAGAAGGCCATCTCACTTGTAGACCTCGTTGAACGCTGTCATGCTGCCGAGAGCACCATAGCGAAGAATGAGGCCGAGAGTGCCGACAAGGAGTTCATATCGGTTAAGGCAGACTATAAGACACAGCTCGTAAAGATTGCTGACATCGTGTACCTTGAGAGTGCCGGCGAGTATGTCCGCTTACATATTGAGGGTAGCTCTACAATCACGACACTCTTCCGCCTGAAGAATATGGAGACATCGTTGCCACAGGATCTATTCTTGCGTGTGCACCGTTCATACATCGTCAACATCAAACGCATCTCGAGCTACACGAAGGGTCGCATCTTCCTAGACAATGGCGAGTATATACCTCTCGGCGAGAACTACAAAGAACGATTCTTTAAGTACTTCAATAAGCTATAATAACAGAGCCTATCCGAATCGGATAGGCTCTCTCTTTATCACAATCATTAGTCCCAATCGAAGAATATATCCCTCAAATTACTCCACATATGTTTGCGTGCAACACGTCGATTGTTAGCATCCAAGAGTCTTACAGCATATTCCAGAGGACCCTCATCAGTAAAGGCATCAGAAAACGACTTCGCGAGTCTCCATAATATGGTTGTAAGCACACCTATAGATAGTGAGGCAACATACCATATATATATTAACTTGAGACCATCGACATAGAAGCAACCTACTATAAATAATATCAGGAAGGTGAAGAAGCCTCCATTTATCCAATCACGACCCTCTGCCCTTCTCTCTAAAGGCCAAGACTCGGTTATGGGGGTGCGCTTGAGGTTACACCACAATATCTGCGTGAAGTATAGCCCCGAGAAGATGGCTGTTATCCACTTGACAGGACCTTCAACATCACAGATATCGCCCCAAAACCACACTGCAGCTGCAACGATGAACAGAACAATGGTGTGTTCCAAGAGACACATGCGCGCATAACGGAGATGTGCACGATAACATCTATATAAGTTCTCGCCCATCTGGACTGCTTGTCTTCTTCTCTCCTCATCGCTTATCTTCTCATCGTTATTCAAATTGAAATCGTCATCATCATCGTAGTTACCCTCGCACCTTGATTTTAGGTCCATGAGTTCGATGTCGTAGTCATAGGCACTCGCCTTATGATATACAATACCCGTCTGCTTTTCCATACTACCCTACTTTTATTATTTGTTCGCAGAGCAAAGATAGAGTATCATTTTGTCAATTAGCGTCAAAATAAAATATTGACTTATGAATGAGTGATAATGTACATGAACAAAACAATGCCGTCAATGGGACGTACATCAAGTACTACCCATCGACGGCACTTTTTGTTAGAGGCAGTAGATGTCTGCCTTATAATCCTAAATTACAAAGGAAGGAAGGCCAAAAGGATACCCGCAGCAACTGCTGAACCGATAACACCCGCCACGTTAGGACCCATAGCGTGCATCAAGAGGAAGTTACCTGGGTTATACTGCTGACCTACAGTCTGTGATACACGAGCTGCCATAGGCACGGCTGATACACCTGCAGAACCGATAAGTGGATTGATCTTCTCCTTTGAGAACAAGTTCATAATCTTGGCAAGGATAACACCCGATGCTGAACCGAACGAGAAGGCAACGATACCCAATGTAAGGATACCGAGGGTCTGCCAGTTAAGGAACGCATCAGCAGTTGCTGTAGCACCTACAGAGATACCAAGGAAAATAGTAACGATGTTCATCAACTCATTCTGCACGGTCTTTGAGAGACGTTCTGTAACACCACACTCCTTCATCAAGTTACCCAACATCAAGCAGCCGATAAGTGGTGCTGCAGATGGCAAGAGGATAGCGATGATAACGGTGATGATGATAGGGAAGATAATCTTCTCGCGCTGTGACACAGTGCGAAGCTGCTTCATCTCAATCTTACGTTCCTTCTCTGTTGTCAAGAGCTTCATGATAGGAGGCTGGATGACAGGAACAAGGGCCATGTAAGAGTATGCCGCAACGGCAATAGGACCCAACAAGTGGGGAGCAAGCTTCGATGTGAGGTAGATAGCCGTAGGACCATCAGCGCCACCGATGATACCGATAGAGCCAGACTCCCAGTAGTTGAAGCCGAGAGCCAACGCACCAAGGAATGTAGCGAAGATACCAATCTGTGCAGCTGCACCAAGCAACAAGCTCTTTGGGTTAGCGATGAGTGGACCGAAGTCGGTCATGGCACCTACACCCACGAAGATCAAGCAAGGATAGATACCAAGCTTAACACCGAGGTAGAGGTAGTCCAAGAGACCCGCTGAACCGAGAGCAAAGTCGCCCCAGTGAACATGGCCACCAGCGAAAAACTCCGAGTGGAACATGCCAGCACCAGGAAGGTTAGTGAGCAACATACCAAATGCGATAGGCATGAGGAGCAATGGCTCGAACTTCTTAACGATAGCGAGGTAGAGGAGCACGAATGCCACGAGGATCATCACAGCATAGCGCCAATCCTTTGCAAAGCCACTGAAGCCCGCCTGGTCAACGAAGTTACCTACAGCATTGCTCACGCTGAAGTCGTTGTCTATAGCAGCGTTGTCGCGGCCCTGTGAGCCAGACATTGGAGATGCAGCCTCCTCGACAGCCACAACAGGAGCCTCCTCGACAGCCTCCGCCTCAACGACAGGAGCAACCGCCTCAACAGACTCTACATCAGTAGCAATCTCGTCAGTCTCGTTAGCCATTGCTGGCGTAGCAACTGCGAGCATCACAGCCGAGAGGAGCAATGAGAAATAGAATTTTACACTCTTCATATTACGTTAATAATTAAAGAGTTAGTATTACTCGAGGTCGATGAGAGCCTCACCCTGCTGAACAGCCTTACCCTCGGCAACGTAGATCTTCTTAACGGTACCAGCCGCAGGAGCCATAATCTCATTCTCCATCTTCATGGCCTCGAGAGTCATGAGTACCTCACCTGCCTGAACAGCCTGACCCTCCTTAACCTTAACCTTTGTCACGTTACCTGGGAGTGGTGACTTGATTGAGCCAGCATTGCCTGTGAGAGGCTGTGCAGGAGCATCTACGAAGTCTGCACTTGAAGCTGAAGGCTTAACAGCAGCGATCTTTGGAGAGACGATAGCCTCCTCCTTCTCGATCTGCACTGTGTAGCTCTTACCATTAAGCTCGACACGGGCAGTGTTGCGATCTGTCTCCTCAACGATAGCCTCGTAGCCCTTGCCGTTAATATTGAATTTGAATTTCTGCATAATAAGCGTTAGTTAATCGTAGTGTTTGTGTTTTACAATTGCTTGTGAATGTTGCGTACCTGCCATGCCGAAACGTCGTGGTTCTGGCGGAAGGTAAGCACGTCACTCTCCTCATCATGACGGTTGAAGAAGAGGTTGACAGCCATAGCGATGGCTGCCAACTCCTCGTCAGTGATTTCGTCAGATGATGTTGCTGCGGGCGCGATAGCAGCACTCTTTCTCTCCTTAAATATCACTCCGAAGAGCTTCAAAATAAAGATAAGGAGAACAAGCACCACGAACACCAAGCAGATGCTCACAAGCGCCATAAGAGCTGCGTTAACCCAATTTGTTGCAAGTATCATCATAACTTACCCAATATTTATATACTACAAAGGAATGTTGTTATGACGCTTTGCAGGATTCTCCAAACGCTTGTTGCGCAATGACTCCAAAGCACGGATTATGCGGAAACGTGTGTTGCGTGGCTCGATAACATCGTCGATGTAGCCGTAGCGAGCTGCATTGTATGGATTAGAGAACTTATCGCGGTACTCCTGCTCCTTCTCTGCAACGAACTTCGCCTTATCCTCCTTGTTCTCGAAGCTAGACAACGCCTTGGCGTGCAATACCTCAACGGCACCACTTGCACCCATAACGGCAATCTCGGCTGTTGGCCATGCGTAGTTAACGTCACCACGGATGTGCTTCGATGACATAACGATGTATGCACCACCGTAAGCCTTACGCAATGTAACAGTTACCTTTGGCACTGTAGCCTCGCAGTATGCGAAGAGCAACTTCGCACCGTGAGTGATCACACCACCGTACTCCTGTGCTGTACCAGGCAAGAAGCCAGGAACGTCTACCAATGTTACCAATGGAATGTTGAACGCATCGCAGAAACGTACGAAACGAGCCGCCTTACGTGAAGCGTTGATATCGAGAACACCCGCCATGAACTTTGGCTGGTTAGCGATGATACCTACACTCTGGCCGTTGAAACGTGCGAAACCTGTGATGATATTCTTTGCATAAGCTGCTGCAGACTCCAAGAACTCACCATTATCAACGATAGCCTTGATAACCTCCATCATATCGTATGGCTTGTTAGGGTTATCAGGGATGATCTCGTTGAGGATATCCTCCTTACGTGCGATGTCGTCAGTACATGGCTGATCAGGCACGAGAGCTGTGTAGTTCTGTGGCATGTATGAGAGAAGGTCGCGGAGGAGCTTCAAGCCCTCCTCCTCTGAATCAACAGCGAACTGTGCAACACCAGACTTTGTAGTGTGCATGTTAGCACCACCAAGCTGCTCCTGTGTCACATCCTCACCAGTAACGGTCTTAACAACCTTTGGACCTGTGAGGAACATGTTAGATGTCTCACGGCGCATGATGATGAAGTCAGTCAATGCTGGAGAGTAAACAGCACCACCGGCGCAAGGACCGAAGATAGCAGAGATCTGTGGGATAACACCTGATGCCATTACGTTACGCTGGAAGATGTTTGCGTAACCAGCCAAGGCGTTAACACCCTCCTGGATACGAGCACCACCAGAGTCATTCAAACCGATGCAAGGAGCACCGTTGCGAACAGCCATATCCATAACCTTGCAGATCTTGTCAGCCAAAGAGATAGACAATGAACCAGCTGTAACGGTGAAGTCCTGTGCGAAGACGTAAACCAAGCGACCTGCGATGGTACCGTAACCTGTTACAACGCCATCACCAAATGTGTGCTTCGCATCCATGCCGAAGTCATAGCAACGGTGAGTAACGAACATGTCGAACTCCTCGAAGCTACCCTCATCCAACAACATAGCGATACGTTCACGAGCTGTATACTTACCCTTCTCGTGCTGCTTGTCGATAGCCTTCTGGCCACCACCCATACGAGCTGTCTGACGGTTATCCATCAATTTCTCGATAGCCTTCTGAATCTCACTCATAATGAAATTTTGTTTTATTGTTTTTAGTTGATTCGTTTAATTGTCGAAGCAGTGATTTGACTCCTTTTCAGACGCCGACTACACCAAGTGGTCGGGTCGAAAAATCATCCAAGACTACTTATTCTTGTTCTCGCAAAGCTCTGTAAGGATACCCTGTGTTGACTTTGGGTGAAGGAATGCGATAGTGAGACCCTCTGCACCCTTACGTGGAGTCTTGTCGATAAGGCGGATGCCATGAGCCTCTGCATCAGCAAGCTGCTCCTCGATGTTCTCGCAAGCGAGAGCCATGTGGTGGATACCCACGCCCTTGTTCTCGATGTACTTTGCGATTGTTGACTCTGGAGATGTAGGCTCCAAGAGCTCGATCTTTGTCTGACCAAGCATGAAGAATGCAGTCTTTACCTTCTGATCTGCTACCTCCTCGATGGCGTAACACTTAAGACCCAATACGTTCTCCCAGTAAGGGATTGCCTCCTCCAAACTGTTCACGGCGATGCCGAGATGCTCAATGTGAGATACTTTCATAATGTTTAGTTTTTATAAAGTTTAACTTAATATTTTTTTGTTGTTGTCCTTACAATTTTGATATCTCAAAAATCACCCAAAGGTACTGCAACTTTTTGAAACGACGAAATATTTTCCACTCTTTTTTTTAACTTTTTGACACATCAACATCGCTACTCACAAGAATTGAAATTTTATACCTCCTGGGCATGAAAAAATTACTCCTCGGAGATTGATTATTGAGGAATTTTAGTTACCTTCGCATATTAATCGAATCTCGAGAATGAAACGTATAGCCATCATAGTTGCGATGATGCTCGCCGCAGTGACACATGTCCAGGCACAGAACCTACGCCTCGGCGAGAAGGTGCCATCCATAAACGTGGACTCCAAGTTGGGCAAAGAGCTTAACCTCGGCACCAAGGAGTATGTGTGCATGATATTCATACACTCCGAGAGCTTACCATGCATCAAGGCCTTTGCCGACATGGGCGACATGCGCACAACGCTACTCGACAACCTCGACATCGTACTCGTCACCACCGAGCAGCGCGACATTGAGGCAGACATAGCACAGCGCATAGATACCCTCGGCATGACATTAGCATTCGACACCGAGAGGAAGACATTCAAGGCGTTCGGCATAAACTATGTGCCCTTCTGCGTGATCTTCGACAAGCGACGCAGCAAGGCACAGTGGTTCGGACCTGTGAATCAGTTAAACCGCGATATTATACTTGAAATAACAAATAACTAACAGATACTATGGCTTTTACAAAAATAGAACACTACGAGAAGGAGTATCTCGACACACACCACGACAGCGCACTTAACGTCGCATCTGGCGTCGAGGAGAAGCCCGTTGTAAACCCCTACTTCGTGCGACGTAAGCGTAGAGAGCTATCTACGGATGAGTATGTTGCAGGAATACTTGAGGGTAACATCACCATCTTGGCACAAGCCATAACACTCATCGAGAGCAACAACCCAGCGCACTATGCTCAAGCACAGGAGATTATCGAGAGATGTCTACCCCACTCTGGACGTTCCGTGCGCATCGGCATCACTGGTGTTCCAGGTGCTGGTAAGTCGAGCTTCATAGAGGCTGTGGGCAACATGGTTACATCGTTGCGACACAAGCTTGCAGTGTTAGCCATAGACCCAAGCTCGGAACGTAGTGGTGGCTCAATACTCGGTGATAAGACACGCATGGAGAGCATATGCCATAACCCCGATATCTTCGTGCGCCCCTCACCCTCGGCAGGCTCGTTGGGTGGCGTAGCGCGTAAGACACGCGAGACCATCGTCTTGTGCGAGGCTGCGGGCTTCGACGTTATATTCATCGAGACCGTAGGTGTGGGTCAGTCGGAGACAGCAGTACACTCTATGGTAGATATGTTCATGATGCTTCAGATATCAGGTGCTGGCGATGAGCTCCAGGGCATCAAGCGCGGCATCATGGAGATGGCCGACATGATGGTCATCACGAAGGCTGACGGCGAGAATGTCACCAAGGCGGAACTTGCCAAGGCGCAGTACCAGGGTGCACTACACCTCTTCCCTCTACCCGACTCGGAGTGGCGACCACAGGTATACACCTGCTCATCACACGAGGGCACTGGCCTCAAGGAGGTATGGGAGGGCGTTGAGCAGTATCTACAGCACATCGAGCTCAACGGTTACTTCATGACAAACAGAAACCGTCAGAATAAGTATTGGATGTACGAGACTATAAACGAGACTCTTAAGTCGAGTTTCTACAACAATCCAGAGATCGAGGCGAGGATTGCGGATGTGGAGCAGCGAGTTCTCGACGCCAAGCTATCGTCGTTCATAGCAGCAAAGGAGCTTCTTGACCTATACTTCAAATAGTTTAGAAGTTGTCTGCGAGACTGCTTCTATGAAGAATAGAGGATGGTATTACAATAGAGATGGGGTTGTCCGTTTGGACAGCCCCACTCTTTTGCTCTGTGCATTAAACAAATATTTCAATTATTGTCCGATTATTCCTCTTCAAGATTTCATCCACACACCTCATATCGCTACGCGACAGCACAGGACAGCCGAAGCTACCGACGGTGGCAAAGGGCCATATAGGGAGGGAGGTGGTATGTTCCCAGCCATGGAGCACCACACAGCGGCTACGGAGGTTCGAGTTTGTGGCATCGAGACCATCGAGTCTATAGGCAACGCCATAGCGACCCTCATACCTCTCGGCAACAAGGGCACGACCTACAGATGATAGGTGTGAGCCATCCTCATTTGAGACTCTCGCATATGCCGACCTCACGTGCGACTTCTGCGCACCACTACCATGGCTAACGGGACACATGAGCAGCGGTCGAGAAGCCTCAAAATCCCACACCACAAACCTACGGCGACCAGAGTGTCGCGACAGGTCGACAAAGAGTGCCACCTGGCAGTTATATCCACCCTTGCGGCAGTAGTCGAGTAATGACGCAGCACGCGCCTCAACCCTACTTCGCAAACTCATTCTTCAGCTGCTCAACGAGTTGTGGAAGACCGACACTACCTCTCTCCTGGATATGTGTAAGAGGGTTGCGTATCATATTCGTATCGGGAGTACCAGGGTCTACGAGGTAGATGGGTACCTTACGGTCACGCACAAAGTATACGAGTGAGGCTGCGGGATATACCGCCAACGATGTGCCCACGACGATAAGTATATCGGCATGCTCAACGATACGACTGGCGGGGTCGAACATAGGCACCGACTCGCCAAAGAAGACGATATAGGGGCGCAACAGGGCTCCATCCTCACCACGCGCATCGAGATCCTGTTCCCAGCCCTCGTTGATATCGTACACAAGGTCATGGTTCTTCTCCGAGCATAGCTTCATAAGCTCACCATGAAGGTGCAATACTCGTGTCGAGCCAGCCCTCTCATGCAGGTTATCAACATTCTGGGTAATGACGCACACATCAGCCCACTCCTCCATAGAGGCTATGGCAAGGTGACCAGCATTAGGCTCCTTGGTGAGGGCCTCACGACGTCGCATATTATAGAACTCTATGACCTGTGCTCTGTTTCTCTGCAACGCCTCGGGAGTGCACACATCCTCAACACGATAGTTAGCCCACAAGCCATTAGCATCACGGAATGTAGCGATACCGCTATCGGCACTTACGCCAGCGCCAGTAAAAACGACAATTCTTGGTTTCATAATAGAGATGGTTTATTAGACAAAATTATATAATTTAAGTGATTAAAAAAAGAGTCATAGGTGATGGTTTTGTAATAATTTTTGCTATAACGCTTTGTATATACGCATCAATTATCGTATCTTTGCCAAAATAAGACACGGTTATAACTTTTAGACACAATGAAAAAACTTCTCAAGAACCTTGGCGTATGGATCATCATCGCCATGATTGTCGGCATCATCGTGGGCGTGTTCATGGGCCCCGACGCCTCGGCATTTAAGCCTCTTGGCGACCTCTTCATACAGCTCATCAAGATGCTCGTGGTGCCACTTGTATTCGTCTCTATCATAAGTGGTGCTGCAGCCCTTGGCGAGACAAAGTCGGCAGGCCTCATAGGCACGGTGAGCATCGGATATATGCTCATAACAACAGTCATATCTATAGCCCTCGCACTCCTCTTTGGTGAGCTCTTCCAGCCAGGTGTAAGCGTAGACCAGACGACGGTGACATCACTTGCAGCAACATACGAGACAGCAGATACTGCAGCCCCCGTAGCCATGGGATTCTGGGATACCGTTATAGGCATGATACCAGCAAACCCCATAGAGGCACTAACATCGGGTAACATCCTCCAGATAATCATCTTCGGTCTCTTCTTCGGCTTTGGCGTATCGGCACTCGCACAGGAGAAGCGACAGCGAATTTGCAACGGCCTAAACACCATCCTCGAGGCTCTCATATGGTGCATAGGCAAGGTTATGTTCGTGGCACCACTCGGCGTGTTCGGCCTTATAGCAGATGCCACAGGCACCTTCGGTTTCGAGGTGCTCTTGCAGGTTGCCAACGTGCTATGGATAGACATCATCGTGATCCTCATCATCGGCCTTGGTCTCTACCCTCTCACCGTGGCTCTCTTCTCGCGCGTGAAACTTAAGGACTACTTCCGTGCCATGATAAAGCCACAGATAGTATCATTCTCTACAGCATCATCACTCGCCACACTACCCGTGAACATGAATGCCTGCGACGAGATGGGCATCTCGAAGCAGACATCGGGCTTCGTACTACCACTCGGTGCTACTATCAACATGTCGGGTAATGCGATATACTATGCCCTACTCGCCACCTTCTTTGCGCAGTTCTACGGCATAGACCTCACCATGGGCCACTACATATCTATAACCATCGTATGTGCTCTTGGTGCCATAGGCCAGGCAGGCGTACCAGGCCCTACACTCCTTGCTGCGGCAGTATTGGTGGCCGCCGACATACCTCTCGAGGGACTACCACTCTTCTACGCCCTCGACCGTATCTTCGACATGATGCGCACAACGCTTAACATCACCGGTGATGCGGCATGTGCTGCCGTAGTGGACCGCTTCGTGAAGCGTTAACATACGATATACATAATTGAAAGATGGGAGGGGGCAAGACATTGTCTCCTCTCTCTTTTATATGGTGGTATGGTGTTTGTTTAATACACTTTGAACATTAAACCATATTACCACATGAAACGTACAACATTAATTACGCTATCAGTCATCATAATGATGATAGTAGGCATAGCCTTTGGTCTGGAGGCCAAGAGTGATAGTCAGAGGGAGAGTAGTGCGCAAAAGAGTGCACAGCAGGAGGCACGCCAGCAGAGGCGAGCACAGAGGCTTGCGGCATACGAGAAGTATGTAGACTCGCTGGTTTTGTCGCACAACTACCGTTTTGTGCCACAGACGATACAGCAGATGCCCGCAGGCATGATGCGCAACATTGTAAATCCCGAATATGAGATCATAGTGTGGAGTGAGGCGGTGGATGTATGTATACCATATATCAAGGGCTATGTGCCACCATACTACCCTGTGGTATTCAACTATGTGCTTCCAAGTGTGACGGGATATGTCGCCGAGCAGACAAATGACGGTTGGCATGTGACTTTCTCATCCTCACTATTCTCCTCCTCCGAATACACCTTCTCCTTCGAGATATACTCGCGCTATGGCGGTGCCACGCTGACCATAAGCTCACCATTCTACAATAGCGTGCAGTACACGGGAAATATATTCGCGATATAGAGAGTGGTATATAGCCATTAAATCAAGAAGTTGTATAGCTACGGCCATACAACTCTCTTGTTTTCTATAGCAGGGGCTTAAGGTAGTGTCCCGTATAACTATTGGGCTCGTTGGCTATATCCTCGGGTGTGCCCTCGGCAACGAGGGAACCACCATCACGACCACCCTCGGGGCCCATATCTATAATCCAGTCGGCAACCTTAATGACATCGAGATTATGCTCGATGACAATGGCTGTATTTCCGCAGTCGACGAGTCTATTTATCACATCGAGGAGCTGGCGTATATCCTCAAAGTGTAATCCTGTGGTAGGTTCATCGAGGATATAGAGGGTGCGGCCCGTCTCACGTTTGGAGAGCTCCGTGGCAAGCTTTATGCGCTGCGACTCACCACCCGACAGCGTGGTACATGGCTGACCGAGGGTTAGGTAGCCGAGGCCCACCTGTTGTATGGCGTGTAACTTCTGATAGATGGAGGGTATATGCTCGAAGAACTCAACAGCCATATTAATGGTCATGTTGAGCACATCGTTGATGCTCTTACCCTTATACTTAACCTCCAGCGTCTCGCGGTTATACCTATTACCACCACACACCTTACACTTGACATACACGTCGGGTAGGAAGTTCATCTCTATGGTCTGGAAGCCAGCACCCTTACACTCCTCGCATCTGCCACCCTTGACATTGAACGAGAAGCGACCCGACTTATAACCCCTAATCTGCGCATCGGGAGTCATCTCGAAGAGCTTGCGTATGTCGGCAAAGACGTTAGTATATGTTGCGGGGTTGCTACGTGGCGTGCGCCCTATAGGTGACTGATCCACGACAACGAGCTTATCGATATTCTCAAGTCCCTCTATAGAGTCGTACTTAAGAGGTTGGTCGAAGGATCTATATAGGTGGCGCGAGATGATGGGACGCAACGTGCCATTTATAAGCGACGACTTACCCGAGCCCGAGACACCCGTAACACATACGAGCTTACCCAGCGGGATTCTCACATCGACACCCTTAAGGTTATTGCCCGCAGCACCACGCAGCGTTATATACTCGCCACTACCCTGGCGCAACACCTCGGGGCGCGCTATGCGTCGTCGACCCGTTAGGTAGTCGGCAGTGACACTATCGCTAGCACATATATCCTCAAACGTACCCGAGGCGACAATCCTACCGCCACGACGACCCGCCGCAGGTCCCACATCGACGATATGGTCCGCAGCACGCATCATATCCTCATCATGCTCCACGACGATGACCGAGTTACCAGCATCGCGCAGACTCTTAAGGCTGCGTATGAGGCGCTGGTTATCGCGCTGGTGCAGACCTATGCTCGGCTCATCGAGGATGTAGAGCACATTGACAAGCTTCGAGCCTATCTGCGTAGCAAGACGTATGCGCTGCGCCTCACCACCCGAAATGGTGCGTGATGCGCGTGACAGCGACAAGTAGCCAAGACCTACATCTATGAGGAAGCCTACCCTCTCACGAATCTCCTTAATTATATCTCGTGCAATGACTCTCTCCTTATCGTTAAGATGCTCCTCGATGCCGCCTATCCACTCCGAGAACTCTACGATGGACATAGCCGAGACATCAGCAATGCTCTTACCTCCGATACGGAAGTGTAGAGCCTCGGCCTTGAGGCGTGAGCCGTGGCACACCTCGCACTCCTCCATAACGAGGAACTGCTCCCTCCACTTCTGACCACGCTTCGACTCCTCATCTACATCGCCACTTATATACTCCGACAATCCTGCCCACTGCAACAGATGGTTGCTGCCACTTGCCGAGTAGTCGGGAACATTTACAGCAAGAGGCTCGGCATCGCCATAGAGGATGGCATTCATAGCCTCATCCGAGAGTGTATCTAAAGGGTCATTCAGGGTAAATCCATAGCGGTGACCGAGGGCCTCGAGTGTGGCAAAGAGAACGCTTGAACGATACTTACCAAGAGGCTCGATGCCTCCCTCGCGTAGCGATAGCGACCCATCGGGAATAATCTTGCTGATATTAAATACCGCCATCTGACCCAGACCATTGCAGCGTGGGCATGCCCCCTTGGGCGAGTTGAAAGAGAAGGTGTGGGGCTGCGGCTCCTCGAAGGCCTCACCCGTAGTGGGACACATGAGGTTACGCGAGTAGTAGCGCAAGCCCTCGGTGGCATAGTCGTAGAGCACCATAGTACCCTTACCCTGACGCATAGCCTCCGAGAGTGAGGTCATCATACGCTGGCGGTGTGCCTCGCCAACAACAAGGCGGTCAATGACCATATCGATGGTATGAACCTTATATCTATCGAGCTTCATACCCGCAGATATCTCCTGTATCTGTCCATCGATACGTGCATATATATATCCCTTACGCGACATAGTGTCGAAGAGCTCGCGGTAGTGACCCTTACGGCCCTTGACAACGGGCGCCATGAAGGCTACCCTACGACCCTCGAAGTTCTCAATCATAAGGTTGCATATCTGCTCGTCGCTATAGCGCACCATAGGCTCACCCGTACGTGGCGAGTAGGCACGTGAGGCACGAGCATAGAGCAGACGTAGGAAGTCATTAATCTCGGTGACGGTACCCACCGTGGAACGTGGATTCTTATTCGTGGTCTTCTGCTCGATGGCAACAACAGGACTCAAGCCCGTAATCCTATCTACATCGGGGCGTTCCATATTGCCAACAAACTGACGTGCGTACGACGACAGCGTCTCCATATAACGGCGCTGACCCTCGGCATAGATGGTGTCGAAGGCCAACGACGACTTACCCGAGCCCGAGAGTCCGGTGATGACGACAAGCGAGTCACGCGGGATAGTCACATCAACACCCTTAAGGTTGTGTACACGCGCACCTATAACCTCTATCTGCTTCTTTGCCATTGACATTTATAACAAGTGTGTGAGCAACGACTCCAACGATATCCAACCCATAAGGTCGACGAAGAATACAACGATGATGGCAAGCGTAAACCATCGCACAAACTTAACACCCCAGTTCATTGCCCAATGTGATGCCATTAGAGCACCAATGATATTACCAGCACCATGCAGCAGACCTGCCATCCACTCCACCTGGCCATTGTAGATGAACACCGCAAGAGCAAAGGGCGTAGAGAGGAAGATGACAAATCCCTTGATAACATTCGCCGTGATGATATCGAGATTCATGGTCCATATCGTCACCGCGAGAATCAAGAAACCGAGGCCAATGTATATGTATCCACCATAGAAGCCTATGATGAAGAACCATATGTAGTGCCACCACTTTATCTTCAAGCTATGGCCACCTGTAATCTGCTCATTATCCTTACCCAACACGAGGTATATGAGGATTATGGCAAGCACAATGCTCAAGCATATCTTAAATATCGACTCACTAACCTCCGTGGCAACAAGCGCACCAAAGATATTACCCACGATGGCGGGCAACGACAGCAGCAGACCACTCTTAACATGCAGCATACCCTTACGTAGAAATGCAACGGTAGCCGACAGGTTCTGCATGAGGACAGCTATGCGGTTTGTACCATTGGCAATACCTATAGGCATTCCCATGGCCATGAACAACGACATGGTTATTACCGAGCCACCACCACCCAACGTATTGATGATGCCTACCAACACTCCTGATACCAGCAGTAGGATTATCTCATTAACACTCATACCTATCAACTTTTAGTTATAACAAAACTATCGGCATCGCGCCATACCGCGAACTTTGCCCTGAAGGCCTCGAGTGCCTCCATATCTATCTGCACAACAGCAATACCCCTGTGCGACTCCATATCCATCACCACCCTGCCATAGGCATCAACAACCATCGAGTCACCCGAATACTCCAGGCCTGGCTCCATGCCCACACGGTTAACACCCACAACATACGCCTGGTTCTCTATGGCACGTGCTCTCAACAGCGTGCGCCACACCTCCCTGCGAGGCTTGGGCCACAAGGCCACATATAGCGCAACATCGTAGTCGCCACGCTGACGGCTCCACACCGGGAAGCGAAGGTCGTAGCACACCTGCAATAGGTAGCGCACACCGCG
>JAZLCL010000055.1:0-17410 GCA_045614205.1 Alistipes sp. | reverse complement strand
ATTTTGTTTATTCATATTGCATCAGCGAAAGATGCTCGATTTCAGAGCCGTACTTTCAAAACTGCTATACACATTTTACTCGTCGGGAAATGGATTTAACCACAACCTCCATGTAGTCTTCTATGTAGGATTTCGCAATTTTCGTAAAAACTAACACTGAAAATCAATCAGTTAAAATAAAATAATGGTTGCCCGTTGGGGCAACCCTTTAACATATTAACATGTAGAATTACTTGTATTCAACAAGCGACTCGCCTGTCATCTCTGCGGGCTTTACAAGACCCATGAGATCAAGCACTGTAGGCGCAACATCCGCAAGGATACCATCCTTAACCTTTGCCACGCGGTCAGATACTACTACGATGGGCACTGGGTTGAGTGAGTGTGCGGTGTTAGGTGTGCCGTCAGCATTAACTGCATTATCAGCATTACCATGGTCAGCGATCTGAACAACCTCATAGCCGTTAGCCTTGGCTGCCTCCACAACATCCTTAACACACTCATCCACTGCCTTAACAGCCTTCTCGATAGCCTCGTATACACCTGTATGACCCACCATATCGCCATTCGCAAAGTTCAAACATATGAAGTCGTACTTCTGCTCACCAAGAGCCTCCACCAACTTATCCTTAACCTCGTATGCAGACATCTCTGGCTGAAGGTCATATGTCGCAACCTTGGGTGATGCTACAAGTATACGATCCTCCTCTGCGAACTTATCCTCACGACCACCATTGAGGAAGAATGTCACGTGAGCATACTTCTCTGTCTCGGCGATGCGCAACTGTTTCAAGCCCTGTGATGCGATATACTCACCGATGGTGTTAGGCACATTATCCTTATCGAAGAGGATATGCAAGCCCTCGAACTTCGCATCATAAGGAGTCATACAGCAGTAGTACAATGGCATAGTATGCATACCCTCCTCTGGCATATCCTGCTGTGTGAGCACGATAGTAAGCTCCTTGGCACGGTCGTTACGGTAGTTGAAGAAGATGACAACATCGTTAGGCTTGATAGTGCCGATAGCTTTACCCTCGACATCAACATTCACGATAGGCTTAACAAACTCATCAGTAACACCCTCGTCATATGACTTCTGCATAGCCTCCACCATGTTTGTTGACTTCTCACCAACGCCGTTAACAAGCTGATCGTATGCAATCTTAACACGTTCCCAACGCTTGTCACGGTCCATAGCATAGTAGCGACCGATGATTGAGGCAATCTTACCTGTAGACTTTGTCATATGCTCCTCCAAGGCTGCGATAAAACCCTTACCGCTGCGTGGGTCAGTATCACGACCATCCATGAAGCAATGAACATATGTATTCTCAATGCCGTAGTGCTTTGAGATGTCGCACAACTTGAAGAGGTGATCGAGTGATGAGTGCACACCACCATCCGACACAAGACCCATGAAGTGAACATTCACACCGTTAGCCTTTGCATACTCGAACGCCTTAACAATCTCCTCATTCTCGAGGATAGAGTTATCGCGACATGCACGGTTGATCTTAACCAAGTCCTGGTATACCACACGACCAGCACCGATATTAAGGTGACCCACCTCCGAGTTACCCATCTGACCCTCTGGCAAACCTACGTTCTCACCATCTGTCTTAAGCTCGGCATGAGGATACTGTGCCGTCATGGCATTTATATACTCTGGATTTGTTGAGTAGATGACGTCTGACTTCGAGTGATCGCCATTACCCCAACCATCCAATATCATCAATAATACCTTATTGCTCATAATATTACACACATTATTTCGTTTCTTACTTAATGTTGTTCATGATAAGTTCAACCGCCTTATCAACAGCAGCCTGAAGACCATCAGGATTCTTACCACCAGCAGTAGCATAGTGCTTCTGACCACCGCCACCACCATTCATAAGTTTCGCAGCCTCACGTACCACAGCACCCGCATCTACACCCATCTCAACGATGTTGTCAGTGAGCATGATGTTAAGCGTTGGCTTGCCGTCGTGGAGGTTACCAATAACCATCACAAGGCGATCTACACGCTGACGCAAAGCGAATGCCAAATCCTTCATGACCTCTGGAGAATATTTTGCCGTGTGAGAGATAAGTGTCACACCACCGCGCAATGGGGTATTCTTTGCGAGGTCATCTGCGATAGATACGACCTTCTCCTTACGCATCTCCTCAATCTCGCGACTCAACGACTCATTGCTCTCCATCATCTTCTCGATAGCCTGGAGCACCTTTGGGTTACGCACGAGCTGCTCCAAAGAGCTAACCATATCCTGGGCATTATATATAATACTCTCGGCATGCTCACCTGTTGTTGCCTCGATACGACGCACACCTGCCGAGATAGCACTCTCGCTGATAATCTTGAAGATACCGAGGTTACCCGTAGCCGAGGCGTGAGTACCACCACAAAGCTCTGTAGAAGGGCCAAAGTTTACGATACGCACCTTGTCGCCATACTTCTCACCGAATAGCATGATAGCGCCAGCAGCCTCCGCCTCCGCCATTGTAGCCTCACGATTCTCAATTAATGGATAGTTGCTACGGATTAGACGGTTAACCTCACGTTCCACCTCACGCAACTCCTCGGGAGTAACCTTCTGGAAGTGTGAGAAGTCAAAACGAAGACCCATAGGACCCACCATAGAACCCTTCTGCTCAACATGAGTACCAAGCACCTTACGCAATGCATAGTCTATAAGGTGTGTTGCAGTATGGTTGTTAGCCGCGCTATAGCGTGTTTCAGCATTAACAACAGCACGGAACTCGGCCGCTGGGTTCTCTGGCAACTGCTTTGCGATGTGGATGATAAGACCATTCTCCTTCTCGGTAGCGATAATATCGATCTTCTCATTTGCACTCTCGATATAACCAACATCACCTATCTGACCACCCGAGTTACCATAGAATGGAGTGTGGTCAAATACAAGCTGATATGTAACATTGTTCTTGCTCTTAACACGACGATAACGTGCTATACGGACATCTGCCTCGAGGTTATCATAACCGATGAATGTGCTCTCTGTAATAGGCAGAACCTCCTGCCAGTCATCGATATCCTGCTGCGCAGCGTTACGAGAACGTTCCTTCTGCACCTGCAACTCCTTCTCGAACTCTACGATGTCTACCTCTACGCCCTGCTCCTTGGCGATGAGTTCTGTAAGGTCGATAGGGAATCCGTATGTGTCATACAACACAAAGGCATCCTTACCGGAGATCTTACCACCTGCCGACTTCTTAATCACACCATCCAAGAGGTTGATACCTGTAGCAAGTGTACGAAGGAATGATGCCTCCTCCTCCTCAATAACACGTTCTATGAGTGTCTGCTGCGCTACGAGCTCGGGGAACTGATGACCCATCTGCTTCACGAGACCATCAACAAGCTTGCAGATGAATGGCTCGCTGAAGCCGAGGTATGTATAGCCATAACGTACGGCACGACGCAAGATTCGACGGATAACATAACCAGCCTTTGCATTTGCTGGGAGCTGACCATCGGCAATAGAGAATGAGATGGCGCGCAAATGGTCAGCGATAACACGCATAGCGACATCGCACTTCTCATCCTTGCCATACTCCTTGCCAGAGAGAGCTGCAATGCGAGCAATAGTTGGTTGGAATACGTCTGTATCATAGTTCGACTTCTTACCCTGAAGGATCATACAGAGACGTTCAAAGCCCATACCTGTATCTACATTCTTCGCTGGCAACGCCTCCAATGAGCCATTCGCCTTACGGTTATACTGCATGAATACAAGGTTCCATATCTCGATAACCTGTGGGTGGCTCATATTAACCATCTCACGACCTGGGATCTTCGCCACCTCCTCATCATCGCGAAGGTCGAAGTGAATCTCGCTACATGGACCGCAAGGGCCTGTCTCACCCATCTCCCAGAAGTTATCCTTCTTATTACCGCGGATGATGTGATCCTCTGGAAGGAACTGTCTCCAGTAGTCGTATGCCTCCTGATCGAAGGCTACGCCATCCTCCTCGCTACCCTCAAATACAGTAGCATACATACGGCTCTTATCGAGTTTATACACCTCTGTAAGGAGCTCCCACGCCCACTCGATAGCCTCCTTCTTGAAATAGTCGCCATAAGACCAGTTACCGAGCATCTCGAACATTGTGTGGTGATATGTATCGTGACCTACCTCCTCCAAGTCGTTATGCTTACCAGACACGCGCAAACACTTCTGCGTATCGGCAACACGAGGCCACTTGCGTGGCGCATTACCAAGGAAGATATCCTTAAACTGGTTCATACCTGCGTTGGTGAACATCAGCGTTGGGTCGTTCTTTACGACCATAGGAGCTGAAGCAACAATCTCATGCTGCTTCGATCGGAAGAAATCCAAGAACTCTTGTCTTACTTTGTTTGATTCCATATATATTTATGTTTTATTTATACCTATATTTTATACGCGGTTGCAAAATTACACAATTTACTTTAATTTTGCATCGTTAATAGAGATATTTTTAATATTTTTTATTTTTACGATGCAGAACGTCAATAACAGAGATAAGATCGCGAGCATTAGAAAGTGGCCGAGACGCTATCGCATAGCGTTGCAGTTGTTCATTGCTCTTGTTATTGCAGCGTTAAGCAACATACTGATATCTATCTGGTTTGACACTCCCAAGATGACAAAGATACGCCACGACAATCAGCGTATCATAGCCGAATATGCCATTCTACAGGAGAAGATCGCATCGTCAGAACTAACCCTTGCCGATATCAAGCACCGCGACCAATATGTGTACCGACCACTGCTCGGCATCGACACTCTCGACATTCCACAGGTATACTCTGAATATAACGACAGCAAGTATGCAGACTTTAGCAGTGACGAGTACGGCGACATAATCACCGCAGGATGGAAGAATCTCGACCGCCTTACTCGACACGTATACTATGCCTCGCGATCGCTTGACGACACACAAGATATGGCCGAGAATAAGGAGGAGTTCTCCACAGTGATACCCGCCATATGGCCTATCGACCGCACGAAACTTAAGTATGTAAGCAGCCTCTATGGCATGCGTAAGCACCCGAAGTATGGCTATTGGAGGATGCATGAAGGTGTCGACCTATCAGCGCCAAAAGGCACACCAGTATACGCTACAGGTAATGCCGTAGTAACAAAGTCTGGATGGATGCCAGGCTACGGACAACTTATCGAGCTGAATCACGGTTTTGGTTATAAGACACGCTATGGCCACCTCTCAAAACGCCATGTTAATGTTGGCGACAGCGTTACTCGCGGCCAAGTTATTGGCGACGTGGGTAGCACGGGTGTATCATCAGGTTCACACCTACACTATGAGGTGCGCTTCCGCGACAAGACAATCAACCCCATACACTACTTCAATAAGGACATCTCTCCAGAGTCTTATCTCGAGCTTATGAGACAACTTGAAGAGTCAACAAAAACTGATTGATAGAATGAGCAATAAAGAGAATATATCAAGGAGAGATTCAATTATGGATAGACCTATTATACCATGGCTTATAAAGGTCTCGGTATGGTTTGCCATGATATTAGCGTGGTGGATAATCCTCACTCTTTTCGTCGATATGCCAAAGGAGTATCAGTTACGACACTCCACAGATGAATTGCGCGAGGAATACATTGCAATGTCAGCACATTACGACTCTATAACCAATGTAATAGATAATGTTATTCGCCGCGACGAGAATGTCTTTAGAAAACTCTTTGAATCTAACCCATACGATTTGAGTGCCGATTTTGAGACAGAGAGAGTTGAACTCTACGAGCAGCTTATGACCATGGACGGTAGCGATCTAGAGGAGATGTTGGATAAACATATGCTATCAGCAACAAGACAGGAACAAGATGTTATCCGGTCGTATGAAGACTTAAGGTATAATATATCAAGCGACATCCTATCGATGGATTGTGTGCCTGCTATTCAACCTGTAAACAACAGACAATTGACGCTTTTGGCTGCAGGTAAAAAACCTTTAATTAACCCATTTCATCGCACTATGCATGAGCATCATGGCGTCGACTACCTAATACCAGAAGGAACTGCTGTTTTTGCCACTGCCGATGGAACTATCAAGTCGCTTTCCGAGAAGAATACTTCACATGGCAAGGCGGTAACCATTGACCACGGAAATGGTTATGAAACATCATATAGCCATCTTCTCGACATCCGAGTTAAGAAGGGGCAGAAAGTAAAGCGTGGTGACATTATAGCACTTTCGGGCAACAGCGGCCTGTCGTTTGCACCACACCTACACTACGAGGTCATCTTTAACGACACACGTGTAGACCCCGTGCACTACTTCTTCTTGGAGCTAACGCCAGAAGAGTATCAGCGCATGATACGCATATCTCTATCAAGCATGCAATCATTCGATTAAGATGAATTATATAAAGTTAATTCTACTAGACTTTGACGGCACGCTTGTAGACACACGTCAGGCAAACGGACAGGCCTACATCGAGGCACTCAAACAGGTTGGCATAGAGATCACCTACGAGGAGTACCTCGAACGCTTCTTCGGTGTACGATGCATGGAGTTTTTGCGCATGGTAGGCATCAACGACGAGATGGAGATAGCACGTGTGCGACAGCTCAAAATTAATCTATATCCAAAATACTTCGACAGTGTAACACTCAACACCCCGCTATGGGAGTGGTGTCAGATGATGAGACGCATGGGATCTCAAGTATGGATTGTCTCTACTGGTCATAGAGACAACATCCGTAATGTGATGAATTACTTAAACATAACATCTGGCATTGACGGCATTATCACAGGTGACGACGTAGCAAATCCAAAGCCTGCACCTGACTGTTTTCTCATGGCCATGGAGAGTGTTGGCGTATCGCCACGCGAAACCATAATTTTCGAGGACTCATCAGTTGGACTACAAGCCGCCGAGGCGAGTGGTGCGAGCTTCGTTAGAGTGAAACTCTAATATCTCGGATTAGCAATTACAGAGTTAAAGAGGAATTATCTTGGTAATAATTTGGAGTATTGTCAAAAAATTCGTAATTTTATCCTCTGTAAACACTAAAACGAATATTATGAGAAGGTTTTTACTCGCCATATGTGCTATTATTTCTGCCGTTGAACTTTCAGCACAAGAGCCTGAAACAACACCCATCCAAGAGAGTAGACCCGTGAAAGAGTTCTTATCGAGCTTCACTGCGATTGATGTTGATGCACCTATCAAGCTGACACTCATCAAGATTGGCGAAGATGAGGCACCATACATCATCTACGACACCAAGGGTGTATATACCTCGAAGTTCACCATCGAGGTGGAACGCAAGACATCGACACTCAAGATCACAGAACGCAACGACCCGAAGCGTGAGAGTATCACCGAGGTGCAAGTATACTTCAGTTCACTTACAGACATCTCCATATCAAAGGCTGATGTAAGAGTTGAGGGTATCATCAATACCAACATCCTCGACATAAACATCTCTAACGATGCCAACTTTGTTGCCGAGATTGACGTTCTCGATCTCAAGTCATTTGTATCGGGTAAAAGCTACATACTACTCACAGGCCAGACTCGCTACCAGACTGCCGACATATCGACAGCCGAGTATGATGCTACAGGACTACAATGCATCTCTACCATCGCCGAGTCGTCGCATAATGCAATTGTCAAGGTGGATGCTACAGAGAGACTTGAGGCAAAGACCTCGACAGGTGGCAAGCTATACTACTTCACACAGCCCGTTATTCTCCGCAGTGAGATTACACTCTTTGGCGGCGAGATTACACTCAAGCAGTAAAGATTAAGAGATGAAGACATTCCAGCAGGAACTTGCCGAGACACTACTAAAGCGTCACGACAACCTTTCAGACCTTGTCGTGCTCTTCCCATCACTTCGCGCACGAACATTTTTCAACCACGCCATATCAGAGATTGTTGACAAGCCTGTGTGGCAGCCATCATGGACAACCATTGATGAGCTCATGGAGCAGGGATCAGGCCTCAAACGAGGTGAACGCATACGTCTTATTGCAGAGTTGCATAAGGTATATGTGAAGCATCATCCCCATGAGACCTTCGACCGCTTCTACTTCTGGGGCGACATGCTCATCTCCGACTTCGACAAGATAGATAAGTATCTCATCGACGCCTCGTTGCTGCTACAGAATGTCACCGACATCAAGGAGATTGAGGCTGACATGGGCGACTATCTCACACCCGAGCAGGAGCATATTTTGAGTTTCTGGAGCAGCGTAGCTCCCGAGAAGACCATCACGGAGCAGAAGAAGCTATTCCTTGAGATATGGCGCACACTGCCAACCATATATGAGGAGTACCGCAATAACCTTATCGACCTTGGCATTGGATACACAGGCCTTCTATATCGCATCACGGCAGAACGCATTGCGAATGGTGAGGATATAAAACTTCCGAACAAGAAGTTCATCATAGCGGGCTTCAACGCACTATCAAAGAGTGAGGAGGTACTCTTCAAGGCCCTCACACGTAGCGAGCATGGCGCGGAGTTCTACTGGGACTACGACAACTACTACGTCAAGAACGACGAGTATGAGGCGGGGCTCTTCATGCGATCAAACATTGCGAAGTACCCCTCTACGGTTGAGATATCAAACAACAACTTTCACGACATTGAGAAGAGGGTGCGCACAACAGCCTGCGTATCTAATATCGTGCAGATTAAGCATCTATCCAACATCTTTGATGAGCTGGCAAAGAGGGGACCTCTCGACAAGAATACGGCTATAGTACTCACCGACGAGAACATTCTTGTACCCCTACTACACTCTCTTCCCCAGAACATCAAGAGTGTCAATGTCACCATGGGATACCCTCTCAAGGCGACACCTGCATATACGTTCATTGACCGACTCATAGGTCTTCAGTCACGTTGCCGCACAAGTGATGGGGAGGCACTCTTCTACCACGCCGACGTCACAGGTCTACTCTCTCACCCCTATGTCGCTGATGCGGGTATTGCCACATGCAAGAAGGCTAACGCAGAGTTCATATCGCAGATAGGCACAAACCGCACCATCATGGTACCCGCAAAGATATTCCAGGACCATGCTGTGCTGCGCAACATATTTGCCGCAAAAGTTGATGGTTGGAGGGAGTTATCTAAATTTATCCTCGACACACTCGAGCTAACCCTTGCCTCGCGCAATATCAACGACCCGGAGACAATCGAGTACCTACACATAGCCATCAACGAGATACGCAAGACCGTACTCTCTATCGAGAACTGCAACATCGAGGTATCGGTAGATATTTTCACATCACTCCTCAAGCGCCACCTGCAGAGTGTGACCATACCTTTTGAGGGCGAGCCTATCGAGGGTGTGCAGATTATGGGCATCTTGGAGACGCGTAACCTTGACTTCAAGAATGTGATACTGCTATCAATGACGGATGCCAACTTCCCAGGCGACCGCACCGAGCAGGCATCATTCATCCCCTATAGTCTTCGTTTTGCATACGGGTTACCCACACATAAGGAGCACGAGGCGATGTATGCCTACTACTTCTATCGTCTCATACAGCGCGCCGAGCATATAGAGATGCTCTACTGCTCGCGTGCCGACGAAAAGAGCACGGGCGAACGTAGCCGCTATATCTCGCAGTTAGAGTACGAGTTCAAGGAGTGCAACATGGAGAAGCTCTCCGTGGGTGTCGACCTTGGCATACAGACATCCGAGCCTATTGAGATTCACAAGGGCGAGTACGAGATGTCTATTCTGAATAAATACCTAACAGAGGGAAGTGGTTATAAACTATCTCCTACGACACTATTCAAGTATGTGTACTGTCCTCTGAAGTTCTACTTCTCGGCTATTGCGAACCTAAAGACACCAGATGAGGTGATAGAGACGATAGACTCCCTCACCTTTGGCAACATATTGCACAACACGCTGCATAAACTGTACACCCAAATTAAGGACAAGGAAAACCCTCACGCTGACATAGGAAAGTTGAGAAATAAGGCTACGGTGGAGAAGATTATGAACGAGGAGATTAGCCTGTTGCTATACGGCAATCCAAATGCTGATCCAGCGAACTTCTCCGGCGACACACTCCTTGTGCGCGACATCATACTCAAGTATATACTACGCGGTATCATGCGCTACGATGAGGAGGACCGCAAGAACTACACCATCGTCGATCTTGAGAAGATTATACCATACAGCTACCCTATCTCGAATAATAGATATGTATCGCTTGAGGGACGTGCCGACCGCATTGATATGATCAATAATGAAATGCTACAAATTATTGACTACAAGAGTGGTAACAAGGAACACCTTACGTTTAACAACATATATAGTCTCTTCCATGGCAAGGCACAAGAGAGGGTCGACAACATCTTCCAGACGCTGTTATACTCTACGATACTATATCATAGCAAAAAGAAAGATGTCGTACCTTCACTATACTTCGCGCTTAAGATGATTAGCAAGGATTATAGTCCAAACATCAGGTATATAAACGAGAACGATGAGGAGATATCGTTGGAGAGATATAGTACTGTTGCCGAGGAGTTTGAGAGTGAGTTAACGGCCATCTTTGAGGATATGTTTAACCCAGAGGTACCATTCAAGCAGGCAGAGGATGTTGCCGCATGTAAGTATTGCGATTATAAGAAGATTTGTAGACGATGAAACGTGCAAAGATATTAAGTGCGAGTGCTGGATCGGGCAAGACATACCAGTTGGCACTCAAATATATATGCGATGTAATAGAGAACCCCGAGCTCTATCGCAACATACTTGCTGTGACCTTCACTAACAAGGCCACCGAGGAGATGAAGTCTCGAATCTTGAACGAGATACACATCCTCGCAGCTGGCAAGAAGAGCAAATATCTGGATGAGATAAAGAGTGCATTAGGGCTCTCGGAGCAGGAGATTAGAGAGGGAGCTCTTAAGGCTCGTACACGCATCCTACACGACTACTCACGCTTCAGTGTTCTTACCATCGACCGCTTCTACCAGCGCATACTGCGTGCCTTTATCAAGGAGCTGGGTCTCGAGCTTAATTACAACATCGAGCTTGAGGCCGACCAACTTATCGAACGAAGTGCCGACAAGCTTATTGAGAACTTCCACTCTAACGACGCACTACGCAACTGGTTGTTGGAGTATGCCGAGGAGAGACTCATGGATGGCGACGAGTGGAATATGCGCAAGGATCTATGCAAAATCGGCAGCGAGCTGTTTAAGGAGAATGGTGCAAAGAAGATGCGCGAGGATATGGATAAAGATACTCTACGCAGCATCATGAAGAGGATTGAGGAGCACAGAGACAAGTGCCATAATAAGCTACAAATCTATGGCCAGCAGTGCGTAGATATAATGAAGAAGTATGGCGTAGACATCACAGACTTTAAGCAAGGAAACAGTGGCTTTGCAAAGAATATCGTAGACTACGCCAATGGTGAGACAAAGGCACCAAGCAAGTATTTTGTCAAGGCTATGAATAATATTGACGAGTGTTGCTCGAAGAAGTCCTCGGCGAATGCTCTTGCAGCTGCTGGTGAGCTACACCCCAAGTTGCAACCCATCTATGAGCAGCAGAAGATGTTCGAGACATACGACTCCACAATCACACTTCTGCGCGTGAACTACCGCACCTTTGCGCTTATTGCCGACCTTAAGAGGGAGGCCAAGAATATATGCGATGCAGAGAACACCATAGTGTTGAGCAACACAAAGGATATCCTTGCAAAGTTCATTGACGATAACAATGCACCCTTCATATACGAGAAGGTGGGCAATAGGTACGACCACTACATGATTGACGAGTTCCAGGACACCTCGGTGCGTGAGTGGGACAACATGCTACCACTGCTCAAGGAGGCATTGGACTCAAACCCCAAGTCCTCGATATTCATTGTTGGCGACGTCAAGCAGTCTATATATCGCTGGCGCGGTGGCAACTGGCGTCTTTTGGGCAACGATGTGGTCAACGACCTCGGTTCAAACGAGGTCAATGTGGAGCCACTTAAGAAGAACTACCGCAGTCTCGGCAACGTCATAAAGTTCAATAACTCACTTATCAAGAACACCATCTCTATGGTTAACCAAAACCTAAACTCACTTCTTGATGAGGCAAAGAGCAACTATAAGATAACAGATGAGGTGCACTCGGAGTTGTACGACATCATATCGCAGGCATATACCGACTGTGAGCAGGAGATAGCATCCAAAGAAAAGGATAGCGGTTACATACAGGCTACGGTCTACGACAAGGAGATATACGAGGTACCACCATTTATCGAGGCTATAAAGAGTGCCAAGTCGCGCGGATACCGCTACCGCGATATGCTCATTCTTGTAAGAAACAACACAGAGGCAAAGGATATTGCCAGAGAGCTATTCCTATACAAGGAGAGGGAGTTCACATCGAGAGGTGAGACGGGATTCAACGTCCTCATCCCCGAGTCGTTAACACTTGATAGTTGCGACGTTATCATGTTCATCATCGCCGTTATGCGACTCTCAATAAATAGCAACAACGATATTGAACGAGGTATTTACAACGGTTTTGTTGGCAATAGCTACGACCATAAGTTTACCGAGGATGAGTTTGCTGTACTGCGCACCATCTCGCACCTATCACCCATGGAGGCCTTCGAGGCAATAATCTCGCACTACAAGCTCCACGAGCATGAAGAGAGTATTGCCTACATACAGGCTATGCACGAGCAGATAATAACCTTCTCGACATCACGCATGGCCGACATACAGCAGTATCTCGATTGGTGGGATAAGAAGGGTAAGGATGACTCTATCATCGTGGAGATGACAGATGACACAATAGAGATCACCACAATACACAAATCGAAGGGTCTCGAACGTGACGTCGTCATCATACCACACACAAGTTGGAGCACCACCCCACACCATAACCTGCAGCCTATAGTGTGGTCGCAGACGAGTGACGAGATAGTATCCGATATTGGTTACTACCCCACTCGCTTCGACAAGATGAAGGATTCTGCATTCTCCGAGGCGTACTATCGTGAGTATATTATGTACCATGTAGATGCCATGAATCTGCTATATGTTGCTGTGACACGTGCATCGAGGGAGCTGTACATGTACATTCCAAAGAAACTCAATGGCATAGATAGACAAAACAACCAGAGCATTATCCCATATGTCATGCATGGCATAAAATGCGTGTGCAAAGAGCATGATGCAGTCACTGATGAGAGAGGCACACTGTATATACCATATAGCTATGGAAGCCTTACAGCACCAGATCACAGCAAGAGTGGAGATAGTGCATCTACCGACATATTGCTAAATAGATACACCACAAACAAACCATCTGTCAAGGTACACTTCCCGACACACCGCTTTGCTGAAGATGGACTCATTGAGAGTGTAGCAGCGCTACGTAATGGCATCACGCTTCACAACATCTTTGCTGGTACCGCGACACACGATGATGTAAAAGAGGCTCTATGCAACAAAGTCAAGGAGGGTACCATCAGCCAGGAGGATGCCTCGGTTATTGCCGCCAATGTCGATGAGGCTATGTGTCATGAGACGGTAGGCAAATGGTTTAGCAATGAGTGGGACGACATTAAGTATGAGGCCGATATCATCATTAGGGATACGACACGACGCCCCGACCGTGTGATGATCAAGGGCGATACAGCCATAGTCGTTGACTACAAGTTTGGCAAGGTCAAAAGCAAAGGCTACAAAGACCAGGTGGCACTATACATATCCGCCTTGCGCGACATGAAGTGTTACAGCAATGTCGAGGGTTATGTGTGGTATGTAGCACTCAATGAGGTGGAGAAGGTTGAGGTATAGAGATTAATAATGTGAGCATATATGAGGAGTAAGCTTATAAGCATCATACCACAGAGATTTAGAGGTCGTGCCGTAGGTGTCGTAATTACGATATTCCTACGCGCACTGCTCAACTTTGTGGGTATAGCGACCCTTATCCCTGCGTTGATTCTCATCCTAGACAGCGAGAACGTGGCATCAAACCCTCATGTTAGCGCAGCCTACGAGATGCTCAACGTAGACTCTTATGAGATGTTTGTCATCGTGGTGTGCGCTGCTGTGGTTGCTTTAATTGCACTCAAGAATGTCCTCGTGCTGCTGCTATATCGCTATGAAAGAGACTTCATATATGCCCTATACAAGCATCTATCCGAGAGTCTCTACATCACATATCACAATAGAGGATTGAGCTTCGTAAAGAGCAGTAACTCGGCACTTCTCACACGCAACGTGAATGTTGTGAGCCTGATGTTTGTAGCTGGTGTGTTAAAGCCCATCGCCGCTATCATCAGTGAGACACTACTCCTGCTACTCATCATGGGAGCATTACTTTGGTATAACCTTACCGCTGCACTCATCGCGGCGTGTGTATTCATACCTATCATTGCCATCTTCCTTCTCACTATGCGTCGCCGCCTTCACGACATAGGCGAACGCGAGAATGAGGCGCAGAGAACAAAGAGTCGCATCGTTGCCGAGACATTCCGAGGATATGCCGACATAGAGATTGGTGGTGCCTTTCCACAGATGTTTAGTCGCTTTGAGAAGTCTATGGACGAGGTTGTGACACTGCGTAAGCGTAACGCCACCATAGGCATGCTGCCACAGATGTTCACAGAGGTAGGCCTGGCCATCGGCCTCGCGACACTCATGCTTATAAGTCTTACGGATGGAGGCAACACTGCCGTCATGTTTGGTATATTTGCTGTAGCTGCAATACGCCTTATACCATCGATAAGAAGCATGATGTCAAGCTGGAGCACCATACGCTACAACCGCTACTCCATAGAGACACTCGCCGAGGCAGATATTGACACCACGCAGAGAGTCCCCGAGATATGCAAAGAACGTATAACATTTGAGAGGGAACTGCGCATCGACAACCTATCTTTCTGCTTCGATGATGCACAGAATAACACCATATCTAACCTCTCGCTTACTGTACGTAAGGGTGAGCGCATAGGCATCAAGGGTAGTTCGGGAGCAGGCAAGACCACACTCTTCAACCTTATCCTCGGACTATACCCCGCAACATCTGGTGCCATATATGTCGACGACACTAAACTCGACGGTAGCAATATGCGAAAGTGGCAGAACACCATAGGTTATGTATCACAGAGTGTCTTTATTGCTGATGGCACTCTCGTTGAGAATATAGCCCTTGGTTGCGATAAAGATGCTATAGACCATGATCGTATAAATAAGGTCCTTGAGCTTGCCAACCTCAAGGAGTTCGTGAGCACCCTTACCGAAGGTGTAAACACACGTATCGGCGAACAGGGAAGCAGACTATCTGGCGGGCAGCGTCAGCGTATAGGCATAGCACGCGCACTATATAAGGGTGCAGATGTTCTCCTCTTCGACGAGGCGACATCAGCCCTTGACGACCGCACAGAGGAGAATATCAATAACGCTATTCGCACACTCTCGAACGAGAATAGAGCACTAACCATCGTTGTCATTGCACACCGTGATAGCTCTCTTGAGTACTGCGACCGTATAATTTCACTTGACTAATGAACACATACGACTATATCATTGCTGGCATACGCTTACGTAGCGACATAGACCTAGTGGAGGCTGGAATACGTGGCTTCAGAGTATTTGCTACCGAGATACCATCGGAGAGTGCCGACTGTCACATACACATCGACAACAACCTCAACGAGGAGCTCTACGGCACGAGTGAAGAGCTATCTACTTCATACGTTCTCGAGGCAGATGCCGACAGCCGCTTCATGCGCACATCTAACGGCTATATGTATGCTATTAAGCGACGTCTGGAGGGCGCTGCCACCACACTCTTTCATATCGACACCACGACAAATGAGATTACGACAAACATTGCCACACACGATGGTGTAGATATATCCATCATGCGCTTCGGCATTTGGGTTATGTTTGGCGTAGTTATGGCACCTATGGGTGGCGTTGCTATACACTCATCATGCATCACGTGCGATGGCGCAGCCATCCTCTTCCTCGGCGAGTCGGGCACAGGAAAGAGCACTCACACACGCCTGTGGCGCGAGAACATTGTTGGTGCAAGACTCCTTAACGACGACTCACCTATCGTGCGCATTGTTGATGGTGTAGCGCGTGTATACGGTTCACCATGGAGTGGTAAGACCCCATGCTACAAGAATGAGGACTACCCCATCGCCGGCTTCTGTCGACTGGCACAAGCACCGCACAACAAGATACAGAAGCTACCAACGATACTTGCCATCGGTGCACTACTACCATCATGCCCACCACTATTTGCTCATGATGAGAGACTGCAGGATATGGTTTGTGCAACAATAGGTAGGGTTATTAGCGTGACGCCTCTCTATCGCCTTGAGTGTCTCCCCGATGCAGCTGCAGCAGAGTTATCTCGCACAACGATAATTGGTTAGCATGAGTAATTTAACAGATATATCGAAGCTCAATATTGAGAGCATCGTAGAGCCAGGAGCACTATTTAAGATGCACGTCAAGGGCCATAGCATGCTTCCTCTACTTGGCTTTGGCGACGATGAGATTGTCCTACGTCGCACATATACCGAGGATGAGATTATGGGGCGCATTGCCATGTTCCGTGCTGACGATGGACACATCATAGTACATCGCGTGATTGATGTAAGCAACGGCATTGTTACACTACGTGGTGATGGTAACCTCTTGCAGTGCGAAAGGTGCAAACGCGAGGAGATAATTGGTGTGGTGGAGAGTGTTGTGCGCAGCAACGGCAAGAGTGTAAGCTGCACAACACGCAGCTGGAGGCGCAAGGAGAGGATATGGTTAGGAACACCTCGCGTAGTGCGTCGCTATGCGCTTGCCATATTACGCAGATTGAGTAACATGAAACGCAAAAAACGAAGATAGCTATGGATATACGTATTGGACATGGATATGATGTACATGCCCTTGCAGATGGGTTAAGGCTTGTGTTATGTGGTGTAGAGATAGAGCACTATAAGGGCTGTGTGGCACACTCTGATGGCGATGTTGCCATACACGCAATATGCGATGCACTGCTCGGGGCTCTAGCCCTTGGCGACATAGGCAAACTATTCCCCGATAACGATATGCAGTATAAGGGTATCGACTCTCGAAGGCTACTCAAGCACGTTGTCGACATCGTAACCGACAAAGGATATACAATTAGCAACATAGACTGTACAATAGCTATGCAACGCCCCAAGCTACGCCCACACATCGACACTATGCGCATGCGCCTTGCAGAGGTTGTAGGCATAGATGTAGACCGCATATCCGTGAAGGCTACAACGACGGAGCACCTCGGCTTTGAGGGACGTGAGGAGGGAGTATCTGCAACAGCCGTAACACTACTCATCAAGGCGTAATGAGCATCGAAGATATACGCAACTAC
>JAZLCL010000054.1:0-109718 GCA_045614205.1 Alistipes sp. | reverse complement strand
TTTTTGGCGTTAAACTTTAATAAGGATTAAACTATGAATTTTAAGTTAAAGATATGGCGTCAAAGAGACGCTAAGTCACAGGGTGCATTCGAGACCTATGAGGTTAAGAATATCTCAGCGGATACTTCATTCCTTGAGATGATGGAAATCCTCAACAATGACCTTATCCACGCAGGTAAGGAGCCAGTTGCATTCGACCACGACTGCCGCGAGGGTATCTGCGGTATGTGCTCTATGCACATCAACGGTCATGCACATGGCCCATCACAGGCTGTTACTACTTGCCAGATGTACATGCGTAAGTTTAAGGATGGCTCTACTATCACTATTGAGCCATGGCGTTCTGCAGCGTTCCCTGTTATCCGTGACTTGGTTGTGGATCGTGCTGCTTACGATAAGATTTTGCAGGCTGGTGGTTTCATCTCTGTACGTACTAACTCTGTACCTGATGGTAACGCTATTCCTATTCCAAAGGCAGATGCGGACGAGTCTATGGATGCAGCGGCTTGCGTAGGTTGTGGTGCTTGTGCTGCAACATGTAAGAATGGTTCTGCAATGTTGTTCGTTGCTGCGCGCGTATCATCACTCGCGAAGTTGCCACAGGGTAAGGTTGAGGGTGCACGTCGTGCAAAGGCGATGGTTGCAAAGATGGATGAGTTGGGCTTCGGTAACTGTACTAACACTGGTGCTTGCCAGGCACAGTGCCCAAAGTCAATCTCTATCGCACATATCGCACGCTTGAACCGCGAGTTCTTGGCAGCGAAGCTTAAGGACTAATCATTAGTTCTAAAATGAGGTATCGTGGATGGGTAACTGTCCACGATACTTTTTTTTGTTCTATCATATCATTTGATGATTGATTATATCACACCCTTAAAACACCCTTCATGGCGCGCATTTTGTAGTATGTAATGTGGGTTTAATACTAAAAAATTAATACTATGATGCCAGTAAAGAAATTAAACAGATTGCCTGGAGTATTCGGTGACCTCTTCTACGATCAGTGGCCCGAGGTATTCGCAAAGCGTGGCGCAACACCGCTTATCAACGTCATTGAGACAGATAAGAAGTTTAAGGTGGAGATTGCTGCGCCAGGTCTCACAAAGGATGACTTCAAGATTGAGCTAAATGCCGAAAATCAGCTTGTCGTATGTCTCGAGAAGTGTGAGGAGAAGGATGGCAAGGGTGGTGAGTGCTGCGGTGAGGAGGATTGTGCGAAGGACGAGAAGCACCACTACCTACGCCGTGAGTTCAACTACACATCATTCCGACAGATATTCAACCTCCCAGAAAACGTGGATCGTGATAAAATTTCGGCAAAAATGAACCATGGTGTGTTGTCTATTAAGTTGCCGAAGCGTGAAGGCTCAGAGGCGAAGGCTAATATGAAGCAGATAGCCATCGAGTAGTCTATGTTGGATAGTGTAGCCCTCTGGTCGTCAATATATAAAGTGTCGCTACCTATTCAATGAGATGAGGACCTGTCGGTTGGCAGGTCCTCACATTTTTTTTCGTGATGCGCAGCTGTACAACTACTTGTTGCGTAGCATGCGCGATATGTCGGCTACGGTGCGTAGCAGTGCCCAAAAGACCATCGTAATGGCGAAGATGGAGATGGCAATGCATACTGCCCACATCATGGGAGCTGTGACATTGAACGTGGTGACAATTGGGGCTATGAGTGTGCCAAATGTGGCAAACAAACCCAATATTAGGAATATGTCAGCAGCATTTACAAGTACAGCCTCGCGAAAGATATACTTTGACTTTACTTTGGGTGCTGCATTCGCATAGTCACTCTTTGTCACCACCTCGCTGATACCCTCGGGTGTTGGCTCGTTATGCTCCTCTGGACGTTCTGCGCCGCAGTAAGGACATCTGTTGTTGGTGTTATATACTAATGCATTGCAGAAGCGGCACAACCAACCCTCTCTATCGTTAATATTCTCCATGGTGGCTCTTATTTCTTGCTCTCGCTGTGGTCAATATCGCAACCTGCGCAGTTGCCCGAGCATATGTTATCCTCGTCGCAGTCGTTGAGACCCATGTCCTCGCGTGTCTCCTGTACTGCGCACTTGATGCCCATCTTCTGCATATTCGGATTCGTAGATATCTCGGACTGCAGGTGGTGTCCCTTGATGATATATGTCAGCGACATGGCAAGGGCGAAGAAACCCACAACAACAATCGCTGCGATGATGGTTGTAAGAAGTGTCGACATAATTATTTTTTGTTTTAATGTTTAAATGCTATTTTTATTATGTAATTTCAGTGCAAATTTATATATTTGCAGTAAATTTTGCAAGTGCTATAGTGCGTTGTTAGATAGCGTCTCTATATAATTGTTTTATACTCACTTATTTAGTGTATGAAGATAGTCATTGCTGGTGCGGGTGATATGGGAACACACCTCGCGAAGATGCTCAGTGGTAATGGTCACGACATAACGGTTGCGGATGTTGATCCTAAAGCGTTGGTTGAGGTGGGAAACCTTGTCGATGTGGTGACTGTGGAGGGTGACACTACACAGTTCTCGGTATTGCGTAAGGCTGGTGTGCGTAGATGTGACCTCTTTATTGCGGTGCGATCTGTCGAGAATGATAACATCCTCTCGGCGGTGATGGCAAAGCAGTTGGGTGCAAAGAAGGCTATCGCGCGTGTCGATAGCAACGAGTATCTCGAGCCAAATAGCAAGGAGATATTCATTGATATGGGTATCGACTACCTATTCTATCCAGAGCAGATTGCTGCACGTGAGGTTATCAGTCTCTTGGGTCATACCTCATCGACAGAGTATATGGACTTTGCCGCCGGCAAACTATCACTCGTGGCCTTTCGCCTTGAGCTTACATCTCCGCTTCTGGGTCGCATGGTCATAGATGGGGAGAATGATGAGGATCTTGAATATCGTGTTGTGGCTATTGTGCGAGGCTCGAAGACGATAATACCTACCGTTGATGATAGGTTTGAGGAGGAGGATATGGTGTATGCCATTGCGCGTCATAATGCTACGCACCGTGTAGTAGAGCTTTCAGGTAGACGTGAGGTCGAGATACGTAACATGATGATTCTCGGTGGCTCGCGCATAGGTGTTCGTATAGCTAATGAGTTGCAGAACGAGGTAAATATTAAACTTGTTGACTACGATGCTGACAAGGCATTCCGCCTTGCCGAGAGACTCGATAAGACGCTTATCATCAATGAGGATGGCCGTGATACGGAGGCAATGATGGAGGAGGATATTGCCGGTATGGATGCTTTTGTTGCTGTGACAGGTCGCAGTGAGACAAATATCCTTGCAGCGATGCTCGCGAAGCGCATGGGCGTAAAGAAGGTTATTGCCGAGGTGGAGAATATAAACTATATATCGCTTGCCGAGAGTATCGGTGTGGATACCATCATCAACAAGAAGCTTGTTACTGCATCTAACATCTTCCGCTTCACGATGACAACAGATGTGCAGGCCATCAAGTGTCTCACAGGTAGTCAGGCAGAGGTAATGGAGTTTATCGTTAAGCCTAACTCGCCAGCTACGAAGGATAAGATTCGTGACCTGGGTCTCCCAGAGGATGCTATTGTTGGTGGCGTTGTGCGTGGTGATAGGGTATTTATCGCTGTTGACGACACGCAGATTAACGCCTACGACCGTGTTGTCGTGTTCGCAATGCCTGACTCGGTGATGCGTGTAGCTGAATTCTTTAATTAGGATCCACTGTACTAAAAGTAGAAATCGAAAATATAAAATATAACTTATTATGTATATTGCAATTGCGGGTAATATCGGTAGCGGTAAGACGACGCTAACCGAGATACTTACAAAACGATATGGCGCCAAGGCCTACTATGAGGATTTGGCAAACCCATACATAAATGACTTCTACGAGGATATGGGTCGTTGGTCGTTCCACCTACAGCTCTGGTTTCTGGGAAGTCGTATACAGCAGACCTTGACGATGCTGTCGGATGCATCGGATAATGTGGTGCAGGATCGTACTATATATGAGGATGCGCATATCTTTGCTGATAACCTACATTCTATGGGTCTCATGGCGAGTCGTGACTTCGAGACATATATGAAGATGTTTAACATCGAGCAGACGCTATTGCCAAAACCCGATGTGCTCATCTATCTCAAGGCGAGTGTGCCAACACTTATCTCGCAGATTAAGATGCGCGGTAGGGAGTATGAGCAGAATATCGACGAGGAGTATCTAAAGCGCCTTAACGACAAGTATAACCATTGGATAGAGAATATCTATGAGGGTCGTGTACTTGTTGTGGATAAGGATGTTGATGACTTTGTTGCCGACCCATCCATTATCGATCGCATATGTGCCTCTGTGGAGGAGATGTGCACTGGTAAGCGACAGTTATAAGGAGGTTTAAGGATGAATGTAGCGCTACCTGAAGAGTTTAAAGAGAGCATGCGTAGGGTGCTGGGTGCCGAGGCTGAAGAGTTGTTTGTAGCCCTCGACACCGAGCCTGCTGTCTCTGTGCGACTAAATCCCGCGAAGCCTGCCGCATCGTTCGATGGTGAGGTTGTGGGGTGGTCGCCAATGGGTAGATATCTCGATGCGCGCCCGCAGTTTACTCTCGACCCACTGATGCATGGTGGCGCATACTATGTTCAGGAGGCATCGTCGCAGTTCGTCGCACATCTGCTTAAGGATGACGATATAGCTGGCGGCAGAGTCCTCGATATGTGTGCCGCGCCAGGTGGTAAGACTACGATATACTCTACGCTTGTTGGTCGTAAGGGTCTTGTTGTGGCCAACGATATAAACAGAAGCCGCACGCTTGCGCTTGCTGATAATGTGCAGCGCTGGGGCATGGGTAATGTGGTGGTGACATGTAGTGAACCGCGATATATTGGCGACTTTGAGCAGTGGTTCGATGTCGTGGCGGTGGATGCCCCATGTTCGGGTGAGGGTATGTTTCGTAAGATGGAGGAGGCGCGAACAGAGTGGTCGCAATATGGTGTTGAGCAGTGTGTGGTACGCCAGAAGGAGATTCTGGCAGAGGCATGGCGCGCGCTGAAGCCTGGAGGTAAACTCATATATAGCACATGTACTTTCAACGACATGGAGGATGAGGGTGTCGTTCGGTGGTTGATGGATGAGTATGGTGACGAGATTGTTGCAGCTGCAGATGTCGATATAGATGAAAAGTGGGGTATAGCTCGTAGCACGATAGGTTCTTTCCAGTGCTTTCACTTCTATCCACATAAGGCACGTGGCGAGGGTTTCTTTGCTGCTGTGGCTTGTAAGGCTGAAGCGTCGCAGCGACGTGCGATGCCAAAGTCTCGTCGTAAGGTGTTTGCTCCGCTGCGTAAGAGTGATGTGGCTGAAGTTGCACGTTGGATGGATGCTGCTAACGATAAGGAGTTCATGATGATAGGTGATGTGGTATATGCCTATGATAAAAGTGTCGTAGAGGATGTGGTGCGTCTCTCGGAGGTGCTCACAGTGGTGTATTCGGGTGTTGTCATGGGTCAGATATTCAAGGGTAAGCTAAAACCCGAGCATCCATTGGCGTTATATGTCGGCATTAATAGAGATGTCGTGCCGATGGTTGATGTGTCGGAGGAGGATGCCCTGGATTACTTGCGTAGACAGGATATTGCTGCATCGCAGTTTGATGAGGGCGTTAATGTCGTTTGCTTTAAGGGTCTGCCAATAGGCTTCATCAAGCGTATTGGTGCTCGTTGCAACAATATGTACCCCAAGGATTTGAGAATAATGAAATTGTAAATAATGTAACATATAATAATATGGCAAAGCTACTTTATTCGATGGGTGAGGTTACGGAGATGTTCGATGTTAACGCATCGCTAATCCGTTATTGGGAGTCGAAGTTCGACTGCATAAAGCCTCATAAGAACAAGAAGGGTAATAGAATGTTCACGCCTTCGGATGTGGAGAACCTTAAGATAATATACCACCTCGTTAAGGAGAAGGGTATGACTTTGGAAGGTGCAAACCAGGCGATGAAGCGTCGTAATAAGAGTGTTAAGCGCGATGTGTCGATCCTTGAGAGGTTGCAGAATATACGTGCTATGCTCATTGAGGTGCGCGAGTCGTTGGGTGACAATACGCCTGTTGAGTATGAGGCGCCTATTGATGCCGTCTCGGAGCTTATTGCAGATGTGGAGAGTGATGCAAAGATTCAGGTTGTTGCTGCGGTGACAACTCCAGAGCCTATTGCTGCAGAGGTTGCAGCTGCGGAGGCGGTAGTTCCAAGTGAGCAGGCCGAAGCCCCAGCACCACGACGTCGTGGTCGCCCACGTAAGGTTGTGGAGACTGTGGAAGCCGAAGAGGTGGCAACGCAGAGTGTTGCGCGCCGTCGTGGTAAGTCGAAGAAGGATGGCGAGACAAAGGAGCTCTTCCCATTCTACGAGCAGTCGTTGTTCTAATATGGAAGAGCTATGAAGATTCGTGAACTCGTAGCTGCCATCGAGGAGTTTGCTCCCCTCGATCTGCAGGTCGATTATGATAACTCGGGACTCATCGTAGGTAGGCTCGATGATGAGGTGTATGCTGCGCTGTTGGCTGTGGATGTGACCGAGGAGGTGCTCGATGAGGCTGAAAGAGAGGGTTGTGATATAATCATCACTCACCATCCCATAATCTTTAGTCCTATAAAGCGTCTTAACTCGGCAACATATGTCGAGAGATGTGTGGAACGTGCAATACGTAGCGGCATAGCGTTGTATGCTTGCCATACAAACCTCGATAGTGTGCAGGGTGGTACAAGCTGGCAGGTGGGTGCTATGCTCGGTCTTGATGACATGACGATACTCGAGCCTCGCCGTGGTAACCCAGATGTAGGCTTCGGTATAGTGGGTATGCTGCCACGTGCGGAGAATGCAAAGGCTCTTTTAGCGCGTGTGAAGAGTATCTTCGGTGTGGAGGCGTTGCGCTATAGCGATATTCCATCGGAGGATATGATGGTACGTAAGGTTGCGGTATGTACGGGCGCTGGTAGGTCTAACATAGATGATGCTCTGGCTGCGGGTGCCGAGCTATATATCACCGCCGACCTACGCTATAACGACTTTATGATGGGTGAAAATCGTATGATTTTGGCTGATATTGGACATTTTGAGAGTGAATTTTGCGCAATTCGCATCTTATATGATGTATTATCCAAAAAAATGTGTAACTTTGTCGTTCGCAAGAGTGCGAACTCGCGTAACCCTATACACTATTTAGTGTAAGTATAGTTGCAGTAATATCTAAATTGTATAACATATATGGCACAGAAGAAGACAAACGATGTTGATTACTCGATGCAGGAGAAGATCATGGCTCTTTATGAGTTGCAGAAGATTGATTCAGCGATCGATGAGATCAACAAGGTAAAGGGTGAACTACCCCTCGAAGTGCAGGATCTCGAGGATGAGATTGCCGGCCTCAATACACGTGTTGAGAATATCAATGCCGAGATAGAGGAGCTTAACTCTCTCACTCGTCAGCGTAAGCGCGAGGTAGACCAGGCAAAGATCATGATTGGCAACTACAAGGAGCAGCCAAACAATGTGCGTAATAACCGTGAGTATGATGCTATCACAAAGGAGATAGAGTATCAGGAGCTCGAGATTGAGCTCGCGGAGAAACGCCTCAAGGAGTACTCTGCACAGATTAAGACAAAGAAGGCTCTCATAGAGGAGACTAATGCCCTTGTTGAGGAACGTAACATCGACTACACTGCAAAGAAGCAAGAACTCGACTCTATCGAGGCAGAGACTGCACAGCAGGTAGAGGAGCTCAAGGCAAAGGCGGAGAAGGCGCAGCAGCCTATCGACGAACGCCTCCTTTCTGCTTACAACCGTATTCGTAGCAATGTGCACAACGGTCTTGCTGTGGTTACTGTCACACGTGATGCTTGTGGTGGTTGCTTCAACCGCATCCCTCCTCAGCGTCAGGTGGATATCCGCCAGGGTAAGAAGCTTATCGTTTGTGAGTACTGCGGTCGTATCCTCGTAAGCGAGTAGTTTGCATAAGCTAAGAGCAGTACTTGAACTGCAAAAAAACCTATCTAATTGTTAGATAGGTTTTTTTTGTCTATGGTCTTAATCGTTTAGCTCCAGCCAGCGCATCTCCTTCTCATCCGTAAGAGCAATTATCTCCTCGATGCGTGTAGATACCTCTGTTAGGCGGTCATAGGGTAGTGTGCCCGACGATAGCTCTCCCTCGAGTGATGTACGTTCCTCGGCAAGGACTGCGAGGTCCTTCTCCAGCTGCTCAAGTTCACGCTGCTCCTTGAACGATAGCTTGCGCTTCGAGGTGTCGTGCGTGCGTTGCTGCTGTGGCTTCTGCTGCGTTGCGCTACGCTGTGTGTTGCGTTCTTCGGCCTCCTTCTCCTTGATATATTCGCGGTATTCGCTATACTGACCCACGAAGTCCTTAATGCGACCGTCGCCCTCGAAGACAAAGAGGTGGTCAACACACTTGTCGAGGAAGTAACGGTCGTGGGATACGATGAGAAGGCAACCCTTAAACTCGCGAAGATACTCTTCCAAGACATTTAGTGTCATGATGTCTAGGTCGTTGGTAGGCTCATCGAGGATGAGCATATTGGGGTTCTGCATGAGCACCGTGAGTAGATATAGACGACGACGTTCGCCACCACTCAATATGTCGACACGCTTGTTGAAGGTTTCGTGTGGGAAGAGGAAGCGGTTAAGGTATGTCGTTGCCGAGATGCTATGTCCATCTGATGCCTTGACAACCTCTGCTATATCTTGTACACACTCGAGCACGGTCTGTCCTGACTTGAAGGATATGCCGCGCTGCGAGTAGTAGCCTATGCGGAGTGTCTCGCCCTGCTCGATGATACCCGCATCGGGTGTTAGTCTGCCTGTCATTAGGTTAAGGAATGTCGTCTTGCCCACGCCATTGCGACCTACTATGCCTATGCGTTCACCACGTGTATACTTGTATGAAAACTTATCGAGCATCTTGCGACCCTCGTATGCAAAGTCTACATCCATGCAGTCTATAATCTTGCGGCCGAGGCGCGATGTGGCAACATCAATCTCTACACTATCGGTGCGTAGGCTCACGGCTGCCTTATCCTTGAGGTCGTAGAAGGCATTAATCCTATAGCGTGCCTTGCCCGTACGAGCCTGTGGTGTGCTACGTATCCACTCGAGCTCACGACGTAGTAGGTTGCGCGACTTGTCAATCTCGGCTTGCATATTTGTATACCTCTCTTCTCGCTTCTCTAGATACTCGGTGTAGTTGCCACGATAGGTGTATAGCTTACCACGGTCGATCTCCATGATGGTGTTGCACACTCGGTCGAGAAAGTAGCGGTCGTGTGTCACCATGAGTAGTGTGCAGCGTGAACGCTGTAGGTAGCCCTCAAGGTACTCTATGATGTCGATGTCGAGGTGGTTGGTAGGCTCATCCATTATTATGAACTCGGCATTCTGTAGCATCATGCATGCCAGGGCTACACGCTTTGCCTCACCACCCGATAGCTCGCCCATAGGCTGATTCCACTTCTCAATCTTCAGCGATGACAGTACCTGGCGTATGTTCTGCTCGACACTCCAACCATTCGATGCATCCATTGCTGCGATGGCTCTTTCAAGGCGTTTGCTGTCGCCACTATCAAGCGCTGCCTCATATTCGCGCAACTCGGGTGATAGGTCGCCCATGCGTGCATATACCTCCTCGAATATCGTATTCTTGGGATTGAAGGCTGTGTCCTGGTCTAGGAAGGCGACACGGATATCCTTCATAAACTTAATCTCGCCGCCTCTGTCGGAGTGCTCTACGCCCGCAAGGATCTTTAGTAGCGAAGACTTACCTGTGCCATTGGGGGCTACGAGGGCAATCTTATCGCCCTCGTTGATGTTGAAGCTGATATCGCTAAATAGTGTCCTATCTCCGTAGGACTTTGATATGTTCTCTACTTGTAGGTAACTTGCCATATGATAGTTTGTTACAGCGTTTTACTTGCGTTAAGATTTAGATCGAATGCCAACCTCTCGCCACTTGTATAGTAGACGATGCCCGTGAGTGCAAAGCCCAGCTTGTTGAGCATTGCAAGCATGCGTATGTTGCCACTATGTGTGTCTATGCGGAATGCATTAATGTTAGCGCCACGTGCCACGTTTGCGGCATGCTGCATCAGTTTTATAGCTATACCATTACGTCGGGCAGTGCCATCTACGCATAGTCGGTGAACGACGACATAGTCGTTTGGTGTGTTCCATACATCATCATCAATCTGAGAGTATGCCTCCTCGCCAGTAAGGACAATGGCAGCATAGCCAACAACCTGATTATCCTCGTTGCAGTATACATATCCAACACCTTGATCTATATCTGCAGCGATAGCATCAGTAGATGGGTATCCATCCTGCCATTGGTCTATGCCGAGGTCGCGCAATGCCTCCTGGGCACTACGCACGATATTCATTATCTGCTCTATATCTTGTCTGTAGGCTTGTCTAATCATCGTCTACGTGATATCTCCCTTATTTTACGGTTGATGATGAAGATGTTGAATGCCACAATTGCTACGGTGAATAGAGTGCCCACGATAATCGCGGCAGTGGGGATGGTAGATAGTGTTATGCCGAGCCACTCCGAGATGTGGTCAGTATAGATACTTTGCGCTATGAATATTGCCACGATGCTAATGACGAACACCGAGATATTTAGTATCAAGGTCATTATGTTGTATGGCATAGCAACACGTGCGGGGCTATAACCAATCAGAATAAGGTTCTCGAGCTTTGTGATGTTCTTCTGAAGCAACAGGTAGATGCTCAATGTGAGTATTATGAGTGATAGTATGCTGAACATTGCGCCTATACCGACTATCACCGCAGCACCCACTTCAAGTATGGAGAGTGCTTTGCTACTCTCTGCTGGCTTATTCTCAATCTCGTAACCATGCTCCTTAAGGTAGGCTGTGAGTTCAGGGTCTGTTGGGTTGCTCACCTCGAGGATGAGGCGCGTGTGACCCTCCTCTTCACCCTCGCCATACTCGCTATTTGCCCAATCCATGAATGTTGATGGCACAAGGATGGTGTTTAGTCTCTCGGAGAAGCCTACAACATATGCTGTATAGTCATCTCTCTTGCCTTGACCCTCAAGGCGTATGCCGAGCTCCACGCGCTTGATTATATCCTCGGTTATTTGAGGTAGCTGCTGTGTCTGGCTAAAGCCGAAATTATACAGGTTAAGGTAGTTGCGTGGTAGGATGATGGGGATGATAGCATCGCCAGGTGCAAAGTGCCACTTATCGGTCTGGACATCTATGAAGGTGTCAGGCACAGACTCGAAGAAGAGCATTGTAGAGAGTCGCTGTCCGTTAAATATTATGCTGCCATCGACCTCGTAGCGCGATGCTGTGAATGTGCCGAGGCTAATGGTGAAGGGTTGTTTGTTAAGGTCGTCTATATCCTCATCGCTAAATGTTGGTGTGCCTATGCCCATGCGTTCTACGGGGCGTGTGATGATGAGGTAGTCGTTGCCAATGAGTGATTCATCGCCCGAGAACATGGGTCGAAGGTCGCTATATATCTGCACGCCGGCAAGGATGACGGTCATGCCAATAAGGTTGGCAACGAAGAATATTGCCAACTCGAAGATGCTGATGTGCTTACGCAGCAATTGCCATATTAGACTCATAGATTGAGGCATATGTCGTAGTCTATATTCATGTGTTTGCCAATAGATGTGGCGATGATGGCTGCACCACACCTCTCTGCCTCGCGAAGTATTATATCGCGCATAATGTTGCTATTGGCATCGTCAAGATGCGAAATAGGCTCGTCGAGGAGTATGAAGTCAAAGGGCTGACAAAGGGCTCGTATGAGGGCTACGCGCTGCTGTTGGCCGTATGACATGCGGTCGATGCGGGTGTTAAGCTTGTCGCCTATGCCCAACTCATCAAACCACTGCACCACCTGTGCCATATCCCTGTGGTGTGTAATGTTATTCTTTATCTCCACATTCTGCATGGCGGTGAGCTCGCCAAAGAGCTTGAGGTCCTGGAAGAGGATGCTTATGCTCCTTTGTCGTACCTCACACCATTCAGAGGTGGATAGCTTGCTGATATCTTTACCATCAAACGATATTGTGCCGCTATAGTCGCCACGCTGACCATATAGATAGCTGCATAGCGACGACTTACCTGTTCCAGAGGCGGCCTTGATAAGATATCTCTTACCTCTCTCCAGAATAACGTCTCTATTCCATATGTCGGAACGGAGATCTCCGCGCGAGGCGAAGATCTCCGGTACAACATTATGTAGTTTAATCTCTTTCACTACGAATTATTTGTTAGAGTATCTCACTTGTAACCTCCTCTATGGCAAGTGGAAGAAAGATGTTGGTGATCTGCTCAAGAGCATTTGTGCGCTTGTCGTCGAATACGATGCCAAACTCAACGGTTGTGATGTCGTTAACCACGAAGTATGAGTAGCTAACCATATCCACAGCACGCTGGTAGATGTCGCGAACATCGTAGTCCATATCACCCTTGAGATCGTCACTCAACATTTTGATAAAGCTGTTTCTCATCATATTGTCGATGTCGACGACCATGTATGAGAGACTATTGTCCATCTCCTCGGCCCATGGTCTCTCGGCAGCTGTGCGCTCCTTGGTAGCAAAAGGCATATTTACGCTTGCGAATAGAAGATTGTTCTCCTGGCATAGTGTAAAGTCGAAGCCCTCGAGGCTTGCGCTGTAGTGGTCTTCGCCCTCGCGTGTGAGCACACCAGCACCAAACTGACCTATGTTAGAGATGATATACTTGTCTGTGACATCAAGAAGGCACGCTGCTTCGATGCTGTCAAACTGTGGCTCTGTGTAGTACTCTTCCCAGTAGTAGTTGTACCTCTGTACCATCTGACCGCTGATGTCCTCAACACCCATCGTGAAATCGCCATTGATGCTCTTCATTACATCTGTTGCTATAGCCATAACCATGTTAAACTCATTTGAGCTAACCTCCTCGCCCATCATTGCTTTGAAGTTTGGATCCTCAAGAACTGTAGACATGACGGTGGCAATAGCGTTACCGTTGATGCCGCAGTTGATAACTGCCAATACATCGTTGCTGAAGTAGTCGAGGTGTTCGTTTGAGGTGCGGAGGTATACCTCCTCGTACTGCGATGTGAACTCCTCGCCAAGGTCTGTCTCGAAGTCGATGATTGCTCTACCAGGATTGAATGTGAGAGACATAATCACGTTGGCATTCTCCTTAAAATTCTGCTTGTACGACTCCATTATGGCGATGTTCTTCTCATTCTCCGCAATGCTATTCTCCCAATAGTATGCCTCGAAGTTGTCCTCGGCGATCCACTCTCTATACATCTCGTTGTCCTCCTTGAGACTATCGATCAAGGCATCCAAAAACTTGTCGACGTTTACGTATGTCGCCATGTCGCTTTGACCAAATATTGCGAACTGCTCTATAGAACGACCTAGAGCCTCCTTGGCACATGCTACAGAGGCATCATAGCCATGAACTATTGGGGCAATAGCTATCTGTGTGTAGTTATAAGCTACAGCAAACTCATCAAATGTGAACGAACGAGTGTCGCCATCTTCAACTACAATGATTGGCTCCTGGCCATCCATCTCAAGAACGTATGAGATGAGGTCGATGCTCTTGTTGAGCTTATTCACGTCGGCTACTGTGGCGATGAATGCGATATCTATATCATCGCTTACGCATCCGTAGACTGGAAGGTCGAGGTTGATACCTGTGTTGTTTAGATCCTCGATGATGGCTGCCATGTGCTCGCCCAAGGTGCTATCCTTAAAACTAGCCTTTGCTGCTGTTGCCATAAGACGGCGGTTTTCGGGTGTGAGGTGCTTATCGAAGGCGCCCTTCTCATCTAGCTGTTTGACGTTTAGGTAAAATACAGCAAGGTCGTCGATGTTTTCACGCAGTTCTTCTAGTCGTGCCTCCTCGCGACTGTTAGAGGTGCTTACAAAATATATTGTAGCACCGATTGCAGCTGCCGCCACAAGCGCTAAAATGGTAAATAATAGACTCTTTTTCATAACTATTGTTTTAATTTAATTTGTCCTATGTCCATGTGATGCGACACTGATATATAATAGTTGGGGATCCTACTACTAGGCGTGTGGCACCTTATATTTTATATCACAAAGATATAAATTATTTTTTAATTCGCCCCCTCTTACACAATATATTTAATATATGATATTAGGTATCACTACTTATTTGGTATTAAAGAAAAAAAGAGTAAATTTGCAAAATAAATTTTCGAGATAGGAACTAAAACTTAAATATGGAAAATTTCAAGCCTACGAAGTACACGTTGACATGTGTGGCAACAGGTCGTCAGTTCGATGACACAGGATGGATATTAGACGATGCAGAGTGTAAAATGCCATCGTTGGTGCGCGCTAACTATCAGAGTAAACAACTTGAGGTTAAGTCTAACGATTACGGCCTTTATAAGTTCTGTGATTGGTTGCCCGTGAAGCGAATGCTTCAGGGATCATCTGCTCCTGTGACATATAAGAGTGAGGCTTTGGCCAAACATCTCGGTCTGTCAAATCTATGGATCACGATGAGTGGCTACTGCCCATCGAAGGGTGTGAAGATGTCGACCTGCTCGTTTAAGGAGACAGAGGCATATAGCGTGTGCGCGCGTATCGACGAGAAAGAGGATAGAGTGCTTGTCGTTGCCTCGGCGGGTAACACGGCGCGTGCCTTCGCAAAGGTGTGCTCGGATAATAATATCAAGCTTCTGCTGTGTGTGCCATCAGATAACCTCGATGCGCTATGGTTCTCGGAGCCTCTTAACGACTGCGTGAAGCTCATAGCCTGTGAGAAGGGTGGCGACTACTACGATGCCATATACTTGAGCATCATGGCCCTTAAGTCGTCGAAGTTCTACTCGGAGGGTGGTGCGAAGAATGTGGCACGTCGTGATGGTATGTCTACAACGGTGCTCTCGGCAGTAACAACAATAGGTCGCATCCCAGACTACTACTTCCAGGCTGTAGGTAGTGGTACGGGTGCTATCGCTGCATGGGAGACTAACATGCGTCTTAAAGAGGATGGCCGCTATGGCAACAACACTATGCGCCTCATGGTGTCGCAGAATGCCCCATTTGTGCCTATCTACGACGCATGGCGTGCTGACTCGCGCGAGATGCTTCCATATGATAACAATAAGGCGCGTCGTGATGCTGAGCTTATCGATGCCAAGGTGCTCTCTAACCGTAAGCCTCCATATAGCATTGCTGGTGGTCTCTACGATGCACTTAAGGCGTCTAATGGTGATGTGTTGGTGGCTACAAATGCGCAGTCACGCAGAGCATGTAAACTCTTCAAGGAGTTGGAAGGTATAGATATCTATCCAGCACCAGGTGTGGCTCTTGCCTCGCTTATTAAGATGGTGGAGACAGGTGCAATTGATAAGGATGCATGTATCATGCTTAACATTACAGGTGCTGGCGAGGAGGCTGCAAAGCGCAATCGCCAGATGTGGAACCTCAAGCCATGCAAGGTGTTCCCACTTACTGCTGGCATAGACGAGGTGGTAACTTATGTTGAATCACTCTTTTAATAAGATTATATGTTGTATCCGTTGAAGTTTAAACCCCGTGTTAAGGAACGTATCTGGGGTGGTCAGGCTATATTGAAGAAGAAGGGTAGGGCGGCATCGCGCCTTGCGAAGGATAAGCTCTATGGAGAGAGCTGGGACCTATCATCGGTGAAGGGTGATGTGTCGGTTGTGTCGAATGGTTTCCTCAAGGGCAATAGCCTTGAGGAGGTTATCGAGGTATACATGGGTGAGCTCATGGGCGAGGAGAACTTCGAACGCTACGGCATTGGCTTCCCTCTGCTTGTAAAGTATCTCGACTGCAATGATAAACTCTCTGTGCAGGTGCACCCAGATGATGCACTCGCCATGGAACGCCACGATAGCTTTGGTAAGACCGAGGCATGGTATGTCGTAGACTGCAAGCCTGGTGCAGCGATATATCTTGGCTTTAAGGATTTGAAAATCACACGCGAGGAGTATATCGCTGCTGTTGCGGAGTCGCGCTTGGCAGATTTGCTAAATAGGGTGGAGGTTAAGCCTGGTGATGTCTTCTTTATCCCTGCTGGTGCCGTTCATGCTCTTGGCGCTGGCATAGAGGTTGTGGAGGTGCAGCAGACATCTGATGTCACATACCGCATCTATGACTGGGATAGAGTAGATGCTTCGGGCAAGGGTCGTGAGCTACACACTGCATTGGCGGTTGATGCTATAGACTTCGAGGCAGATGCCGAGCTGCTTCACCGCAAGTATGACCTTGCGAAGGGTGGCGAGGCTAAAGTCATAGAGTCTCCATACTTCACTATGGTGCTCCACGATGTCACTGGTGAGAAGTCGCTTGAACGATCAGATATAGACTCGTTCATCATCTTCATTGCACTCAAGGGAGATGCTACGGTTGTTGCAGATGGTAATGAGGAGGCTCTTGCTGAAGGTGAGGTCATGCTTATCCCCGCGGAGACATACGATGTTACCATAAAGGGTAATGCCCAGATTATGGAGGTATACGTAAAGTAGTTCGTCATGGAGCCAAAGCTTGTCATTATATCCGAAAATACGTTGAGTGCGATGGCTCTGCGCGGTCTGTTGCAGGATGTGGTGCCAGGTCTAGAGATTATGTGCTACAATAGCGTTGCGCTGCTTCAGACAGATGCGCCGTTTGTTGCACACTACTTCATCTCGGCAAATGTGCTCTTCCATAATACTGACTTTTTCCGACCGCTTATGCGTCGCACTATTGTCATCACCGAGGGTGATGTGCCGACAATTACGCAGTCTGGATTTAGGACTATTGATGCTACAGCATCGGAGCAACATATCGTTCGTGCGCTGCTGCATATGCACCATATGGGACACCCTACGGGTCCTCATGGCGGTGCTTCGCACCCAGGTCATGTGCCCCCAAGTGAGACAAGTATGCCGCAGTTGTCGTCGCGCGAACGTGATGTGCTGGCACTTGTAGTCAAGGGATATATAAATAAGGAGATAGCCGAAAAGTTGAATATATCGTTGGCTACGGTAATCTTCCATCGCAACAATATCTCGGATAAGTTGCAGACTCGGTCTATTGGTCGCTTGACGATATATGCTGTGCTCAATGGTATTGTTGCCATATCGGAGATATAGACTAGAGTGTATAATACTATAGAGGTTGCTCACATTCATGCGGGCAACCTTTTTTGTGGGTGAGAGAGCCTACACTCACAATATTTGCCATTTGTGAATGTGGAATTTTAGGCCGTATGCAACACGATATGGTGATGTGTGGGAAACAACTTTGCATAATTTTTTCTACATTTGTAGTACCCATAACATTAAAATAGTAAAACTATGTCTTATCTATTGCTTCTTCTTGCCATATCGTTTGCTGTGTCGGCGGTTGGCTGGATTTACTTCATTTACTTCTTTAGTATCGGCTATGGCTTGGCCATATCTGTCTTGGCAGTAGCCTCGGCTGTCATATTCCGCGATGTGGTGACACTCCCTGTGTTACTGCTCTGTGGTGTTCTCTTCGTCTATGGCATACGCCTGGCACTATACCTCTTCCTACGTGAACGTAAGTCGCCATCGTATAAGAAGATATTGTATCAGCCCGACAATACGCAGAAGAAACCACTATTTGCCATGTTCATGATATGGATATCGTGTGCACTGCTCTACGTCGGTCAGATAAGTCCAGCAACCTTCTATCTATATAACCTCGCTAATGGTGTCGCTGTGTCGGAGGCGTGGGCATGGGTAGGCATGGCTGTTGCAGCACTCGGCGTGCTCATAGAGATGGTTGCAGATGCGCAGAAGAGTGCTGCTAAAAAGGTCGATGCCTCAAAGTATGTGTCAACAGGTCTCTATCGCATCGTTCGCTGCCCCAACTACTTTGGTGAGGTGCTCATGTGGACAGGTAGCTTTATAATCTGCTTCGGCTCTTCATGTACTCCATGGCAGTGGGTCATAGCATCACTTGGTTACATCGGCATCGTCTATGTCATGTTTAGCGGCGCCCGTCGTCTGGAGCTACGTCAGGCGGAGGTATATGGCGCAGACCCAGAGTTCCAGAAGTATATAAAGTCTACGCCGCTAATCCTTCCTCTTGTGCCTATCTATAGCGTAGCAAGACATACGTGGTTAAAAGGCTAAATAGTATGTGTTACGGTCTTATATGGTAAAGAAAAAGGTTGTCCTGTTTGGACAACCTTTTTTGCACTTATGTGTATTAGTTAGTCTTTCTCAATCTCGCCAGACCAGTCACATGTGACGTGGTTGTTGTTGCAGTCGTAAGCATCGAGAACAACTCTTGATGTGCCATCACCATTGTTTGTAATGGTTACAGTACCCTTAACGAGCATTGCAAAGTTCTTGTAGTTGCCACCACCAGAGCCATACTCAAAATACCAGCATCCTACAGCACGTAACTCATTATCTGTGAAACCTGCCATAGCTACGTTCTTGCCAGGATTATATGAGATGTTGTATGTGCCATCGAACTCACCATTATTGTTGGTATTGTCTGTAATGATGTCGAGCTGCAAGGTGTCGCCAGATACGTAACCATTATACTTATTCATAATCATAATGGTGTAGTTAGAGTAGCCTGTTTTCCACCAGTCACCCTCATATATCCACTTTGCGCGTGGAGAGTCAGGGAATGTGATTACATGGTCATCCTTAAGTGTCGACTGTGCATCTTTATCCTGTCCGCCCGTAGGGTCGTCAGGAGTATTATTACCACCATTGTCTCTTGCATCAATAAGTTCATACGAGCCAAAGAATGTCACATGGTGACGATGACCGTCAACTGTAACATCGAGTGTAATATTGTTGCCAACGACAACCATCTTACCATCAGTGAAGAGCTTGCCATTAACCTCTGTCTCTGTACTTACGAAGTACTGTGAGTTGGATGCAGTAAATGTGTATGCCTTACCTGAATTTGTCTTGTCCAATGTGTATGTACCATCGGCGATACGATCTTCAGCTGCATCGATAGGGCCGAAGGCATCAATATAGTAGTATATTGAATTGGGGTATGCCTGACCGCCATTGTTAAGACCACTCTGTGAAAGGTAGATGACATAGCGGTTAGCATCCTGGCCGTACTCCGATGCATAGCGGTTACCATAGTAGTAACCATTGAGGATGTATGCGTTGAATGTGACATCATAGTCGGTATTGTCGTCACCGCCGTTACCGTTACCATTACCTGCTTCCTGCATGATGACAACAGATACCTTGTCTGAAGCGTAGCTCAACTCAAGAACGGCGCTGCGCTCATCAGATGTGCTGTTCTGGGCAACGTCAACAAGGATAACACCGACAGCAGGACGTGTAACAGAGGTGATGAACTCCTTGCCTGCAAGAATGTTTACCTTTACCTGCTCGCCCTCGACAGGCTTGTTAAGCTGATAGGTGATAGCAATAGTGTCGCCTGCAGCACCAACCTCAACGAGTGTAGAAGATGTTACCTTGAGGTGCGCAGTGTTGCCCTGATCATCACCATTCTCACATGATGATGTCCAAAGTGCCATCGTACAGATGGTAATTAAAAGAAATAGACGTTTCATTATAGTGTAAATAATTGATGTATCCTAACTGGATGCAAAGATATAACAAAAAAAGCTTATGTACAAATGACTTACTATAAAAAATATATATATAGTAAAAGCGTGCGTGGTATGCTATTTGATTGATGCTGAAGAAACCTATTTATGCTTCTACGAATAATAAATATCCTCACGCTGATAGCAAGCTCGTTGTTGCTCGCATCCTTATCTGCCGAGATTATATACTCCTCGGAACTCGCGCAGTTTTCCGAGGCATACTCATGGGCAATGTTTGGCGTATGTGTGATATTCATCATCGACTTCTTTGCACTGATGTTTAGCAGCAAGCACCCATGGCGCTTTCTTGGTCGCAACGGCATAGTATTACTCCTATCTATCCCATATCACACAATAGCGGAGTGGATGGGTATTGAGGTGGGGCATATGTGGCAGGTGGCTATGGGTGCTGTGGTTATGTTTCGAGCCGTGATGGCGCTATATATAACGCTGCGATGGCTCATAGCGCGTCGCACGACACGCCTATTGTGGGCATACATAGCAACGGTGGTTGTGTGTACCTACTTTTCGGCACTCTTCTTCTATGAGTATGAGGCGCCCGTGAACGATAGCCTGCATGGCTTTGGTGATGCGCTATGGTGGGCGTGCATGAACATGACCACTGTAGGTGCCGAGATATTCCCCGTGACAGCCGTGGGGCGCATCATATGTGTAATACTCCCAATTATTGGTATGGCCATGTTTCCCGTATTCACCGTATATGTCACCTCGCTATACTCGCCAAAGAGCAATCGTGGCACGACAGTTGCACATGATGATGACAAACCAAAAATATGATAGCATATGATTAAGAAGGGTCTATTACTAATCGTCGCTGCCGTGGCAGTGATTGGGTCTGTGGGATGCTCTAAAGAGCATAGATGGAATGAACGCGAACGTGCGGAGTTGCGTAAAGAGTTGCGCGCATATCGTGATATGGTATACCTCGACAACCTTGCCGAATTGGAGTTTGACAGTTTCTCGGGAGATGTGGTGGAGGCCATAGAGTTCGACTATCCTATATATACCACCTTTGTGGAGCTACCCGGGCGTGGTGATACGATGGAGGTGTATGTGGTGTCTACTATCGTCGAGGAGCTAAATGCAGATCCGCACAATATGCGAAACATATACCCCTATCCATATCTTGTGTCGGAGGGTATCCTTCCCCCAGGTCTGAATCACCAGGCACAGCGCGCCTTCTACGAGTGTTTCTCGCATAAGGTGAAGAGATACTTCCCATCAACTACCGCATTCTTTGATGCCGTTGTTGGCAATGGCGCAAACACCTCGCAGATAACAGATATGCAGCTCGAGTGTGCTGCCGACCTCTTCGATTGGGGCATTGAGGTGGATGAGACGATAGTGGTAGAGTAGGTCATAGGATAACCTTTACCCATTGCATAGTTAAGTATAAAGTTAAAATTCCGGGCTCGGAGCAGGAGGGATATACGGTTTGTTTGCCGTATTTCCCTCCGATGTGTTATTGTTGCACAATTGAAAATTAATTATTATATTTGTGAGTCGGACTGAAAGTATTAACAAACTAAATAATGTAGAGACTATGGGTTTACTTAAGGAATTCAAGACTTTTGCTCTCAAGGGTAATGTGATTGACATGGCTGTCGGTGTTATCATCGGTGGTGCATTCAATAAGATTGTTACATCACTCGTTAACGACATAATCATGCCGCCTCTCGGTGCTCTGCTCGGCGATAAGAACTTCGCAGACTTCGCTGTGACCATCAAGGCAGCAAAGGCAGAGGTGCTCAACGATGCTGGTGAGGTTATACAGGCTGCTACTCCCGAGGTGCTATGGAAGTATGGCTCATTTATTCAGGTGTGCATCGACTTCCTTATCATAGCGATGAGTGTGTTTGTGATGATTAAGGTTGTCAATAAGCTCTCTTCACTCCGCAAGAAAGAGGAGGAGAAGAAGAAGGATCCAGAGCCAACAAAGGAGGAGGTACTTCTTACAGAAATTCGCGATTTGTTGAAGGAGAAGATGTAATAACCACTATTAAAGGCCTATCTGCGGATAGGCCTTTCTATTTTATAATTGGCAGCTCATCCCAGCTTGTTGTGTAGCGTGGTGAACGGTGTCCGCTATTTGCCTTGATGTCGGAGAGACCCTCCGTAGCAATTATCACAGAGCCTCCCGTGCGACGGTTGATGTCGTCTATGGCTTGCATTAGGCGGTGGTGGCGATCTTGATGCTCGCCGTTGAACATCGACACGATGACACCAGCCCTTGGTGTGATGCCCGAGGCTATGACGCCCGCCTTCTTATATCCCACACCACGTACATATATCTCATCGAGTGCCTCGCGTGCAGCACGCACTATATCTATAGTGCTATCAGTGGGCTCCATCAAAGGTATGCATATATGCCCATACTGCTGTATCTCATCCTCGCGGAAGCGATTTGTCGCGGCAAACACCGTGAGATGCGAGCATACGGAGGTCTGGCTACGCAGTTTCTCTGCCGTCATGGCTGCAAACTTGGCAATATGCTCAAGCAACTCTCTTTTGTCGTATATCTCCGTTGAGAAGCTACGCGAATTGCATATCGACAGCTTGGCATCAGCCATAGTCTCGAAAACTATGGCGGGTATGCCGCGAAGCTCGCGCCATGTGCGAACGCCGACAATACCCATGCGCTTGCGAACAAAGTGTTCGGGAAGTTGTGTGAAGTCGTAGGCGGTGGTTATGCCTATGTCGCGTAGACGTGGCGCGCTGCGGCGACCTATGCCCCATACATCCTCGACAGGCCACTTACGTAGCACCTTCTCTATATCCTCCGGTCGGTGCATGAAGCAACCGCCACGAAGCTTGGGGTAGCTCTTGCACAGCTCTGCAGCAATCTTTGCGAGGGTCTTTGTTGGAGCAATACCAACTGAAATCGGTATGCCTGTGTTCTTATGGCAACGCACAGATAGGCTCTTGGCAAAGGTGTCGAAGTCTACATCTTCGACACCTCGTAGGTCAAGGAATGCCTCGTCGATGGAGTATACCTCGATGGTGGGTGCCACCTCGCGAAGTATAGCGCGCACACGACGTGAGAAGTCTGCGTATAGCGACATGTTTGTTGAGAATATGGCGATGTTGTGCCTGTCCACAATCTCGCGTATCTTGAACAGAGGATCCCCCATCTTTATGCCCAATGCCTTTGCCTCATTTGAACGCGCTATGGCACAGCCATCGTTGCGTGATAGCACGATGACCGGACGCCCCTCAAGGTCGGGGCGGAAGACTCGTTCGCACGAGACAAAGAAGTTGTTGCAGTCGGCAAGGGCAAACATAGCAGCAGGGTTAATAAATTGGGGCACGATGTCTACCGTGCCCCGATGATGTCAGGTATAGCGGCAGGACTACTTTGTCTGTATTGTTATTGAACCACCCTCTATGCCGTCGCCAGTTACGGTAAGTCGAATGTCGCCCTTGGTGCCGCGTAGCGAACGTACTATAGCCAGGGCTTTGCCATTAAAGAGTTTCATAGTGTTGCCCTTCAGTGACTCGCCACCCGCAGCATTGCCATTATCTACGCCGACGAGCTCACCAGCACCCTCAACGCTGAAGTATAGCTGGTTCATTGCCGTAGGCATGAAGTTATTGTTGCTGTCGTAGCAGTCGATGGTGATGTATGATAGGTCGTAGCCATCAGCATCTATTGTTGTGCGGTCGGCAGTGAGGGTGATCTTTGCTGGTGCGCCCGCAGTGACACGCTTATGGCGCATGACCTCCTTGCCATCCTTGTAGCTCACAGCCTCTATCTCGCCAGCCTCAAATGTCACACCCACCCATATAGCATGTAGCCTATCGTCACTCTTGGCACTACGGCCCATAGAACGGCCATTGATAAATAACTCTACCTCATCGGCGTTGTTGTAGTATGCCCACAAATCTATATTCTGGCCCTTATCCCAGTTCCAGTGAGGGAAGAGGTGAAGCGTTGTATCTTCAGTCCATTCAGCACGATATAGGTAGTAGCAGTCTTTTGGGAAACCGCAAAGGTCCACGATGCCAAAGTATGATGATCGTGATGGCCATGAGTAGGGCGTAGGCTCGCCAATATAGTCGAAGCCTGTCCATATGAATGTGCCAGCGCAGTAGTCTCTGTCGCGTACTGCACACCATGCCTCCTCGTGAAGTGTTGCCCATGGCGCACGTGAGTGGTCATAGGCGGAACACTGATGATGCTCGGTGTCGTAGGGTAGATCCCAGCGTTCGGGGACAACATGCAACTCGCTTGATGGGTGTAGGTAGAAGCCGCGGCTGTTGAGTGCCGAGGCTGTCTCCGAGCCGATGAATGGCATATTGGGATACCATACGCGAACAGAGTCGTAGTCTTGCTCGTGGTAGTTAAAGCCTACGATGTCGAAGGCGCCTGAACGTAGTAGGTTGTTGAATGGGCGCGTCTCGTTGCATCCAGCTGTGACGGGGCGTGTGTTGTCGTACTCCTTGAGTGTGGCTACTATATGTCGTGCGAGTAATACGTTAGGGTTAGCATCGGCATCGTCAATCTCGCCCGAGGCACTCTCGGCAAGGAAGTTCATGAGTAGGTTACGCTGCTCGGCGGGTAGGTCGTCGAGGCTATTCTGCTCATCGGAATCCCACTGCTCGAGAATCTCGTTGCCCACAGACCACATGACAATACATGGGTGGTTGCGGTCGCGCTTGACAAAGTCGATAAGGTCTTTCTGGTGCCACTCGTCGAAGAAGCGCGCATAGTCGTATTGAGTCTTCGCCCTACGCCACATGTCGAAGGCCTCGTCCATAACGAGGAATCCCATCTGGTCGCATAGCTCCAATAGCTCGGGTGCGGGTGGGTTGTGCGATGTGCGGATGGCATTCACGCCAAACGAACGTAGTATCTCGAGTTGACGCTGCAAGGCTCTGCGGTGTACTGCTGTGCCAAGTGCGCCCATATCGTGGTGCATACATACGCCAAGGAGCTTCATATTGTGGCCATTGAGCCAAAAGCCAGTGTCGGCATTGAACTCGAAGGTGCGGATGCCAAAAGGAGTGGTGTAGTTATCTACTATGCTGCCATCAACCTCAATTGTGGTGTGCATGGCATAGAGGTATGGGTTGTTGATGTCCCACAATGTCGGCTGTGGAACAACCATGTCACACGCCACGTCAATGCTTGTACCCGCAGCAATGATTGTAGTATCGTTGCAGTCGACAATCTTCTGGCCCGCATTATCTACAATGGTGTTCGTAAGAGTGATTGTCTGCTCTCTGTCACTTTTGTTGGTTATGGTGACCACGGCGTGCGTTGTGGCCTCGGTGTCGCTAACCTCGGGAGTGGTGACATATGTGCCTGTATACTCGACAAATACCTCTGCGGTTGTCACGAGACGCACATTGCGGTATATGCCACAACCAGCATACCAGCGAGAGTTTGGCTGCTCGGCATTGTCGCAACGTACAGCGATGATGTTCATCTCGCCCTCGGCATTGAGGTATGGTGTAATGTCGTATGAGAAGGATGAGTAGCCATAGGGTCGGTATCCCACCTCTTGACCATTGATATATACCTGGCTATTCATGAATACGCCATCGAACTCCACATTCACCACCTTGCCGTCAATGTCGGGTGTTGTGAAGTATTTGCGATACCAGCCTATGCCGCCTGGAAGAGCACCACCAGCAGGTGTCGATGGGTTATCCTTCGAGAACTTACCCTCGATGCTCCAGTCGTGGGGTAGATGAAGCTCTCGCCATGCACTGTCGTCATACTCCATAGTGGCAAATGTAGGGTCGTCGCCCAGCATGAAGCGCCAGTCGAAGTTAAAATCCTCAACATCACGTACATTTTCCTCCGTGCTACAAGCTGTAGCACCAATAAGGGATAATAGTAGTGTAAACAGAACCTTTTTCATAATACTCAAATTATAACAACACTATGCTCGTTTGATTATATATGTCACTATTCCCCACACCGAGAAGTCGCTTCCACGATCAATGCGTATAGGCTTGAACTTGGGATTAGCAGCTATGAGCATGGTGTGGTCATCGTGCATCTCCACGCGCTTTACGGTGAACTCGCCATCGATATAGCACACTGCACTACAACCATTATATAGCTCTATGCTGCGGTCAACAATGATGATGTCACCCTCGTCCATCTCGGCATCAACCATCGATGTGCCACTAATGCGAAAGAAGAAGGTGGAGGCTGGGTGGCGCACAAGAAGTCGCACGAGGTCGAGCTTCTCGCGTGGTTCCTCATCTGCTGGCGAGGGGAAGCCTGCCTTAATGTCGCCAAGCATATCGCCCTCGAGGGTTGTGTCGTAATCTATAGCGTATGGTTTCATTATATATCTTACTTTAGTTGTTGTCTCTCTGCCGTCTCCTCGGCATATATAACCTCGTATGTGCTGCGTAGCACCTCAGGGTTGGCTATGATCTGGCGGAGCTTCTCGAGGCGTTGCGCATTGTCGGACTCCGCAATCCACAGCTTGAGGTAGCCGCCATAGTAGTACTTCTCGTGCATATGCTCCACCATGCGCTGGTAGCCCTCCTCCTTGTTCAACTCGGGTTGGTGGTGAAGGGTATACTGCACGGTGCGACGTATGATGGTCTCTGGTACGATGAGCCTATCGGCCTCGGCGACAATAGCACCATATATCGTTCGTGGTGCTCTCTCGGATGATGCTCGGTGGTCCTCTACGGCATCTGCCATGATGGCAATCTGCTCCGCGGTGAACCACTTTGCAAGCGTAGCGTCTTCGAGTATGGCCATCTTCGACATGGTGTGGTGTGTGCTCCGCCCATGCTTAAGTCCTATGTCGTGGTAGGCAGCAATGGCATAGACCATGTTCGGGTCTACATCGTAGTGCTGCGCAAGGTCCAGACTGCGCATAATGACGCTATCGGCATGGTCGCGCCTATGTGCTGCGTCAAAGGTGTCGTACTGCGGGATGATGACATCCTCGACATATGCTCTCAACGAGGTATCTATATTCTCTAATGGCTGCATACTCATCCCGTTATCCAACAACAACCTCAATGAGGTCTTCGCGGCATAGGTACTTCTTGCATAACTCCCTAACACGTTCTGGAGTCATTGCAAATATTGTCTTCACGCACTCCTCCGTTGTGCTATTGTCGCAGCCGCACATTATATTCTCAATGGTGACATCGGCGATGCCGAAAGGACCATCGAGGATGCGTAGAGTCTCGCCAATCATTATGTTCTGCACCATCTGTAGCTCCTCCTCGGAGATGAGCTCGTGGCGCAACGTCTCAATCTCGGCATATATCTCCTTGAGGGCATTGTCACGATGCTCCTTGCCCACCTGTGTGGCTATGGCGAGGTATCCCTCATGGTCGAAGTTTACCATCGCGGCCATCACACCATAGGTGTAGCCGTGCTCCTCGCGTAGGTTCTGCATGAGGCGTGAGCCGAAGTAGCCACCAAGAATAGTGGCGACAACCTGCATGCTCACAAAGTCGGGATGAGAACGTGGAAAGAGTAGTCTGCCGATGCGGATGGATGATTGTAGTGCTGTGTCAATCTCTTTGTGTAGCTTGTGTGTGGTGTGTACCGCAGGGAATATCACGTCGTGCAGCGTGCCGTGGGGTAGTGCCATGGCGATATCATCCAAGGCTTTGATGACGCCATCATCCACACGACCGCTACATACTATGAAGCAGTTGTTGGCGGTGTATAGTCTGTTGTAGAGTGCCATGATGTCATCGCGTGTCACATCGTCGTAGCACGACTCGTTGGCAGTAGCGCCGTAGGGGTGCTCCGCGCCAAAGAGGGCCTGTCCGAAGAGCTCGCGTGACTGCACCTCCACCTTCTGTCTCTCGATCATAAGACTCTGCTTACGCTTCGAACAGTAGATGCGTAGTAACTTATCCTCGAACGCAGGGTGAAGGAGTATATCTTTAGCAACCTTCACCGTGGGGTCGAAAAACTTCGATAGCGAGGCAAACGATATGTACACATAGTCGCGGTCGATATTTACATCGAAGTATGAACCGTAGAAGTCGAGTTCATCGGCTATCTGTTGTGCTGTCATCGTCTCGCTACCCTCGCAGAGCATGTTGGCGGTAGCGGATGCCGTGAACGGCTTCGACTGCATAGAGGTGCCAGCGTGGAAAACAAAGGTGAAGCGAACGACCTCGAAGTCGTCGGTATTCAACGTATATATCTTTACTCCATTGGCTGCAGTGTGCTGTGCCGCACGTGGCATATCCACACTGCTCGGTATGATTATGTCGGGTTGCTTTATCATCTCTTTGCTCTATATATCAATGTTGATGAGTTCTCTCTGTGGAAACATTGTGTGGCGAATGCCATGACCTCCTCGCGCGTTATGCTACGGAAGATGCCTGCCTCCTCGTTTATTAACTCCAGACGACCAGTCATTGCATAGAAGCCAAGGTTCATAGCCTTGTTCATGACGTTTATCTCGCCCATGAGCATATTTGCCTCGAACTTATTCTTTACCTTCTCCAACTCATAATCGCTGATGTTCCCCTGCTGGAGATCGTGTAGCTCACCCCATAGTGCAGCCTCGGCATCGGCCTCTGTAGTGGTAGGCATGAGGCGTCCCTTGATGATGAAGAGTCCCGCATCGATGCTACCTGTGATGTAGGCGTTGACGCTTGAGAATAGCTCTTTGTCCTTTACAAGACGGTTTACAAGGCGTGATGACTCGCCACCAGTAAGTAGGTCGGAGGCGAGGTCGCCAAGGAAGAAGTCCCGCGATAGCCTATTGCCCATATGGAAGGCTATGGTGATGTCTGTAGATGGAACATCACGTTCCACTTCAAGGCGTCGTGCTTCAAGCTGTGGAGGCTCCATGGGGATGGGCTCTATCACACCACCACAGTCGGGTATTTCGGCAAAGTACTCCTCGGCCAAGGCTATCATCTCATCCTCGTCCATATCGGCAGAGATGGATAGTATGGCGCGTGATGGTCGGTAGTGTAGGTTGTAGAAGGCACGCACATCCTCTAGCGAGGCACGTTCTATGTGCTCTGGTGATATGCCGATCGTTGGCCAGCGGTAGGGGTGTACCTTGTAGCACATGTCGCGCAATAGAAGCAGCTCATCGCCATATGGTTGGTTTAGGTATCGCTGCTTGAACTCCTCGATAACAACCTGCTTCTCTGTGGCGCATGCCTCCTCGCTGATGTCGAGGTTACGCATACGGTCACTCTCGAGCCAAAGCGCCGTAGAGAGGTTCTCCTTGGGGAGGGTTATGTAGAAGTCTGTGTAGTCGTTATTGGTGAAGGCGTTATTCTCGCCACAGGCCATCTGTACGGGGATGTCGAACTTCGGAACATCGTGCGTGCCTCGAAACATGAGATGTTCAAAGAGGTGCGCAAAGCCCGTCTTGTCGGCAGACTCGTTACGTGCTCCGACTCTATATAGTATGTTCACCGCAGCGAGCTTCGATGCCCTGTCGCGGTTAACAAGTATCGTGAGACCATTGTCGAGTATTTTCTCTCTATATTTTATCATAGTCCTATTAATTTTGACCGATGGTTAATCGTACAAATATAGTGAAAAATGGTGTAAATAAAAAATGACGATAGGTAATCATACCTATTTTGAACAATCGAAAAGGTTATGCAGAACAACATGACGATAATTTTACTATCTTTGTCCTTAACTACTTAACACTAAAATTGGAAAACCATGACAAAGAACAAGCAGAGTGAGAAGAAGAGTTGGTTTAAAACATATGTCGTTGATGCCCTCGGCTTCATGGCCATGGGTCTCTTCTGCTCATTGATATTGGGTCTTATAATTGGTCAGATAGCCAAGATCCCAGGATTCGATTTCCTCTCTGAAATAGCACGCCTCTTGCAACTTGACCTTGTTGTCGGTGGCTCCATAGGTCTTGCTATAGCCCTCGGCCTTAAGCGCGATCCGCTTGTTACGATATCGGCCGTTGCCGTAGGTGCCCTCGGCTATACCCTCGGTGGTACGTGGGGCGATGTTGGTGGTAATCCGATTGGTGCATACCTCGCTGCCGTGGTAGGCATAGAGGCTGCTACACGTGTGTCGAAGCGTACGCCTGTAGATATCATCGTAACACCTCTTGTCGCAGTTCTCGTAGGTGGTCTCTTTGCAAAGTACTGCTGTGTGCCCATCGGTGAGTGGGTGATGGCACTTGGTGAGGTGATAAACAGGGCTACTATGCTCAACCCATTTATCATGGGTGTAATAGTATCTGTATCAGTAGGTATGATTCTTACACTCCCCATAAGCTCCGCTGCACTATGTATATCTATAGGCCTCAGCGGTCTTGCTGCGGGTGCTGCGACGGTGGGATGCTGTGCGCAGATGATAGGCTTTGCTGTGATAAGCTTCAAGGATAATGGTGTGGGTGGTTTGATATCACAGGGCCTCGGCACATCGATGCTTCAGATAGGCAACATAGCACGTAAACCCATAATATGGCTTGCCCCAACTCTTACTGGTGCAATACTTGGTCCAATATCTACCATGTGGCTACAGATGACAAATAGCTCGGCAGGAGCAGGTATGGGTACTGCAGGTCTTGTGGGTCCTATAGGCTGCTGGGATGCTATGTCGGAGACAACACCACACCTTACACTTATACTTCAGATAGTAATGCTATACTTCGTTGCGCCTGCCGTATTGAGCCTTCTGTTCCACCTCATCATGAAGCGTCTGGGCTGGGTGAAGGATGGCGACATGAAGCTGCAACGATAGCTGCTACCTGTCGGCCTCGGCATATATGTCGCGAAGGTTATGCGACATAAAGAATTGGAAGAGGCCACGAAGGAACATGTAGGCGGTAAAGGCAAACCAGATGGCATTGTTGCCTATGAGCCATCCAAGACCATAAAGGATTGCAAAATAGCATATAGAGGATAGGATCATCGAGTCGCGCATTATGCGGCTGCGTGTAGCACCTACCATGATGCCATCCATAACAAAGGGCATTGCTGATGCAATAGGTATGGCGATAATCCAACCTATATACTGCTCTGCCACTCCAAGGAGCTCCTCAACATTGCTTGTATCGGCGTCGACAAGAAGGCTGAAGATATCGCGCCACCAGCCGATGTATACTCCCACATAGATGAATGATACCACGAAGCACCACACTACGCATAGCTTCACGCACTTGCGTAGTGATGCGCCATCACGTGCCCCAATGAAGCGACCTGTGAGGGCCTCGGCAGCATAGGCAAAACCATCGTTCATATATGAGAAGAGTGTGAATAGCTGCAGTAGGATTGTATTGACTGCCAGGATATTCTTATCGCCCATGTCAGCTGATGCTTTAGTAAAGAATGTGTAGACAGCAACAAGGCAGAAGGTACGCACGATGATATCGCTATTAATCTGGAAGAAGCGACGCATAGCCGAGAAGTCCATGACCTCTTTTACAGAGACCTTAACAAGACGACGACCATAGAGTAGAAGGATGATGACGACCATCACGGCAACACCCGACCATTGTGCAACAACGGATGCCAAGGCGATGCCCGAGAGACCCATGCTGCCGACGATAGAGAAGAGGTAGCTGAAGCCCACATGGAGGATGTTTACGAGGATGGCTACAGCCATGGGCGCCACGGCATTCTGCATTCCCGTGAGCCAACCATTAAAAGCGAAGAGGAGGATACCTGCAGGGACTGCCCATATGCGGGTGTAGAAATACTCCGATATCATGTTTTGACTGGTGGCATCTCCTGTATTCATAAACCATAGCGAGAACTCTCCAATGGGCCATTGTAGGGCGAAGGCCACGATGCCTACGCCAAGAGCTACGCATGTAGAACGCCACAGCATAAGTGTGTACTCCTTGTGCTGCTCGGCACCAAAGGCCTGTGCTGTAAGACCGCTTGTGCCCATGCGGATGAAGGAGCAGTTCCAATATATGAAGTTGAAGATGGCAACACCTATGGACAATGCACCGATGGTGGTGGCACCATCAGCACCAGCAACACGACCCGCGATGACGGTCGAGGCGATGCCCATAAGTGGGACTGTGATGTTCGATATTATGTTCGGTATCGCAATGCGAAGTATCTCTCTATTCATAAATACTATTTTGTGCAAAGGTAATATATTTTGCCGTAATGACAGAATGGTGACGATTTTTTTAAAATAACGTGAAAATAATGGCACTGAAATTGATAAAGTGTGTGATAGTTAAAAAAAATGGTTACCTTTGCCACACAATTTATAAAGTATTTATATCAAGATGAAAAACAAAAACACAGACTCAACATCGAATCTATCGCGCTTTGCACGCGACAAGCGTCAGCGTCTAAACTCTTCGGAGCGTGTTGAGCGTAGCCCCCGTCCTCGCCGTGAGGCAGATAACGAGGGTCAGAAAGAGTTCCGCCCACGTGTGGCAAAGACAGAGAAACGTACATCGTTTAACCCCCACTTCACCGCAGACAACCGTCTACGCCCAGAGTATGAGCAGCGCCCACGTCGCAATGACGAAGGTGACCGCCCACAGCGTAGCAATGTGCGTGGTGATCGTAATGCAGACCACAGCTTTGGCCGTGGTGAGCGCAACACTTCAGAGAGAACATTTAACCGCGGTGAACGTACAGAGCGCAACTTCAACCGTAACGACCGTCCAGCAGCAGATCGTAGCTTTGGCCGTGGTGAGCGCACAGAAGGTGCATCACGTGGTCGTAGCGAGGGTGGCTTCAAGGCAAAGGGTGGCAACCGCACAACAGATACACGTGGTGGCTTCAAGTCGGGCGAGAAGCGTTCATACGCACCAAAGCGCGACGATAAGCCACGTACATATCCAAAGTATAACCCTAACAAGCAGACCGGTGAGGTGCGCCTAAACCGCTTCATCTCGCAGTCGGGTGTATGCTCGCGTCGTGAGGCCGATGACTTCATCCTTGCAGGTGTTGTCACAGTGAACGGTCAGGTGGTAACAGAGCTCGGCACAAAGATTTTGCCTACTGACGAGGTGCGCTTCAACGACGAACGTCTCCAGGGCGAGAAGCACGTATACATCGTGCTCAACAAGCCAAAGGGTTATGTAACATCACTCGAAGATCCATATGCCGATAAGACAGTTATGGATTTGGTGAAGGGTGCTTGCACAGAACGTGTATACCCTGTAGGTCGTCTTGATAAGAACTCATTAGGCCTCCTTCTCATTACCAACGATGGTGACATCACACGTCAGCTCACACACCCATCTAACCGCAAGAAGAAGATCTACCAGGTGACTCTCGATAAACCCCTCACTCGTGCCGATATGGATTCGTTGACAGAGGGTATCACACTTGAGGATGGCGATATCTTTGCCGACGAGGTGGCATATGCTTCAGAGGATAAGAAGACTATAGGCGTAGAGATTCACTCTGGTCGTAACCGTATCGTGCGTCGTATGTTCGTGCACCTCGGATATACAGTGCAGAAACTCGACCGTGTATACTACGCAGGTCTTACAAAGAAGAACCTTAAGCGTGGTGCATGGCGATTCCTTACTCGTGATGAGGTTATGCGTCTTAAGACCGGCCAGTACGAGTAATACAATTATAATACAAAAAGAGAGTGAATAAAAAGTGTATTTTGTCGTTACGATTGCCCTCAAAATGCTCATTTATGTTCAGTAAACTCCGCTTTTTCGGGCTTCGCAAGCCTAAAACTACATCTTTTTATTCACTCTCTTATGGGGCTGGCTATGTTACTTTTTAGTCTGCCCCATTTTCACTATCTGATGGAGCATATCTCTCTTTGCAGCAGAGAGAGAAAGTGCGCCGCATGACCACCATCCATCTGTACATGGTGAAACTGGAACGATATGGGTAGGGTAGTCTTAAACCAATTTTTGCGATACTTGCCCCACATGACCATAGGGTTACAGAACTTATCTGTATATTGGTTTACGATACAGTCTAACTCTGTATGAATCACGGCAGATGTGCCAACAATCATACAATCTTCCAAGAAACTACTTCTACACTCCTCGGCACATCTTGCCGTAAGAGTGTTATAGCTTGCCATGAACTTATCAATGCTATGCGTGAATGGTACGTCGCATGAGTTGATACCTCCATTACGATTGTTGACGATGACGTTAACGGCGATACTATCGTATTTATATAACCTGCCCTGCTCTGGAATGGTGTAGAATACCTCCATCTGACTTGCGGCCTTGGCAACGCACCAGCATAGTAGCGCATTAAACTTCATGCTCTTGCGTCGTGCTACCTTCACTATGCGACTAACATCGAAGCTCTTTGTTAGCGTGACCATAGGCATGGGTGACGACATCCAAAGATCAAAAGCATCACTGCGCGATGACTCCTGTGGGTTAATCTCTATCTTCATGACTCTATCTATTCATGGTTAACAAAAAACTCGTGAGAGGTGCCCACGAGTTATTACATGTGATTGTTTGGCCGCGGTTACTTCTTCAAGAAGCAAGTCTTGAGTACTATGCTGCTACCATCAATCTTGCAGTCTACCTCCTCGGGGTTCTCTGTGAGGCGGATGCTCTTAACCTTTGTGCCACGCTTGATGACCATTGATGAACCCTTAACCTTCAAGTCCTTGATAACGGTAACTGAATCGCCATCCATGAGCTCGGCGCCATTGCTATCCTTTGGTATGTCAGCACCTACAGCGGCAGATACGTTATCCTCAAACTCGTGTCCACACTCCGGACATACATAGAGTGAGCCATCGAAATATACATTTTCGCCACCACACACTGGGCAAGTAGAAATCTCATTCATATATATTCATTTTTATTGTTAGTCTTACACTACATAAATCTGCTTGCAAAGATAGTATTTTTTTACGATATGGTTATGTGTTATAGTATTATTATGATTGAGTGTGCGTCTATAGATATTTTTACTTTGATGTGTAGTTTTATCGTGCAATATTTTGAGATTTCTATTTTATCTGTTAACTTCGAACTTTAGGAGATATTTGTCAACTTAAATGTAGGCCTATTTATGCGCAGAATAAATATAATTATAGCATTGCATTACTGCTATTGGTTTCATTTCCAGTCTTCTCTCAAGATACCACAGCCGATGCCAATCGCCCAAAGGTGGAACTGGTCCTATCGGGTGGTGGAGCTAAGGGTGCCGCACATATCGGTGTATTAAAGTATATCGAAGAGGCAGGAATACCAATCGATTATATCGCCGGCACGAGCATGGGCTCTATCGTTGGTGGTATGTATGCGCTGGGATATTCGGCCGATGAGATTCTCGAGATTATCAGCAGCGTAGATTGGGATCGCCTAATAAGCAATACGGTTGATAGACAAAAAATATCGTTTGCGAGAAAGGTTGAGCAAGGAACGCAACTCATAACTGTGCCATTCTCATTAAAAACACGAAAGGAGGATCTTCAGTCAATATCTTTTAGGAACTCACTACCCAGTGGTCTTGTGTCGGGTGATAACCTTATCAACCTTTTCAACTCTCTATCGGTGGGCTACTCCGATTCGCTGTCATTTAGCGAGTTGCCAATTCCATTTGTGTGTATTGCTACCAATATGTTGAGTGGCGAGGCAGATGTCTTGGATAGGGGCGATTTCACAAGATCTCTTCGTGCATCAATGGCAATACCTATTCTCTTCGACCCTATCAAAATGAGAAATACTCTATATGTAGATGGTGGCTTGACGTCTAACTTCCCGGCAGAGCAGTGTAAAGCCATGGGCGCTGATTATATCATCGGTGTAAGTATGTCGCCTGGATTGGAGGATAACACCGACAACCTATCATCACTACTTCCTCAAGTAAAGCAGCTCAAGGAGATTATCACAGATAAAGATTTTGATCACTATCACGAGCAATGCGATATATTTATAAGTCCTGACCTAAAGGGCGTTGGCATGTTGAGCTTTGATGCCGAGAGTGTCGCACGAGTGACACAGAGTGGCTATGAGGCTGCCGCGGCAATGAGTGCAGAGTTCGAAGCACTCAAGGAACAGATATTAGCACAATCTGAAGGTGTTGATCGAGAAGAAGTGCCTACACATAAAAAGGCTATCAATATCATTGAGAATAGGGTAATGGTGTCTAAAATTGAACTTGTGGGTGTTAATGAGCAGATTGAACGATGGATGCGACGTGCGTGCACTGTACGCGTGGGAGATTACGTATGCAAAGATGATATCGATGAGTCTGTGTCAATATATTATGGCACAGGAAGCTACGAGAGTATCACCTATACACTTCATGAAGATAGTTCAACCCCTGGTGGCTACATCCTCCGATTCAGGTTCGAGGATATGCCCCCTCACGACTTTGGATTGGGATTCAGGTTCGACTCACAGGACATGCTATCTGTACTCCTGCATTTAGGATTCAACAGCAATCGCATGAGTAGATTTAAGGCTAAACTGGATTCAAAGCTGGGTAGCAATCAGTGGCTTAAGCTAAATCTGTCGTATGGACATATGCTCTACCCTCGAGTCAATATTGCATACAATTTTAGAAATTCAGAACTCGATGTCTACGATATGGATAAGCTCGATATGAATCAGAAGTTCCTACAACATCAGTTTAGGGTATATCTCTCTGAAAACTATTCGAGAACATTTAGTATAGGTGTAGGTGTCGAGGCCGAGGTGCTAACACCCAGAAAGGTCCTATATTTGATGCATGAATCTGTTGATGCTGATTATAACTCGGTGAATACCCTTGGAACATTTGCCTACCTATGCTATGACAATCTTAACAAGAATAGATTCCCAACACGAGGATTAAAGGGTAGGGTTGACTTTACATGGAAAGATTGTACTTTTAACGATTGGGATATCCAGAAGTTACATTTCGGCTCTGTGGTATTTGGTCTCGAGGGCTATGTGCCAATTATCGAAGATAGGTTTGTTGTAATACCACAGTTGTATGGAAGCTTCCTCTTTGGAAAAGGTGCTGTCAGCGGCACAACAGACGGTTGGAATCCTATATTCCAGGGCCCTGTGCCAATGTATCCATATATGAACAATATGATTGGAGGCGCTGAAAAGGGTAGACATATCGACAATCAGCTGCCTTTCATTGGATTGAATAAGACCTCTTTCGCGTTTAATAATGTGGCTATACTTCGAGCCGATATGCGTGTGCGCGTACATAAAAATCACTACCTGACAGCCATGGTCAATTATGCACGTTCGGGTATTGATATAAGAAACTTCTTCAATGAGCAGGATCCTCTACTCTGGAGCTCACTCTATGATTATAACGCATCAAATTGGTGGGGCGCAGGAGTACGATACTCATTAGATACCAAGGTTGGACCTCTCAACTTTGATATCAGCTCATCAAACATCTCTAAAAATATAAATCTCTATTTTAGCTTTGGTTATTACTTCTAACCACAAGCCTTGCCGTTCCCTTTGATTGGTTAGAGCTTTGCTGCTACTTGGAGTATAAAATAATAACTCGTGAACATCTCACGAGTTATTATTTATTTTAAGCATAGACCATAATTCCCTTATCTTGCCCGGTCATTATAGAATCGAATGGATATTTTTGACATACGCTTATCACTCTTATCTATGCTATGTATTAAGCATTTTCGGCTTTGAAGTCAAGATGAGTCCAACTTGTTAGGTCTGTGGTATTCTCAATGTTATCTTTAGACCATAACCAGTTCAAGCCATCCTCGATAAGGATACCACCCATAATATTTGCTCCATTCACATTTTCGTTGAGCATGTAGGCTTTTAGAGCATTGTGTTTAAGGTGTGCTACTGGGTCGCTACCAACACTTTTTGTGTCAAATAACATTATTTTACCATTTTTCAATCTTATTACAAAATCAACATAGAACATGTGTTTTATGCCATGAGTATCAGTATAAGGCACCGCAAAATGTTGTCGACCTTTATCGCCATTTTTATACCACCAATCTATGTGTTCTGAATTTTGCTCAAGAAATGCCACAAATCGGCGTTCTGGACTTGATGCAGTCTTAAGCTCTATATATGGATACAATGCATGGTTATCTCCAGACTCAGTATGATGTGTTTCTTCATCATAGAAACGTTCTTCTGGAACTTCCCAATTATATTCTTGAATAGACACAGCAGAAGCCGTTTGTTTCTTAACGACTCGAATCTTCTTGTATTTATCAAGCGCCAAGGTTATTAAACGATCAAATTTAGGTCGATTCTCATTATAGAGAACGACTTTCTTCGCATCGGTATCAAACACCCCAAAGAAATCTGCAAGAGTTTCAAGCAGATAGCCTGCTAGTTTGTCGGCTGGGTTGTTTTTATTCTCAAAATCATGTAAGTATCCTGCAATGAAGCTTATAAAAACACGGTCTATTTCACTTGCAGTACGAGCAAACTTCACTTCGTCACGCACAGTGAGGGTCTGAACTTCATTTTGGAAATGAATATTCTTAGGTATAGGAACATTGATTGTTCTAACATCGAGACGTAATTTCCCTTTTACACGATTTCGATTTTCTTCAATCTGGATATCCGCATCGTTACAAGATGTTGTAGGCTCATAATCCTCGCCTCTCATTGCTGCAAGATCGGCCGCACTAAACAAAGAACTGGATACTTGTTCAATACCCCAAAATTCAATACTAGTGTCGTAAAGAACTTTGCGAAAATCAGGACCTAAATAGTTGCGAGTATCATTAGGTCGCATACTATACGCCGATTTTAGCACTACATTTGCAAGACCATTACGTCGAAAAGCAACAAGTGCATTCTTCTTAATATAGTCCGCATCTGCGGTGACAATTTCTATTTTATCCTTGGCAATATCGGTATATACATAACCTATATTAAGGCGACCATCACTATAGTGCTGTTGCTCTGGCATACGCAAGATACGTCCTACAGTCTGTATTGTGAATTGATCGCTCGAAAGTTTGCGGAAAATAAGCAAAATTGCAGCACGAGGACAGTCCCAACCAAGTGCTATTGCTTCCTTGAATAACAATACTTGTGCAAGGTTGTCTGGCTTTTCAAGGTTATCATGATTCACCTTCTCTCCTGCTAACCAAATAGCGAGTTTGCCATTTTCTGTGGTAATGCCGTGTGTTGTCTCAAGCTGCTGCTTGACAAAGTCTGATATAGCATTATCTTCTGCTGTCATTGTTTCTTTTGTGTCGTTTGGCAACTGAATAAGCAACAATGGGTTTATGTTCACCCCAAGGCTCTTGTATGCTTCAGCAAGTTGCTCCCGTTTTTCAATGGCAACCTTCAGTAGATGATTATTAAGAGTGGTATCATCAGTTATGCCACTATCAATATCGAGGTTTAATACCACTTCTTTCTTTATCATCTCAGCATCAATAACATCGCGACGATACACACGTACTTTTTCATCAAAATGAACGGTCTTTGGCGTTGCTGAAATACGAATCTCGACAGCTGGATTAATTCTATCAAGTACAGCTCCGCTCTTGTCGGCAGTCTTCGACCAAAACATATGTTCTTCATCGATGATTGCCACAATCGGGTAACCCTGCTCTTGGGTCAGTCGTGTAATGTCGTAAAGCGATTTAGAGGATTCGCTTTCGCGCACCATTAGATTATTCTCTTTATTGACACTTTCCCAGTTTACAAAGAGAATCTCACCAGGTTTAATACCCTCACTTTGTTCGATGTCCTCAAACATTATAGGCCGCAACTCCCGACCATGATTAAAAGCGTCTTTAAGTTTTAAATAACTTTGAATATGCAATTTGCGAGGAGCAAACCATATATAAGCAACTTCTGAGAATCTATTGGTACCGTCGGTTTGTAATGTATCTATAATGTTTGCAAGTGTTCGACATGCCATAACCGTTTTACCAGAACCTGTTGGGGCTTCAAACACGATCTTTCTACGGCTTCCGCCGTCGTTAAGCAATGTTATAGTTTTCTCGGTAAGCTCTTTTACCGCCTTGGATTGATATATAAAATCTTTCATTATTCGTTTCCTCCATCTTCATTGTCTAACTGAACCTCTTCTATAGCATCTTCGCTTGATTCTACTTCAGCTGTTAAACTTACATCTTTTGCCTTTGGCAATACTCGTTTATAAGCATTGTAAATTGCCGAAGGCAATGCTGTAAGTTGTACTTTTTCGCTGACAGCGACAAACTCTGAGTTCCATGCGTCGTTGCCTGGCGAGAACACATACACAATTATAGGCTCCTCTACCGACATCTGTGCAATTTGCTCAATTACTGAATATATCACCTCCTCGTTATATATAATGAGCATTTGTTTTTTGCCTTGCGCAAAATAACGCAATCCGTTTTCAACAGTCTGGAGTGTGCCAAATGTATCATGTTCTTTGTATAAATTCTCTTTTATACAAAGCATGTCACTGGCCAGAAGCATCAATCGACGCATATTCTGTGGCGTACGACGACGATATACAAATGCGGTACGATAATAACGAAGAGTATTGTCGCGCAATCCATCTACCACTTCACCATTCGGCTTGGTGTATCCATTTATCACTCGTTTATTGCGCTCGTAGGTTACTTTTTCACAAATCTCATTTTCATTATTAGTACAAAGTATACATTGACGACTGCCACCGTCTTCAGCATTAAGAGCCATTGTCGCATGCAGTGTAGTTCCTGAGCCTGCAAAAAAGTCGAGGATAGTTGAAGAATCGTCACTTCCTAACTCCAAAACTCGCCTAATGGTTGATAGCGATTTGGGGTAGCTAAATATATTTTGAGAAACAATCTCTTTCAAAACCTCACTACCTCGTTCGTTTACAAATTCTTTATCATCCCATACACTTCGTTGCATTTTAGTGGTTTTACGATATTTTTGAACTATCATATACCCACCATTACGATTAACTTTACCGAAAATTTCGATGTTAAGATTTTTGCGTGACTTTTCTTCTTTACCCCAGCGCCATACAGTCTGGATTCCATTAGACATAGCAGGATAAACCTCAATAAAACCCTTTTGTGGCTCTAAAGCAATCTCTAAAAGTCCATTTTCATCTGGATTATTTGGATTTACATAAAATGGATAACATAAATTGGGTCGATTCCCTATGTTAAATTTAACATTACGATTTCTTAACTCCATTAAACTAAAGCCACCCTTTTTATCTTTGAAAGGGAAATCCTTACCAGGTTCATCTATTAAATTTAATTCACCTATTGCTTTAGAATAGATAAGAATATAATCATGTTGCAACGCTATTCCTCCATAATCTCGACCACCTCGATTATTAATTATAATTGAGTTACTCTTGAAATTCTTTCTTCCAAAAATTTCATCGCAAAGAAGTTTAAGATTTGCCTGCTCATTATCATCAATTGAAAGGAAAATAAAACCCTTCTCAGAAAGCAACTTCTTCGCAATTCTAAGTCGTCGATTCATCATTGATAACCACTTGGAATGGCGATAACTATCTTCGCTATCCACATAACTATCGTTATAGACGAAATCTTTATTCCCGGTATTGTAAGGGGGATCTATATAGATAACATCGATTTTGCCCTCGTGAGTATATGCGAGCGTTGTGAGTGATTCGAGGTTGTCGCCCTCAATAATGATATGGTTGGGAGCGTCAGCATTATCCGAAATGATAGCCTTGCTTTTGACCTCTTTAAGCACAGGCAGTTCAGTGCGTAAGCGTTCCTCTATGGCTTCAGGCTTATCTTCCCACACCAAGCCGTATGTTTTAGACTCGTTAAGGAGTCCAAGCAAAGCCGAACGCTCTTCATCATTCAGTCCCACAATAGAACGAATACGTTCTGCAAGTTTGAGTTTATTAATTGTATTCATATGTATAGCCATGAAAGCGATTGTATTCTGTTACAAATATAATAAAAATTTTTGTAAATCAGACTCAAAAGAAAAAGGCGGAGTAAATCCGCCTTGTCTGGGTGTGAAAACAATCTACCATCTTCGATTCTTGTATCGCCACGGGTCGGGTGTCATCATCTTCTCAATCTGCTCCATACGAGTAATTGCATCCAGATGGTGCTTCTTCTCGAGCCACTTTTTGATAGTCGGTCGGTCGAAGTACAACCTGTTACCTTGGCGAATGAACGGAATGTCGTGGCACCTCACCGTTCGGTACACCGCAGATTTGGATTTGCCAAGTAGCTTGCAAACATCCTCTACGCTCATCAACTCTTCTTCGAGTGGTAGGGGTTGCTGCTTCTCGCGAACTGTCTTTTCGAGTGCTTCGATTCTCTCTACCAGATTTTGAATGAGCTCCGGCATCTGCTCAAATGATACAACTTTAGTTTCCATTTTGTTATTGTTTTTTGGTGAATTCATATTAAGTATAGAAGGGCATTGAAGGGAAGGTTTGTGAATTTGTGATTTTTTTTGCAAAAAAAGTTGTGAACGACTTTCGCCACCGACAACCATTGCCTTTTTAGTAGAAAGTACAATTCTCTTCGCCATTTTATTGCAGCTCGTTGCACTCCATTGCACCTCATTGCACTCCACTGCAAACTTGGCGAGATATTTTTATTGAAGAGATTAAAGCATAAAAAATCCCGAAAGTGGTTGATAAACTCTCGGGATTTTTCGTCTATTTTGTGTGATTTTCAGCCGATTTTTGTAGGCATCAGTGTTTATTAGTGGGCGTTAGAGTGCAAAAATTACTTGCCGATGCAGAATTTAGAGAAGATGGTGTGGAGGATGTCGTCGGAGGTGATTTCGCCAGTGATCTCGCCAAGGTGGTTGATGACTCTGCGGATATCCTCACTTAATAGGTCGGTGGGGATACCCATGGCCATTGCGCGCATAGCATCAATCATAGCCTCATGGGCATGGCACAGTGCCTCGTAGTGGCGCATGTTTGATACCACAACACTGCCAGCGCGAAGCTGTGATGTATCAGTCTTCAATCGTAGGGTAGCACGTAACTCGTCGATGCCGATGCCATGCTTGGCAGATATCATAAGTGCATCCTCTGCGGGTTTATCCTCTGTCTTGTCGATCTTATTAATGACACGAATATATGACTGTGTATCGAGTAGCTCAACATCCTCAAAATATGGATTGTCAGCGCTTGCGACATGAAGTACTATGTGTGCCTGCTCTATAGCCTTGCGGGTGCGGTTGATGCCCATCTTCTCAAGCACATCATCCGTATCGCGTAGACCTGCCGTATCGACAAAGCGATATCGTACGCCATCGATGGTTGTCGTGGCCTCGATAGTGTCGCGCGTAGTACCCGCTACATCCGATACCATAGCTCTATCCTCCTCAATAAGGGTATTTAGAAGCGTGCTCTTGCCGACATTTGGTTCACCTATAATTGCTACACTAACACCATTTTTAAGTGTATTACCTAATGCGAAGGATGATGTGAGTGATGTGATCTGGTTGTCTATATCCTCGAGTGTGTTACAGAGTGTTTGGCGGTCAGCAAACTCAACATCCTCATCCGAGAAGTCGAGTTCTAACTCCAGGAGAGAGCATAGGCGTAGTAGTTCAGAACGTAGCTCAGAGAGTTTTGCAGAGTAGCCACCGCGCATCTGTGTTGATGCCACGTTATGCGACCACTGCGAGTCTGACGCTATGATATCTGCCACAGCCTCCGCGCGACTCAAGTCCATTTTACCAGCAAGGAATGCACGACGTGTAAACTCACCAGGAGATGCAATAGTAGCACCGTATGATATCGCAAGGCGCAGCACCTCTGTGGTTATATACTCCGAGCCGTGAAGGGTTATCTCTACGCTATCGTCGCCGGTATACGAGTGTGGTGCTCGGAAGAGTGCCACGATGACATCGTCGATAGTATCGCCTTTGGCATCGATAATAGTGCCATAGTGCAGCGTGTAGCCCTTCGCATCGCACAGGCGCTGCTTGCCACGGAACATATTGTCGGCAATGGCAATTGCTTCGGGGCCACACATGCGCACGACCATTACAGCACCTCCCGATGCTGTGGCAGGGGCTATGATTGTTGTCGATGTGTCAAGGGCGTTTAGGAGCATGATGTACTAATTTGGGCTTACGCGTAGACGCTGGCCTATGCGTAACGAGTTAGCATTCTTAAGGTTATTCCATGTCATGAGCTGCTTCACAGTGCGACCATACTTACGTGCTATGGCGCCAAGTGTATCACCCTTCTTAACTGTATAGTATGTTGCAGGTGGAGCCTCATGACGCTTCTGCTCAAGGTTTGCGTGTATGATGTACTCCTTGAGATAAGTGCTATCTTTAGCATGAATTTCGGCCTCATGCATGACATATTCAGTTATGAGCTCTGTGGGCAATGTCAACGGATAGCTCTTTGTGGTAGCGGGGATGATGGCGAGGGTATACTCTGGGTTGAGCATACGCAACAACTCGATGCTGATGTCTATGGTTGATGATACCTGCTCGAGGTGCATCGGGCGATTTATCATTATCGTATCCGTAGCAAGAGGCATGGCTGGCATATTAAACTCTACACCATGTGCCTTACCGAAGGCAAAGGCATACGTAGCGCCCATATATAGTGGCACATAGTTACGTGTCTCGCTTGGCAAGCCGTTGTATACATCCCAGAACGAGCCATGGTAGTTGCTGGGGTCGCCACCAGCACGTGTAATAGCCTTATTTACATTGCCAGGACCGCAGTTATATGATGCTATGGCCAAAGTCCAATCGCCATACATATCGTACATGTGTTTTAGGTAACGACATGCAGCGCGTGTGGCAAGACGTGGGTTGCAGCGTTCGTCGACCAGCGAATTAATCTCGAGGCCATAGCTCTTACCTGTAGATGGCATAAACTGCCAAAGGCCCTTGGCGCCCATACGTGACTCGGCGATAGGGTTAAGTCCCGACTCCACAATGGCGAGGGTGCGAAGCTCGATAGGAATGCCAGCCTTGGTGAACTCCTCCTCGATCATAGGGAAGTAGTAGTAGGCATAGCCCATTATCGCGGCAAAGGATGGCGACGTAAAGCGGTCTATGGCGCGGCGTACTTCCCAGTTATACTGTAAGGGTACAGGTGACATAAGCGACTGCAGTCGCATGACATACATAGAGTCGAGGTTGTCGAAGCACATCGTGGTGTCTATACGTTCACTCACCGCCACAAACTCCTCGAAGTATCGATTGTAGTGCTCCTGCGTGGTTGTTGCCTGCCACATGGCGAGCACAGAGTCTATCTGCTGCAATGTATTTGTGCGCTGCTGTGGCACAGCAACCTCCTCTGCCACAACCTCGGCATACTCTATACTGCTTTCTGCAGCTATGCTATCCTGCTGTGCCTTGATCTCTTCGGGCGATGTATACTGCTTGCGTGCCTTACTTCTTGGGCGGCGCGTGTTATATGTTGCACCTGCCTCTGTAGCAACAAGCATTAATAGTACTACAAGAGGCAGAATGTAGTGTCGTGATATCTTCATTATTATTAAAATTTGAGACTCATATTAACGCCATAGACTGGTTGTGAACCTACGGGCGAGTAGTCGAAGTATGGCTCAACGTTCATTGTGAGGTCATCCGATATGTCATAATCCTGGAGGTGAGCATCGACATGAGCATCGAGTATCTGGAGGAGATATACGCCGGCGGTGAGGATGATACACAAATCTCGGTTACGGCGATAGCTATCCTTAAGATTCTTGAGGAATGTAGCAGAGTAGGCACCACGGAACTCATCGGCAGCGCCACCAGGGTACTTCTCGGGGTTATTGTCGTAGTCGACACGAAGGTTATAGGCGGTCTTGAAACGCTGGTAACCACGGTTATTCCAGTCGATGGTGTATATGGTTGATGCCATACCGCCAATGATGATCGGCACACGCCAATAACTCTTATTATAAACCTGTCCTGCACCAGGGAAGATTGTTGATAGGGTAGTTGCCACCTTTACCTGCGACACCTCCGTGGTCTTGTAGTTGAATGCTGCGTCGCCAATGAAGTATAGGTATGAGGCGATGGCGATACCTGCATATATCTGCTGGCGGGTATTGTGGCGTATCAACTCTGTCTGTATCCTATCAAGCTCTGGAGTACGCATATAGCCATGGTCGATGAGATATCTGTCGTACTGCGCCTTAAGGGGCTTATACTGCTTATTCTCATAGACAAACATACCTATTGATGCGCCAACAACAGGGTATAGCACACCCAACTTCCAATACTGCTTGTTGTATATCTGACCAAATCCAGGAAGTGGCAGTGAGAGCCAGCATACCTTTGACAGACCCATAGAGTCACTGATGAATGGTTTGCGTACCTCACCGTTTCTATTTAGACGTACACGGCGGCCATCAGGGGCTATGCTGTCGCCACGAATAACAATCATAGAGTCGCGGTGTAGGCGTGCAGCGATGGTTAAACGAATAGAGTCACGAGCCTCGGCAGTTAGCTGACTATATAGCGCATGCTCTATATTTGCCAGTGAGTCTATATGACGATAGTACAGCGAGTCACGACGCGATGCTGCAGCCTCCTTCTCGCGCAGTAGTGCCGCCGAATCGATGGGCACAAGGCCACCCTGATTGATGGTACGCACATTGCCACGGAGTCTCTCGCGGTCGTAGCTCTGCGCAGAGGCCCCCGTTGCCAAAAAGATGGTTATGGCGATCAGTATGGTTGTGACTATTCGCTTGCTCATCATCATTGATAACGCCCCAATATACTTTTTATTTTATCTTTGCAAGTTTGCTGATTAGCATCTCTACCTCGCTATCGTTTGCGCACTCGATGGTTATGCGGCTGCTTCCACTCTTTGTACGCTTGATAGATATATTCTCCGAGAGCACACGTTCGAGTTCCTCCACGAGGCGCGAGTATGACTCTGGGTACTCATCCGTGTCGGCCTCCGCAGCATCATGTGTCTCCACCTCCTGGGCGAGCTTACGTGCGAGTGCCTCTGCCTGACGTACAGAAAGCCCCTTATTTACACACTTCTTGAGTGCCTTGAGCTGCATCTTGTCATCAAGTGCTGCGATAGCCTTGGCATGACCCATAGAGATGATACCCTCCTTAAGGGCGAACTGCACCTCCGAGGGCATATTCAAAAGACGCATATAGTTGGATACCGTAGAACGCTTCTTGCCCACCTTTACAGCCATAGCCTCCTGCGTGAGACCGCACTCCTCGATGAGACGCTGCATGCCGAGGGCAATCTCTATGGCGTTAAGATCCTGTCGCTGGATATTCTCAACGAGGGCCATGGCGTGTAGATCCTCATCCTCCACCTCACGGATGTAGGCAGGGAGTGTCTCAAGACCAGCCATCTGTGATGCGCGCCAGCGACGTTCACCACTAATGATCATATACTTGCCATCCTCGCGACGCTTGAGTGTCACGGGCTGTATCACGCCGAGCTGCGCAATAGATGCCGAGAGTTCCGAGAGTGTCTCCTCGTCGAAATCGCTACGTGGCTGTAGTGGATTGGGTTCAATGTCTGCAATGGCAACCTCTGCCATCTCCGACATCGGCTTGGCCTGCTGTGTTGTGGGTGTAGTTCCAAATAGAGCATCGAGACCACGACCCAAGCCTCGCTTCTTCTGTGTTGTCATATATCGCGAATCTTACGTTTATCACTTCTTATTGCGCTTGAGGAACTCGCGCGCAAGATTTAGGTAGTTTACAGAGCCTGATGCTGCGGCATCGTAGAGCATGATGGGCTTGCCGTGTGATGGTGCCTCACCAAGACGGATGTTACGCTGTATGATAGTGTCGTATGCCAACTCGCCAAAGTGTTCTCGAACCTCGCTTACAACCTGGTTGTTGAGTCTGTTGCGCATGTACATCGTCAGCACAAAGCCCTCGATGGCAAGGTCGGGGTTAAGGCGACTCTTAACCATTTTGATGGTGTTAAGCAACTTCGAGAGACCCTCTAATGCAAGGTACTCGCACTGCACAGGCACAAGAACAGAGTCGGCAGCAGTAAGGATGTTTACAGTAGTGAAGCCTAACGATGGCGAGCAGTCTATGAAGATATAGTCATACTTCTCGCGAACCGACTCGACGATGCCCTTGATAATGTGGTGGGCATCATCCATCGTAGCGAGCTCCGTGTCGGCGGCCACAAGATTTATAGAGGAGGGTAGTAGCCACAGCTTCTTGATATCCTCGGAGTGGAGGATCACATCCTCGGCACGGCTATCACCAACGATACACTCATATATACCTGGAAGGTTAATATCGAAACCGAGACCCGACGTGGCATTTGCCTGTGGGTCAGCATCGATGAGCAACACCTTCTTACCCAAGAGAGCAACAGATGCTGCGAGATTTATCGCCGTGGTGGTCTTTCCTACGCCACCCTTCTGATTTGCCAATGCGACTACTTTTGCCATCTATATCTACAATTACTTTTTCGTGCGTGTTAAATTCTTGCAAAAATAGTAAATTTTATCGGATTTACCCACCACAACAAGAAAAATATGTAATATTTTTATCTTCCATAAAACGTAAATAAAATAATTTGCGTACATTTGTTTTGATTTACAGATATTATCTACGACAACAATCGGCGACGTGGTGCACGATTGGCGCGATAGATGGAGCATGTAGAGACCATTATACGTAATTAACGATGAAAAAGCTATTATCTATATTAACACCCATACTTCTTTTAGGCCTCATATTTGTGGCATCACAGCTACTCATGGCACTACTAATGCGCAGCGTGGGACTCGTTAGTGCGGAGGGTGGTGTCACAGACCTTGGATTCTTCATATCATACACCCTATCTATGGGCATCACCCTTGGACTACTTACGCTTATAGAGAAGCATATGTATGGTAAGATAGAGAGGATTAATCGAGAGAAAGCGGGCTTTGACCCGACATCTATACTCGTTGGTTTCATCGTCATCGTGGCAACATCCATACTGCTGATGCCTCTTGCGGGTATACTCCCCGAACGCGACCTCGAGGTAAGTGATGGTACCTATATGCTTATAACGGTAGTTCTCATTGCCCCCATCATCGAGGAGGTGATATTTCGAGGTAGACTATATGGCATCTTGCGACACAGCTGCTCGCCATTGCTTGCCGCCACACTCTCGGCACTCACATTTGGTGCTATACACCTCTCGCCGATAGTCGTGATAGAGGGCTTTCTCGCAGGTTTCGTATTCAGCTACTTTTACATCGTTAAGAAGTCGATAATTGCCCCAATACTCCTACATATGTGCAATAATGCGATGGCCTATGCACTCATAGTGCTATCATACAACGATGAGTCGGTGATGGATATATTCGGTGGTCAAACATACTTCATCTTCGTATACATAGCAGCAGCCATAATAGTCATTGCTGCAGCAAGCATAATGATAACACGCCTTGCCAAGCAGAAGCGTCGCCAGGCATCGGCAGCAGAGGCAGGGGCGGAGAAAGAGAAAGAGAAAGACTCTCCGTTAGAGACACAAGAGTAGTATCTCATACCACAACAACAAAAAAAGAGTTCGGTATCCCGAACTCTTTTTGTTGGTCAAACAATAGTTATTTGACCCGACGGCACTTTGGATTAGAGCAATGCGTCAATCTTCGCCTTGAGCTGATCCTTTGTAGCAGTACCTACGTGCTTGTCAACCTGCTGACCATCCTTGAAGAAGAGGATAGTAGGCACGTTGCGTACACGGTACTGTGCAGCGATCTCGTCGCCATCCTCACCTACGTCGCACTTGCAGATAACAACCTTACCATCGTACTCCTCTGAAAGCTCGTCGATGATAGGAGCCACCATGCGGCAAGGACCACACCATGTAGCCCAGAAATCAATAACAACGGGCAAACCCTTACCCATTACCTCATCATAGTTCTCGTTGTTGAGTTTTACTGCCATAATTGTAAATGTTTTAATGGTTATATGTTGATAAAATAGTTTAGTTCATTAGTCTCAAGGAAGTTCATAAAGTCGGCAGTAGGGGCGACCCTATACTTCTTTGAGCCGAGCTTTATTTTCACATCATCCTGGTGGTCTACGATGGTGAACTGCAACATAGTATTTCCACTATTAGCCTTGATCTTCTCTAGAAGCATCTCCGTGAGTGTGGCACACACATCGTGGATGTCGAGCTCGATGCGTATCGAGGTGATGGTGTCTGCAACCTCGGCAAGATGCTGCATAGAGACAATCTTAAATTCAAGTTCCTCGCCCTCCTTGCCGAAGCGTGGTTGTACACGACCACGGATAAAGAGAAAGCTGTTAATCTCGATGAACAGACCGTAGCGTTCGTAGTCCTTGCTGAAGAGTGTAAACTCGTGCTGCGTGTTGTAGTCCTCGAGAACGAAGCGCGCATAGCGTCTGCCATCCTTCGTGGTGAGAGGTGTCACCGAGGTGACAACGCCCGCCACGGCAAGTTCCTTGCCATTGAGGAGTGTTAGGTTGTCGAGCTCACCAAGCTCTGCCTGACACATCTTGTTAAGGATGAAGTCAAAGCGGTTTAGTGGGTGCGCCGACAGGTAGAGACCTATGACATCCTTCTCCTTGTTCAGTATGACGATATTACTCCAATCCTCTGCCGCAGGAACACGTGGCGGTGGCACATCCGAGCCACTATCGCTAAACATGCCAAAGAGACTCTGCTGCGCATTGTTCTTGTCTGACTGCACACGCTGTCCGTAGCGTATCAACATATCAAGGAACTGCGCATCCTGTCCATCACTGGCAAAGAAACGCGATCTATTGAAGTCAATAAGCGAGTCGAAACCACCTGCATAGGCGATGCTCTCGAGACACTTGCGGTTGATGACAGAGTAGTTTATACGTTCCATGAAGTCGTAAATCGACTTAAATGGGCCATTCTCCATTCTCTCCTTAACGATGGCCTCCGACGCCGCCTCGCCAACGCCCTTGATGGCAGCAAGACCGAAGCGGATATCACCACTCTTATTTGTCGAGAACTTAATCATAGAGTGATTGACATCAGGACCAAGCACCGAGATGCCCATACTTTTACACTCGGTCATGTATGCCGTAACCTGCTTGATATCGTTAAGATTGCGACTCAACACCGTCGCCATATACTCGGATGGGTAGTGCGCTTTGACATATGCTGTCTGGTATGCCACCCATGAGTAACATGTGGCGTGCGACTTGTTAAAGGCATATGATGCGAACTTCTCCCAGTCGCCCCATATCTTCTCTAGCACCTTCTCGTCGTGACCGTTCGACTTACCACCCGCAATAAACTTGGGCTTAAGCTCGTCAAGCTTCGACTTAATCTTCTTACCCATCGCCTTACGCAGGGTATCTGACTCACCGCGCGTGAAGTTACCAAGCAAACGCGACAGAAGCATGACCTGCTCCTGATACACTGTAATACCATAAGTATCCTTGAGATATCTCTCCATGATGGGGATATCATAGACGATAGGCTTACGGCCGTGCTTACGGTCGATAAAGTCGGGGATATAGTCCATGGGACCAGGTCGGTAGAGGGCATTCATCGCGATGTGGTCCTCGAAGGTCGAAGGCTGCAACTCGCGGAGATACTTCTGCATACCTGGCGACTCGAACTGGAAGGTGCCGATGGTGCCACCAGCACAATATAGTTCGTATGTCTTTTTATCGTCAATAGGTATATTGTCTATATCTATCTTCACTCCGTGCGTCTGCTCGACGGTCTCCACAGCATCCTTAATGATAGATAGGGTCTTAAGACCGAGGAAGTCCATCTTGATAAGACCTGTATCCTCAATTACGGCACCCTCATACTGCGTTACGAGCATCGTCTCGCCCGTCTCCTTATCTATCGCCGTGCTCACAGGCACCCAGTCGGTGATGTCATCACGGCAGATGATAGTACCGCAGGCATGAACACCCGTACCACGCACATTACCCTCAAGCATCTTCGCATACTTGATGGTATCACGCATCGTAGGATCTGTTGACTCCTCCGCCTGCTTGAGCTCTGGCACCGCCATGATGGAGTTGCAGAGGTTCACCTTGAGGAGCTTATCTCTATCGTTAGGGTCGGGGATACGTTCGGGGATCCACTTACATAGCTGGTTGGCCAGGGCAAGAGGCAACTTCTGTACGCGCGCAACATCTTTAAGCGCCATCTTTGTTGCCATGGTGCCATAGGTGATGATGTGTGCCACCTTCTCCTTGCCATACTTCTGTGTCACCCAATTGAGCACTCTACCGCGACCATCATCGTCGAAGTCGATATCGATATCTGGGAGTGATATGCGGTCAGGGTTAAGGAATCTCTCGAACAGCAGGTCGTACTTGATAGGGTCAATCTGCGTGATGCCGAGGCAGTACGCCACGGCCGAGCCAGCAGCAGAACCACGACCAGGACCTACAGATACATCAAGCTCCTCGCGTGCGGCACGTATGAAGTCCTGTACAATAAGGAAGTAACCAGGGAACCCCATGGTCTTCATTATGTGCAACTCGAACTTAAGACGTGTCATTGTCTCCTCATCGAGGACATCGCCATAGCGCTTGTGAGCACCATCCATGGCGAGCTTTGCGAGGTAGTCGGCCTCGAGCTTTATTCGGTATAGCTTGTCATAACCTCCAAGCTTCTCAATCTTCTTATGTGCCTCATCATCCGACATCACCACGTTGCCATTCTCGTCGCGCGTGAACTCATCGAAGATATCCTTCTCGCTATACTTCTGGCGATAGCCCTCCTCTGTGCCGAAATCCTCGGGGATAGCAAACGTAGGCATGATAGGGGAGTGGTCGATGGAGTATGACTCTACTTTGTTGCATACCTCCACGGTGTTATCCAAAGCCTCGGGGATATAGTCAAACAGAGCATTCATCTCTGCCGTTGTCTTCATCCACTCCTGCTTCGAGTATAGCATACGCTTTGGGTCATCGAGATCCTTGCCCGTGCCCAAGCAAATAAGTCTGTCGTGTGCCTCGGCATGCTCCTCATCAACGAAGTGTACATCGTTTGTACAGACGAGTTTCACGCCATGCTTATGGGCATAGTCAACGAGGAATTCGTTAACCTTCACCTGCTCGGGATATGCCTCATGGTTGGCGTGCTCCACAGTAGCCTTATGCAACTGCAACTCGAGGTAGTAGTCGTCGCCAAAGATGCTACGATGCCACTCGATGGCTGCAGCAGCATCCTCATATCTCTCCTCGCGGATCATGCGGGGCACCTCACCACCGATACATGCCGAGCAGCAAATAAGCCCCTCATGATACTTCTCCAACTCCACACGGTCAGTACGTGGACGTCCATAGAAACCCTCGGTATAACCCTTCGATACTATTTTGATGAGATTCTTATAGCCTGTCTTATTCTTTGCCAAAAGGATGAGGTGGTAACCACTCTGGTCGCCTGTGCCCTTATCCTTGTTAAAGAGGCGGCGGCGTGCCACATAGACTTCGCTACCTATGATGCCCTTGAAATCCTCCTTGGGTATCGAGTCCAACTCGAGGCGTGCCTTGGCAAGAGCTGCTGAAGCATCATTACCCATCTCGGCCTCCGAGGCAGTGCCATTCTCGAGACGTTCGATAAGACCCTGAAGGAGCTTTATCTTATCCTTGCGTGCCGAGTTCTTCTTCTTGACATAGTTAAAGAACTCCTTGACACCAAACATGTTGCCATGGTCTGTCAGGGCGATGCCTGGCATACCATCAGCAATAGCCTTATCCACAAGCTTCGAGATGCTCGCCTGACCATCAAGCAGTGAATATTGGCTGTGTACGTGTAGGTGTACGAACGGACGCATGTTACTTTACTTATATTATTAATCAGCGTACAAATATAGATATTATTTTTTGGAAAAAATAGGGTAGGGTATTTGCTTTTTACAATTAATATGCTTAACTTTACTTCAAATTAAAGATAATCTGGCCTATGGATAGAAATACGACATCGTTGGTTGTCCTTGAGGTTTACGACAACACAACACAAGCTGAAATCGCGAAGTCTATACTTGATAGTGCTGATATCTTTTGTGTATTACATGGTGAGTATATGTCATCTATATACACCACATCCGCTTTCCCCATAAGACTGATGGTACGCACTGAAGATGTTGCAGAGGCAACAGCACTGCTTGCTAACGACAGTTATTAGGCGCGATTGTGTTCTCGCCAACTATTTCGCGAGAAACAAAACGGAAGTTGTCTTATTTGACTGCTTCTAAAAGATAAGTGGTTGTCCAACGAATGTCGGACAACCACTTATCTTTATGCATATTTGATTGTATTACCTCTCTTGCCAAAGGTGCCATGAGGCGATGGCTTGTGTCTGTAGCATGAGCATGCCACCCATAGTCTTCGCGCCCTGCGCCTCGCATAGCTCAAGGAAGCGAGTCGTAGCAGGGTTATACACCATGTCGAATGCTTGATGCTTGGGTGTGATAGCCGTGTAGCATATTGCGGGTGCAGCATCCACATCTGGATACATGCCTACAGGCGTAGTGTTCACAATGATGCTATGCTCGGCTATAACATCGGCAGTTACATCGGCGTAGGTATAGTCGCCACGCTGCTTATCGCGCGACACGATGCTATATGGCATATTTCGTTTTTTCAAGACATGCTGCAAGGCTTTTGATGCTCCACCCGTGCCTAGAATCAATACCTTTGCATCTGCGGTATCCAGCCACTCAAACGTAGCATCTATACCCATCACATCGGTATTGTATCCGACCTTGCGAGCATCCCTGATAACTACGCAGTTAACTGCACCTACCTCACGTGCCTCGTTAGATAATTCATCAAGGTATGGCATGATACTCTCCTTGTAGGGAATTGTAACATTAAAACCCGAAAGCTGCTTCTCGGCAATGAGTTTATCTATCTTTGCTATGCTGTCAATCTCGAAGAGGTCGTATGATGCCTCAATGCCATCAGCAGCGAACTTCGCAGTGAAAAACTTCTGCGAGAATGAGTGTGAGAGGCTCTTGCCTATAAGTCCGAAGTATCGCATGTCTCTATATCAATATCTACAATTTCTGACTCTGTGTTATCCTCCACACTGATGGTCTGCTCGACAACGGCAGTCTCTGGCTCTGCCACATCCTCACCGCTGCCAAATATCCAGAAGGCGAGCAGCGTGAAGCCGATGAGCATCGCCGCAAAGAGTGTGGCAAGGAGGTTGAAGTATCTGTCGATAAAACTCTTTATAGGTGTTCCGAAGCGCCATATGAGCCATCCGATTAGGAAGAAACGCATGCCTCGTGACACTACAGACGCTATCATAAACATCATAAAGTTGATATCGAACATACCACCCGCTATGGTGAATAGCTTGAATGGCAGTGGTGTGAAGCCCGCAGTGAAGACAATCCAGAAGTTAAACCTGTCGTATAGTTGTCCTACGTTGTTAAAACTCTCCACGCTAAAGACATGCTCGTAGAAGAAGTTAGCAATAGCTGTCGGTGTGCCATCGGGAGATATCCACAAGAAGTGACCTATGCCGTAGCCGAGGGATGCACCCACAACAGAGCCAATGAGGCATATTGTAGCAAAACGGAATGACTTCTTCGTAGCGCCAAGACATAGGGCTATAAGAAGAATATCTGGAGGTAGCGGGAACCAGCTCGCCTCGAAGAGTGCTATAAACAATAGTGCCAACCATCCCCAGCGACTATCACTCCACGATAGCACCCAGTTGTATAATCTCTTTACCATAGTATACGTCTAAAAATGAGTCGGCAAATATACAATTATTACTCGAAACCTACAACTATACCTCCGCCGATGACCAGATTTTTACGATAGAAGACAAGAGGCTGACCCACAGCGGGTGCCCAAGCAGCATCGTCAAGCACCACAACATATCCATCATCGCACGTCTCGACACGAACAGCACGTTCTGGGTTTCTGCCGATGCCACGAATCTTTACCGTGATATCATTACTTGTGAGCAACTCATTTGCATCCACCACATTGCAATGGTTTATATATAATTTATGTTTAAACAACATATCATTACTGCCAACAACGACGTTATTCGCAGCAGCGTCTATGCCTATAACTCTCATACCCTCGGGGATGCCCACACCACGACGCTGTCCCGAGGTGTAGCGTGCGATGCCATTATGCTGGCCACACACCTCGCCCTGAAGGTTGACAATGTTACCACATGTCATGCCAATGTTGCGCGATGCGAGAAAGTCGGCATAATGCCTGCCGCAAAGGAAGCATATACCCATGCTCTCACTCTTATCCCCAAAGTGCTGCTTCACATCTTGCTTTATACGCTGTCCCATGGGTGTGATGGCACGACGCAGTGTCGCCTGGTCCAGGCCCCACAGATAGTAGGACTGATCTTTTGCTGGGTCTATGCCTTGAGCAACATAGCATCTATCATTATGTCTCTCGACATTGAAATAGTGGCCTGTGGCAACGTGGTATATGCCGAGACTATCGGCAACCTCGCATAGTATCTTCCACTTGATATGCGTATTGCAGCGTGTGCATGGCGCTGGAGTGTGACCATGGGCATACTCCGAGCAAAAATAGTCGACTATCTCGCGGGCAAACATCTCGCGAGCATCGTACTTATGCCACTCGACGCCTAAATCCTTCGCACTCGTCTCGGCCCTCTGTAGCATAGCCTCGTCACCAATAGTATCTATTGTCAGAGCAACAACCCTATAACCCTCATCACGTAGCATACGCGCCGACATGTTGCTGTCGATACCTCCACTAAATCCCAAAAGTACACTCTTGTCCATACGCATATAATTAAAAGAGGTTGTCACATCTGATGGACAACCTCTCGTGTATTACAAATTATCGAACTCCTCGTCAATAGACGCCCTTCTTGCCTGCTCGAAGTAGTCTGGTTTATGACTCTTTACGAAGTCCACAATCTCCTCAAGTCCATCAATAAACTTATCAAAATCCTCCTTATAAAGGTGCAACTGCTGGCGAGCAAAACTTGATGCTCCATCGCCATCGTGGCGCTTACGCGACTCGGTGATTGTTATAAAGTAGTCGTCATCGCGTGTAGCCTTTACATCAATAAAGTATGTGCGCTTGCCGGCACGAACAGCCTTCGAGTGAATAAGATTACCTAAATCGTCATGCTCACGACGGGGGGCGTTATCAAAACTCATATGGAAAAGTAGTTTTTGGGGTTATTATACTTTACTAAAAATTCTATTTTAGCAAAGCGAAGGTACTACAATTTTCCGTAATGACAAAATATTTCGTCAAAATCTACCCCTCAATACCGAGTAATTTATTCATCTTGCCCTCATCATCAATGATGCTCACCGCCTCAATAAGTGTAGCATCATAAAACCTTCCATATATACTGTGGTATGCTCCCACACCATACACATCCTCGGCAATCTGCGCTTTAACGATACGCGCAACCTCCTCTATACACTCCACATCGGACTCTGCTGCCTGGTTGTAGCGAGCCACAGCATGCGCCATATACTCCACAATAGCATCATCAAGGACAAAACCATAGAGATAATCCTGAAGCGTGGGGTAGTCTCGCATAAACTCATCTATGCCATGGCGGTCGAAATGCTCCACCACAACCTCCGTTACTATATCCTCCTCGATTAGCGTGCGAATAAATGGTGAGGATAGCATCTGCGCCGTTGGAATATATACATCAGGTATGATGCCGCCTCCGCCATAAACGGTGCGATGGTTGCGCAATGTGGTATATTGTGGCAATACATCGTAGTTGATTGAGTCGGGATGGTTGTATCTCTGACGATCTTCAATATAACCCTCCTTATCACCCATACTGTAAGGTCGTTGTATATCTCGACCCGAGGGAGTGATATAGTGGGCGATAGTAAGCCTAATGCCAGTATCGTCGAACAACTTAATGACGCGCTGCACAAGACCCTTGCCATATGTGCGACGACCAACAATGACCGCACGGTCGTGATCCTGCAGTGCGCCCGTAATAATCTCGCTTGCCGAGGCTGTAGCCTCATCAACAAGGATAACAAGTGGTATATCGCTAAACATCCCATCGCGGGACACCTCGTATACGTCATTCTGCTTACGCCCTACAGTGCTTACTATCCTATCTCCACGTCTCAAGAATAACTCCGAGAACTGTACGGCAGAAGTGAGTAGTCCACCCATATTACCACGAAGATCTATAATCATCCCCTTGACACTACCAAACTGCCGCGCCACATTCTTGAACTCCGCAGTGACATCGCGACCAAGGAAACTGTTGACATCTATGTAGGCAATGTCGCCAATCATGTATGCAGCGCCAATAGAGTTTGTCGGTATGTCATCACGCTTGAGTTGTAGTTCACTATATCCATCTTGCGCCCTGCGTGCGATGGTCAGACTAACTATGCTGCCACGTTGACCACGAAGCAGACTCTGGATAGTATCTCTACTGCAACCGACAATAGATCTTCCATCAACAGCTACGATACGGTCGTTCTTCTTCAACCCGCGTTCCTTTGCCGGTGAGGCATCCATAACATGTGTGATGACAACGGTGTCGCGCAGAGTGGTGAAGTTAATGCCGATGCCCATAAACTCGCCATCCATGGAGGATAGCATCTGAAGCATCTCGTCGCGCGAGATATATGATGAGTGGGGGTCGAGTTGATTGAGTGTCGCCTCGATGGCACTCTCGACAAGTGGCTCGAGGTCTACATCTTCCACGTAGTTGTTACGCAGATAGTTGAAAACATAGTTTAGCTTCTGTATCTGCTGCTGGTTGTGCTGCTGTGCCGCAAGGGGCAAGCAACACAACACAAACAACAATGATACTATTGCAGTGCGCATACGCCGAGTGCTATAGTAGCTCTACAAGCTCATCGAAGCCCACCTCGCGCTGCTCACCTGTACGCATATCCTTGAGAGTAGCGGCAGAACGCTGCAACTCGTCTGAACCAATGATAACGACATATGGGATGCCACGACGATTAGCATACTCCATCTGCTTCTTCATCTTGCCAGCATCTGGGTATATCTCCGCAGCAACGCCCTTATCGCGTAGGCGACCTATAAGACGCATAGAGGCTGTCTGCTCCTCTGTGCCGAGGTTTACGAACAACACCTTTGTTGAGCATGCCAACTCCGCGGGGAAGAGATTTAGGCCGAGCATAACATCGTAGATGCGGTCTGCACCAAACGAGATACCCACACCCGACATGCCTGGCATGCCGAAGATGCCAGTAAGGTCATCATAGCGGCCGCCACCCGATATTGAGCCGATAGCAAAGTCGTTAGCCTTAACCTCAAAGATAGCACCCGTGTAGTAGTTGAGACCACGCGCCAACGATAGGTCGAGCTCTGGAGTGAGGGCGATACCCAACTTCTCGATATTATCGAAGATGGTACGCATCTCCTCGATGCCGAGCATACCGGTCTCTGAAGTGCCTATAACATCTGCCAACTTAACGAGTTTCTCGGCGTTAGTACCACTCAACTCAAGAATTGGTTGAAGCTTATTGATAGCCTCATCATCGATGCCACGTTCACGTAACTCTGCCTTCACATTGTCAAGACCGATCTTATCGAGCTTGTCGATAGCCACAGTGATGTCAATCATCTTATCAGCATGACCGATAGACTCGGCGATGCCGTAGAGGATCTTGCGGTTGTTCATCTTGAGTGTCACCGAGATGCCGAGCTTGGCAAACACACGTGCTACGATATCTACAAGTTCTACCTCCGAAAGTAGCGACTTCGAGCCGATGACATCCACGTCACACTGGTAGAACTCGCGGTAGCGACCCTTCTGTGGACGATCAGCACGCCATACTGGCTGAATCTGATAGCGCTTGAAGGGGAAGACGAGCTCGTTCTGGTGCTGCACGACATAGCGTGCAAAAGGCACTGTGAGGTCATAACGGAGACCCTTCTCCGAAATTTTAGATGCCTGGCGAAGCTCCTCATCAGTGAGCTTTGCACCATAGTCACCCGAATTCAAGATCTTGAAGAGTAACTTATCGCCCTCGTCGCCGTACTTACCAAGGAGTGTCGATAGGTTCTCCATAGATGGCGTCTCAAGGGGTGCATAACCGAAGAGACGGAATACACTCTTTATTGTATCGAAGATATATGTTCTGCGCATCATCTCCTCGGGAGAGAAGTCGCGCGTACCCTTTGGGATTGATGGTTTCTGTGCCATATATTCTACTGCTCTGCCAAAAGTTTCTTATACTTAACACGCTTTGGAGTAGTATCCTCGCCCTGCGACTTCTTCCATGCCTCGTACTCCGAGTAAGAACCCTCGTAGTATACAACCTTCGAGTCACCCTCAAACGAGAGGATGTGTGTGGCGATACGGTCGAGGAACCAACGATCGTGCGAGATTACTACAGCACAACCTGCGAAGTTCTCGAGACCCTCCTCCAACGCACGGAGTGTGTTGACATCGATATCGTTGGTAGGCTCGTCGAGGAGCAATACATTACCCTGCTCCTTGAGTGCGAGTGCGAGGTGCAAGCGGTTACGTTCACCACCAGACAACACTCCACACTTCTTCTCCTGGTCAGCACCATTGAAGTTGAAACGACCAACATAAGCGCGTGCGTTCACCTGGCGGTTGCCGAGTTGGATGAGATCGCTATTCTGTGATATAACCTCATAAACGGTCTTCTCTGGGTCGATAGACTTATGCTGCTGGTCTACGTATGCAAGCTTTACGGTAGGACCTACACGGAAGCTACCAGATGTAGGCTCCTCCAAGCCCATGATCATGCGGAAGAGGGTAGTCTTACCAGTACCGTTGGCACCGATGACTCCCACGATGCCTGCTGGTGGCAATGAGAACTCAAGGCCCTCATAGAGCACACGGTCGCCAAAAGCCTTGGTCACGCCCTGCGCCTCGATGACGAGGTCACCCAAGCGTGGACCGTTAGGAATGTAGATCTCGAGCTTCTCCTCTCTCTCCTTCGTATCAGCATTCATCAACTTATCGTAAGCCGAGAGACGAGCCTTTGACTTGGCATGACGACCCGATGGAGACATACGCACCCACTCCAACTCACGTTCGAGGGTCTTACGACGCTTGCTCTCCTGCTTCTCTTCCATAGCCATGCGCTGTGTCTTCTGCTCCAACCAACCAGAGTAGTTACCCTTCCATGGAATACCCTCACCACGGTCGAGCTCAAGAATCCAACCAGCTACATTGTCAAGGAAGTAACGGTCGTGCGTAACGGCGATGACAGTACCCTTATACTGCTGTAGGTGCTGTTCCAACCAGTCGATACTCTCGGCATCGAGGTGGTTGGTAGGCTCATCAAGGAGCAATACATCAGGCTGCTGCAAGAGGAGGCGGCACAATGCTACACGTCGACGTTCACCACCAGAGAGCACATTCACTGGCTGATCGCCATCGGGACAACGCAACGCATCCATAGCACGTTCTAAGACGCTATCAAGCTCCCAACCGTTTACCTGGTCGATCTTCTCGTAGAGCTCACCCTGGCGTTCTACAAGACGAGCCATCTCATCGTCATCCATAGGCTCGCAGAGCTTCATGTTGATATCCTCATACTCCTTAAGAAGGGCTACCGTAGATGCTGCACCCTCCTCTACAATCTCTCTAACGGTCTTTGTGGGATCGAGCTGTGGTTCCTGCTCAAGGTAACCTACAGTGTAACCTGGTGAGAACACCACCTCACCCTGGTAACTCTTATCTATACCTGCGATGATCTTCATGAGGGTAGACTTACCCGAACCATTGAGACCGATGATACCGATCTTTGCGCCATAGAAGAACGAAAGGTAGATGTTGTTTAGAATTTTCTTGTTGTTGTTGAGCACCTTGCTCACGCCAACCATCGAAAATATAATTTTCTCGTCTGCCATAGTATATGATTTTTTATATTGTTTTTCACTAATAGTGGGCAAATATAGGCAAAAAAAATGATATTTAGAAATATTTATAACACATACGTCACATATACCTCATGCATACCCTTTGGCGTGAGTTTTGCAATGAGTGTAAGCGTATTTATTTTAACAAATTAACACTCTATTATGAAAAACACACTTAAGGGGACTCTCACCGAAGAGAATCTACTGAAGGCCTTTGCGGGCGAGAGCCAGGCACGCAACAGATACAACTACTTCGCATCCGTAGCACGACGTGAGGGATATGAGCAGATTGCAGCAGTATTCGACACCACAGCAGACCAAGAGAAGGAGCACGCAAAGCGCTTCTTCAAGTACCTCGAGGGAGGCATGGCTACGATACACAACGCCTCATTCCCCGCAGGCATAATTGCCACAACACAACAAAACCTCATCATGGCAGCCGAAGGCGAGCATGAGGAGTGGGATGTGCTATACTCATCATTCGCCGAGACGGCTCATGCAGAGGGCTTCCAGAAGGTGGCGCTCACATTCAAACATGTAGCTGAAGTGGAGAAGGAGCACGAACGACGTTACCTCAAGTTGTTGAGTAGATTAACAGATGGAGACTTCTTTAGGCGCGATGGCGAGATAGTCTGGCAGTGTCGCAACTGTGGCTACATCGTAAAGGCGAAGACAGCACCAAAGATATGTCCATCATGTGAGCACGAGCAGCGCTTCTTCGAGCCGATGGCAGATAACTACTAAAGATAGAACATTGAGAGGCCTCGACATCATATCGAGGCTTCTCTTAACCTCCTCAATGGGCATATGACACACTTCAATAGGGTAGCAGGCATCATATATGCCATTCTCTCTTCAGCAACATTTGGACTCATCCCCCTCTTCTCAATACCACTTCTTGAGTCGGGTGTAGGTTCGCCAACAATACTATGCTATCGTTTCATGCTGGCAGCTGCTGCCATGGCAGTTGTAATGCTTATGACACGACGTAGTTTTAAGATAGAGAGAAAGCAGTTAGGCATTGTCATCTTACTATCTGCTTTATATGCTGCAACGGCAATTCTTCTTCTTGAGAGCTATGAATATATACCGAGTGGTGCAGCAACGACAATACACTTCCTCTATCCACTTGCTGTGACACTCACCATGTCATGGTTCTTTGGCGAGAAGAGCTCCGTAGTGACATACATAGCTGTTGGTGTATCGCTTGTCGGCGTCATCCTGCTGGCATGGGGCACACACGCCTCTAGCCACTTTGGACGAGGTGTCATACTTGCCTTAATTACCGTAGCGACATATGCCGCATACATAGTTGGCGTGATGCGTAGTCGTGCAGCGAGGATAGACTCGCTGACACTAACATTCTATGTCTTGGCAATAGGTGCTGCGATGTTCATGCTCTATGCCCTCACCACAACTGGCATAGAGGCAGTACACAGATGGAGCAGCTGGCGCGACCTACTCATGCTCGCCATAATATGCACCGTATTATCAGACTTCACACTGATACTTGCCATCAAGAACATAGGATCGACAATGACCTCTATACTCGGTTCCATGGAGCCTCTCACGGCTGTGATAGTTGGCGTGATGTACTTCGGAGAACGCTTTGACTACTCGAGCATTGCGGGGCTTATATTAATAATACTCGCCGTGGTGCTGGTAATAACACAAACAAAGAACAACAAACTAAACAAAGAGGAACTGCAACATTAGCTACAGTTCCTCATCATTATGCTATACACACCTACTACTGGGTAACCTGCATAAATGCCTCAAGCATATTTGGGTCAAGCTTACCAGATATTATCACCATAGAACCTCCACTGCCGTTGAGCCCGAGAAACACCAAGTCGGTGATCATACCGTCACTCTGACGCACATAGACCTTGGTGTCCGCACCTCCATTACTCATGGTTGTCAACAATGGTAGATTGATACGCTGAATAATAACCATAGCCTCGGCACTGATATTCGCTGCCAACGTGCCATTTTCAGTTGCCAGAATAACAATCTCGTCGACACCCTCGGAAAGACCCTCTTCATCGCCATACATACCCAACATCTCTTCATTCATAGTCAGGGCCGTAACACCCGAGATGTTCTCGTAGCGCTTAACCAAGCTAGATAGCTCTGGTATGGCTGCCATAGACATAATAGGCAAAAACGTCATTGCTAATAAAATAACTCGCCTCATATACATTAATGTTTAACTTCTATTTACTCTCATTGCCTTTCTGCCACAGTTTACCACCCTTGCGTGCTGGGAACCAACCCTTGGCCACACGCTTACGCTGCTCAAAGAGTTCCCCAATACTCCAGAAGGATGATGCCGACCATACTGCTAGGAGTGTTGATATGAGTGTATTTGCCGTGAGCAGCGAGGCTACACCCGCCACGATGCCACTTAACATAAATAGCCACCATATCTTCACTCCAAAATAATACTCACCCTTAATAACAAATGGGTGGAATATTCCAATGATTATGAACGTAGCAACACCCGTTATAATGCCGATATAATGTAGTTCCATAGTATAGTTATTTATATATTTATCTGGTAGCAAATTTACAAAAAATATCGGCAACCCGAAAGAGTTGCCGACCTATAATATGTATTAGTTTTATTAGAAGTTATACTGTGCCATAAGACTCAAACGATTTGCCTCACTCTTCGATCCACCCATATCCCTGCGACTGCCGTAAAGATACTCGAGAGCCACGGTGAAGTTACTAGTCACGTTGTAGAAGGCATTAGCAAAAATATAGTCACCACGGTGATACTGATTAGCCGAGAGGTAACCATTGTGAGGCTCAAGGCATACTGTAGAATAACCGCCAGCAACCCACAATCTACGTGGCATGATGTTTACCTGGCCCGCCACCTGCCAGCCCCACATTGGCTGTGTCTGGATGCGCTCTGGATTGTTGGGGCCATAGGTGAAGTCGTAGGGTGAGCCTGCAAGATCCTGGATGTAAGGTGTAATACCTCGACCATATACACCATTCATATACAAGTCAACCCAGCGGCCAATACCTATGTGACCACTCAACTGCACACCCCAACCAAGCTGTGTGGTATTCTTGCCATTGATGTTATCGTGCAAGTACATGTCGCGCACTACACCCGATAGACGCAAGTGGCTAGACCTACTCTCACCCCAGGCATACTGAACATAGGCAATACCATCTGGAACACGCTGGTATATAGCCGAGAAGTTCTCGCCATAAGTAGCATTTACCACTGGAAGCTCGGCAGCAACACCTACGGTCAGGTGGTTGCGCAAGAAGCTATGCTCGTAGCGTATCATCTCGGTGAAGGAGAAGTTGTAGGCATTAGGACCCTGGAAATCCACTGTCTGTGGTGCTGCAGCGAGGTCACAGAAGGTTGTCACATCGCGACCTACAGTGAAGCCACACGCCTGGACGTATGCTGATCTCAAGCGGGGGATGTAGGTAAACTCCTCGCCACCACGGAAGTCCATATCGGTATATACAACCACACGGCCAATCATGCGACTATTGATGATGGCCTTCATAAAGAGGCGTGATGTGGAAGCATCCATCATAATACGCTGTCTATTGGCATAATCCTTCGTCATAGGTATGTCGTAAGGCACAAAGTCGATATTGCCCATAGCACCCATAAAGTCGAAACTAGTACGTAGGTTTACCATGCCACCGATACCCAGTGAGAATCTATTATTGCGCGTAGAGAATATGAACTGCGGGTTGTGCATTTGCTGGAAGCCGTGGCGATGCGTCTCCTTAAAGTCGCCAATAACCTTGTCGTGAGCATGCTGACAATCATACTCCTGAACAGTCTCACCTATAGCAATCATATAGATTGTTGGAGTGTACTGCTCTGCATCACACTTCGCGCTTTGTGCTACTGCACTTACTGCTCCGACTGCCATAAGAAGCAGGGATAGAGAGTAGAGTCTAATTCGTTTCATAACTGATAACTTTAGTTTACAATTAGTTATTTTAAATGTCGTATATCGTCGTGGCAAGGAGTATGCCAAACACCTATACAAACTTTTTTCGACTTTAGAGGCACATTGTGCTCGATATTTGATGATATAAGGGAAAAATTCTAAAGCTATGACTATACTACTGTTTATATGCGCACTCCTACTATATAACGGTGCCTCGGCGCAGCAACCTATTAGTTTTGAGGATGCCGCGAGCATCATGTTGGAGAATAATAATTCTCTAACCAGCGCCCGATATGGCGTGGAGACTGCACGTCTTGAGCAACGTGCCGCCGAGGGACTACACTGGCCACGCATAGATATATATGGCGGTTATCTATATCTTCATAAGGATGTGGAGGTAGCCCTTGGTGGGGCAAGGGGCGTAGTTACGGAATCCGTTGAGTCATTGATAAATAATGGTGTTGTCAAAGGCATAATCACGCCAGATGCCGCATCACTCATCGGGGATGCGCTGTCACCACTACTTGGTGCAGACTGGGGCTACACGCTACAGAAACGATCACTCGGAGGTATATCGGCCACACTTGAGATCCCGATATATGCAGGTGGCCGTATAAACATAGCAAATAGAGCTGCGAAGCTCGAGACGGAGGCAGCAACCGTGGCAATGGATGCCCTAGAAGGTAAACTGATCGTCACACTCGTCGAACGATACTTTGGCGCAGCACTTGCCGAGGCACTATACAACGTGGAGGTGGAGGCAATGAAAAGCATGGAGAGGCACCTGCACGATGCACAAGCATTGTACGACGAGGGAATGGTGCCACGCAGCGTAGTCCTATATGTAGAGTATAAACTATCGGAGGCACAACGCAATGTCACCGAAGCGGCTAATAGGGTATCTATGTCGCACCTTGCACTAAAGTCACTTCTTGGTGTCGATTATGAGGTTAAACCCACGGTAAAGTTCTTTGTATATAATAACTTATATGATGTTAATTATTTCATTAATAATGCATATTATCTAAATCCAATTTTACATGAGGCATATATAGGAAAACAGCTCGCTGTAGAGGGTGTTAAACTTGCTCGTGCTGCACTGCTACCAGAGATTGTAGCACTCGGAGCAACAAGTATTTACAACTATCAGTTAAGTAATATTGCGCCTCGATGGGCAGTAGGCATAGGTATCAATATGACTATATTTGATGGTCTGGGCAAGGAACGCCGCTATATGGCAGCCAAGATTAATGAAAAGGCTGTAAACAATATGGTAGAAAATATTAAAAGTGATATAACCCTACTTGTTGAGAAAGAGTATTTTGAGGTCGTTAATGCAAAGCAAAATATAGAATCAAGTAGACACTCTATAACATTTGCCGAGGAGTACTACAACTCGATATACGAAGGCTTTGTAGAGGGTATAACATCCTCTACCGAGGTTATGGATGCCAGTGTCGAGCTCTCTGCCACAAAGGTCGAATACCTGAATGCAGCATACAACTACTGCACGTCACTGGTCAAGCTTCTTGAAGCATCAGGTATAGCCAATACATTTGTAAACTATATGAATAGCGGCGAGATAATAGATATAAATTAGTTTATATAATCGTGATAACAAAATGAAAACAAGGAATAAATATATCTGGTACAGCATATTGGTTATTTTAGTAGTAATAGTTGCAGTATATGCATTATACCGTTATGATGTAAACGCAAACAGAGAGGTTATTCAAGGCACGGTTGAGTGTCGAACATATAGAGCATCGTCAAAGATACCTGGTCGCATCGACTCTATGTTCGTATCGGAGGGCGAATGGGTAGAGCAGGGCAAGTTACTATACACAATATCGACGCCAGAGTTACGGGCAAAGTTAGAGCAGGCAGCAGCACTTGAGAGTGCCGCAGAGGCATTGAACAGAGAGGTGGAACGCGGTGCTCGAAGCGAGCAGATAGAGGCGGCACGAAGCATGTGGCATAAGGCTGTAGCAGGACTTGAATTGGCAGATAAGAGTTATATGCGTATCAAGAGATTATATGATAAGGGTGTGGCCACAAAACAGCAGTATGATGAGGCATTAGCAGCACAACAAGCCATGCAGGCGACGGTAGATGCTGCGTATGCTGAATATAGGCTTGTTATGGAGGGCGCAACGAAGGAGCAAAAGCAAGCCGTAGAGGCAAAGGTACGAGAGGCACAGGGTGCTGTAGATGAGGTAAACACGTACATAGACGATGCACGTGTATATGCCCCAATATCTGGTCGCATTTCAGGCATTATTGCAGAGTCGGGCGAACTTGTAAGTGCAGGATATCCAGTGATCACGATACTCGACCTGAATGATAGGTGGGTCGTGTTTAACATTAAAGAGAGTGCTATGCACGGCATTGAGATAGGGTATATGTTCAACGCATTTATACCCGCCATAGACAGGGAGGTGGAATTTGAGATAGACTACATTGCTTCGGAGGCAGACTTCGCAACGTGGAGCAGCACACGCGCCCGCGGCGGTTTCGACATCCGCACGTTTGAGGTACATGCCACGCCGTGTGACACGACCATAAACATACTTCCAGGAATGAGTGTTATAGTGTTTGGTGATAGATTGTAATAAAATGTTTATTAAAGCGATACTTTACGTAGCAAGGCGGGAGGTAAAAGAGATTATCAACGATAAACTCTACCTATCTGTCACACTCATACTACCATTAACAATGCTACTATTCTTTGCCATCATGTTCCACAATGGTGCGATAAGTGAACTTCCAATTGCTGTGTACGATAACGACCATAGCACAATGTCTCGAAGGTTGAAGTCGATGTTATCGGCAATGCAGGGTATCAAAATAGCAGCAGAGCCCACATCTATCAATGATGCCGAGAGGATGATGCTCCAGGGTAAGGTATACGGCATTGTTGCCATAGAGAATGGATTTGAGACGATGATATACCAAGGAATACCTACACATCTAGAATGTTACATATCTGGAGCAAACATGTCGGCAAGCGGAGTGGTGGAACGTGATGTTCAAGAAGTTGTGCAGACATTTTCGGCGACAATATCCGCATCTAAACTGATATCGAAGGGGTATAGCGAAGATGAAGCATTAATTGAGGTAATGCCTATTAACTTTCAGACAAACATCGTTGGCAATCCATACCTCAATTACGGTTACTACCTTGCCCCAATATTTATGTTCATGGGCATAGTTGTATTTGTTGTTGTATCCACCATATATGCAATAGGCCGAGAGTTGAAATATGGCACTGCAGAATCATGGCTTCAGTCCGCAAACAATTCCCCTCTTACTGCCACCACAGGTAAGCTCTTGCCGATTTATATAAGCATGGCGATTGTATCACTTATTGCATGCATCATTCTCTTTGTTTGCATGGGGATGACGTATACTGGAAATTACATAATATTGACTTTAGATATAGCCATACTTATCGCTGCATATCAATCTGTTGCCACATTTATTGTAAGCATGACATCCAATCTCCGTCTAGGGCTATCTCTTGGTGGCGGATACGCCGTTATGGCATTCACCTTCTCTGGAATAACATTTCCTACGATGGCAATGTTTGCCCTACCCAGAACACTATCTTATATCTTCCCACTGACATATTTCAGTGATATATTCATCGATGAGGTGATGTATGACTCACCAGCACGATTTGTAATATTTAAGTTTATTCCACTGATCGCCTTTACACTGTTAATGCCATTGGCATGGCGCAGACTACAACGAGTGACAACTAATAAAACATACTGGGGAAGGGATTGACATTATGATGTGTAAACAAAGATGCAGCAGTGAGTCATCATTCATTCAGATGGCTTGCGAGGAGCTAAAAACAATATTGTCCGATAGTGGAGCACTACTTCTTATAATCTTCGCAATATTCATATACACAATAATATACTCAACAGCATATGGTGCAAATGTTGTAAGGAATGTTAAGATATGCATTGTAGACGACGATAACACCTCATTAAGCAGAGAGTTGATAGATGGACTGCGTTCTGGCCCTAACACGGAGGTGTGTTACGAAGTGGAGTCGTTAGATGCCGCAAAAGAGCTATTCTTCAATCACGACGTATACGGCATAGTCTATATACCACAAGGTCTCGAAAGTAAAACTATAGGCGGAGAGCAGGGTAACATATCGCTAATCCTCGACGGAGGTCACCTATTACTATACAGACAGGTGCTTGAGCAGGCCGCAGCAGACATCCTAGAACTTGGTGCATCAATAGAGATCGAGCATCTTATATCACAAGGAGACAGCGAAGTGGAGTCTATAGTTGAGCCTATAATATATGATAGTCACACACTATATAACCCATCACTAGGCTACGGTTCGTTTGTCATGCCAACAATACTCATTGTGATAATACAACAGACGATGCTAATAGGCATTGCCATGGTACGACTACGACGCAAGGCCACACAATACCAACGACTAATAACATTAGCAAAGTTGACAATATCTAAAATATTTGTTTACACAATATTATATATGATTAACTCAATTATAATATTGGCAGTCATATGGCCAATATTTGGCTTTCCATACAACGGTGCAACACTCGATATTGCAACACTACTGCTACTATATATGATAGCAGCAGCATCTCTCGGCATCGCCATTTCGCACCTATTTAGACGTCGCGAAGCACCCATAATGCTACTACTATGGACCTCCGTCCCCGTACTACTCCTTGCTGGTGTATCATACCCACGTGAAGCATTCCCCGAGTGGTTATACATCCTCGGCAGGCTACTACCAAGCAGCAGTGCTGTTGATAGTTTTGTTGCTATAGGCACTATGGGGGCAACACTATCGGATAGGATCATAGATATATTGACCCTCGTGGCACTCACAATAGGGTACCTAGCAATAGCTATTTTAGTAGAATACCGCACCTCTAAAGTGAAAAAATCATAAATAATGATATTATTTTCGAAAAAAATGTATTAATTTAGATGTTGAAATGGCGAAGATATAGCATCATTGCCAGAATAATGTGAAACATTAAAAAATAAAACTATGATTATCGGTGTTCCCAAGGAGATCAAAAACAATGAAAATCGTGTTGCTCTCACCCCAGCAGGAGCCATGGAACTCGTTCGCCGAGGCCATGAGGTATACATTCAGGCTACCGCAGGCGTTAACAGCGGCTTCAAAGATGAAGACTATGTTAAGCAGGGCGCCAAGATTCTCCCAACTATAGAGGATGTATACGCTATAGCCGAGATGATTGTTAAGGTCAAGGAGCCTATCGCCCCAGAGTACATGCTCGTGCGCAAGGGACAACTAGTATTCACATACTTCCACTTCGCAAGTAGCGAGCCACTAACAAAGGCTATGCTCGAGAGTGGCGCTATATGCTGCGCTTACGAGACCGTAGAACGCAAGGATAGATCACTTCCCCTGCTCATCCCAATGTCGGAGGTGGCGGGTAGAATGTCAACGCAAGAGGGTCGTTACTTCCTCGAGAAGCCTCGTGGCGGCAAGGGTAAGCTTCTTGGTGGCGTGCCAGGCGTTAAACCCGCAAAGGTGTTCGTAATTGGCGCTGGCGTTGTAGGCACTGCCGCAGCACGTACCGCAGCAGGTACTGGTGCCGACGTTACAATATGTGATATTTCACTTCAACGCTTAACTTATTTGGCAGACGTTATGCCAAAGAATGTCAAGACATTGATGTCATCAGAATATAACATCCGCGAAGAGCTTAAGTCTGCCGATCTTGTAATCGGCTCTGTGCTCATCCCAGGCGCCAAGGCACCAAAGCTTGTCACACGTGACATGCTCAAGGATATGGAGCCAGGCACTGTGATGGTTGACGTTGCCATCGATCAGGGTGGCTGCTTCGAGACATCACATCCAACAACACACGAGGATCCAGTATACTACGTTGACGGCATCCTTCACTACTGCGTTGCTAACATCCCCGGCGCTGTGCCATACACTTCTACATTGGCACTCACAAACGCCACACTGCCTTACATGCTTCAGCTTGCGAATAAAGGCTGGCGCAAGGCATGTCAGGATAACGAGGAGTTGCGCAAGGGTCTTAATATCGTAGAGGGCAAGGTTGTATATAAGCCTGTTGCTGACGCTTGGAACCTCCCATACGAGGAGTTCGCCTTATAACAAAGTATATCCATAAACAATATATGCTGGCCTCAATATGTGGCCAGCATATATTGTTTCATATCAATAGATTAGAATAGGTAACCTGTATTAATATAAAAGGCTCCGTTACCATCCTGCTTGCGCAACTTACCAACAGGAAGACCATACTCAAAGGCAACGATAAAGTTCTGGTTCATGATAAAACGCAAGCCACCACCGACAGTGATATGTGGCCTATCATGCTCTGTGCCGAGAGCCATATACTCATCGTACGCAGCTCTATCAGCCTCATCACCACGGAACGACATATCGTAGGCCTTTGTTACCATAGTACCATCGCTAAATGCACTCAAGCCGAACGATATATTCTGCTTCCACAATGTGAACGACACGAAGCGCCAGCGAAGCTCTACATTATACGACGCTACATCAAGACCCTGAACACGGTTACGCATGATACCACGCACGGTACGATAGCCACCCATACCATCTCGGTCATACGAAGGACCCATGGTAGTGAGGAAAGGCAACATATAGTATGGAGCCTTACGGCCGAAGGTACCCTCGTAGTTCAAGCGGTAGGCAAATGTGAGGATATCATTCTGAACGATGGGCACATAGTGGCGGAATGTCACAGAGTAGCGGTAATAGGGGTTTGTTGTGCCGAGCCACTTTGGAGCAAGCATGGCGTGTGCCTCTGCCCAGATACCACGTGATGGAGCACCCTCCTTGTCGCGCGTGTCGAAGAGAAGACCAAGACGCACAGTACTATTCCAACCACCCCAGGCCTCCTCATCAGAGATGATGCCCCACTGACGATATAGGTCAAATATTGTAGGCTCTTCTGCAGGGAATACCTTATAATCCTTCTTATTCTTATTTATCTTATCAAGGTTCAATGCACCCTGCTGCTTATAACCCTCACCTATGTAACTCAAGTGATAGCCAGCCTCCCAGTACAACTTGCCATCCCATAGATCACCGACAAAGTCGGTCTTGAAGAGTGCTGCAAGACGGTTAACACGATACTTTGGAGTATAGATATAGTTATCCGTATTTGCCTTATCCTTACCCAGGGCAACACGTTCATGATCATAGTAAGACATATAACCATTGAAACCGTAGAAGTCCATAGCCTTATCATTTGTTATAACCAAGGCTGTTGACCAGCGAACACCCGGAATCAAAAAGCGGTTGTCGTATGATACCACGAAAAGCTGCGATCCCTTTGTGAAGAATGATGCCTCGAAATACCATTGCTGACGAGTGTTTGGATAAGTACTACCATCACCAAAGTCATAGATATTAAGCAGCGCACCAAGCTGAAAACCCTTATCAGCATCGTATGCCACAGCAGGCAATGGACCGAAGTTGTAACCTGTCTTTGTAATCTCCTCACCATCCTGTGCGGATACCACAGAAACAGACAACATCATAAGTGCTAATAGTATAAGTCGCTTCATATAATGTAAATTATAGGTTATCATTTCTCTCTATTATCTCTCTTATGCCGCGATACTTATCGCGTAGTTCATTGCAGCAAAGAAGGCGAATATCCGACTTCATGAGACGAGCAAGTCGCCATGCCTCATGCGCGATGATGGGAGCTGGCAAAAGCAGCAATGTGATAGGAAGAGCCCACTCCCAGGGCAATACTGCGTATGCAACAGCAGAGTATATAATCATGAGTATTGGCCATAACACAAGGTTGACAACATAGCGCACCGAGTTACGAAAGGCATAATCCTTCATTTTAGTAAACAGGAATGCACATAGTCCCTTGATAGGCAATGTAAGAATCAATGCCACGAGGTTGTAGGGTAGTGTCACAATCATGAACAGCGTCATCAATAGACGTGACAAAACGGGATTCTTAACAGATACCGACGAGAGACTAATCTTACGACCACGGCGCAAGGCAGATGCCTCATGGCCGAGGGTGAGTAGTCTCTGCGCCTCCTCTGGCCTCTCCTCACGGATTCTATTTATAAGCTTAAGAGTAGACTTGTTTGTTGCAAAGTGTGCCTCGAGACCGCGGAGCATTCGACCATCCATATCACGACCAGCATGCTTCACACGACTCTTAACTACGGCTGCACATATCTCATATATAGAGTCATAGTTCTCATCGTTAGGGATGTAGAATATAGCATCTTGCAGACGTTCCTCGAGCAATGTCTTCATGGCGTTCATCTGCTCCTGCTCATTGAGACCCTCACAATCATTGCGGAACTCTGCAACATTAATAGGCACACCTGCAGCCACACGTACCGTAGAACGGAAACGGAAGAAGTTGCCATAGCGGATGCCGATGGGTACAATATAGAGAGGTATATCGGGCATTAGCTCCTGCGCCTGGAAGGCGATGCGAAAGATACCCTTGGCAAGAGGCAATGACGAGTACTTAGCCTGGTGTGTACCCTCGGGGAAGATGCAGAAGGGAACCTTGTCGCGCAATACATCGACTGCATGCTCTATAGTCTCGTTATTCTTACGCACCTCATCTCTACCGTCGCGCATACGCATAATAGGCAGGATCTTAAGGAAGTGAAGGATTTTCGCGATCTTCGGATTCTTAAAAATATCGGCACGTGCAACAAAGACTTTCGCCTTGCGGTCCATAGCCAGCACGACCATAGCATCCATCAAGGCGTTAGTGTGGTTTGGCGCATATATAATTGCACCATCTTTAGGTATTCTATCTTTGCCAACGTACCTTATCGTACGGTATGACAACTTAAGTACTAGATCGACATAGTGTCGAAGAAAGCTATACAACCAATTGTAATCTTGAATCTTTTTAGCCATAAACCTATGCCTTTAGAGGTTTGCGGTTGAAGAGGCGTGCTACAGAGAGACCTGCAACGATGTGCCATACACCCCAAAGCGCCGTGATAATCACCATACCACCTATATGACCCCACTCCGATGGTGGGAAGATAGCCTCATTAAAAAGCAACACGAGACCGAGGCCGGAGTTCTGAATACCTACCTCTATTGTCAATGAACGACGGTCTGCAGCTGGAACTTTTGCTAAAGTACCGCCTAAATAGCCCGTAGACAAAGCGCTAGCATTGTGTATTATAACAACGACGAAGGCACATAATATACTCATATACACTCCTACCTCCTGCTCAAGCGATGTGAGCACCTGTGTCAGCGATGCGATAATCATACCGAAGAAGAGTAGAATAGATATAACCTGTGCAGGGCGAGTGATATACTGCGTCCATTTTGGGTGATAATGCGCAAATACAAGACCTACGATTATAGGCAAACCGAGCAACAAAAGCACCTGAAGGAACATATCCATAAATGGAATCTGAAGTGTAGGAATCTCATTTGTCACTCCAGCAACACGGCAGTATAGAGAACCCCACATCCAGAAGTTAATAGGCGTAATGAGTGGAGCAAAAATAGTAGATACAGCAGTCATAGAGACCGACAACTCCACATTACCCTTCGATAGTGACGATATGAAGTTAGAGATATTGCCACCAGGACACGACGCCACAAGCAACATGCCAATAGCGACATATGGTGTAATCAATGGGTGCAGTAAAAGGCACACGATGAATGTAACTGCAGGAAGGACAACCCACTGCAAGAAAAGTCCAACAATAACAGAACGGGGATTTTTGAAAACATCCTTAAATGTCTCGAGTTTAATACCCAACGCGATACCAAACATCACAAACGCAAGAATGATATTCACGATAAGCATACCGCCATTACCCAGGTTAATGGTCAGCTGATTAAGTGCTTCAAGTTGTTCCTTCATCTATTTGAGTATTACGGCCAATACGTAATTGGCAAGTTAAAAATTTAGGCCTTTTGCCACTTGTGTATACGACAAATATACAACTTTTTTTAATAAATTGACTATATTTATGAGCTATTTAGCACACAATACGTCTTTATACTTATTGGCAACTTATTATAATTTATACTACTTTTGTGGGGAAATTTAGATATTTTTATACCAAACATGAATAATAATGCTTAATTATTTAATCTTTACACTACTCTTTTTGCTACTGCCAGCATTTGTTTTATGGTTATGTCGCAAATCGAAAATACTCGGCAAGATTGGCCCCATCATGCTACTATATATTATAGGTATCGGCATAGGCAATCTACCATGTCTACCAGAGCAGATGGCAACACTCCAAGAACTACTACCAAACATCATGGTGCCACTTGCTATACCTATGATGCTCTTCGGCTGCAACTTCACATTTAGCGAGGCGGGGTTACAACTTAAGGTCGTAGCCAGTGGTTTTATTGCAGTAATCATTGCCGTAACAACTGGTTATCTGCTCTTTGGTACAAATGTAGACGAGGGTGCAAAGATTGGCGGCATCATCTCGGGAATGTATACTGGTGGTACGCTGAATGCCGCAGCGCTACAGACGGCACTCAAGGCCAAGAGTGAGACATTTATGCTCATCAACTCATACGACATTCTTATATCGTTCCTCTACTTCGTATTCCTCTTTGCCATCGGCATTAAGCTCTTCCGTAGACTCTATGGCGAGCCCACAGACCCGCAGATGCGCAACAAGCAGGAGAGCACATTCGATACCACACCAGTGGAGGCGGCAAACGGCAATCCATATAGTGGTCTATGGAGCAAGCATGGACTTAATCAGCTACTAAAGGTACTAGGCGTAACAATCTGTATTGTTGCTCTTTCCGCAGCAACAACACTGCCTCTACCCGAGGATTGGTTTATGATAGTTTTCATACTTATGCTAACGACCCTTGGCGTATGTGCATCGTTCATCAAACCCGTACGCAATCTCAAGTATAGCTATGACATAGGCATGTATCTCATCTACATCTTCAGCCTTGCTATAGCTACCATGGCTGACTTCTCGAAGTTCGACCTTACGAACGGCCTATACCAGATAGCGTTCATGTCGTTTGCAGTATTCGTATCTCTGGTCATACACGCTATCATCTGCCGTCTCATGCGCGTAGATGCTGACTCAATGGTCATATCGTCTGTAGCCTTCATCAACTCGCCACCCTTTGTGCCCATGGTAAGCATAGCGATGCGCAATAGGACGGTTCTTGTAACAGGCCTTGGCGCGGGTATTGTGGGATATGCTCTAGGTAACCACCTGGGTCTACTGATGGCAAAACTGCTTGAGATGATAGGGTAGCACCCCTCCGCCATTGATAAATAATCAGTTATACTGATTAAAAATGCTTACAAATAGTACTGCTTTTCCAAAAAAGTGGTATATTTGTAGGCATTTATTTGTTGATAGAAAACAATGTAAACTTAAATAACTATGAAGAAAACTCTTTTGTGCAGTGTTGCACTGACACTGCTGCTCTTTGTGTCATGCAAGGAGACACCCACAGTTCAGGAGGTTGGCACATACGACTACCTGGAGATCACAACAGCCGACGCCGAGGTTGTAAGTAGATTCTCGGCCTCTATACGCGGTCGTCAGGATATAAACATCATGCCACAGGTTAGTGGTACGATATCGGAGGTAATGGTAACCGAGGGTCAGAAGGTTGAGAAGGGACAGACACTCTTCATCATCGACCAGGTGCCATACGAGGCTGCGTTGAAGACTGCCGAGGCAAATGTTAAGGCGGCACGTGCAAGCGTAGCAACAGCAAAGCTGACCTTCGACAGCAAGAAGGAACTATATGCCAAGAGTGTAATCTCGGAGTATGAGTTGCGTGTAGCAGAGAACCAGGTGCTCACAGCGGAGGCAACACTCGCACAGGCAGAGGCGCAGTTTACTAATGCAAAGAACAGCCTCGGTTATACCGTTGTTAAGTCTCCAGCAAATGGCGTTGTTGGAACAATACCTCATCGTGTAGGTGCTCTTGTTGGACCATCAATGCCACAGCCTCTAACTACCGTATCCGACAACACGGAGATGTACGTATACTTCTCGATGAGTGAGAAGCAGCTCCTCGCCCTCACACGCGAGCATGGCTCCATGGATGCAGCCCTTGCGGCTTTCCCAAAACCCACATTGGAGCTCACCGATGGCTCTACATACGAGCATGAAGGCTACATTGAGTCAGTTAGTGGTGTCATTGACCAGACTACAGGTTCTATTTCTCTTCGTGCCGTGTTCCCCAATCCTGGCGCACTGCTCCACAGCGGTGGCTCGGGTAACGTCGTACTCAACTATAAGAAGCACGACTGCATAATCATCCCATGCATAGCCACATACGAGATTCAGAATAAGACATATGTATATCAGCCAGTTGATGGCAAGGCATCATCGAAGATCATAAGCGTTGAGAAGTATGATGGCGTTAGCTACATTGTGACCGACGGTCTTGCTGTGGGTGACATCATCCTCACAGAGGGTGTGGCAATGCTCCGCGAGGGTGCCCCAGTGCTCCTCCGCGAGGATAACGCAGAGGCGACAGCTGCTATTGACCAAACAGACGTAATTGAGGAGTAGTATGAATATCAAGAATTTTATCGACCGCCCCGTACTCTCTACGGTGATATCGATAGTCATCATGCTTGCCGGCATACTTGGCTTGATGACACTCCCCATAGAGCAGTACCCAAGCATCGCACCTCCAACCATCAACGTATCGACATCCTACCCAGGTGCCTCTGCCGAGACAATACAGAAGGCAGTCATCGCACCCCTTGAGGAGCAGATCAATGGTGTGGAGAACATGACATACATGACATCTACGGCATCCAACTCGGGCAATGTATCCATCTCGGTATACTTTGCCCAGGGCACAGACCCCGATATGGCGGCCGTGAATGTTCAGAACCGTGTGGCGCGTGCTACATCTGTGCTCCCTGCCGAGGTTACAAAGGTGGGTGTGCAGACATCAAAGAAGCAGACATCAATCATCAAGGCCATAGGTATCAACTCGCCAGATGGCACATACGATGAGGCGTTTCTCTCAAACTATTTCGTAAACAACATACAACCCAAGTTGTTGCGTATCAATGGTGTGGGTGAGTGCACGACACTTGGCTCGAAGTACTCTATGCGTATATGGATGAAGCCCGATATCATGGCGCAGCACAACCTCGTGCCATCCGACATCACAGCAATCCTTTCCGAGCAGAACATCGAGGCATCAACAGGTAGTCTTGGCGAGAATTCTGGTAACACATTCCAGTATACAATGCGCTACTCGGGACGTAAGGTTACCCCCGAGGAGTTCGAGGACCTTGTAATCCTATCGACAGAGTCTGGCGAGGTACTACGCCTTAAGGATGTTGCAGACGTTGAGTTCGGCAACGAGGCATACTCATTCACGAGTGAGGTTAATGGCTTTAACGGTGTTGCAGCACTCATCTACCAGACACCTGGCTCAAATGCCACACAGGTGATTAAGCTCATCGAGGAGATGCTTGAAGAGGAGGAGGCAAAGGCCCCACAGGGCATAGAGTTCGTGAGCATCATGAATAGTAATGACTTCCTATTTGCCTCTATCCATGAGGTTATCAAGACCCTCATCGAAGCTATCATCCTCGTAATCCTAGTAGTATTCATCTTCCTTCAGAGCATGCGATCAACGGTAATCCCGCTGATATCTATCATTGTATCTCTCATCGGTACGTTTGCAGCGATGGTGCTCCTGGGCTTCTCTATCAACATGCTTACTCTGTTTGCCCTTGTTCTTGCCATCGGTACCGTCGTCGATGATGCCGTTATTGTCGTCGAGGCTGTACAGGCGAAGTTCGAGGCTGGATATAAGTCGTCGTATAACGCCACCGTAGATGCCATGCGCGGCATATCATCGGCCGTGGTGACCTCTACATTGGTCTTCATGGCGGTATTCATCCCCGTATCTATGATGGGTGGCACATCGGGCATCTTCTACTCGCAGTTTGGTTTAACCATGGCTGTGGCGGTAGGTATCTCGGGTATCAACGCCTTGACACTATCTCCAGTGCTCTGCACACTCATGCTCAAACCTCATGATGAGCACACCGGGGGTAGCAATGGTTTCATGGCACGCTTCCGTCGTGCTTACGACGCCTCATTTGGTGCACTCCTAAACAAGTATCAGCGTGGTGTAAAGTTCTTCATCAAGCGCCGTGTGGTATTTGGCGGTGTTCTCATTCTGTGTATCGCTGGCATGGTATACCTCTTCTCTACAACGAAGACAGGTCTTGTGCCATCGGAAGACCAGGGAACAATCATGGTGAATGTGACCACAGCACCTGGCTCAACACTCGAGCAAACAGATAGCATCATGGAGGAGGTCAGCGACCGCATAGCCACAATACCACAGATCAGCTCACACTGTAAGGTATCTGGTTACGGCATCCTTTCTGGCCAGGGTTCGTCATATGGTACGATGATCATCCGACTAAAGGATTGGGAGGAACGCCCCGAAGATACGGACAATGTAAACTACATCAGCCAGCAGATCATGGCATTATGTGCCGACATCAAGGATGCACAGGTAATCGCCATCGTGCCACCTATGATCTCGGGATATGGTACATCGAACGGTTTCTCTATGCACGTCCAGGATCTCAATGGTGGTAACATCACCGACTTCTACAACGTGACAATGCAGTTTATCGCCGCCCTTAACCAGCGACCAGAGATTGGTATGGCATACACTACATACAACGTCAACTTTCCACAGTACATGGTCGACGTGGATGCGGCACAGTGTAAGCGTGCAGGCATCTCACCCGCCGATGTACTTTCTACATTGGGTGGTTACTATGGTGGTCAGTATGTGTCGAACATCAACCGCTTCTCGAAGGTATACCGTGTGATGATCCAGGCAGACCCCAAGGACCGCATGGATGTAGAGTCTCTTGATAACGTATATGTACGTGTGCAGGGACAAATGGCTCCTATAAGCCAGTTTGTGACTCTCACAAAGGTGTATGGTCCAGAGACCTACAACCGCTTCAATATGTACACTTCTATAGCCATCAATGGCGAGGCTGCCGAGGGTTACTCTTCGGGTGAGGCTATCAACGCCATCAAGGAGACAGCCGCCCAGGTGCTACCACGAGGCTATGGTTTCGAGTTTAGCGACCTCACACGCGAGGAGGAGAGCACATCAAGCAATGCTGTAGTTGTATATGGCATATGCTTCTTGCTCATCTACTTGCTCCTTGCATCTCTCTACGAGAGCTACCTCATACCTTTTGCCGTGCTTCTTGCCGTGCCAGCAGGTCTTTTGGGTTGCTTGCTTTTTGCACGCATGATGAACCTTGAGAACGATATCTACCTCCAGACGGGTATGATCATGATCATAGGTCTGCTCTCGAAGACCGCCATCCTTCTAACCGAGTACGCGTCAGAACGCCGTCGTGCCGGCATGAGTCTCAAGCAGGCAGCCATGGCTGCAGCACGCGCACGTTTGCGTCCTATCCTCATGACTGTGTTGATGATGATCTTCGGCATGTTGCCATTGATGTTCTCAACTGGCGTAGGTGCTAATGGTAACTCATCACTCGGCTCGGGTGTTGTTGGCGGCATGCTCATAGGCACAACAGCGCTTCTGTTCCTTGTGCCAAGCCTCTTCATACTCTTCCAGTGGATACAGGAGAAGATGAGTCCTGTAAAGTTTGAGGGCGAGATAGAGCCAGCTGTACAGAAGGAGATTGATGAGGTTGATAAGATTCTTAACGAAACAAAGTAATGTTATGAAGAGATATATTATAGCCGCCATAGCCATCGCCGTAACAGGATGTGGCATCTACAAGCCCTACTCACGCCCAGAGGTTAGCACCGATAACCTCTACGGCGCAGAGTATGATAGTTGTGACACTACGACAATTGCCGACATTGAGTGGCACGAGTTCTTCACAGATACGAAGCTTCAAGCACTCATTGAGAGAGGCTTGGAGAACAATATCGATTTACAAGCTGCACAGCTGCGCATCGACGAGGCCGAGGCTGCGCTTAAGTCGGCACGCCTGGCATACCTACCATCATTCAACCTTAACCCCACGGGTGGCGTATCGAGTTTTGCGGGGTCTCGTGGTGCATGGACATACACAGCACCCCTTGCAGCATCATGGCAGATAGACATCTTTGGTGGCATTACAAATGCCAAGCGCAAGGCGAAGGCGGTATATGCGCAGTCACTGGAGTATCGCCAAGCCGTACGCACACGTCTAATCGCTGAAATTGCTAACTACTACTACACTCTCCTGATGCTCGATAGTCAGTTCGAGGTCACAGCGTTGACTGCCGAGTCTCTTGCTGGCAGTGCCGAGACTATGCGTTCAATGATGGATGCCGGCATGACAAATCGTGCTGGTGTGTCACAGATGGAGGCTGCCGCATTCTCTGCAGAGGCATCACTCTACGACATAGCGTACAACATACGCAATGTGGAGAATGCCCTCTGCACACTCCTTGGAGAGACACCACACATCATCGAACGTGGCACACTTGCCGACCAGGTGGTACCCGATGACCTAAATGTAGGTATCCCCGTGCAGTTACTTGCAAATCGTCCCGACGTGCGCATGGCTGAATATGCCCTTATGCAGGCATACTATGCAACAGCCGCAGCACGTTCAGCACTATACCCATCGCTCACCCTTAATGGTATATTGGGATGGACAAATGATGCGGGTTCTGCCATCATCAACCCAGGAGGCCTACTTCTGTCGGCAGCAGCATCTATCGCAGCACCTATGTTTAATGGGGGTAAGCTACGCGCACAGGTGAAGATTGCAGAGGCACAGCAGCAGGAGGCACTCCTCACATTCCAGCAGACGTTGCTCAATGCTGGTGCCGAGGTCAACACACTTCTGGCACAGGTACAGACGGCAAATAGCAAGATGGATATCCGTGAGCAGCAGATAAACTCACTTATTATGGCCGTTGAGAGCACAGAGCTACTCATGCAGCATGGCTCCACAACATACCTCGAGGTGCTCACAGCACAGCAGAATCTACTTACTGGCCGTCTATCGCAGATATCAGACTTCTTCGATAAGATGCAGGGCATGGTAAACCTCTACGCCGCACTCGGCGGTGGTAGAGAGCCGATCGTCGAGGAAGACAATAGTAAGTCTAAACGCAATAAGAAGAGCAACTAAAATGAAGTTGGCGTCTCGGTAAGGCGCCAACTTTTTTGTATATAAACGATAGTGGCCACCCTTACGAGAGTGGCCACTTGTATTTGCATTGGAGATTATTACTTCTGCATTACACCGTTTGATGGATCACCAACCACCATGTTCTTGTCAATGCGAAGTGTAACGTTGCTATCAACCTCGATAAGGAGTGATGTCTCCTGCACCTCCTTAACAACGCCATAGATACCACCAGCAGTGATAATCTTATCACCCTTCTTGATACCCTTACGGAAGTTCTCCATCTGCTTACGACGCTTTGACTCTGGACGCCACATGAAGAAATACATGATACCAATCATAGCGATGATCATTACCCAGAATGTCCAACCAGAACCGGCTGGCTGCTGCTGTGCTGCCTCGGCAGTAGCATCTACTGGTGCATCAGCAGAGACAACTACAACAGTCTCATCTACAGTTACACCACCCTCAACTACGGGAGCTGTACCCTCTACAACCTCACCGTCAATAAAAAGCAAATTCATAATTTTCTCTATTTTTAATTGTTTATATTTTCTGTTTGTCTCTATGTGTCAACGCAAATATAATTAATAATATTGTGCCGACAAAATTTATAGCCTTATAGAGCAGTTTATTGCACCTCCGCAGCAATCCACAACACTATAGATGCCTCGTCGCGCGATGTGGTGATAGTCATATAGTTTCCTACAGAGCCCCACTCGCCACGCGAATCAAACATAAGGTTGATGTCGATGCTCTCACCCACAGCGATAGGCTCACGGCTATACTCGAGCCACATACATCTACACTGCGTAGTGTTATCCAGAAGTACAAGTGGGGTAGTACCGACATTCACAATACGGATATTCTTCACCGTGGTTGTCCCATATGCTACACTATCGAGGTCCACGAGCACCTCACACATACCATCTGCCACCTCTGCGATAATACCTGAATATTCACTCTTCTGCTGCGCCTGCTGCTCTTCGGCACGTCGTAGGTTATCCGACTCGGAGTCTACGATACGCAAAACGAGTGCCAGCGTTGCTACAATCAGCACAAGGGCTGCGATGATTATCCAGCGGCGTCTCATGGCATGTTATTAGAGCAAGCCGCGACCACTCTTGTTGATACGGCCACTCTCCTTGAACTCTGCAACAATCTTATCGAGTACGCCATTCACGAATGTGCTACTTGTTGGTGACGAGTAGTACTTCGCGATATCAATCCACTCATCGAGAGTAACCTTAACAGGTATAGACTCGAAATAGGTGAGTTCGGCAATGGCAATGGAGATGATGAGGCAGTCCATGAATACTACACGTTCAACATCCCAATTCTTTGAGTAGCGGTCAACAATACTCTGGCTATCCTCATAGTCCACAAGGGTCTTCACGAGGAGTGTGCGTGCAAAGGCCAAGTCCTCGTCACTCTTGAACTTTGGCAACACCTTAAGCTCGGTGTGACTACGCTTTGCGTTCTGCACAGTGCGCACAGCCATAAGGAGTGCGAAGCCATAGTCATCAGTCCAAAGCAACGACATCTCGTTGATGATGTCAGCAAGTGCCTCATCCTCCTCAAACCATGTGAAGAACTCCTCAACGAAGCGACGGTCATCAGTAAATGTGGCTACTGGAGCTGCCATATACGACTTATAGAAGTCAGCCTCCACCATGCGGTTGTATACATCCTTCACTGCATCGGAATACTTCGACCACGAGAGCTTGCGTGATGCGAGCACATCCTGCACCGAGTCGCTATTGGCGATAAGCGCGATAACGGCATTATCCACGAAGCGACGGTTAGGGTTCAAATCCTCATATGTGGGGAGTTTCTTCTGCTTTGCTATCTCCTGGCGCAACTCTGCGTAGTGTGCAACCTCCACGACCAGTGACATCATCTGGAAATATAGGTCGTATGCTTTGTCGATAGATTCAATGAGATTCTTCTCCGAGGCCTTAAGGTTATCGGAGCCAGACTTAAGATGTGCGTAAAGGGCCTTTGCAACCTTTACTCGGAGCAATCTTCTACTCAACATAGTTTAATGAACTGAATAGGTTAATGCAAAAATGCGTGGCAAAGATACAAAAAAATTTCTATCTTTGCATTAGCGATGGTGCTAATAACATTAAAAAATGAAATAATATGAATCCTTTTGTTTATAACATCCCCACAAAGGTATACTTTGGCGAGAATCAGCTACACAACCTCGGCAAGGAGCTATCGAAGTTCGGCAAGCGTGTGCTGCTGACATATGGTGGCGGCTCAATAAAGCGCATAGGTCTTTACGACAGAGTAATAGAGGAGCTACGCAATGCCGACATGGAGGTGTTTGAGGTTTCGGGCATAGAGCCAAACCCACGCATAGAGTCGGTACGTGAGGGCGCACAGTTATGCAAGGAGAAGAATATAGATGTACTCCTTGCCGTAGGTGGCGGTTCGACTATCGACGCCACAAAGTTTATGGCTGCAGGAGCTTGTGTAGATCACGACCCATGGGAGTTCTTTGGTGCCGATGCAAAACCTTTAGAGAGAGCATTACCCATAGTTACCATCCTAACACTTGCTGCCACAGGCTCGGAGATGGATACCGCTGCCGTCATTTCCAATCTCGAAACAGGCGATAAACTGGGTCGTCTTGCCCCAGCACTGCTTCCCAAGGTATCATTCCTTGACCCTACACTAACATACTCCGTGAGCAAGTTCCAGACAGCATGTGGTGCTGCCGACATAATGTCACACATCATTGAGGTATACTTCAACACACAGCAGGACCTCTTCATGCTCGACTGCTTCATGGAGGGCATGCTTAAGACTATTGTTAGGTATGCACCCGTAGCACTTGCCGAGCCCGAGAATTACGAGGCTCGCGCAAACCTAATGTGGACATCGTCATGGGCGATAAATGGTTTCATCAATGGCGGTAAGCGCAAGGCGTGGAGCTGCCACCCTATGGAGCATGAGCTATCTGCCGTATATGACATAACACACGGTCTCGGCCTCGCCATACTCACGCCACGATGGATGGAGTACTGCCTCGATGAGAGCAACGTAGATAAGTATGTAAGCTATGGTGTTAATGTCTTTGGCATTGATGCTTCACTCGACAAGATGACCATTGCACGCGAGAGCATACGCCTCACCGCCGAGTTCCTCTTCGAGACCCTCGGCCTGCAGCGCACCTTCACAGAGGTAGGCATCAAGCGCGAAGACTTTGAGCTCATGGCACGCAAGGCATGCCGCTATGGTGACATCAAGGGTTTCAAGACCCTCACACCAAAGGATGTTGAAAATATCTTCGAGATGTGCTTGTAGAGTACCTTATATATTATAAGATGAGAGTGAATAAAAAGTGTATTTTGTCGTTACGCTTGCCCTCAAAATGCTCATTTACGCACAGTAAACTCCGCTTTTTCGGGCTTCGCAAGCCTAAAACTACATCTTTTTATTCACTCTCTTTGGGGGCTGGCTATGTTACTTTTTAGTCAGCCCCATCTATTTATCTATGACCGTTACTCTACATCAAGGGTAATTGTATATGTAGAGTTTGGCTCGAACTCGGCATTAAGCACCAGGATAAAGTTCTCGTCGAGCACCACATCCCACGTCTGGCCCTCGGCGAGACGAGGATTTGTGAGGCGTGTAGGGAAGAAGTAGTTGAATGGTAAGTCAAGGACATGCTCCTGCTTGAACTTATCACCACGCATACGTTCCAATGAGAAGTTATCCTTGGTAACGATAATGATCGTACACTTACTATCCTCCACAGCCATGGTAACATCATAGTCGCACTCAGCAGCTACAGGCTGCAGCATGACACTCCACTTCGGGTCGCCATAGTATGCCAACACATCGCGATCGTGCCAGAAGCCAATCATATCCCAATCAGCAGCATTATCCAAGTCCACCTCGCGGCCAAGTTCTGCAGAGAGAGCATCGGCAGCAGACATCAACTCATCATAGAACTTACCCTCATAGTTGTAACTCTCGTTGAGCAGACCAGGAGTCCACACGCTGTGCTGGTACAAGAGGTCCTGCTGGTTCATATATACAGCCTCGACAAGAGTATAGCGGTCAGGCGATGTAACCCAATACTTGAGTGCTCCCCAGCCGCTACGACCATGCCATGTAGTGACAACATAGCCAATCATTGTTGCGGCATTCGAGCCATTCATCCATGCCACAGCCATGCTCTCGCGCGTATTGTTAACATCACCGATGAGGCAGTTGCCAACAGCTGCATACACACGACGCTTACCCGACTCTTCAATATCATACTCCTCCTCGGTGAAGATATTCTGTGCATACAACTTACCATCACGAGGTCTCAAATGACCCAACGAGTAGGGCATCTCGAGGTTGTGCTGTGTGGCGTGTGCTGCGGTAACAACAAGGTCTGGGTCATACTCCTCATATAGACGAGTAAATGTTCCGAGCACCTCCTCTGGAGCAACCATGCCCGTCACAATCTCACCATCACGCCCCTGCTTATAACCCCACAAGCCCTTTGTGTGGTCATCCACCCACGCATAGTTGTCGAACCACTTTGCCGAGTTAAGCTCCATGATTGTTGCCACAGCATCCTTGATGACGAGTGGCTCGGCACTATTCTCTACCATGCGCATTGCTGCTGCAGCATCATAGCCTGTGATGATACCCCACAGGAAGTCGCCATAGATATCGTCATCCACCTCACGACATACGTGGTGCAGGTCGATGACATAGTCTCTACCTATATTCTCGGGCATATCAACGACAGCAACATAGCGGGGATAGGCCTCACGGATAGCATCAAGAGCCTCACGTGGTGCGCTTGCGAAGGTCACGATGTCGGCATTATGTCTTGCAGCAAGTGCTTCAGCAACGGTCCTCCACTCCTCATCTGCCATTACAGCCTCCGAGGCAACTACAAGGTAGTCATTAGGAACCACAACATCTACCTTGCTGCCACATGACGCAAGCATAACAACAGCAGACAGAGCAACAACAATCTTATTTAAGAATCTCATAGACTACTTACTGATAAGTGAACGTATATTCTCGATGAGCATGCTCACGGCAACAGAGTTGAAGCCACCCTCTGGGATGATGACATCAGCATACTTCTTCGATGGCTCAACAAACTCCTCATGCATAGGCTTCACGGTTGTAGTATACTGATCTATTACCGACTGCATAGTACGACCTCTTTCACATACATCACGTAATATGCGACGCGCAAGACGCACATCGGCATCAGTATCTACAAACACCTTTATATCCATAAGGTCACGCAACTCCTTATTCTCGAAGATAAGGATGCCGTCGACGATGATAACCTTCGATGGCATAACGGCAACACTCTCATCCGTGCGGTTGTGCTCAACAAACGAGTATACTGGGTGCTTGATGGGCACATTAGACTTCAGCGTACGTATATGCTCGACAAGCATATCGGTATCGAAGGCAGCGGGGTGGTCATAGTTTAGCTTTGTGCGCTGCTCGTATGTAAGTTCAGGATGCGCCTTATAATAGAAGTCATGGCACAATGTCGCCACATCATCATCACGAAACGCCTCCTGCAGGCGCTTAACAAGGGTAGATTTTCCAGAGCCTGTACCTCCAGCAACTCCAATTACAGTAACATTCATAGTTATATAACTTTTAAAATAAGGGGTCACACCAGCGGCGCAACCCCTAAATTACTATTTAAGCATCGATATTTGCGTAGTGAGCATTCTTCTCGATGAACTCGCGTCGGGGTGGCACCTCATCGCCCATGAGCATCGAGAATATGTGGTCTGCCTCTGCAGCATTCTCAACGGTTACCTGACGCAAAATGCGCGTCTCTGGGTTCATTGTCGTATCCCACAACTGCTGTGCGTTCATCTCACCAAGACCTTTGTATCGCTGGATGTGGATACCCTTTGAACCGAACTCCGCAGCTATCTCATCACGTTCCTTATCAGTCCAGCAGTAGCGTTCCTGCTTACCCTTCTTAACAAGGTAGAGAGGTGGGGTAGCGATATAGATATGACCATTCTCGATGAGAGCCTTCATCTTGCGGAAGAAGAATGTAAGCATAAGTGTCGCGATGTGTGAACCGTCGACATCGGCATCGGTCATGATGATAATCTTGTCGTAACGCAACTTCTCGAGGTTAAGAGCCTTGCTATCCTCGGCAGTACCGATAGATACACCAAGAGCTGTAAACATATTCTTAATCTCCTCATTCTCCCACATACGGTGCCCCTGCGCCTTCTCCACATTAAGAATCTTACCACGAAGAGGCATGATGGCCTGGAAGTTTCTATCACGGCCCTGCTTTGCAGTACCACCCGCAGAGTCACCCTCGACGAAGAAGATCTCGGCGATAGAACGGTCACGGCTTGAGCAGTCGGAGAGCTTACCTGGAAGACCTGCACCCGACAACACCGTCTTACGCTGAACAGCCTCACGAGCATTACGTGCTGCATGGCGCGCCTGGGCAGCGAGGATAACCTTCTGCACGATGGCCTTCGCATCCTTTGGATTCTCCTCGAGGTAGTTGCTCAATGCCGCAGACATGGCACGGTTTACAGCACCAGCAATCTCGTCGTTACCGAGCTTTGTCTTTGTCTGACCCTCGAACTGTGGCTCTGCGACCTTAACGGACACAACAGCTGTAAGACCCTCGCGGAAGTCGTCACCCGAGATATCGAACTTCAACTTTGCAAGCATACCACTATCCTCGGCATACTTCTTCAACGTACGAGTAAGTGCCGAACGGAAACCTGTGAGGTGAGTACCACCCTCGATAGTGTTGATGTTATTTACGTAAGAGTGTACATTCTCCGAATATGAGTCGTTGTACTGCATGGCAACCTCCACAGGAACACCACTCTCCTCGGTGTCGAGGTAGATGATGTTCTCGATGATCTTCTGGCCACGTGTAGCGTCGAGGTACTCAACAAACTCCGAGAGACCATGCTCCGAGTAGAAGTGGTCAGAGAGTGAGTTACCCTCTTCATCCTTCACACGGTGGTCGGTAAGCGTGAGGTGAATACCCTTGTTAAGGAACGCGAGCTCACGAAGACGGTTAGCCAATATAGCATACTTGTACTCTGTTGTAAGCGAGAAGATCTCTGCGTCGGGCTTAAAGGTGATTGTAGTACCACGATCCTCGCAGTCGCCAACAACTTCCACCTTTGATGTAGGTGTACCCTTCGAGTATGTCTGCTTGTAGATCTTACCACCACGGTGGATCTCCGCAACGAGGAGTGTTGAGAGGGCATTAACGCACGATACACCAACACCATGAAGACCACCAGACACCTTGTAGCTACCCTTATCGAACTTACCACCAGCATGGAGAACTGTGAGCACAACCTCAAGAGCCGATTTACCCTCCTTCTCATGCCAGTCGGTTGGGATACCACGACCGTTATCCTTCACCGAAATTGAGTTATCCTCATTGATGGTAACGTAGATATCGCTACAGTAGCCCGCCAAGGCCTCATCGATAGAGTTATCTACGACCTCATATACGAGGTGGTGAAGGCCCTTCTCGCCGATATCACCGATATACATTGCGGGACGCTTACGCACGGCCTCCAAACCCTCGAGGACTTGGATATTCGACGCCGAATACTCCTCCTCATGTTTCATCACTTTCTCCTGTTCAGTACTCATATGATAGTTTTATTTTATATTTTCAATATAAAGTATCGTTTCAAAACGCACAAAGATACAAATAATAAACGAGAATTCAAAGCATCTCACACCGAAATTAACCACCATAAACGACATCAAATATCAAATAACATCACAAAAACGCTATACGGGGCCTAAAATATGAAATAAAGCAAAGAAAAATGGGCTATCCAACAGCGTTGAACAGCCCATCTTGCAGAGAGTGTAGACACCAAGTGTCAACACATCATCGCCCGTCTATCGGCCCGACTCGGCAATCTTCTGACGAATATTTCTATTGAGATCCTCCGACTGGAGCAACTCCTCAAGTGTCATATGCATACGATAGCGCCAGTAGTGACGTGAGTTAGCGGGAACATTAATACGTTCGTCATGTGGATTCTCACGACGCAAAGCACCATCCATAGCTACCCAATCCTGCCATGGCAACACAGTAAGCATCGCTGGCGACTTAAGGTGCATAGCTACAACCTGCTCGCAGACCCATGGCTCGCAGAAGTATGGAGCCTCGCCCCACGCCTCCAAAACATGATTGTAGAAGCGCTGTGTGACACCTCTATCCTCCTCCCACCATGCACGCAATGGATTCATATCATGTGTACCCGTAGTACAGATTGAGAGGTAAGGGTAGTGGTATGTCGAGCCAAACTCAACCTTTGGATCTTTAGGCATACGCTGAATCTCCAACGATAGAATCTGCTCGCCCGACATAACAGATGGAACGCAGTCTGGAATCATACCCAAGTCCTCACCACAAACGAGCATACCTGTAGCCTCTGTCAATGGTGGCAACTTCTTAAGAGCCTCCCACTTCCAGAAGTCGTTATGACGGCGGTAGAAGAAGTCGTTATAGAGTCTATCGTAAGCCTCCTTCTGGTCGTCAGCAAGCCAACGGTAGCAGTCGGTAGACTGTGCAGAGATGCGTGGATGAAACTTACCCTTCTGCAACTTATCCTCCACAAAGAGCACATTGTCAGTCTCGGCGATGTTGCCCACATGCCAGCCCTCGAAGCGGAAGCCATAAGAGGCGATCTCATCATGGCTGTAGGGTAGTGCGGGGTTAAAGCGGCCAAGAAGCGCATTTACAGCATCGAGAGGAATCTCCCATATGCGGAAGAAGCCCAAGATGTGGTCGATACGATATGCATCGAAGTACTCGGCCATCTTCACGAAGCGCGCCTTCCACCATGCATAGCCATCCTCGGCCATCTTTGCCCAGTTATATGTTGGGAAGCCCCAGTTCTGACCCATAACAGAGAAGTCATCGGGTGGAGCACCCGCTGATGAATCCATATTGAAGAGCTCTGGATATGCCCACGCATCAACACTTGTACGCGAGATACCGATTGGAATATCTCCCTTGAGGACAACACCCCTTGAGTGTGCGTAGTCACGCACCTCACGGAGCTGCTTTGCAAGGTGATACTGAACGAAGTAGTGATAAGCTACAGCATCACTGTGCTCCTTCTCATACTTCGCAACCTTCGCCTTTGTATACTTCGCCATGCTGCCCCACTGCGCAAAGTCGGGAGTATTATGCTTGTCGCGAAGTGCCGAGAATACTGCATAAGGGCGCAACCACTCCTCATTTGCAGCGAGGAACGCCTTAAACTCCTTCGACGCTAGAGTCTTCTTACCATCCTGCTCGAAGATGAGATGCAAGTACTCTTTCTTGGCATTATTCACACGTTCGTAGTCAACCATAGGCAAGATGTTGAGTTCCTTACCAAGGGCCTCGAAGCGCGCAGCAGCCTCCTTATCCTTAAGTTCACCAACAGCAGGAAGGTGCAAGAATTGAGGGTGCAAAGCGAATGTAGAGTTAGCATTGTATGGGTACGAATCCTGCCATGTGCCAGTCATCGTAGTATCGTTAATAGGCAATATCTGAATTATAGACTGACCCGTAGCAGCCGCCCAGTCAACCATCAAGCGGATATCTTTGAACTCGCCGACACCAAAGCTCGACTCCGAACGCAACGAGAATACTGGTATAGCAACGCCCGCACCACGCCATGGTGCCATATCGAAGTGAGGACGCAAGCCATCCACTACGATAGCCTCACCCTCTGTGACACCCTCGCCAAAGTAATAGTTCTCACCAGACTGCCATGCTACGACATCCCCCGATGCACTATCCACGATAACGAACTTATAGGCAAAACCCTCCTTCTGTGCCTTGATACGAGCACTCCAGATAGGAGCCTGTGCATCGTTTAGCACCACGCCCTTGCGAACATCCCAGTTACCCAAGGCCTTACAGCCACCCACAACAACAACATGCTGCGTAGAACGCACAACAGCGATGTCGGCACGCAGTGTGATATATCCCTCAGCAGCACCCTGTGCCTTCTTACGCTTTGGGCGAGCAAAAACACCATCAACAAACATTGACGAGTGGAACGAACGGTCAAATGGCATCTCGTACCACTTATCGAGCACGCGCACCACCTCGGCCTTCTTATCGAGAGGAAGAACATGCTTACCTCCCCACTCCTTACGTATCACCTCGCTACCATAGCGCACCTCATAGCGGTACACCACCTCTGTAGCAGACGCGAGCTTAAGCGACACCTCCCAGCGACCATCGCTGACATACTGCATAGGATATGCACGTTCCTTGTCGCCACCTACAACAACATATAACTCTTGGCCATATGAAGTCTGATAATCGAGTCTTAAGTTTAGTATCATACCAATTATATAATTTAATGTCTATTACTCTACAACAACATCTCACGCAATCGAGCACAACTATCTTCGGGATTGTGATGATCAAAGTCGAAGCCATGCCAACCACAACTACGCGCCGCCTCTGTGTTCTTGGGGCGATCATCCACGAAGAGTGTCTCCGCAGGGTCGAGGCCATAGCGTGACTCGAGTATTCGATATATCTCCACATCAGGCTTCACCACGTGCTCCACACACGATACCACCTCGCCATCGAAATGAGCATACACCTCCTTCTGACGCAGGAACTCAATGAACTCCAGCGACATATTCGACAGCACATAAAGGTTATATTTAGCAGCCTTAAGCTCCGCAATGAGGCTCTTCGTAGCAGGGATCTCCTCCTGCATAAGTATCGAGTGCTTAAGGTTCTTCTCCGCAAGTTCGCGGTCGCAGTCGTTGTACGCAGCAAGAGCATCTATAGTCTCGTCGTACGACACCATACCACGATCATACTCCTCCCAGAAATGTGGCATCTGTGGGAGGTTTATATATGAGAAGAATTTGATAAATTCGGGTTCAAATTTTCTAGGGTCGCGCGCAAAGACAACCCCACCAAGGTCAAAAACTACATTTTTAATCTTTTCCATAGTCACAAATGTAGTCATTTTGACCGAATAATGCAAGTTATGCGCATATTTTTGCGATGAATGGTAGAATACCAGGGATGAGTGGGTGACAGAAACTAATCGTAGATTAAGATACTCCGTCCGCTATAAACACCACAAAAGAGAGTTGTTACACACGTCATCTCGAAACCCCACAATTTAGCCCCGATTTATTATATTTTTCAAATAAATGTTGTATCTTTGTTGCGGTTATTAATGTTCAGAAAAGATAGAGGCGCCACAGTATAAACCGCAACGCCAGACTGTGACTCCGAAAGGATTCGAACCTTCATCGTAAGAACCGGAATCTTAAATTCTATCCATTGAACTACGGAGCCGTGGTGCAAAGATAAGACAAATTTTGCAATTATCAGCGCCAAGCATAGTAAACGACCGCAACAACACAAATTAGAGCCACATGACAAATCGCCATAACAATTGGGAACGCATATTGAGGATCCTCGCACATGTCGGCATGAACACAAACGTCTTTGCCGCACACCTAGGCCTGGGCCGAGCAGAGAACCTCTACCACATACGCAAGGGTAACTATGGTATATCGCCAGACCTTGCCGATAGAATCGTCAGCTGCGTGCCCGACATAGACCGCACATGGCTCCTTTCAGGTGTGGGCAACATGCTCAAGTCAGACTCCGTGCAGCAGGAGACAGTGCCATTCTACAAGGACGAGGCGGAGGTAGCACTCCTCGACATCGAAAGCAACAGACCACATGCACAGTACACACTGCCCTATACTATAGGCGCAGATGCCGTGCTGCGATCACAGTCGATGGCGATGAACGATACATTAAGCGTTGCTCACGATCTATTCCTCAAAAACATAGCACCTGAAGATATTGTACAGGGTAATGAGTACACGCTGCTTGTTGGCGAAGAGGTCATATGGCGCAGGGTGCGTTATGCAGCACACGACAAGAACCAGTTGCGCCTTGTGGCACACAACCGCGAGGAATTCCCCGACATCTTCATCAACAGAGCAGATATCAAGCGAGCATGGCGCGTCATAGCACGCCTAGCCATATTGGAGAGTTAACACGATAAAACCACTTTGAAATGAATATATTATCAATTGTTTGGAACTGGGACCCAACATTAGTAATGCTGGGAAACCTCGATATACGCTGGTACGGTCTCATGTGGGCCCTCGCCATCCTTGCAGCAGAACGCATATGCCACATAACCTTCCGCCATGAAGGTCTTCCACCACGCACTCTCGAGTCGGCGTTCATATGGATTGTCCTCGGCACCTTCGTGGGCGCACGTGTCGGTCACTGCATTTTCTACGAGCCCGAGACATACCTCCCCGAGCCCTGGCGCATAATCACAGATATACGTGATGGCGGCATGGCAAGCCATGGTGCAACGATAGGCATTCTGCTAGGCATCTGGATCTTTGTACGCCGCAACCATCTGCCATTCATATGGGGTCTTGACCGCATAGCCATAGTGGCACCATTGAGTGGCGCCATCATACGCCTTGGCAACCTCTTCAACTCCGAGATTGTTGGCTACACCACAGATGTACCATGGGGTTTCAAGTTCGTATACCACGATGCCCGTAGAGCATGGGTAGAGTTCAATGGCGATGTGCCCGCAGAGATTATAGCAGAGATCCCCGCACGCCACCCTGCACAGCTATATGAGTCACTATGCTACTTCCTGACTTTCGGCATTATACTATGGTTATACTATCGTAAAGATTTAGGTCGTCGCCGTCCAGGATTCCTCTTCGGCATAGCCATGATTGGCATATTCCTCACACGCTTCTTCATCGAGTTCCTCAAGGAACGACAGGTCGACTTCGAGGAGGGCATGACACTCGATATGGGACAGATCTTGAGCATTCCATTTATACTAGTTGGCGCATATATGATCTTTAGATCGTTGCGCAAGCCTGCTGTTGCCGACATAAACGCCGTTGTTGACCACGCCAATAAGGAGTATGCACGCGAGAATAAGAAGCGAGGCAAAAAGAGCAAAAAGTAAAGGTTATGGTAAACGAAGTTAACAAGATAATAATCAACACTATATTGAGCCACAGAGGAGTATATCTTCCCGATGTTGGCACAATTGATGTAACACGTGAGCCTGCAACAAGGACATCGAGAAATAGCATCTCGGCACCACACTTCACGCTACAACTATTGCCTCATAGGATGAACATATCCATCATCGATGTTATAGCCAACATCGCACAGGTGGACACCACACAGGCAGAGGACATATATAAACGTTGGCTGGACAAGGTGACACAGCCCGATGGCAACATCTCGATCTACGAGGTATGTCACATTCACCACAATAACAATAACATCACCATTGACCCACGGTTCAGCGATAAACTAAACCCTAATGTCGAAGATGAACTAGAGCTATCACACCGCACACACACCGGTCGTAACATATGCATAATCCTCACTGTAGTTATTATAGCATTAGGAGCTGCCTACTACTTATATACCAATATCTTGAATAATACCACATCTGAAGCTATTCAGGTGGAGATGGTAGCTGATATCACCGAGAACAATACGCTTGAAGTGACAGATGACAACACTGCTGACAACCAGGATGTTACAACTGATTATATCATACCAGATGCAGTAGAGGAGGAGATAATCGCCGAGGAGCAGGGTAGCACTGCCCAGATAGTTGTGAGTGTTGCCATAGATGATTGGCGCCAGCGCGATGATATACGCCATTGGGTAGTTGTTGGCAGCTACTCAACAGAGGAGAATCTAGCGCGTGCAATCACTGACCTCGAGGCAAAGAATCCAGATATTATGTTTGCCACATTCCAGCTTGGCAGCATGTATGCCGTCGCCGCATTTGGTAGTAGCGAATATGCTGATTGCGAATCATTTAAACAAGAGCATATGAAGCAGTTTAAACAGTCATGGATTCACACGCCACGCAAATATAAGAAGTAGGGTATATATGGTTGCATCGCACCTTATACGCATTATAGACTGGCTATATATCAAGCCCGTATCGCGCCTAATATCACGCGATACGTTTGGCTATGGCATCTGTGGCGCAGTGAACATGACACTCGACACGATATGGTACTTTGTAATATACCATTATATTATTGCTCAACGATTTATAGACCTTGACCTCATCGTAATTTCACCTCATATTGCAACACTCATTGTAGTATTTCCGATAACCCTCTTCACCGGTTTTTGGCTCAACAGAAATGTTGCGTTCCGAGTCACACACCTTGCATCGCGTAAGCAGTTAATGCGCTATCTGCTATCTATCGTAGGATCACTCGCCATCAACTATGTATGCATGAAACTCTTCGTCGAGGTGTTCAATATATGGCCAACGCCCTCAAAGATGCTTACTACGGCCATATGCGTGGTATACAGCTACCTTGCTGCACGTTTCTTTACCTTCCGCAAGGCTTAATGCCGCGGACTGCAACGCGATAAAGACGTATAAATATCTTGTTTGAAAATAAGCAATCGACAACAAATATTATTATTCAGTCATCACGCTTTGTTTCATTTAGTCATGAAACCGATTGTGAGTTAATACTAATGCAATATTCGTGTCAATGCTAAAGACTAACAAGACATCATCATGCAAGGTTATTATATACTTTAATTGATATAATATTCATTAGCACATTGTAAACCAATCAACCAAACAATCTAATTTAACATAATGTAAATTATACGACATATCGAAGATTGATAAATAACCCTGCCAGAACAACTTGTTGCCCACACACATAACGCCTCGTGCCCCAAAGCCACTTCTTAATATATTCAGCGTGCTCCATAATGGACACATCTACGCATTGCAATGAGAGTCGTGCCTGCCCTGTCTGTTCGTTAATGATGGCATCTACATCACCATTGGCGTGTGTGATAACCTTCCCAGCACCCATCTTGCCCATGAGAGAAAATCTTGGTAAAACCTTTGGATTTTCGAAATTTTGTATTATATTTGTGACAGATACAAGCTCTTGATTGTTTTGAGCCTCCGCAACTGGAGCGGAAACGCTGAAATAATCGAGGGCTTTCTTTTTGTCTGCATACAACATCTTGCCATCTGTCACCCATCTTGCGACACTATCGCCTCGCTTATCGTACACCGAAGATATTATATTGAAGTCAATATCATGGCCACCCTTTCCTACAGACAGAGCCGCAAGGATATTATTGTTTTTTATCTTGAGTTCTGTAAGGATAGCAAAAGACCCTTCGTGAGACCCTTTAAATACAGCTATAGGCAAGTTTATCGCCAACGGCAAATTCTTCAGCGCAGATATATCGTAACCGTGCTTACGTAGTTTCGACAACAACTTTGCCCCATACAGTCGGATAGGCTTATCCTCTATACCAGTAGAAAGCAATATGTATGATGGGCGACCCAAGTCAAAGATACGTTCTCGAGCATTATCCTCTGTTAGTGCCGCCAACTCCGCATTAAAGCGATCATTGGTCTCTTGCAACGAGTACCTTATATCCTCCTTCTTTGGATTGAAGCGTTCCGAGAGAGGGATGACATTGCCGTTATCATCGTAGGTTACAGGGTCGAGGAGCTTACGGTTGTTCTTTGTGTCACGATAGCCATAGTTAGCACCATCGTCATAGCCCCACTCATTGATAGAGTTGCCATCCCACCAAATATCCTTAAGATTGACCTCTTGAGATATTACACGTGCCTTACCATAGGGAGCAGATGAAAGAGCATAACTGCGACTCGGTGTAATCCAATCACCATTGCGGAATGATGCCTCTCGCTTATTAGCAGTCTTATCTACACCACGATACATGGTTATTGTGACATTATCTGCCTCATCAGTCTTCCCCTCAGCCATTAGACGCTTATACTTATCAATAGCACGCTTCATAGCGTAGTAAGACTCTCTTGTCTCACTGCTATGGCGAATATTAGTATACCACTCTGGGTGCTCCCAAAAATCTTCGGGAACAATCCTCTCTGTATTGAATGGATTGGCGTTCTCCTCATCCTTACGTGGTGCACGATGATTCATCCTCCACGACTCATCGTTGATATATCCAGCCTTTTCTGCTGCCTCCATCACCATACGCTGTGCCGTCTCCATATCGCCATTGTTCACAGCATCCATGTAGGCAGCATCCATCTCGGGGGTGATGAGAGAGTAGAGAGTTTTGCCACTTTTATCAGTATATGGATAGTCTTTGCGAACTGCTTTCCCTGTCTCGTCTATATACTCGCCTGTTTCCAAGAGAGTTTTCACTCCCTTAATCACAGCATTTGCGGCGTCTTTTGGAGCAATAACGCTTGGGTCATAAGTATACTCTGTATATCCATTGTGTGGTGTGCCATCACTCTTGTGTTTCCCATTCTTGCGAATTACGATACTAACTTTATGGTCTGCATCTGCATTACCCATACGAGTAGGTGTTGCTGGATGGGTAGATATTCTTATATGTACAACCCTCTCATCTACAATATAGTCTCCTTCAAAGAAATCTCCATAATAAGACTGCGAATTATCGGATTTTTCCATATGCAAACCCTTACCCAATGCACTTACAGCTTGAGCAGGAGTCTTTATTTTTTTCTTCAACCCTCCCTCGTTAATGATATTTTTCGCTGCTCTATGCGTCACTTCAGTATTTTTGCCTATCTTTGCAACATCTTTTGGAGACGCAAGTGCATTACCACTTAGGCGCTCACTGCTCTCCAAAGGCAGACCCTCGGATGATGAGTTGTGAGAATCAGCGCCGTTCCTCTCGCCGAGGGTTGATTTATTTGCAAACATTCTCAACGCCTCCTCAAACTCTTCCTCGCCACCTGAATCCATTCTATTACCCCAGTTTCGTGCATCATCCTGTGCATATCGGAAGTCATTGAGGATATTCTCCAACTCTGTTGTGTTTTCTGTGCTCTCTGCAATAAGAGTTTCGATCCCATCTGCGATATCTGATACTGAGCTGTACTCTACACCATCGGTATCGTAATCATCAAGAATATCTGCTACTGCACCTTGCAACGAGTGTCTCACCCCCTGTGACTCATCTACGATAGTACCTTCTTTAGCATCATGCTGACCATCAAGGGAAGCATCATCCTCCTCCGTCTTTGCTCCCTTCTCTACAGCCTCGGCAGCTACAGCGGCGAGGTAGGCAGCATCCATCTCGGGAGTGATGAGAGAAAATTTCTGCTCATTTGTTTGGATTTCTGCATTTGATGTTGTATCTTCGTTGGCAGAAGCGGCAGATGTAGCATTTAGCGGAGAATTGGGCTCCGTGGAAACTTGCGAAATCTTCCGCTTTAATTCTTTTACGCTTTTTGGATACAAGAGGTAAACTAACTCTGGACCAAACAATTAATTAATATTTCTACCATAAGCAGAGATAATGTTTGATAACTCAATTTCATTATTTTTGAGGGAAACATTTACTCCTACGCAAATATTTTCACCATTAAGCATGGCGTATGTATAAATACGATACTCATTTTAGAATAAGTAAACCTTCCGACCATAAACTTACCCTTTATCCCGTAACGCTGTAGCAATTCACCTGCATTTGCTATATGGAATAGATCAGGTTTTTTTGGCACTCGGGCTAAAAGTCAAGTAAGCGGTATTTCTTGCGGGTGGCGTCCATAGAGATAAGTTCCTCGAAGTGCCACCACTCGAGGCGATATGGTACCAGGCCAGCTTCACACATTACCTCCATAAGTAGAATTCTATTCTCTGCAGCCACAGCACTAATAACACCAGAGTCGCGCATAGCGTTAATATAGGCACGGTAGACATCTATATTGCGGGTACGTGCATCGGCATTATCGGGCGTACCCTTAACAGCAGAGGCGTCGCTAAACTCATCGAACGCAGCGCCCATATCGAGGGGTGTACCATCATTAGTGGCGATAGTAAGGTCTACGGCGACACCAAAATTATGACGCCCTCCCCTACTACCATCAGCTACGAAATCTTCAAAGGCGGTACCTTGCACAGCACTATGCATATATCTCTGAACACTAATAGGACGTGCAGCATCGTAGATGAGAAGTGTATAGTTTGGATAACGAGACTTGAGAATCTCCTGGGCACAGACAACCTTTTGAGCAAACACAGGTTCAAGGTATGCGTTAGTTAATGTACCGTACATATTCTCACCCATGAAGTTATCCTCTGTAGCATACTTTAACTCAACAAGTATCTCATCATTGAGGCTACGCACATCAACAAGACCATATTCACGACATTTTGCATCGAAGTCGACAGATGGTTGCGCCACAGCATACACCGAAGTAGTGACTAAAAATAGAATCAACAATAGCATCATGAATACTTTTTTTTGCAAATATAGCATCTTATATTAGATAAATCACAAAAATAGACTATCTTTGTCGAAATAAAAGCATATATAAACAACTAACAATAAAAGAATATGAATAAACTATTATCACTTTTGGCTCTTACTGCTCTTTTGTTCGTTGCGTGTGAAAAACCTAACTCTCCAAACGGGCCAAATAACAATCAAACAACTCCAACTATCACTCTCACATCTGATGCCGAGCTTCAGTTTGACCACAAGAAGACATCAGTAATGATAACATACACCATTGAGAATATGACATCAGAGCTAACTGTTGAAGCGACTGCTGATGTAGAGTGGATTTACAACTTCACATACAAGAATATGGGAAGCATCTTATTCATCGTCGATGACAACAAAAAGATGGAGGCTCGTGAGGGCAACGTTACCGTAACATACGGTGAGTCATCGTTCACAGTGAATGTTAAACAGGCAGGCAGTCCTACCCCATCAGAGGTAGAGGTTGTTGCACCAATGGCTACAGGTCACTACTATGGCACAGCAACACCTGGTTACTACAACTACTACATAGCACTCACAGATAAGGGCATGTCATCATATGAGCCAGAAATAGGCGTATCGTACTTCAGCGTGCCTGATGCCTACTACTATGTCATCGATATATACACAAATGTGAAGCCTGCAGATGACAAGTTCATGCTACCCGATGGCACATACCGCGTAGCATCAGGTGGTGTAATGCACAGCATAAACAAGGATACAAGCTGGTTGCAGAAGAATGACGAGAATGGCTTCACATCATCACAGTCAAAGTTCGAGGATGGTAACCTTGTGGTTGAGGATGGCAAGATGACACTTGTCGTAGACCTCTTCGCAAACGATCAGCTCGAGACACACACCGTGACATACGAGGGCGACTACTCATTGATAGATATGACAAGCATCTACCCACAGTACTAAAAAATAGAGCATAGACTCCCATAATTGGCCTATCCTTCGGGATAGGCTTTTTTTATAAAAACTATTTGAGCACACCTAAACACAAAAAAATACGCTTTTAAGGATAAATAACTATCACAAATGAGGGTTGACCAAAAGTGATAATAGAAGTACTTTTGCGGTGTGAAAATATTAATAACGATACTTACACTGCTCATAGCCATTCCGATTATGGCACATGAGCCAGCAGACTCGCTTCACCACTTCATCGAAAGCGTGGATATAACCGCGTCACTAAAGAGTGACTCGAAACACTCTATGCCTATATCGTCAACCATAATGACCATGCGCAGGCTGGAGGATCGTGGCGTATCATCTGTAAAGGAGATATCTGCTCTGGCGCCCAACTTCTACCAGCCAGACTACGGGTCATCAATAACATCATCAATATACGTGCGCGGCTTTGGCTCACGCATTGACCAGCCCGTACTCGGCGTGACAATTGACGATATACCTGTGATGAACAAGAATAGCTACGACTTCGACTTCTACGACATACGACGCGTAGAGTTGCTACGTGGCCCACAGGGAACACTCTATGGTCGTAACACCTCGGGAGGTGTGATGAACATAACAACACTATCACCTCTCACATGGCAGGGTGTTAGAGCCATGGCAGAGTATTACACAGCAACATCATACCGCGCAACAGCATCATACTACGCACGCCCCACAGACAACTTCGGCATATCGGTAGCGGCACACATAAACCATGATGGAGGTTTCTTCCGCAACAGCTACACAAACGAGATGTGCGACGACGGATATAGCGGATCACTACGCATAAGGACAGAGTGGATAGCTGGCAGATGGAGTTTCGACAACAGCATAACTGCGGGATACACCAACGAAGGTGGCTACGCATACCGTCACTACGACCCTACGACAGGCACCTATGCGGATGTTGCATACAACGACCCATCGGGCTACCAGCGACTAAACATTGTTGAGGGCTTCGTAGCAAAGTATAGAGGTGACAACATACTACTCTCAAGTGCCACAAGCTACCAATATCTCGGTGACGTGATGACCCTTGACCAGGACTTCACACCAAAGTCGATGTTCACCATGCAGCAGCGACAGCAAGAGCATACCATAACCGAGGAGCTTGTGCTACGTAATGCCGACAGCTCACACTGCTGGCAATGGCTATCGGGAGCCTTTCTCTTTGCCAAGTGGCTCGACATGTCGTCACCCGTGACATTCAAGGAGGATGGCATTAACGAACTTATAGTGGGCAATATAAACAAGGGATTACACACTGTATTCCCAAATAATAATATGCATATTGGCGGCGATAGCTTTGTGATAGAGAGTAACTTCCACATCCCCGCCTACGGAGCAGCTTTATATCATCAGTCATCCTTTGAGACAGGCAACTGGCTTTTTACTGCTGGCATACGTTTCGATATGGAGTACACCACGATGCAGTATCACTCATACACGACGATACCCTACTGCTTCGACCTCACGATGACAGAGTTCCATAACCTATACTCGGAGTTCAAAGGAGAGGAGAGACAGCTGTTCTATGAGATACTACCCAAGATTGCTGCACAGTATAATTTTGGGGATAGCTCGGCATATGCTACCATAACACGCGGATATAAGTCGGGAGGTTTCAACACGCAGATATTCTCCGATATTCTGCAGGTCAAGATGATGAACGATATGCTTGACCAGCTGCACATAGAACTTGATAGTGTGGGTGGTGCATCATACGACTCGGCATCGGCAACACGCTACAGACCAGAGACGAGCTGGAACTTCGAGATAGGAACGCACATACGCGAGATAAAGGGCCTAGACATAGACGCCTCACTATTCTGGATAGAGTGCTTCGACCAGCAGGTGACCGTATTACCACAGGGCAACAACACGGGTCGCATGATGTCGAACGCAGCACGCGCACGTAGCTTTGGCGCGGAGCTCTCGGCACGCTACACATACGAGGGATTCAGTATAAATGCCGACTACGGATATACAAACGCACGCTTCAGGGAGTATAACGACGGCTTAAATGACTATAGCGGCAAGCAGTTGCCATATGCACCATCGCACACCGTGGCGGTAAGTGCATCCTACACATGGATGTTCGATAATCCAACACTCCACCAGCTGACAATAGCTGCCGACTGGCGAGGCATAGGCGATATATATTGGAACGAGTCGAACACACTGATGCAGCCATTCTACTCTACCTTCGGAGCACAGCTGTCACTACGCTTTAAGAGTGTGGAGTTGACACTTTGGGGACGAAACCTAACTAACACATCATATAACGTATTCTATTTTAAGAGTGTCGGCGAGGAGTTCTTCTCACAAGGAAACCCCATACACGCAGGCATAAGATTAAACTTTAACATTTAAACCTATGAATAAGATTAAGTATTTTTTCACACTGATTTTAGCATCATTAGCGATAACATCATGCGAGAATGGCGAAAACAATGAGCTACCAAACAATCCTGTAGAAAACAGCTGCTACAAGGGCACCATGGTAGTGGGCCAGAACGATGGTACAACATTCACACAGGAGGAGGTAGAGGTTGACTACGAGATTAGCGGCGACGGTAAGCTAAACTTTGTGATGTACAAGGTTAAGTTCGCTACAGGCATGCCTCTTAAACTCGACATGGTAGTCGAGGGTGTCGACTTCACAGAGACAGATGGCGTATACACACTCTCGGGTGATGGCATTGTGCCCTACGCCATGGGTGGCCCATTCGAGAAGTTCACCATTACAAACCTCGTAGGCGAGATTAGCGACAACGCCATGTCACTATCATTCATATGTGGCGAGTACCCCGTAACCTACGTGGGAACAAAGAAATAGTAAACACAAATTAATAGGCGACCTTCGTGGTCGCCTATTTTGCTTATGATTAGGGGAAATGGTTACTTACCAAAACTTACAACCTCGATTTGCTCAATGTCATTGGCCGATTGGTCATCATCAGAAGTTATATTGGCACTATTCGCAAATTTGAAATTCACAGGCAAAACAAACTGCACTATAACATTCTTGCCCTTCTGCTTGCCAGGAATCCACTGTGGCGAGCTCTTCAACACACGCAACACCTCATCCGACAACGACTTATCTGGAGATTCGATAATACCTGTCATACTCTCATTGATATATCCATCTTTGCTGACGCAGAATCTTACGAGAACCATTCCCTCAATACCTTTGTTCATAGCCTCCTCGGGATAGCGGACATTCTGCATTACCCAATTTCTAAAAGTCGTAAGATCACCACCCATAAACTGTGGCATCTCATCCACCATTAGGAATACCTCATCCTCCCCATCTACGCTTTTGGCGGTTATCTTTGTAATACACGCTGGGCGGAAACCATACCTCTTCTCAAAATCATCCAAGGCCTGGGCATTTTTCACTACTTCTATCATCTCAATAGAGTCAGACGATAGGTCAATGACCTGCTCAATGGTTACACGATCACCATTAATCATATAAGCAGGTTCCTGCGCTGTGGCTGCGATAGAGAGTGCAAACAGCGAAAATATAAATACAAATAGTTTTCGTTTCATAGTTCAAAGGTTTTAAGATTAATACTGCAGCTGCTTTTTGTTATTGCAAAGGTAGTGCAGAATATTTGCGATACCAAAGGATTTAAGTTAAAGAGTGTTAACGCGAATGTTAAATAGTGTTAAAGTTCACACGTCGGCGAGTCATCGTATCATATTTTTCATAACTTTGCAATATGAAAAAGAGTCGCTTTACCATAGTGCTACTATGTGGCATATTCTCATTGGTGTTCCTCGCTGCGGTGGAGATTATCTGGGCGGTGGATAATTATAAGAATATGCGCAATACCTATCGCAACCAGATAGAGAGCATCTTCGATGAGGCAACGTGGCAATATATAACACGCCATCCCAATGGCGATTATATCCTCCCCAACATCGAACGACTGCACACAATACTCAAAGAGGAGCTACGCACATCAGGTCTTGAGTGCCAATTTATGATTTCGATACTTGCACCCATAGGAGACAACTTTGAGCCTATATGGCAGATAAGCAACGATAGCCTATCGAGCAAGCAGATTAAATTCGATAAGAGCATTCCTCCGCTAATCATATCGCTTGCAGTGGACGATCCTCATACGGCAATCATAGCAAGTATGAGATGGATAGTCACCCTACAAATGCTCTCCATCGTAGTGCTTATAGTGACGTTCATATACCTACTCCGCACACTATTTCGTGCAAAGAGCCTCGAGCAGATGCGACGTGACCTTACGCACAACATCACGCACGAACTAAAAACCCCTATCGCTGCGGCATACGCAGCAACAGATGCGCTACGCACATCGCCATCATTTGCAAATAATGAGGTGAAACGTAACGAGTATCTCGACCTTTCGTTGCAGTCACTAAAGCGTCTGGAAGATATGGTAGAGGAGATTCTCCGTTCTTCGACCGAGGAGTTTGAGCAGCGCAGACTGAACTACACACAGTGTGATATTTTGAAGATTGTGGAGGAGGTACGCGCGACACTTGACCTGAAATATCAGACAAGGGAGGTGAGGTGGAACATAGATATTCAGCACTCTACAGAGATTGTTGCCGATAAACTCCATATCGTAGCAGCACTGAGCGCACTTGTTGATAATGCTATAAAGTATTGCTCCAAGCAACCGCATATAACTATCAATGCATCAAGTAATAGCACAAACACTACAATAAGCATCAGTGATAATGGAACGGGGATTCCCATAAGCGAGCGCAGAAGAATATTCGAGAAGTTCTACCGCATATCACAAGGAAATCGCCACGATACCAAGGGTTTTGGATTGGGGTTGTACTACGTGAAGAACATCATCGAGTTACACAGAGGTAAAATATCGCTACGTTCCACAGTGGGCAAAGGCTCAACATTTGAAATAACACTCCCCACGTATGACAAAACGACGAATACTAATAGTTGAGGATGAGGCTACCCTACGTCACATCGTAAAGGATGCTATCGAAGAGGCGGGATATAACGTGATTACGGCGAGTGATGGTGCGGAGGGTTTGCAACTATTTCGCCAGGAGCAGCCACATCTTGTAATAGCAGATATTATGCTTCCGAAGATGGATGGATATGAGATGGTACGCACGATGCGCAAAGAACAGAGTGCTACACAATATCTCTTTCTATCGGCGTTGAGTGACTCGGAAGATGTGGTAGAGGGTTTTCTCGCAGGTGGCAATGACTATCTACGCAAACCATTTGCTATAAGAGAATTAATAGTACGTGTAGAGGCTCTATTATCGCGTTTAAGTGGTAATACGCAGAGTCACACATACAACATTGGCCTCTACGATTTCGACTACAAAGCTCAAACTCTCAAAATTGACAACGAGGTACGACATCTATCATCACGTGAGGCGGCGATACTCAATTTTCTGATACAGAACTGCGACAACGTGGTAAGCTCACGCCGTATGCTAATGGACATATGGGGTGATGACAGCTACTACAACCTACGATCGATGAATGTATTTGTCTCAAAGCTTCGTTCCTATCTCTTGAAAGACAAGAGAATTGACATAAGCTCTATACGTGGCGTTGGGTATAGATTAAGCATAAGAGAATAAGAACATCACAACAAAAAAGTATCCCACGTGGATGGTACGAAAGTACTACACCACGTGGGATATTGTTTAGAATGGGACACCCGAAAGTATCTCAATCACAATATATTACTCCTCGAAAGAGTGGATAACAACGCCTGAACGCAACTTTGGTTCAAACCATGTAGTCTTTGGAGGCATGATGTTACCAGTGTCAGCGATGTCGAAGAGCTGCTGCATTGATACTGGATACAATGCGAAAGCGACCTTCATCTCGCCGCTGTCAACACGCTTCTGCAACTCGCCCAAACCACGGATACCGCCAACGAAGTCGATACGCTTTGAAGTACGGAGGTCAGCAATGCCGAGAACCTTATCCAAAACGAGGTTAGAGAGAACTGATACGTCGAGAACACCGATAGGATCGTTATCGTCGTATGTGCCCTCCTTCGCTGTCATTGAGTACCACTCACCGTCGATGTACATTGCGAAGTTGTGCAATGCATTAGGAGTGTAGATCTCTGCACCCTTCTTCTCAACAACGAAGCTCTGCTCGATAGCAGCCAAGAACTCCTCCTTTGAAAGGCCATTTAGATCCTTAACTACACGGTTGTAGTCGATAATACGGAGGTGGGACGCTGGGAATGTAACAGCAAGGAAGAAGCAGTACTCCTCGTTACCTGTGTGGTTAGCATTCTTTGACGCGCACTCCTGACCTACACGTGCAGCAGCAGCTGTACGGTGGTGACCATCGGCAACATACAATGCTGGGATACCCTCGAACAACTCTGTGATGCGCTTGTTAGTCTCCTTGCAACGGATAACCCACATATGGTGACCGAAGCCATCCTCTGCTACGAAGTCGTAGTCAGCCTCATGCTCTGCAACCCACTTTGTGATGATCTCGTCAATCTCCTTCTGATCTGGATATGCGAAGAATACTGGCTCGATGTTAGCCTTCTGGTTACGCACGTGAATCATACGATCCTCCTCCTTATCAACGCGAGTAAGCTCATGCTTCTTGATTGCGCCAGAGAGGTAGTCCTCATAGTGGCAGCACATAGCAATACCGTACTGTGTACGGCCGTTCATTGTCTGCGCGTAGATATAGTAGTACTCCTCGTCATCCTGTACCAACCAACCCTTCTCCTTCCATACACGGAAGTTCTCCATAGCCTTCTCGTAAGCCTCCTGTGAGTGCTCGTCAGCAATAGGATCGAAATCGATCTCTGGCTTGATGATGTGAAGCAATGAACGTTCACCAGCCTCAGCCTTTGCCTCTACAGAGTTAAGAACGTCGTAAGGACGTGATGCAACCTCCGCAGCCATCTCCTTTGGAGGACGGATACCCTTAAAGGGCTTAATTCTTACCATATTTGTAAATAGTTTTAGATTGGTTATTCTATGAAGGGTGACGACTTATACATCAACACCCTATTAAATCTTGTTATAAGCAGTCTACTACTTATTAACCTGGAAACGAACGTTGCCGTTAACGAAGAAGTCAACGATCTGACGAGCAGCAGCAAGACCAGCGTTTACGTTAGCCTCTGCAGTCTCTGCGCCCTGCTTCTTTGGTGTACCGAAGTAACGCTTGCCAAACTTCTCTGCGTATACATCCTTTGCATCTGGTGCAATATCAGTAACATACTTGAGATCCTCGCGCTCCTCCATAGCCTTCATGAGACCCTCCTCGTTGATAACCTCCTTACGTGCAGTATTAACGATAGTAGCACCCTTTGGCATTGACATAGCAAGGTCATAGCCGATAGAGCCCTTGGTCTCTGCAGTAGCTGGGATGTGGAGTGAGAGGTAGTCAGCAGCAGCGTAAAGCTCTGCTACAGAGTTCATCTTCTTAACACCATCCTTCTCAAATACAGCCTCATCAGTGATGAATGGGTCGTAAGCTACGACATTCATACCAAGAGCCTTACCCTTCAAGCCTACAAGGCGACCCACGTTACCATAAGCGTGGATAGCAAGAGTCTTACCCTGAAGCTCTGAACCTGTACCAGGGTTGAACTGGTTACGTGCCATGAACACCATCATGCCGAGAGCAAGCTCTGCAACAGCGTTAGAGTTCTGGCCAGGAGTATTCATAACAACTACGTTGTGAGCAGTAGCTGCTGCGAGGTCTACGTTGTCGAAACCAGCACCTGCGCGAACAACAATCTTAAGCTGCTTTGCAGCCTCGATAACCTCAGCTGTAACCTTGTCGCTGCGGATGATGAGAGCATCAACATCAGCAACGGCAGCCAAAAGCTCTGCCTTATCTGTATACTTCTCAAGGCGTACCACCTCGTAGTTAGCCTCCTTCAAGATTGACTCAATACCCTCAACTGCAGTCTTTGCAAAGGGCTTCTCGGTTGCAATAAGTACCTTCATAATAGGTCTATTCTTATTT
>JAZLCL010000053.1:0-11350 GCA_045614205.1 Alistipes sp. | reverse complement strand
GGACGAGATGCACCGCCAATGTGAGAAAGATATTGTAACTTACAAAACGAAAAATGACAACACGGCGCGCCGTGTTGTCATTTAGAAAACTTTAATTATTTTTGTGTCAAATCCTGTAACACTTTTTTAGGACGACACATTTGTCGGTTTTACTATTTATCTCTTTTTGGAAGGAGCTCTGTCAGTGAGCCGAGGGCACCAACAAGGTTGCTTGCCTCGAAGGGTAGGAATACGGTCTTAGCGTGCTCACCCTTGCCTATCTCCTTGAGTGTCTCCACATACTTCATAAGAAGCATATATGTTGCAGGGTCGGTCTTTGACTCGGCGATGGCCTCTGCAACCTTGCGTATAGCCTCTGCCTCGGCTGTTGCCTGGAGCACCTTGGCATCTGCCTCACCCTGTGCCTTGAGGATCTGTGTCTGCTTCTCTGCCTCTGCCTGGTTTATCTGCGATGCCTTCTCGCCCTCCGACTGCAATATCATAGACTCCTTCTGACCCTTTGCCTCGAGCACCTTGGCGCGACGTTCACGTTCCGCCTGCATCTGCTGCTCCATGGCACGACGTACTGATTCGGGAGGTGTGATATCCTGAAGCTCCACGCGGTTTACCTTTACGCCCCACTTGTTTGTCGCTTCGTCGAGTACGGCACGTAGCTTCGAGTTTATCGTGTCACGCGATGTGAGGGTCTCGTCGAGCTCCAACTCGCCGATGACATTACGTAGCGTTGTCTGCGTGAGCTTCTCAATGGCATTTGGCAGGTTGTCAATCTCGTACACCGACTTCACGGGGTCTACAATCTGGAAGTAGAGTAGTGCGTTGATTGTTGTCGTCACGTTATCCTTGGTGATGACACTCTGCTTGTCGAAGTCGTATACCTGCTCACGAAGGTCTATGCGCGACGTAGACTTAATAACGGCATACTTTTGACCATTCACCACCATCTCAGTGCGTCGTGATACCTCGCGGGCGCGGTCGATGATGGGTAGTAGGTAGTTTATTCCCGACTGCAGTGTGCGGTCGTAGCGGCCGAGGCGTTCTACGACACGTGTCTCGGATTGTGGGATAATCTTGAAGCCTTTGAGTACGTATAGTACTGCTATTATGGCAATGACAATGACGATTGTTAAGGGTGTAATCTCCATAACTATAATTTTTTAACGGTTAATATTATGCTATCTCGTGATACCACCTCCACCTTTGTGCCCCTGGCTATGGGCTCGTTGTCGGCAGATACGGCACGCCAGTCTACGTCGTCGATCATCACACGACCATTGCTATCGTTAGGCTCGATGTCAAGGCATACCACGCCGCGCTTGCCGATTATGGCATCTGCATTTGTCGCCACCTTCTCTCCCTTGTTGAAGAATAGGCGCTTGAGCACGGGGCGCACGCCGAGGAGTGCGAGCATAGATACTACTGCAAAGATTATAAACTGCATCTCGAGTGATAGCTCCACGGCAGCACCTATGGCGGCACCCGCAGCACCTATGCTTATGCATATCACAGCGAAGCCTGTTGTGAACATCTCGACGATGAAGAGTAATAGGGCTGCCAGCGCCCAGTAATACCAAATTTCCATTCTCTGTAACTATTTTTTAATTAGACGGTTTAATATCTATTTTCTCCAATCAAAGTTAGTAATTTTTTTTCGTATATACAACAATCGTAACACACAATTTGTAGCTTGAAAAAAAATCTCGTTTTGATGATAAAGAATCAAGAAAATAGTTGTATATTTGTATGATTGAAATAAACTTAAATAAAGAACCTTATGATACGTCACATTGTTATGTGGAAGTTCCGCCGCGACATGGAGGAGACTCCTCAACAGATTGCTAACGAGATGAAGCAGCGTCTTGAGTCATTAGTGGGTAAAATAGATGGACTTGTTAATGCCGAGGTGGGTGTTAATATTAAAGAGACAGCATCCTCATATGATGCTGTTCTTACTGCAGATTTTCTCTCTATGGAGGCCATGGAGGCATATAAGGTGCACCCCTTGCATGTTGTCATAAGCGACTATTGCAAGGAGAGACGCTTGGAGAGAGTAGATGTGGACTATCAACTATAAAGCAGATAATATAGATTTAAAACTAATATAGCTATGCAGAAAAGAATTATTGAGTGCGTACCTAACTTTTCGGAGGGTCGCAATGCCGATGTTATCAAGCAGATTACTGATGTTATCGAAGCAGCAAAGGGTGTTAAACTCCTTGATGTCGATCCAGGTGAGGCTACAAACCGTACTGTAGTGACATTCGTTGGTGAGCCAGAGGCGGTGTGTGATGCTGCTGTTGCTGCCATCAAGCGTGCTACGGAGCTTATCGATATGCGCCAGCATAAGGGTGCTCATCCACGTATGGGTGCTTGCGACGTATGTCCTCTTATCCCTGTGTCAGGCATCACCTTGGAGGAGTGCGCGGAGCTTGCACGTGCTCTTGCAAAGCGCATCTCGGAGGAGACAAACGTCCCTACATACTGCTACGAGGCTGCTGCCTTCAAGCCAGAACGTCGCAACCTCGCAGTGTGCCGTGCTGGTGAGTACGAGGCATTGCCCGAGAAGATGATGGATGAGGAACGTAAGCCAGACTTCGGTGCTCGTCCATATGATGAGGGTGTTGCGAAGACAGGTGCTACTGCCGTAGGTGCTCGTGACTTCCTTGTGGCGGTAAACTACAACCTCAATACTACATCTACACGTCGTGCTAACGCCATCGCCTTCGACGTTCGCGAGAAGGGTCGTCCTATGCGTGAGGGTAACCCTATCGTTGGTAAGATCATGAAGGATGAGAATGGCAATACAATAATGAAGCCAGGTACACTCAAGGCATGTAAGGCTATCGGCTGGTTCATCGAGGAGTATGGCATCGCACAGGTATCTATGAACATGACAAACCTCTCTGTGACACCTCTACATGTCGCTTTCGATGAGGTATGCCGTGCTGCCGAGGCTCGTGGCGTGCGCGTTACAGGTGCCGAGATCGTGGGTCTTGTGCCAAAGAGTGCGTTGGTGGATGCTGGTCGTCACTTCCTCCGTAAGCAGAACCGTTCTACAGGTCTTCCAGAGAGAGAGTTGGTGCGCATAGCCATCGAGTCTATGGGTCTTGGTAACCTCAAGCCTTTCAATCCTGATGAGAAGGTTGTTGAGTATATCCTCGAGGCAGACCAGAACAAGGGTGTTAAGAAGCTCGTAGACATGACCTGCGCAGGCTTCGCCGAGGAGACAGCAAGCGAGTCTCCAGCGCCTGGTGGTGGCTCTATCTCTGCATACATGGGTGCCTTGGCTGCAGCCCTCGGTACTATGGTTGCTAACCTATCGTCACACAAGGCCGGTTGGGATGATCGTTGGGAGTACTTCTCTAACTGGGCAGATAATGGCATGGCTGTGATGAATGAGTTGCTCTACCTCGTTGATGAGGATACTGCTGCCTTCAACAAGATTATGGATGTCTTCGGCATGCCAAAGGGTACTGACGAGGAGAAGGCTGCACGTGCTGCTGCCATGGAGGCTGCAACACTCTACGCTACACAGGTGCCTTTGCGCACTATGAAGGCTGCATATAAGGCGTTCGACGTTGTGCGTGCTATGGCCGAGGAGGGTAACCCTAACTCTGTATCGGATGCTGGTGTAGGTGCTTTGGCTGCTCGTTCGGCAGTCATGGGCGCATGCCTAAATGTTAAGATCAACGCTGCGGGCCTAAAGGATAGAGCTACGGCAGAAGCCTTGGTTAAGGAGGCGGAGGAGATTCAGGCTCTCGCACAGAAGGCCGAGGCCGAGGTATTGGCTGTCGTAGAGAGCAAGATACAGTAATTAACCCTAACACCTTAATCTATCATGACAGATTTTCAGAAAGATATATTGGCGGGTATTCCTGATCCGCTACCTGCGCCCAAAGCGTATGATGTAACAGCAAATCATGCACCAAAGCGTAAGGATATCCTCACAGATGAGGAGAAGAAGTTGGCCTTGGCAAATGCATTGCGCTACTTCCCCGAGAAGTACCATGCGGAGCTTGCTCCCGAGTTCTTGGAGGAGCTCAAGACATATGGTCGTATCTATATGTATCGTCTACGCCCCGACTACGAGATGCGTGCACGTTCTATAGACGAGTATCCTGCACGTTCACGTCAGGCTGCTGCCATCATGCTCATGATACAGAATAACCTTGATAAGGCTGTTGCGCAGCACCCACACGAGCTCATCACCTATGGTGGTAATGGCGCGGTGTTCCAGAACTGGGCACAGTATCGCTTGGCGATGAAGTATCTGGCGGAGATGACAGACGAGCAGACCCTCGTAATGTACTCTGGTCACCCCTTCGGTCTCTTCCCATCGCACAAGGATGCGCCACGTGTTGTTGTGACTAACGGTATGGTCATCCCTAACCACTCGTCGCAGGACGATTGGGAACGCTTCAATGCTCTTGGCGTATCGCAGTATGGTCAGATGACTGCGGGCTCGTATATGTACATCGGCCCACAGGGTATCGTGCACGGCACTACCATCACTGTTATGAATGCTGCACGTAAGCGCATGAAGCCAGGTCAGAAGGACTTGAAGGGTATGTTGTTCGTGACAGCGGGTCTCGGTGGTATGTCGGGTGCACAGCCAAAGGCTGGTAACATATCGGGTGTTGTGAGCATCACTGCCGAGGTTAACATTGCTGCTGCCGAGAAGCGTCATAAGCAGGGTTGGGTGGATGAGCTCTACTCATCACTCGACGAGCTCATACCACGTGTTAAGCAGGCGGTGGAGAACAAGGAGGTGATATCGTTTGCCTATGTAGGTAATGTTGTTGACTTGTGGGAGCGCCTCGCCGAGGAGGATATCAACGTGGACCTTGGCTCTGACCAGACATCGTTGCATAACCCATGGGCAGGTGGTTACTACCCTGTGGGCTACTCATATGAGGAGTCTAACCGCATGATGGCCGAGGAGCCAGAACGCTTCAAGGAGTGTGTCCGTGAGTCGTTGCGACGTCATGTGGCGGCTGTTAACAAGCTCACTGCCCGCGGCATGTACTTCTTCGACTATGGTAATGCCTTCCTTTTGGAGTCATCACGTGCCGGTGCAGACATCATGGCCGAGAATGGTAAGTTCCGCTACCCATCATATGTACAGGATATCATGGGTCCTATGTTCTTCGACTACGGCTTCGGCCCATTCCGTTGGGTGTGTACATCGGGCAAGGAGGAGGATTTGGTAACTTCAGACCGTATTGCAGCCGAGGTTCTCGACGCTATGCTCAAGGAGGCACCAGCAGAGATTCAGGGTCAGCTTGCTGACAACCTACACTGGATTCGTGAGGCTATGGAGAACAAGCTCGTCGTAGGCTCGCAGGCACGTATCCTCTATGCCGACTCCGAGGGTCGTACACGCATAGCCCTCGCCTTCAACGAGGCTATTAAGCGTGGTGAGATATCTGCTCCTATCGTACTTGGTCGTGACCACCACGACGTGTCGGGTACCGACTCGCCATATCGTGAGACATCAAACATCTACGATGGTTCGAGCTTCTGTGCCGATATGGCTGTTCACAACGTCATCGGTGACTCATTCCGTGGCGCTACATGGGTATCTATCCACAATGGTGGTGGCGTAGGCTGGGGTGAGGTTATCAACGGTGGCTTCGGTATGGTTATCGATGGCTCGGAGGACTCTGCACGTCACATCAAGGATATGTTGTTGTGGGATGTTAACAATGGTATTGCGCGCCGTAGCTGGGCACGTAATGAGGGTGCTATGTTCGCCATCAAGCGCGAGATGGAACGTACACCATTGCTCAAGGTTACCCTTCCTAACATTGCCGATATGGACCTTATCGAGAAGGTCTACAACGAGAATAAGTAGTATAACAATTAAATAGGTATATATATGATTCATTATATAAGTGCTGAGCACCTCACCATTGCTCGTGTTGAGGAGATTCTTACCAAGGGTTATAAGTTGGCGTTAAGTGACGATGCGAAGGCTCGCATCAACCACTGCCGCGAGTACCTCGACCAGAAGACAAAGACCGTAGGTCGCCCTATCTATGGTGTGACTACAGGTTTCGGCTCGTTGTGTAACATCTCTGTTGAGGAGGAGGGTTTGTCGCAGTTGCAGAAGAACCTCATGATGTCGCACGCCTGCGGTACAGGCCAGCGTGTGCCTTCGGAGATTGCTCGCCTCATGATTCTTCTCAAGGTACAGTCACTCTCTTATGGCCACTCTGGTGTCCAGCTCATCACTGTAGAACGTCTTGTGGAGATGTTCAACAACAACATCATTCCTGTTGTCTATGAGCAGGGCTCGTTGGGTGCCTCGGGCGACTTGTCACCATTGGCACACATGTGCTTGCCACTCTTGGGCTTGGGTCATGTGGAGATTGACGGTGAGGTTGTTGAGGGTAGTGTTATGATGGAGAAGATGGGCTGGGAGCCTATCACTCTCTGCTCGAAGGAGGGTCTTGCACTGCTCAACGGCACACAGTTTATGTCGGCATATGGTGTTTACTCGTTAATCAATGCACAGCGCTTGAGCAAGTGGGCAGACCACATCGGCGCGATGTCTCTTGATGCCTTCGATGGTCGCATGGAGCCTTTCGAGCACAACGTACACGCCATCCGTCCTCATAACGGTCAGATTGAGACTGCGAAGAACTTCCGTGAGATATTGGAGGGTAGCGAGATTGGCCAGCAGCCAAAGAAGCATGTCCAGGATCCATACTCGTTCCGTTGCATCCCACAGGTGCATGGCGCATCGAAGGATACTATCGCATATGTAGCAAGTGTCCTCGAGACAGAGATTAACTCGGCTACTGATAACCCAACAATCTTCCCTGATACTGATGAGGTTATCTCTGCTGGTAACTTCCACGGTCAGCCTATCGCTGTGGCTATGGACTTCCTCGCTATTGCTGTTGCCGAGCTAGGTAACATCTCTGAACGCCGTACTTATAAGCTCATCTCTGGTGCTCGCAACCTCCCTAACTTCCTTGTTGCTAACCCAGGCCTCAATAGCGGCTTCATGATTCCACAGTATACCGCTGCCTCTATCGTTAGCCAGTCGAAGGGTCTCTGCTGGCCAGCGTCATGCGACTCTATACCATCGTCACAGGGCCAGGAGGATCACGTGAGCATGGGCTCGAATGCTGCTACCAAGCTATGGAAGGTTGTTCAAAACACAGAACGTGTCTTGGCCATCGAGCTTATGAACTCGGCACAGGCATTGGAGTTCCGTCGTCCTTTACGTTCGTCGGCTACTGTTGAGGCTATGTTCGAGGCATACCGTAAGGTTGTGCCATTCGTGGATAACGACACTGTGATGTATCCTCATATCGCTACATCTGTAAACTTCCTTAACGACTATGAGATTGCTCGTTAAAAATATTGGTATGCTCGTCGGCATCGACGAGAGTGGTCGCTTGAAGGTTGAGGGTAAGGCTATGGCCGATATCCAGATGCTGGAGTGCGCATGGCTTCTTGCCGATGATGGGCGTATCGTTGACTACGGCACTATGGACACGCTACCCTCGGAGGAGGGTTGCCGTGTCCTCGATGCCGAGGGCGGCTGGCTCTTCCCTTCATTCTGCGACTCGCACACACATATAGTATATGCTGGTAGCCGTGAGCAGGAGTTCCTCGATAAGATCAATGGTCTGTCGTATGAGGAGATAGCAAAGAGGGGTGGTGGCATCCTTAACTCTGCTGACCGTCTCCACGACACATCGGAGGATGAGCTCTACCGCCAGGCTATGGAACGCATAGATGAGATTATCGCTATGGGTACAGGCCTTGTGGAGATTAAGTCGGGCTATGGTCTCACGTTGGAGGACGAGCTTAAGATCTTGCGTGTCATCAAGCGCATACGCCAGACATCGCCTATCGCTGTGCGTGCTACGTTCCTTGGTGCTCATGCCGTGGGTAGAGCATATAAGGGTCGTCAGGCCGACTATGTGGAGCATGTATGCAAGGATATGATGCCTGCTGTTGCTGCCGAGTCGCTTGCTGACTTCGTCGACGTGTTCTGCGATAAGGGCTTTTTCACGGTTGAGGAGACGGCCAAGATTATGTCCGAGGGTGCCAAGTATGGTCTACGTGCGAAGATTCATGCCAATGAGCTCGCCGTGTCGGGTGGCGTGGAGATAGGTGTTGAGCATAAGGCGTTGTCTGTAGATCACCTAGAGTCTATGGGCGACGAGCAGGTCGAGGCGTTGCGTGGTAGCGACACTATGCCTACCATGTTGCCTGGCTGTGCCTTCTTCCTCGGCATAGGCTATCCTCCAGCACGTAAGATGATCGATGCGGGTTTGGCTGTGGCTTTGGCTTCAGACTTCAACCCTGGCACTGCACCATCGGGTAATATGCGCTTTGTATGCTCGTTGGGCTCTATCAAGATGAAGATGACGCCTGCCGAGGCTCTCAATGCCGCAACACTTAATAGTGCCTGCGCTATGGGTGAGAGCCGCGACTATGGCTCTATAACACGTGGTAAGGTTGCTAACTTCTATATCACCAAGCCACTGCCATCGTTGGCATATTTGCCTTATGCACACCAGACACCTATCATCCGTAAGGTTGTGCTTAATGGTCAGGAGATAACTAAATAGTATTGATTATGAAGAGGTTATTTAAAAGTTTCGCAGTGTTTATTGCAGCGTTGTCTGCTGTAGGTTGTTGCTCGGATGGCTGTGCTGATGCGCAGTGCGATGGCGCACAGTTGTCTAATGAGGAGGCTGTCCTCGAGACCATCATGACACGTCGTTCTATCCGTGACTATAAGGCCGAGCCCGTATCGCGCGAGCAGATGGCCAAGGTCATTGAGTGTGGCATCTATGCCCCAAGTGCTCTTAATCTACAGCCATGGGCTGTGCGTGTTGTTGATGCTCCCGACTTTATCGAGGGTGTCACAGCTATTGCTGTTGAGCAGAACCCCGAGCTTAAGGATAACCCATCATTCCGCAATATCTTCCGCAATGCTCCTACCGTTGCCTTTGTAGCATGCCCCGAGGTTAGCTATAGCGGCGAGTACGACTGCGGTTTGTTGTCAGAGAATATGATGCTTGCAGCGTGGAGCATGGGCATAGGCTCGTGCTGCCTCGGTAGTGTCGTGCCTCTCATGACGTCGGAGGCTGCCAAGCCATATCTCGATCGTCTACAGCTCCCCGAGGGTTATAAGCTGATGGTGGGTATCGCCTTTGGCTATCCCGAGGGTGAGGTGCCTACAGCGCCAGAGAGGGATGCTTCGAAGGCCTACTACGTTGAGTAGTGTGGCAAGGTTAAAGAGGCTGAATAAAAAGTCTATTTTGTCGTTCTTTGTTGATATAACAGCGCATCTACTTCCGCTAACGAATTATCTCATCAATGGGCAGTACGCCTAAGTACAGCCCATCGCCTCGAAATTCGCCGAGAGAAAGTATCTGCACTATTCTCTCAACAAATTTGCTTGCCCCGGGAATGCTCATTTACGACCAGTAAACTCCGCTTTTTCGGGCTTCGCAACGCCTAAAACTACATCTTTTTATTCACTCTCTTATGTCTGAAGTGACCCCAAAAGTCTGGACAAAAAACTTTTGGGGTCACTTCATTATGGGGGCTGGCTATGTTACTTTTTAGTCAGCCCATTAACACCTCTAATGTACGTTATACGCTGCTATGTATGAAGAAGGGACAGATTCATACCTCTGCCATAAGCGGCATGATGATTAGCACGATAACACCACATTACCGATAATTAACCATATCAGGACTACACACATGTGAAGCCACCATCTACGGCTATGTTCTGACCATTTACATAAGTACTCATTGGCGAGGCAAGGAAGAGTGCGCAGGTGTCGAGCTCGCCCTCACGGCCATAGCGACCAAGAGGTATGCTGCGTTTAGCCATATCCTGGAAGTAGTCACTATCAAGTGTTGCTGTCGTTAGCTCTGTGTAGAAGTATCCTGGGCAGATGCTGTTAACAGTGATGCCATGCTTACCCCACTCTGCAGCCAAGGCTCTAGTTAGGTTTACCACACCACCCTTTGCCGCATGATAGGGCGCACTTCCCACAATCATGTTACCCACCAAGCCATACATCGAGGCGATGTTTATAATGCGACCATAACCCGCATCGAGCATCGCACGTCCAAACTCTCGTGCGCAGATAAACGTGCCGAAGAGGTCAACATTTACCTCGTGCATAAACTGCTCGTCGCTAATATTCTCGGCATTGCCCACAGCTCCTGTACCAGCATTATTAACAAGGATGTCTACCCTGCCGAATCGCTTGAGCACAGCCTGCACAGCATCCTTAACCTCATCTGTGATAGTAATGTCACACTTCATGGTTAAGACCTCAACACCAAACTCCTTTGTTAGGAGTTGTGCGTTCTCCGCAAGACGCTGCTCACGACGCGCCAACAACACGAGGTTTGCACCCTGACTTGCAAAAGCCTTTGCCATCTGAAGTCCGAGGCCTGTTGATGCACCTGTTACTACTGCTACCTGTCCTGATAAATCGAAATATTTGTTCATAATATGCTTTTTCTTATTAGTTATTCTTAATTTTAACACTGCAAAGAAAATGCCTATTTTCCTGAAATACAACTATTTTAGATTCTTATTAATGATAGCAATATAAGCACAACTTATACACAGCATTTGTTTGCGATAATCATTGTCACTCTCCAACCAAATTGCTGGTTTCTTTGAAAGTTCTAAAGGCGTTGTACTATTTTTTTAGCGGTTTCTACTCTTTCTTCTTTCGCGGAGCACCTCTTCGTGTATCTCCTCCTCTGCACAGGTAGCCGCTGCTGCAGCAAGTGACAATCCTACAAGAATCATCGGCACAGATACCCAATTAGACTCGATAAATACAATGTCGAACCACGACAAGAAGTCGTCAATAATCCCCAAAGCCATAAGCGCAACGCCTATAAAGCCCATTAACTTCAAAAATCCCATAATCTATAAAGTTTTTAAGTTTAATCCATCCACACAAGACGCTTGAAGAACTCAATCCAGAAATCGCGTACCTCTCTGCGCTTCATTTTGCGGACACTCGCGTAAAAGCTCGGAAACCACTCTTCGGCCCTTCGAACACCTAAAGGTTTGGTCGAACCAATGACTCTCCAAATCATAAAAGTAAATGCAGGGATGAAAACAAACCAAGATGTAACAATGCCATCAAGATTCTCCTCTAATGTTCCCGCTTTATATGTTAGCCACAAAAGCCCCCCGGCCACTATGGTCGCAACTATCCAACCTCCGTTTATCCACGGGCGATATTGGCGACGCCTTTCAAGTATGGCAACAACGCCCAAAGGATTTCGCTTGGCGTTGCACCACCACAACTGTGTAAAGTATGCTCCCATTCCTACTGAA
>JAZLCL010000052.1:0-52894 GCA_045614205.1 Alistipes sp. | reverse complement strand
TTTTTGAACGAGAATTACATTACACTTAGCCCTCCCAATTCGTAGAGATATTGCGATGATAAGGGATGTAGATATACGAAGCTGAAATGTAGTAATGTAAGTTTATATTTGTTCTCATATTGGCGAAGAACTTTGTGCTCTCCAGGGTGCAAAGGTACAAAAAAATCCCCTTTTGCGCTGTTAAACACAAAAAGAAATTTTATTTCAGAAAGATAAGTAGCTATCCTACTGCGCTTTCGGAGCGGTCAGCAAAGTGCCCTTGCGGATAGTGCAAAACTTGTTGCGGTAGGGTTTGTCGAGACTGAGCTAAAATTAGTCTTTCCAGAGGGTGTAAAATGGGATAAAGAATCACGCAGCTATCGAACCATAAACTACAATTCGTTCTTTGAAATAATACACTGTGTATCAGATAGTTACAAGAATAGACAAGAAAAAGAAAAGGATAAATCTTGCGACTTGTCCTCTTTAGTAGCGGGGGGAGGACTCGAACCTCCGGCCTCCGGGTTATGAGCCCGACGAGCTGCCAACTGCTCTACCCCGCGATGTATCGTCAAATGGTCATCAGTGACCAATCTTCCCTATTTGCGAGTGCAAAGATAATACAAATATTCTTTACATCCAAATATTTTTTCTGTTTTATATAGTATTATCATCAGCCATTATCACATAACCATCTATAAATCAAGGTGTATTGCTCACGATATTTTTTGCCACGATTTCTGATATGTCACATGTTGGGAGCTGTGTAGCACGCGCTATGGTCTTGTTACATAGCGGGCATGCTGTGATGATGGCGCTACACTCTGTGGCCTCAAGCTCTGCTGTCATGCGGCGTGCTATACGCTGCTGCTGGGCATCATCTATGACGGTGTTGGCGAGTGATGCACCACAGCATAGTGCATCGCGGCGGCTATGGCGTGGCTCACGGAGTTCGCCCACAGCATCTATCACGCGACGTGGGGCGTCATAGATGCCACATCCTCTACCAAGCTCGCAGGGGTCATGGTAGGTATACCTCTCTGCTGCGGCCTTGATGTTAAGTCTACCCTCGGCGATGAGACGATCTATATACTCGGTATGGTGTAGCACCTCGATGCCATCGAGGCGATAGTTATCACGGAACACACGCAGGCATATGGGGCATGATGTGACAAGTGTGGTTATGTTATGACGACGGAAGAGGTCGGTGTTATACACCACCATCTTACGTGCGGCATCTGTCTCACCCGAGAGCATGAGAGGTCTACCGCAGCATACGCCACCCTCCCTATCAGCATACCACACATCCTCACCTACAGCACCGAATATCTGCTCCATGGCACGCTGCACGCCAGGCGTAAGTGTCGTCATGCAACCCGCGAAGTAGCCCACGGTTCCATCTCCCGACGACATATCAACACCTCGCAGATACTTATAGCGACCCTCATGTGGGATGTTACGGCGCATGGCGCGTGAGTTTAGACGCAGGGTGTTAAGGTTGATACCTACGGGACATACCGTCTCGCAACGACCACACATAAGGCAGTTATTGGCAACCTTGAGTGACAGCATATGATACCTACGGTCACGCAGGAAGTATACCGACTGTGTGTCGTGTATGCCGAGGTCTGCCTGCAGCTGACATGGGTCTATGCATATACCGCAGCGTGAGCATGCCTCAACCTCGAAGTTATCATATGACTTACGTTCGTGCGAGGGGTGCAGGCTCCAGCGGCGCAAAAATATGAGTGGTATCTCGGTGAATATGTGCATGTAGCGCGAGAAGGGCATGGCGACAAAGAAGATGCCAAGTGCCGATGAGTAGAACCACCACGATGGCTCGTAGAGCACATCAACAATGTCGTGGGGAACAACATTAGCAACCCATCCTCCCAGCGAGCCTGTGAGGAAGCCACCGCCGCCGTACATAGCCGCTGTGAGCACCTCGGCAACAAGGCGTGCAGGGAAGATGAACCACAGCGCAGAGAGAGCTACCCTATCGAAGAGCACATGTTTCGTCGTGCGACGCATGCCGAGGGCACGTGATCGCAGGCGTTTGAACCATGCCAGCGCCACACCTGTGAGCACAAAGAGTAGTAGCGCATCCATAAGGTGGTCGAAGAGTGGCTTATGTGCGGTGATACCATTTATGGGCACGAAGTATTTGAAGAATACATGGCCCTGTGGTGGCACCATCTCCCAGCCGAGGTAGGCGACAGTCTCTATCCACCCCACTACGATGAGCAGAAACCAGCCGAAGGCCAACGACATATGCATAAATCCGAGCATCGGGTTATGGCGGAAGATGCGCACATGGAGTAACGACTCGCGCACCACCTCCCACGCAGCCAATAACGTATGGCGGGTAAAGAAGTTGTGACGTATAAGGCGTCTGTCGACACGTGGCATACGCACTATCCACAGCAACCACTTGCCGAGGATGCAGACGAGCAGTGCGAGACATCCTACGATGAAGGGTATGGTGAAGGGAGCAAAGAATGTCATGGTCGCAAAGGTTTAGAAATCACCAAGTTTACGTTTTATGAGCATCACCACAGCACGTGTGTTAATACCTCGAGGGCATACAAGACGACACTTACCGCAGAGCATGCACTTGCCAAGCTCCTCGTACGCACCCTTATACTCACCACGGCGCACTGCGGTGTGCAGCTTGCGGAAGTTGAAGTCGGTGATGTTGCCCGCAGTGCATGATGCGGTGCACGATCCACAGCCTATGCAGGCCTGAAGCTCGGGCATCTCGGCGATTATGTCGAGACCTTTACGCAGGTCGTTAGTGTCGAGGTCCACGGCACGAGGACGACTTATGCCGTAGCCAAAGTTAAGGTTACGCATAGCACGACTATCTTAAGTTAAACTTACGCTTCAGGTAGTCATCTACGGCAGATGCCGTAAGCGACGCCTCGGCGAGGGTGTCGGCAAGGCTCTTGGGCGCAGTGACAGCACCAGCAAAGAAGATACCCTCACGCTGGCTACGCACAGCACCAAGGAAGCTATCTTCGGCCTTAAAGTAACCATTAGGAGCAAGGTCGAGGCCTGCCGAGGCAGCAAGGGTCGGGTTCTCGTAGTTAGCACTCATGCCAACAAGCAGCACGAGCATATCTACGGTCATGCGCAGAGGACGTCCCGTAAGCGTATCCTCCGCCTTTATCTGTATACGCTTGTTTATGGTCTCCGCTGCCTCCGAGATGCGACCACGCACAAAATGCACGTTATAGCTCTCCTGCGCCTCACGGTATAGCTCCTCGTAGCCAGGACCAAACATACGCATATCCATGTAGAAGTTAAAGACCTCGGCAGCGGGGAATAGCTGCTTAAGCTCTATCGCCTGCTTAACACCCGTTATGCAGCACACCTTCGAGCAGTGCTTCTGCCCCACCTTCTCGTCGCGTGATCCCACACAATGAAGTATAGCTATGCGCTTGGGCTCCGTGCCGTCGGCGAGTGTCACACAGCCGCTGTTCATCATACGTTCGAGGTCGACAGATGTTATCACATTGTCATATAGGCCGTAACCATACTCCTGTTTGCGGTGTGCATCGAAGATTGTGAAGCCCGTAGCCACGACAACAGCATCCGCAGGTATACGTTCTTTGGAACGTAGCATCACCCCATCGGGTGCTATCTCCGACACCTCCTGGCCATAGAAGCAACGTATACGTTCACTCTTAACCTTGAGTGCCAACGGCTGCATCACATCTGCTGCCGACACAAACGATGGGAATAGCTTATGCCAGCCCCTGGCCTTACCTCCAAGCTCTATGTTTCTCTCCACGATGACGGGTTCTATGCCGCGCGACTTAAGTTCCAGGGCCGTCTGCATGCCCGCAGCACCACCACCCACGATAACTACTCTATGTGCCATAGCCTATCTTCTTATCTCATATAAACGACGTTCCGACTCGCAGTTCACAGCTACAGGTGCTGGTCTGCCTATATACTTACCTCCTGCGCCGAGGTATTTAGCCTGTGGGTCATACTGCACACCAAGCTTATCGAGCAAAGGCTCTACATCAACCTGGTGGAACTGCATACCTAGCTCCCAGGGGTCGTAGCCGAGTACCAAGCCCGCCATCTCCTCGTACGTAAGCACAGGAATACCCTTGCCATTAGCACCATATGTCGTGCCATCCATCTCGGCGATGGCATACTGCCACTTATCGAGAAACATAGCACATCCTGGGCAGTTGGCAACGATGAAGTCAGGGCGATATGGGGCCATGCTTTCGAGTTTCTTGTGCGAGTTGGCTATCGACGAGCCACGGTTTGCCTGTACCAGATAGTTACGGAAGCCGAAGCCACAGCAGTGACGACGTTCTGGATAGTCCACAACATCACCACCCCACGCCTCGATCATGCCCGCAAGTACATATGGAAACTCCGAGCCTCCGATACCCGACTTGGGGAATATCTTGGCATAGTGACAGCCTATATGCTCCACAACCTTCAGCGGCTCACCCGTCATCACATTTACCAGACGAAGCTTCGCCTTGCGGGCTATGGCATGACGGTGGTAGAACATGATGTCGGATGTGTGGGCAATAGAACGAGGCTTGACAAGCTCACGCCCTGTAGCCTCCTTGAGATACTTGCGTGTGCGCTCCTCGGTCTCGGGGAACTCCTCCCATGTTGCCAGCACCTCATTATATATACCAAACGAGGTTATGCACGACGATATAAAATTCTCGTACCCCGCCTCTGCCATCAGCGAAAACTGACGTGCCACAACCGTCATTATGGTCTCCAGAGGCACAACATCCGAGTGGTAGCCGATGCCCGTACACGAGGTGTGTAGAGGGTCGTCATATATATCTATACCGAGGTCGTGAGAGAGGATATCAAGAAAAGCCTTCTCGCTACCTGGAAAGAAGTTCTGACGTATGCAACTACGTGCATAGTAGTATTTATCTGCGGCAATATCCTTCTGATACTCCTGCCATGATGCTCTTCGTGACATTGCTAATAGTGGTTTTCAGAGTTATGTGTATAGGTCGCCATCATATACTCCTGCGTTGCACCATCGTAGCCCATCTGGCGGGCCTTGCGGTCGGAGTGCTGCTCGATGACATCGTAGAAGGCCTTACCTCCCGACACCTCGAAGATGCGGTGTATCTCGGCCATAGACTCCTTGTCTATCATGCGCAGAGCACCAGCGCCCTCCGTGCCGTAACTATCGGAGAACCTGCCATATACATCCTCATGATTTTCATATATCCACTCCCAGACGGCACCCTGCTCGGGATGCAACTCGGGGAGTATGTTGCGTGGCGTGAGACAATAGCCCGTAGCGAGGATATTGTCTCCTATGAGTCGCTTCAGGGCGAGCTGCTGACGACCCTTCTCACTCTCGACAAAGAGACCCAGCTGCTGCGAGAGCTTGCGCAACGCCTGGATGACATATCCTGGGGTGTTACCACGGGGGCAGCGTGGGCGACACGACATACACTCGCCACAATACCATATGGTCTCGCTGCGTAGCAACTCCTCTATGGCATCGTCATCGCGTGTCTGAACTATGGCAACAATCTGTCGTGGGTCGTAGTTATAGAACTCCGCAGCAGGACACACCGCCGTGCACACGCCACAATTCATACAGGCCTTAAGTCCCTCCTTGAGGCGGACATCCTCGGTAAGCAACTCGAAATATCTTCCCATAATCATCTTTTTTTTGGACTTGGCAAAGGTAATTATTGTTGGTTTTGCCATTGTTAGTATAAATACCTAAATTGATTTCGGCGACCAATTTTTGAGCAAAAAACACCATTTTACCCACAATAAAAATATCCAAAATAAGACCATATAATACTTGCATATAAGACATAAATATGCGTGTTTTAATAGGTTAATATTGTATATTAAGTATAGAATACATATATTTGTGGTGATTAAGTCGCCTTTAGCTTAAAAAGCGATAGCGTCGGATGTCGAACAATAGAAAAAAATTACCATAGATGAAACGATTTTTTAATAGCCTTTGTCTGTTGCTCCTACTCATGAGCATTGGGCTATGTGATGCCACAGCGCAGAGCATGGTTACGGTGCGTGGTACGGTGACAGCGGCCGAAGATTCACAACCTGTAATAGGCGCAACCATCGTTGCTGGACCTACCAAAGGTACCACCACAAGCTACGATGGCACATACAGCATCGTCGTAGAACAGGGCACAAAACTCTCTTACCAATACCTCGGCTATGCCACTGTGGAGTGGGTGACACCGACCAACGTCAGCGAGATTGTGCATGACGTTGCCCTCGAAAGCGACTCACAGGCTGTAGACGAAGTTGTCGTAGTGGCATACGGCACACGCAAGAAGGGTACCATAGCGGGCTCGGTGTCGACAGTGAAGAGTGAGAAGCTCGAGAGTGTTCCCGCTGCAGGCTTCGACCAGGCATTGCAGGGTCAGAGTCCAGGCCTCATGGTGCTCTCCAACTCTGGCGAGCCATCAAAGGCTGCCACATTCCAGATACGTGGTACCAACTCCATAAACTCGGGCACAGCACCACTCTTCATCCTCGATGGTGTACCCATTTCGAGTGCCGACTTCAACGCCATATCACCCTCCGACATCGAGTCAGTATCGGTGCTTAAGGATGCATCCTCATCATCAATCTATGGTGCACGTGCCGCAAATGGCGTGGTGGTGATAACAACAAAGCGTGGCACGACGATGGATGCCGCAAAGGTAACATTCCGCACACAGGTCGGCATATCGCAGTTGGCACATGGCAACTGGGAACTCATGAACACCGCCGAACGCATAGCCTTCGAGCAGGAGATAGGCCTCGACGCGGGGCAGAATTACGCGCTATTGAGCCAGACGGATGTCAACTGGCTCGACGTGGTATTCAACGACCGTGCACTGCTGCAGAGCTACGACCTATCGGTGAGCAGCGCCACAGATAAGATGAACTACTACGTCTCTGGCTCGTTCTTCGACCAGGATGGCATCGCACAAGGCTCTACATTCCGCCGCTACAACATACGCGCAAATGCCGATGTGCGTGCCTCACGCTGGCTGCGCCTCGGCACAAACACCATGGCAGTGTACGAGCAGGTGCAGCAGGCCGAGGATGGCGAGTATGCACTCTACTCACCAATCTCCGCCAGCCGCTTCATGCTTCCCTACTGGGATCCATACCGCGAGGATGGCACCGTAGCATCCGAGAGTGACGGCTCATGGAAGGGCACGGGACAGAACCCACTAGAGTGGATGGAGAACAACCGCCAGATAAACAAGAAGTACAAGGTGCTGACAACGGTATTTGCCGAGATAACACCCATAGAGAACCTAACCATACGTTCGCAGTTTGGTGCCGACTTTACCAACTCCACAGCCTTCATGCAGTCTATGCCAAGCTATGCACCAAACAACGGCTCGGGAGCTGCAGGACGTGCTGCATACAACACACTAAACCTAACAATCACAAATACGATAACCTACCGCACAACCATAGACAACGACCATTCGCTTAACTTCCTCGTTGGACAGGAGGGCGTGGATTACCGTTATGAGGGTTTCCAGCTGATAACACAAGGACAAACAAACGACTTCCTCACAACACTATCATCGGGCTCACGCGCCTCGACATGGAGTGATGCAACGGATGCCTACAGCTTCCTATCATTCTTCGCACGTGGCGAGTATAGCTACGATAACCGCTACTACGCCGACTTCTCGGTGCGCACAGACGCATCATCACGCTTCGGCAAGAGTGGCCGCTGGGCAGCCTTCTGGTCTGTGGGTCTCATGTGGAATGCCAAGCGAGAGGCTATGCTCGAGGGCGTGGAGTGGCTAACAAACGCACAGCTGGCAATAAGCACAGGTACGTCGGGTAACTCATCGATTCCCAACTTCGACCACATGGCCCTGGTTAGTGGTGGTGCCAACTACAACGACAACGTCGGCATATACCCCGCGCAGAGTGGCAATGAGGATCTCGGCTGGGAGAAGCTATGGACAACAAACGTAGCCCTACACCTCGGCTTCTGGAGTAGGCTGAACGTGGATATTGAGTTCTACAACAAGCTCACCACCGACATGCTGATGTCTGTGCCTGTATCCTTCGCCAACAAGGGTGAGGGCTTCCGCTGGGACAACATCGGTGCCATGGTAAATCGAGGTGTTGAGGTGCAGCTAAACGCCGACATCATTCGCACTCGCGACTTCACATGGAACATCTCGGCAAACCTCTCGTACAACAAGAATAAGATTACGGAGTTGTACAACGGCCTTGATGAGTACGAGCTCTCGTCGACAAGCACGAAGCTCGTCGTGGGACACTCTGTGGGAGAGTTCTATGTAAACCGCTATGCTGGCGTAAACCCCGCAAATGGCGATGCTCTATGGCTAACAAAGGATGGCGAGGTGACAACGGAGTTCCGCGAGAGTGACAAGGTGATGATTGGCAAGAGCTACATAGCGCCATGGCAGGGTGGCTTCGGCACGGCACTCGAGTGGAAGGGTCTCACACTATCGGCACAATTCTCATGGGTTGCAGACCGCTGGATGTTCAACAACGACCGCTTCTTCGAGGAGAGCAACGGCCTATACTCGGCATATAACCAGTCACGCCGTCTGCTCTACGACCGCTGGAGAGAGCCAGGCGATGTCACCGACATACCACGCTACGGCGTAACACCACAGATGGACTCACGCTTCTTGGAGAATGCCTCATTCCTACGACTCAAGAATGTGATGCTCGGCTACTCGCTACCTGCAAGCATACTGCGCAAGACCAACTTCTTCACCGCAGCACGCATATACATACAGGCACAGAACCTACTAACCTTCACGCCATTCACAGGCCTAGACCCAGAGTCGTCGAGCAACGTATACCAGGCACAATACCCCATGTCGCGCCAATACTCTATTGGCATAGACCTAACATTCTAACACCACGGCTATGAGAAAGATAACAACAATACTTCTATCCCTTGTAACACTTGTTGCAACCACGACATCGTGCCTCGACAAGTACCCCGAGAATGCCATACCCGCAGATAAGGCGATCAACACCCTCGAGGAGCTTGACCAGGCTGCCATAGGCGTGTATGACGCCTTCAAGAGTGCCGCCCTATATAGCGGCTACCTCACACTGCTACCCGACATACAGGCCGACCTTGCATATGCCGTGAATGGATATACAAACACCTATGGTAACATCTGGCGTTGGGATATCCTGGCCACAAACAGCGAGATAACAGCCGTATATGCTGCACTCTACGATGTGATAGCGCGTGCCAACTTCCTGCTGGAGTATGCGCCACGTGTCGCCCAGACACTTACCACCGACGAGCAGATGGCGCAGTACAACCAGATATGCGGTGAGGCATATTTCGCACGCGCCCTCGCCTACTCCGAGCTCATCAAGATGTTCTGCAAGCCATACGAGGGTCGAGAGGAGGCGGAGCAGGAGCTCGGCGTGGTGATAGTGACGAAGTACAACACCGACGAGCCCATGGTGCGTGCCTCGCTTGCTGCATCCTACGACCGCGTAATCGAGGACCTCGAGAGTGCTGCGACACTCATGGACATAGACGAGACATCGCTTGCGGGCAACATATACAACGCCATATACTTCAACGAGTATACCGCATATGCCCTACGAGCACGTGTGGCACTCTACATGAAGGATTGGGATGCCGCCATAGAGTACTCTTCAAGGGTTATCGACAGCGGCTACTACCTGCTATCCTCTGCCAACACCGAGATCAGCTCGGGCATGAGTCACTTCACCTACATGTGGCAGTATGACGATGCTACGGAGATAATCTGGAAGGTGGCCTTCACCATCAACTCCTACGGTGGTGCCCTCGGCCAGGTATTCTTCAACTACGACTACTCGTCGATGAAGCCCGACTATGTGCCAGCAGAGTGGGTATTAAACCTCTACGACCAGTACGACCTACGCTACGGCAACTACTTTTATAGCTACACCACAGGCTATAGCCATGGTCTCACATGGCCTCTTCTAGTTAAGTACTTCGGTAACATGAACTTCTTCAACCAGCAGGTGCTCCACACCTCCATGCCCAAGCCGTTGCGTCTTGCCGAGCAGTACCTCATACGCGCCGAGGCTTATGTTCAGGGCCACGGCAACTACTCGCTTGCGGGCAACGACATAGCAACACTACGTGCTGCGCGCTACCAGTCGTATGGCGATGGTGTGGCGTTAAGCAAAGATAATGCGATGACAATAATCGAGGAGGAACGTATCAAGGAGCTCTACATGGAGGGCTTCCGCCTCATGGACCTCAAGCGCTGGCATAAGGGTTTCGAACGTAAGCCACAGACGCAGTCACTCGAGAATGGCTCATCACTACACATCGAGGCCGACAACAAACTCTTCGTGTGGCCAATACCGCAGCACGAGCTCGAGTCACCAGGCTCAATGATACTACCTAACGACAGCAATAAATAGCAGATAGAGTATGAAGATATATCGTAACATATTGACAATAGGCATCATCGCAGCCCTGGCACTCGGCATGGTAGGCTGCGAGGCAGAACGCCCCACATATGAGGGTCCCGACTATGTGATGTTCTCGGCAGAGAGCCACGACCTGGGCATCCTCGACAGCGAGGAGTGGTTCGAGATACCAATCTCGGCAACACGCACAGCCGAGCATGATAGACTCATAGGTGTGGAGATTGTTGCCAGCAGCAGCAACGCCATAGAGGGACTACACTACATCCTCGAGGCCAGCACCGTGAAGATACCCGCAGGCGAACTTACAACAGCAGCACGCATAAAGGGCATACCGCAGAATATCGACGTGGCTGACGAGTTAAGCATAACACTGCGCCTTGTAATCGACGAGGAGCTGGTGTGGGAGACATACGGCACAGATACCGTTGTACACCTACACAAGTGCTGCCCTCTCGACATGGACCTCTTCACGGGTTATGCCAAGATAACATCTACGTGGATCATGCAGTACATGAACGCCGAGGCACGCCTCGTACGCACGATGCGTGACGACAAGGATGAGAACACGATAATCGTGAAAGATATGTTCTACGACGGCTACGACATACGCCTACGCCTACTTGATGACAACCGCCTGATGCCCCTCGTGGAGATGGAGCAGCAGACAGTGGGCTCTACGGGCGAGGCCTTCGGCACGATATACGGCAATGGCAAGCTCGAGATGGCCACAGCCTCGGGCTATACATCATACTATAGCCCCTGCGAGATGTTCGTCATGCAGTACGTGACACTCTTCGTGGAGGAGGTAGGTACTGTGGGCACATACGTCAACATCTTCGAGTGGATATCGGATGATGAGGCAGAGAGGATTATGCGTGAAGGATTTTAGTGATAATAAAAACGATTAGATATATGAAAAGAGTAGACAACATTCGACTTGGAACATTGCTTGTGACCTTGTGTATGACACTCGGTCTGCTATCATGCGAGAAGGAGCCACAGATCACCGAGCTCCCCAACCTCAAGGAGATACACTGTAATGCTGGCGACCGCCCATCGTTCACCTTCTCCGTGGAAGCCAACTGGCAGCTATCGTCAGATGCCATATGGTGTAAGTTCATCACCTCGGGTGGCGAGCTTCAGGACATGGCCGGTAGTGCAGGCACACACACAATCACACTGCGCATAACCAGTGACGACATCAAGAATGAGGCTACATATGCCAACATCACCATCAAGGCGGGTGGCAAAGAGGCGATAATTGCGCGTGTGGAACGTGGTCCCAACGTACTGTACATCAAGGTATACGACATCACCGACACACCAAAAAATGCCATCGAGTTGGGCTACATCGACTGGATTCCCTTCCGCATAGAGGCCAACTTCCGCTTTGCCGCGACAGACTATCCCGAGTGGGTGGAGTTCGATGGTGGCTCACTAACAGGCGTACCTGGCGAGAGAACGGAGTCTATGGCGCGCATTGTGACCAACGGCATACGCGAGCAATATGCCATAACTGCTGACGATGGTTACACCGTGACCTTCTCTGACGAGTCGGGCACACGCACCTTCGAGATACCAATCATCTTTGGTGGCATGGGCAACGACAACCTCACCTTCGTAGGCCCCACAGAGGATACCTTCGGTTGGGAGGTATCACTCGACGGTAAGACATTCCAGCAGTACAACGAGGCATCGGGCTCAACACTTAAGTTTAGCGACGAGCTACAGTACACAATCACAGCCTTTAACAACGACTACGAGATAGTATGCTTCGAGAAGGTTGTAGACCGTGGCATACCATCGTACAAGGAGGGTGCTAACTGGATATCTTTCGATAAGTCAGACATGACCCTCACGGTGGGTGCTACAGACAAGATGCGTCATGGTCTTGTTATGGCTTTGCCACGTGGCGTATACAACAAGGTGCGTGGCGACATCATGGGCCACATCTTCGAGATGGACTCTACATCGGGCATTGAGCTCGAGACCATCGTCTACGACTACCTACAGTATGTTATCATAGAGTTCACACAGAAGAACCTCGAGGTGACAGACCCCTACTACAGCATGTACGTATATCACTCGCTTACCACATACGAGATACCATGCACGCCATATACCAACAGCACAATCATCGAGCAGTATGGTGTCGATGAAGCCTTCAGCTGCCCATTTGTAAATAGCGTGCCCGACAAGCGCCCTGGCATCATCATCAACCCACTTATCGAAAATTGGACAACGCTAAACCAGGAGAGTGGCATAGCAACAGCCGAGGCGTGGTACGCAGGTCGCCAACTAAAGATCAGCGAGGGTGAGTACTACATAGGCGAGAATAAGGATGAGGTGCTTGCTCTTCACCTCTGGGGACCAAACGATGGCTTCACAGAGGATGTACACATCATCTTCAAGGTTGATGGTGCGGCCAAGAAGCTCCTCGTGGTTACACCACCACTACAGTAGCATATAATAAACGATAAATATTTCGAGTATGAGAAACATCATCATACGTCTATGGAGCCTATGCACTGCTGTGGCACTTATAGCCACCACAGCCTGCGACAATGAGGCAGAGAGCCTCAATGCCGAATATGGCTACGTGCAGTTTAAGCTCGTCAAGGCAGCATCTATGGATACACGTGCCACGGATGCCCTCGACAGGCTCGCCGATGCGCACAAGGTTACGGTAATCATGCAGCATGAGGGCTCTACGATAACACAGACGCTGCCCCTGGCAAGCTACGACGCAGAGAGTGCCGAATGGGGACTACGCAGCGAGAAGCTACGACTCATGACAGGCCGCTACAACGTCATCGGCTACCACCTTTACGACAACCTCGACAATATGCTACTTACGGGCAGCAGCGCGGGTGAGTTCACGGTTGAGTGCGGAGGACTTGCAGTGAAGGAGATAGGCGTCGAGTGCGTGAAGCGTGGTAAGGTATCCTTCGTGCTATACAAGGAGTTCACACGCGCTGGCGAGAATGTTCAGTTCGCCAACATCAAGGCTGCCGACATCATCGTGAAGAATAAGTTTACACGCGAGACAACAACATTCAAGGGGCTTGCCACCATCTACTGCGAGGCATTTGTTGAGGGTAGCATGGACAAGACGCTATATGACCGTAATGGACTTACCTCATACATAGTATGCAGCGGTGAGCACTGGCTCGAGGCGGGTAACTACACCATCACGGGCTACACCCTCTACACCGACAGCAAGGCGCAGAACAGCCTCGATAGCCAAACAATAGAGAGCCTCGGCGCGGAGTTCTCGGTAGCAGACAACCAGCTGGGGAACTACGCCTTTGTCCCCGTACTACTATCCACAACCTCGGAACGCATAAAGGACTACATGGCACTCAAGGAGATATGGCTTGCGCTGGATGGCCCTAACTGGACATTCTACGGCGAGGAGTACCCTGCAGGTGCTAACTGGGACTTCAACCGCGACATCGACATGTGGGGCGACCAGCCAGGTGTTAGCCTCAACGCCGCAGGTCGTGTCGAGAGCCTCAACATCTCGGGCTTTGGTGCACATGGCATACTCCCCGAAGCTATAGGCCAGCTCACAGACCTTAAGCTCCTCTACCTAGGCAACCACAACGAGCTCATCGGCGGCTACAACGCCTCAACAAGCCGCATAGAGGCCCGTGACTACTACGACACACACCTCAAGTATGATGTGCGCGAGGGCCTATCACCCGAGTTACAGCGTGCCATAAATAACGACGCCACACAGCGCCCAATACTCGCATCACGTGCCGAGAAGAGTGATGTGGCATTCGGCAACCTAACAAATGGCATAACAGGCATATCGCGTGCCGTGATGCGCCTAACGAAGCTCGAGCAGCTCTTCATCGCCAATGCACCCTTAACTCCAGACAGCTTCTTCGTGGAGATAAGCGAGACATCGGAGTACCGTGACGAGAGGGATACATGGAGTTGGAGCAACCTCACAAACCTAACCGACGTAGAGATATACAATTGTCCAAACCTCACACGCCTACCTCTTGACCTTCTAACAGGACTACCACGCATACAGTCGCTTAACATAGCCATGAACCTCGGCATCAGCGCAGAGCAGCTTAAGAGTGACTGGGAGGCGATTATAGACGGCGCATCAGGAGGCATGATAGAGATTCTATATCTGGGCTACAACAATCTGCGCGAGACACCATCGCACGACTACATGAAGCGTATGTCGAAGCTCGGCCTGCTAGACTGTACAAATAACCGACTTGAGGTTGTGCACCCCTTCGGCAAGGAGGTATCACCCGCGACGATACTTCTCGACAACAACCGCATAACACGTCTATATGCTGCCGAGGATGGCTACTTCTGCGCTTTGAGCATGATGGAGGACTTCTCATGCTCGGGTAACTTGCTCACCGAGCTGCCCGACATCTTCACAGCACGTTCTGTATACACCATGGGCTCGGCAAACTTCTCGTCAAACAACATCTCGGCACTCGAGAATGGCGACAACTGGCGAGGCATAAACGCGGCGAGCCTCAACCTTGCGGATAACAACCTCGAGGAGCTACCCAAGGCACTACTCGGCTCGGGATCCATAATAGAGACCCTCATGCTCAGCTCGAACGGCATGCGCCGCATAGAGGAGGGAGCACTCACAGGCGCCAATAGCGACAACCTAACGACCATAGATTTGAGCTTCAACCGTCTGACAGAGCTTCCATACAACGACTTTAGCGCCTCGAACATACCATACCTCTACGGTATAGACCTCTCGAGCAACGCCTTCAGCAACTTCCCCTATGCGCCACTATCTATCGACCGCCTCACGGTGTTGAGCATACGCCAGCAGCGTGACGACGAGGGTAACCGCACACTCAAGGAGTGGCCCACGGGCATCGGCACATGCCCCCGCATGTCGGCACTATACATCGGATCGAACGACCTACGCAAGATTGAGGACACCATATCGCCATATATCCTACTCTTCGAGATTAAGGATAACCCAAACATCTCGATAGACCTATCGAGTGTATGTCCATATATCGAGATGGGCTACTATGAGCTTATATACGACTCTACGCAGGATATACGTGGCTGTGACGCACTAAACCTAGACTAAAGAACTAAAGCTATGTTAAAGAGAGACTACATATACACTATCGTGTGGTGCATGCTCGCCATGGCGGGCATAGGATGTGTTAACGACACCACACGCATCGAAGGCTTCAGTGCCGACATATCGACCATCGAGGCAAAGGCCGAGGGTGGCGAGTATGGCATGGCGATACGTTCTGCCAAGGAGTGGACAGCAGTATCTGATGCTCCCTGGGTGATGATATCACCAGCGAATGGTCGTGGCGAGGTTAAGTGCACCATAAAGATTGACTCTACGCTTGTCAACGACATACGTTCAACGGAGATACGCTTCTCGTCAGCGGGCGAGATACTACAAAACGTGACTGTCAGCCAGCAGGGCTTCGGTAGAAACGTAGAGGCAGAGAACAACGAGTATCAGATTGAGGCCTCGGCAAGTCGTGCCGACCGCTGGTTTAACATCGACCTTATGGCGAATGTAGAGTTCGACATCGTGGCCGAGTATGACGAGGAGGAGGCATGGCTCACCTTCGATGACTACACCCTAAACCTCGACCGCGGAGCACGCCCACGTGCCACACAGCTGAAGGTGGAGTGGAAGATGAACTCGGAGCCCGAGGAACGTGTGGCAAGACTACACATCACAGCGCGTGATGGTGAGGAGCTATCATCTCCCACAACGATTACCATACGTCAGGGGGCAGCACCACTCATCGAGGATAACCGCCAGGGTGACTCCCTCGCCGTGGTTACCATCTTCGAGAAGCTCGAGTGCTGGAGTGAAAGCGGCATATCTACAACCGAGGGTATGCACCGCTGGGAGAGTGTACGCCTCTGGGAGGCGACAGACAAGGCTCTACCCGAGGCAGCTGCTGTGGGTCGTGTTCGTGACCTTGACTTGAGCTACTTCAACACCGAGGATGGCATACCTGCAGAGATACGTCACCTCAAGTACCTCGAGACACTATCACTCTTTGGCAATGTGAACACAATGCTCAAGTCGATAGATATGGGTGAGGAGGTGTGCAGTCTCCAATACCTCAAGGCACTACGTGTTGCAGCCTTCGGCCTTGTATCACTACCCGACAACTTTATACTCCTGGGCGACAGCCTCGAGGAGCTCGACATCAACTCCAATAACTTTAACACCATCCCCGAGGTGCTAACACCCGAGAACTTCCCACATCTACGCAGCCTCAACATAGGCAGTAACCGTCGCTCATACATCAACGACCTACGCGCAGCAAGCTCATATAAGGATGGCATAGGCATACACACCAACGCCACCACCGAGGACGATGTACGTAGGCTGCTGCTATGGGAGAACCTCGAGGAGCTAACACTGTCGTACAACTACATAGAGGGTCACCTCCCCGACTTCCGCGCGGGAGAAGAGGGCGTGAGGGCATATACAGAGGCCGATGTAGCAGAACGTGGCGACACGCTAAATTGGGCTGTTGAGAGTGGTCTGCCACGCATACTCCCCAATATGCGCAGCCTGAAGATTAACCTCAACTTCTTCACTGGCGCAATACCCGACTGGCTGCTCTACCACCCACGCCTCATGGAGTGGTCACCAGAGATCCTTGTCTTCCCACAGCAAGACCGCGGCATTGACTCCGAGGGTAATAATACTGGTTACAGCAACGAGCCCACATCACGTGAGTACTACTTCGAGAAGTATCCGCTAATGCGCGGTCGCTTCGAGTTTAACGACGAAATATAGATCAGATGAAGATGATGAGAAAGATTATAACATACATAGCGGCACTACCACTTGTTGTGGCTTGTAGCAACGAGGTAGAGGTGATGCTGCCCAACACAGAGAAGGAGACGCAGGTGGAGATACCCACAGATGCTACTCCTGGCGAGATCATCATTAAGTTTTCGCCAGAGATGGAGGATATCCTCGAGAGCACTATGACACGTAGCGGTGGTATGGCAACACGTTCGGGCATACCATCGACAGATGAGGTGCTCGACATCCTTGGGGCCTACTCCTTCGAGCCAGTATTTCCTACGGATGCTCGCCACGAGGCACGCACACACGAGGCGGGATTGCACCTGTGGTATATCGTGCGCTTCGATGAGGGCGAGGACCTGGAGAGTGCCATGCAGCGCCTATCACTCCTCGGCGAGGTAGACAAATTGCAGTGCAACAGACATATATACAGGGCATACAACACTAACACCGAGACAGTGTTCATCAGTTGTGCCGAGGCTGATGGTCATGCTACAACACGCGCCTCGCAGATGCCCTTCAACGACCCCGAGATGTATCGCCAATGGTGCTACATCAACGATGGCACTGCACCCATAGCCCAGCCATGGGCAGGCGTTGTCGCGGGCTCTGACGCTGGATGCAAAGAGGCGTGGGAGTTGACAACAGGCGATGAGGAGATAATAGTGGCAGTGATGGATGAGGCGGTGATGTGGAGTCACCCCGACCTTGCAGAGAACATATGGATAAACGAGGGTGAGGAGCTATATGCGGGCGTAGATGCCGATGGCAATGGCTATAAGGATGACCGCTATGGCTATAACTTCGTGCGTAACACGGGCATCACATCGTGGACATCAAACGGCAGCACGGGCCACGGCACACACGTGGCTGGTACGATAGCCGCGGTGAACGACAACGGCATAGGTTGTGCGGGCATAGCGGGTGGTGGCAAGGGCCATGGCGGCGTTAAGATAATGACACTGCAGCTCTTCGACGGCATGAATGCCGCAACACTCGCCATGGAGGCACGCGCCATAAAGTATGCAGCCGACAATGGTGCTGTGATACTGCAGTGCTCATGGGGCTATAACTCAGCCAAGGCAAACCTCATCATGGGCTATACGCCAGGTCCCGCAACAGAGGAGGAGTGGGCAGCGCTATACCCACTCGAGAAGGAGGCACTCGACTACTTCATACACTACGCTGGTTCGCCTAATGGCGTCATAGACGGTGGTCTTGCCATCTTCGCCTCGGGCAACGAGTACGCCGCGCAGTCATCATTCCCCGCAGCATACTCAAAGTGTATATCTGTGGCCGCTGTGGCTGCCGACTACACCCCAGCATCATACTCTAACTACGGCAGCGAGGTGCTCCTATCAGCTCCTGGTGGTGACCTTGAGTACTACGGCACACCTGGAGAGCCCGATGCGCAGTACGACGATAATGGCGTCCTCAAGGAGCAGGGTGCGATATTCTCGACACTCGTAGAAAATGGCGTTGCAGGATATGGCTACTATGAGGGTACATCTATGGCGTGCCCACACGTATCGGGCGTTGCAGCCCTCGGTCTTGCTTATGCCAAGCAGCAGCACCGCCACTTCACATCCGCAGAGTTCCGCGACCTGATGTACGCCACAGCGCGTGACATAGAGTCATTCTTTGTGGGCGAGAAGCTATACTACATGCGCCACACCTCGGCGGGAGCTACTCCCATACGCATGAACCTTGCGGAGTATTGCGGTAAGATGGGTCGCCTGATAGATGCGGGTGCGCTGCTCAAAGCCATAGATGGTAGCGGCAAGGTTATGCGCCTGCCCAACATCACCATGGCACCCGACAGCTCTACAGTAGTAGAGATCGCAGAGTATAGCACCAAGAGTGCCTCAGCAATAGAGGTGCACAACGGTTCAACAAGCACGGGCGTCATAACTGCGTCACTCGAGAACAACACTATATCAATCACTGCGCATAAGGTAGGCCAGGCAACCATCGTCGTAACATTCGCTGATGGCGATAAGCAGAGCATGACCATCACCGTGCGCAAGGGTGGTAACAACGGCGGATGGCTTTAGGGTGTAGAGTATGAGGGTGCAAAGCATTATAGTGAGCATTATGCTACTTCTGGCAGCCACGGCGGGTGCCACAGCACAGCAGCGCACGCTACCCTCACGTGAAGCCCTCGACTCACTCATTAACCCCCCACTATCCGACATTGCTGCGGGGATGATAGCCATAGAGCCCGCAACGATGGAGCTTGGCAAGGTGAGTGACGATGCACCGATAAACATACTCTTTACCATCACCAACACTACCACCGAGCCTATCGCCATAACCGACATACGCACCTCGTGTAGCTGCCTGAAGGTTACTTCGGGCATCGAGCACCTTGCCGCAGCAGAGAGTGCGAGGCTACGTGCGGAGTTTAACCCCAAAGGGCGCAATGGAGAGTTCCTGCTGCGTGTAATGGTATACACTGCGCAAGATGCCACACGCCCCACAGCACGCCTCGACATCGAAGGTGAGGTTGTGGCAAGCGACATATGGGGACATCTCCCTCATAGCATGGGCACACTGCGCTTGAGCCGGGAGAGTGTTACATTAGATGGTCTGCGTAGTGGCATAACACGCACAGAACGCATAGTCATAGCCAATAGCGGCACACGCGAGCTACACCTAACAGCACAGAGCACAACACATGGTATCACGTTCCGCACAGAGCCCGAGATATTGGCACCAGGTGCCGAGGGTGACATTGTCATAAGCTACACACCCACCGAGGAGGTAACAACAGATATGGAGACGATGATTGTGGTGGAGGGTTGCGAGGCACGAGCTTCAGAGAGAATTATAAGGATAACAATAAAGAGATAGATATGAGACTTTTTAGACTACTATTAAGCGTCACACTAATGCTCGGTGCCATCAGCACGATGAGCTGCGAGAAGCCAGCACCGCTGCCAAGCGACGAGAATGTCGCTGTGACATACTACAACATCGATGGCTGCTGGGAGCTATCACAGCTCAACGGCCAACCACTGCAGGAGGATACCTATCTATATATAGAGTTCTCGCGCAGCGACCGTAGCTACCAGATGTGGGACAACTTAAACTCGATGTACGGAGTATGCACCACGGGGACCTTCTACATCACCGAGGAGGAGGATGGCACATATACCCTCATGGGCAACTACGACCATGGCGCTGGCGAGTGGAGCAGCACCTATAAGGTCGAGATGTTCGACATAGATTGTATGCAGTGGCGTAGCACCACTGGCGAGTGCCTTGACTTTAGGCGAATAGCATCTATACCAGAGATAAATTAACAACTAAAACGGATACGACAATGAAGATTAAGAACCTGTTTGCTGTCCTTATGACAGCTATCGTTGCACTCGCAGCTTGGGGTTGTAACGAAGAACCAGATGTTGCGCCCGTGGCGAAGCCTACAATAGGCATCATGGACCCCGAGTTCAACGCCGAGACTATGGAGGTAAGTGTGATGATTGCCCCCTCGACAGATGCTACGGCATGGTACTGGAGAGTGGTAGATAAGACGCGCACCGAGGATGGCGGATTCACCAAGGAGGAGGGTGCTGCAGCCAAGGAGATTAAGTTTAGCGTAGTATATGGCATGGTATACACCATCGAGGCATATGCCGAGAACAAGGGTGGATGCAGCGAGGTGGCAACAAAGAGCTACTGCCCACTGCCCGATGGTGAGTTGACAATAGCCGTTGGCGAAGTGACACTCGATGCCGAGAGCATGGTTGCCAAGGTCGAGGTATTCCCATCTAAGGTAGCAACAACATGGTATTGGAGTGTTGCCGAGGAGCAGACAGAAGCTACAGAGTGGACCGAGGTGGATAACAACGGTGCTGAGAAGATAACCTTCGCATACGAGTGGGGCGAGAGACTCGAGTTCCGAGTTTATGCCGAGTGTGGCGCTATGAGAAGTGACGTTGTTGCAAAAGAGGTATACTTTGCCCCTGCAATACCCACCATCAGCGTGTCGAAGCCACACCTTGATGAGGCAGCGATGAAGGTGAGCTACGATGTGACACCATCAGACGACACCCACCACTGGTACTACGGCATATACGACGATGTAGAGGATGCAAGCTACACCACTATGGATGGTGCCGAGCCAGCAACAGTAACATTTGATGTTGAGTACGGAAAGGAGTATCAGTTTATCTTCCGCGCCGAGAATGCTATTCTCGAGGGCGAGGAGGTAATCGTTGACTTCTGCATCATAGAGCCTGTAGCTGATATCGCCATTGAGAACCTCACGGCCTACACCCTTGATGCTGTGATAACAAAGAAGGAGCACTGTGTGCGCTACGTTGCAGGTGCCCTACACACCTCAGCATACGACCGTAACATCTTCATCGAGCAGGCACAAGCATCGCTTAACCCTGATCCAAGCTATCCATTTGCCATCTTCAACTCGGCAACGGAGAGTGCTACGTTCAGCGAGCAGAACCTCGTGCGTAACTCACGCCTCGATAGCGACGAGAATGCCGGCATAATACTCCTTCCAGGCACATCATACACTATTGCCGTATATGGTGAGGATAAGGATGGTCACTACACCGTGACAACAACAGAGGTGGTAGTACCCGAGGCGACAATCAATGGTAGCACAGACATCAAGGTGGAGGTTAGCGACATAACACTCACCTCGGCGAAGGCTACGGTTACTGCGAGCCGCGCATGTAAGGTGCTAACTGGATATATAGACCCTGCCGTGGCCAAGGGTGACACATCTGTGCCCTTCGACTTCGAGGGCAAGAGTGATGCCGAGATCAAGGCATACATCGTAAGCGCAGTAAAGGGCGTGCCTACAATATACACCGAGCCATTTAGCTATACTCTCAATGACAGACTATCGAACGACACCGAGTATGTGGCATATGCCGTAGCAATAAGCGATGGCAAGATCGGACAGGTTGCCTTCACAACATTCAAGACCCTACGCCCATCACTCTCGGGTGAGGCAAAGATCCTCTCTGCATCTATCGCCGAGCAGACAACACACGAGATTCTCACCGTGACACTGACAACAGATGCCAAGGCCGACTTCGTGCGTATATATGCAGCGCCTGCCTCTGACCACTCATCATATGCCGACAACCTTGAGTATATAATGGATGCAGACGACTACCAGAACTACCGCGAGGAGTATGACGTAGTGGATGGCGTGGCTATTGCCGACATCAACATCTACCACCCAGGCACCAACTACTACATCTACGCCTCGGCTGTTGACGCATCAGGTCGTGCCGGCGAGATGGTATGCGTAGCTCAACTTGCAGGCCTCGAGACAGAGTACTACACTACAATCGAGGAGATAATAGATGATAGCAGCAACATAGACCTTACAGGCACAGGCACAGCGACACTCAACGTAGAGATAATAGATACTGTGGATGACCGTATAAGCGCCAAGCTCACAGCAACAAACTTCAGCAGCAACGCAGACAAGGTATGGCTCTTCCGCTTTAATGGTATGATAAGCGAGATTGAGGATGTCATCAGAGAGAACCTTTGCGACTACCCTGATGCTATCTACGGTTCATATAAGATTGCCAAGGAGAATTTCGCTATCAACTATATTGATGGCGGCAGCTCATGGGATCCCAAATATGAAGCACTCCAGGAGTATGACGACAAATGGGGTGGCGACATCGTTGTCATGGTTGTCCTCGACACCGAAGGTAAGATGAATATCTGCTGCTACTATGTCGCAGGCCGCGAGGTTGTAGTATGCTAACACTACCCCACCCATCTTCACAGGGCTGTCCTTTCGGACAGCCTTTTTTTCGGAAGTGAATAGCACATTATTCCGAATTAACTGATTGACAAAGTGTTAAGTTATGTAACGACTTTTCGTTACAAAACTGTTTAAAGCTTTATTTTACGAAGATTCTACTCTTCTTATGTAGTCTTCTATGTAGTCTAAATTAAGATCAAATAGTGCTGTGCTACCAAGTAAAATTAAAGTAACGACTTAACACTTTATCTTTTTACATTATACCGCAGCGTCATGCTGCGGTATTTTTTGTTGCAATTGTAAGATTATCATTCCCCAATTTCAAATAACAAACTTTTGCTTCAATATTGATTTTTTTGGAAAGATTGGCGGAACTTTGTGTCACAAACAATCGTTCTTCTATACCTATATTATTCAGCAACAGCAAAAAAATGTCTGTAAAACTGCACAACTTGTGAAAAGATTGCTAACTTTGTGGAAACATACTATTTACGCGGAAAGTGTAAGTTTATTCTCTAATTGCGAACGTAGGAAATTCGACAAATGGCGGAGAGTAGGCGGACATCTTCCCGCGTCATACCATTTGGTATGGCGTGGGGCTGTTGCTTATTTATGCCATAAGGTTTTCCTACGACCTGCAATTATTAAATAAGTTTTCAGCACCACGCTTTCTGTTTGTGCAAATAACTAACATACCACTATCAAGGTGCGGATAGTAAGATTTGAGAATATAATAACAAACAATAAATCTAACTATTATGAAAAAAAAATTTCCTTTATTGGTAGCGGTAGGAATGTTTTTCACCGCTTGCCAAGGCGGACTCGACAATGAGGAGAACGGCGGCACGCCATCAACCCCGAAAATTGAACTTTCGCAGAAAACCACTGATGTAGGGTATGAAGCTGCGACTTATTCTGTGTCGGTCACTTCTCCATACTCTTGGAAAGCTGAGAGTGATAGCGAGTGGATTGTCGTTGATAGCAAAACGGGGATTGCCGGCGATGAGAAGCTCAAATTTACCACATTACGCAACGAAGAAGAGCTGGAGCGCAAAGGCACAATTTTGCTTACAAATACCACCTATAACCTTGCTGCGGAGCTATATGTAATACAAAAGGCATTTGAGCCTAAAATTACTATTGAGCCTAAAACTTTGAATTTTGCAGTTGAGGGTGGAACGCAAGATATTACTATTACAGCAAACTTCGAGTATGAGGTATCTAAAAATGCCGATTGGGTAACATTTGTTAAATCCCCAAATAGCATAACCGTAACCGTTCCGAACTATGCCGAGGAAGAAGTACGTACAGCTGAGATTACTATTTCAAACGAGAAATACAATATCTCTAAAACTATAAAGGTTACACAAAGCGCTTTTGAGCCTAAACTTCACGTTGCGCCAAGCGAAATTAGTTTTACGGCCGATGGAGGTTCTCAGGAGGCTTCTGTTACAGCCAATTGCGAGTACACGATTTCGACCACTGCTGATTGGATATCGTATGCCGAAACAGAGAATGTTATAACCATAACCGTGTTTAATAATGAAGATATTGAAGCGCGTTCTGCAGAGATTATCGTTTCGAGTGAGAAATACAATGTCTCAAAGACTATCAAGGTTACACAGGCAGCATTTGTTCCAAAATTGGAGATATCACCGACCACAACCTCTTACGAGTATGATTATAGGGGTGGCGAATTTGCAGTTGCTATTACCTCGAACTTTGCTTATGATGTTACCACAACAGCGAATTGGGTAAAATGTACCAAAACAGCAAATGGCATAACCGTAAGAGTTCCGAGCTACGCAGAGGTAGAAAATCGCAGTGCGAATATTGTCATTTCGAATGAGAAATATAATATCTCAGAGGTTATCAAGGTTTCACAGACGGCATTTGTTCCAAAATTGGAAATATCTGTAACCTCAACATCCTACGAGTATGATTATAAGGGTGATGAATTTACGGTTGCTATTACTTCGAACTTTGATTATGATGTTACCACAACAGCTAATTGGGTGAAATATATCAAAGATGCAGAAGGAGTAAAAATTTCAGTACAAAAAAATAATTATACCGAAACCCGCACAGCAGAGGTGAAAATTTACAGCAAGAAATACAATCTTAACGGTAAAACTATTTCTATTATGCAAGATGCGAGTCCAATAGAAATAGGCGCTATTGTTACCAAGAACGGCGCTAGAGGTGTAGTGTTCTATATTAATGGTGAAACCACCAAGATAGTGTCAGTAGAAGAAGGATATGAATTGGTATGGTGTACGAATCCTCAATACCGGGACGCGCCAGATTATAATAACGGTGCTAACAATATGGAAAATATTATGGGTGACATTCTTTGGGAATATCATTATCCAGCCTTTAAGTGGTGTTCGGACTATGGCGCAGGCGGCTGGTACTTACCGGCGATAAATGAGTTGGAAAAGATCCATAACGAAAGTTCGACAATCAATGCTACTTTGAAAGCAAATGGTTATTCAGAATTATATGGTTGGTATTGGTCTTCTACGGATGATGCTTTTGGTGAAGATGCGTATGGAAAATATATAAATTATGGTTCTGATGTCACATATCGTGACAAGGTACTGACTGGCCGTGTGCGTGCTATCCTCGTTTTTAATAAAATTAACTATTAATACAAATTAGTTCAAGACAAAAGTGGCGTATGTAGTGAACCTTGTAGTTCACTCATACGCCACCGTTGTCTATTCACAACACATCTTTGGAAGACGCTTGATTTCAGTGCTTTACTTTCAAAAGTTTTATATGCCTTTGCATTTATAGTTTTTTGGCTTAATTACGACCTCCAAGTAGTATTCTATGTAGGATTTTGCAATTTTCGTAAAAACTATCACTGATAATCAATTAGTTAAAAATTAAAAGAGCGTCACCCGAAAAGGCAGCCCTCTTTATTTAGTCACGGCATGGTTTGTGTTAGCCCATAGATTGTACACATAATCTTAAAATTTGTTTTTATGAGCAACACAAAACACTCCACTGCCACAACGGCAGTATATGGGTCGGAGGAGATGGTACGCCCCGCACCTACGATGACGATACCAGAGGATATGACAACACCAGAGATTGCATACCGCATGGTCAAAGATGAGACATATGCACAGACACAACCACGACTAAACCTCGCAACATTTGTGACTACATATATGGATGAGTATGCCACAAAGTTGATGAATGAGGCTATAGCGATGAACTATATTGACCAGACGGAGTATCCACGTGTGGCAGTGATGACGAGTAGGTGCATAAACATCTTGGCAAATCTATGGAACACCCCCGAGAGGGGCGACTCGAAGACAGGAGCTCTCGGCATTGGCTCATCGGAGGCCTGCATGCTTGGTGGCGTGGCTGCATGGCTGCGCTGGCGTAAGCGTCGCATGGCGGAGGGCAAGCCTGTGAATAAGCCCAACCTGGTGATGAGTGCCGGCATGCAGGTGGTATGGGAGAAGTTCTGCCAGCTATGGCAGATAGAGCTTCGTCAAGTGCCGCTAACACGCGAGAAACGTACCCTCTGTCCGAAGGATGCCATAGCACACTGCGACGAGAACACCATATGTGTGGTACCCATAGCCGGAGTAACATGGACAGGCCTCAACGACGACATAGAGGCATTGGACAAGGAGCTCGATGAGTACAACAAGAAGACGGGCTACGACATACCTATACACGTAGATGCCGCATCTGGAGGTTTTATCCTTCCGTTCATCTACCCCGATAAGAAGTGGGACTTCAGACTCAAGTGGGTGATATCTATATCTACCTCGGGACATAAGTTTGGTCTCGTATACCCTGGCCTTGGTTGGGTCATCTGGCGCGACAAGAGCTACCTGCCAGATGAGATGTCGTTCTCGGTAAACTACCTCGGTGCCGAGGTTACACAGGTAGGCCTTAACTTCTCACGCCCCGCAGCACAGGTGCTCGGTCAATACTACAACTTCATACGTCTCGGCCGCGAGGGCTATAGACGCGTGCAACAGAACTCCATGGAGATAGCGCGCTACTGCCACCGCCGCATAGGCCAGATGGAGTGCTTCGAGAACTACTCCGACGAGGTGGTAAACCCACTCTTCGTATGGCACCTCAACGAGGAGTACACCAAGAAGGCGAAGTGGACACTCTACGACCTACAGGCGCTATTGCAGCAGAGTGGATGGATGGTACCAGCATACTCCCTACCGAAGGATATAGACGATATTGTGGTTATGCGCATCGTTGTGCGCCAGGGAATGTCGCGCGACATGGCAGACATGCTCCTACGTGACATAGAGAATGGTGTAGCGGAACTCAACAAGCTCAAGTACCCCACATCCTCACGCCAAGCCTTCGAGAAGCAAGAGAAGCAGAAGGGTAAGATATATACCCACTAATATATATGAAATGATCTATTTGGGGTGATTGTCCAGCATGGGCAATCACTTCTACTTATTACGAAAAGATTGTACAAGCTTAATAGCCTCGCCGAAAGCCTCGGGGCGGAAGATAAGCGATCCCACAACGTAGATAGCAACGCCAGCAGTAATAGAGAGGCATAGGCGGAGTGGAAGGGCGAAACTAAAGAGATGGCTATTGAGGTCTACCACGCCGAGGTATAGGAGAGCAGAGAGCAATAGCGGCATGGCAAGGGTGCGCAGAAGAGCAACAGCGGTAAGAGTGGTATAGCGCATGGCGGCAGCGGCATTGATGACAAAGTCGATGAGTGCCATAGCCGAGGTACCCCATGCCACAGCCTCGACACCGCGAGGTATGGTATAGAGGAGTATGAGGGTCATGATGATACGTTTGATGACCTCCAGACGAAGTATTACACGGCCATCGCTACGCACCTTCAGGATGTTGTACGACACAACAGACAGTGGATATACCAAGCCCGCAAGAGCCAAAATCTCGAAATAGGGGACCGTAGGCATCCACTTATCACCAAGCAGCAGCATGAACATATCGGGGGCGATGGCTATTAGGCCCGCCATGACAGGGAAGATGAGGTATGCCGTAAGCATGAGTATGCGACGGTAGCCCTCCGTGAAGCGAACATCGTCGTCAGCAAGCTTCGACAGCGCAGGATAGGTGACACCCTGCACCGCCTGCATGGTAGATGTCACGGGAAGATCCTTGAGCTTCTGCGCCTGCGAGAAGTAACCGAGGGCCGTAGTGGTGTGCATCTTACCGATGAATAGCTGTGCCACATTATTATATATCGAGGCTATAAGGTCGGTGGCGAGCAGACGTAGGCTGAAAGGCGCCATGCCACGTAGCGCCGCGAGGCTGAAGCGTGCATCGCTACGCCAGCGACGTATGCTCCAGAAGGCAATAGCCTTGATGCCCATCATAAGGAGTCGCTGCGCAACAATACTCCATATGCCACAACCCATAAGTGCCATAACGACAGCTACAACACCACTTATAAGCGAGGCTAAAAAGACAATCTTGGAGAGCAGCGCAAAGCGGAACTCGCGCGTGAACATCACCGTCTGCACAACGCAGAAGGCATTTATGGGCAGCACGAGGAAGAGCACAGGGGCGATGTCGGCAATGGCGGGAGCATCATATAGCATGGCAACAGGGCGTGCCACAGCGATAAATAGCAGGTAGAGGATAACCGAGACACCGATGTTGAAGTACAACACCGAACGGTACTCCTCATCCGTGGGTGAGGCCTTACGTATCAGCGTCTGCGAGAAACCGCTATCGACAATAGTTAGGGCAACAGAGGTGAAGAATGTCATGATGGCCATGATGCCGAAGTCATCGGGCATGAGCTGTCGTGCCACGATGATGCTTACGGCCATCTGTATGGCCATAGTGAGGAACTTCTCCGAGAAGCTCCATGCGACACCTCCAGCGACCTTACTCTCAAGCCTCTGCTCCTTCATCCGCTAACCTATGATATGCTCAACAGCCAAACGATAAGACTCCATGCCGAAGCCCATGATGCTACCCACAGCCACAGGAGCTATAAGCGAGATGTGGCGAAACTCCTCACGCGAGAGTATCGAGGATATGTGCACCTCGACAACAGGGCACGATATGGCCGCCACAGCATCGCGCACAACGACAGAGGTGTGTGTATAACCTCCAGCGTTGAGCACCACACCATCGTAGTTGCCATCAGCGCGCTGAAGTGCCTCGACGAGCTCACCCTCGATGTTCGACTGATAGTGGTCGATAGTATGCTCCGAGTAACGTGCGCGAAGAGCTCCGAGGTAGTCCTCGAAGCTCTCACGTCCGTATATCTCGGGTTGGCGACGCCCCAAGAGATTGAGGTTCGCACCGTTGATAATTAAGATTTTCATCCTATAAAGTCTACACGTATAGATATATAAAGTTAGATGTTATGACTATTTTGAAGCTGCTCGCAGTCAGACAAAGCGGAGTTTACTGAAACGTAAATGAGCATTTGGATGACAAGGCAGATGCCGAAATAGTCGAACAGATAACTTTATTAGTACTCCTTGGCTGTAGTCTCACCCTTAAGAACACGAAGTGCATTCTCTGCCAATGACTCGAGCTCGTTCTCGCCAGGGTAGATCTTGATAGGTGCAAGGAACTTACAGTAGTCAATGATGATGTCATTAACGCAGTCATTCCAAGCGATACCACCTGTGAGAAGGATAGCATCTACCTGACCCTTGAGCACAACAGCCATCTCGCCGATGAACTTGGCAACAGAGTATGACATAGTGTCGAGCATGAAGCGAGCCTCCTTGTCACCACCAGCAGCACGTACCTCGTTGAGTTCCTGAACATTGTTGCAGTTAACATGGTCAACAAGACCGCCCTTACCTGCCAACATCTTCTTAATCTCGCCCTTATCATACTTACCAGAGAAGCAGAGGTCTACGAGGTCACCAGCTGGGAGTGTACCAGCTCTCTCGGGAGCAATAGGACCATCACCATCAAGAGCATTGTTAGTGTCGATAACACGACCCTTACAGTGTGCCGATACAGAGATACCACCACCCATGTGTACAACAACTAGGTTAAGCTCCTCATAAGGACGACCTACCTCCTTGGCATAGCGACGTGCGATAGCCTTCTGGTTCAAAGCGTGGAAGATAGAACGACGTGGGCACTCCTTAAGACCGCTTACACGTGCCATAACCTGAAGCTCATCAACAACAACAGGGTCTGCGATATATGCCTCAACACCTGCGGCATCAGCAATGCGACGTGCGATGAGAGCACCGAGGTTGCTGGCATGCTGACGCTTTGGAGCCGAGAGGTCGGCAATCATAGTCTCGCCAACACGGTATACACCACCCTCAATAGGGCGCATAAGACCACCACGGCCAATAACAGCATCCAACGATGTGAGCTCAATGCCATCAGCCTTGAGGGCGTCAAGGATAATCTCCAAGCGCCAGTCGAGCTGGTCTGCAACAGATGCAAAGCGTGCGATCTCCTCTGCCGAGTGGCTCAACTTCAAGGTCTTAACCTGCTCCATGTCGTGGAACAACGCCACCTTTGTACTTGTAGAGCCAGGGTTAATGGTAAGAATTTTATATGCCATAATTCCTTTATCTTACGTAAATAGATTATTTTGCTGACAAGCAAGCCAAAGCGATTGAGTAGAGCTTTGTCTTTGTTGAGTCACCACGTGATGTGAGCACACATGGAGCTGTAGGACCAGCAACCATAGCTGCCAACTCTGCGCCACCGAACTTCGAGCATGCCTTGAAGAAGACGTTACCTGACTCGAGGTTAGGGAACAACATACAGTCTGCATCACCAGCAACAGGACCTGTGAGCTTCTTAATCTTAACACTCTCCTCGTCGATAGCAACGTCGAGAGCCAAAGGACCCTGGAACAAAGCGTTACCAAGCTCACCTGCCTGACCGAGGTCAGAGAGCTCCTTCGCCTCAACAGAGCTTACAACCTTTGGAAGCAACTGCTCGCTTGGTGCCAACAGCGCAACCTTTGGACACTCGATGCCGAGGTTATTAGCTGTAGCGATGAGGTACTTTGCAATCTGCTTCTTCTGCTCGAGATTTGGGCATGGAAGAACGGCAACGTCGCTAACAACAAGAAGCTTGTGGTATGCAGGAACCTCCAATACTGTAACATGGCTCAACACAGTACCTGCAGGCAACAAACCCCACTCCTTGTTCAAGATACCACGCATATACTTATCTGTAGGTACAACACCCTTCATCAAGACGTCGTACTCACCATTGTGAACAGCCTTAACAGCGATCTCAACCGCCTTTACATCCTCTGACTCTGGGATGATAGTGTACTGGTTGATATCTACGCCCTCTGCCTCGCAAGACTTCTTAATCTCCTCGGGGTCACCAACCAAAGTAACCTCTGCAAGACCTGCCTTGATAGCCATGTCTGTCGCACCGATAGAGTGTGTATCCTGGCCATAAGCCACAATCATCTTCTTCTTACCACGTGCCACCGCAGCAGCAACGAGCTCATCCAAATGCTTAATCATAATAGTTTTAGGTTTTATTTGTTTATAATTTATTACTTTGTAAGACGGAATGTATCCTTTGCGATAACGAGCTCCTCGTCAGTGCAGATAACGGCAGCCTTAACACGTGAGCCCTCGGCGCTAATCTCATAGTCAGTACCGCGCTTACCACGGTTACGTACAGCGTCGAACTCGAGACCCATGAACTCCAAGCCCTGGAGTGCATACTCACGTACTTCTGGAGAGTTCTCACCAACACCACCTGTGAAGATTACAAGATCTACACCACCCATCTCGGCAGCATACTCACCGATAAACTTCTTGATGCGGTTAGCATACATATCGCGAGCCATGATAGCACGTTCGTTACCCTCGTCATATGCAGCGTCGATATCACGCATATCGCTTGAGATACCTGTGAGGCCCTGAACACCCGACTGTTTGTTGAGCATTGCATCGAGCTCCTTGTATGAGAGACCCTCCTTCTCGGCGATGTATGTAGCAGCGCTTACGTCCATAGAGCCTGCACGTGTACCCATCACAAGACCATCGAGTGGAGTGAAGCCCATAGATGTATCGAACGACTTACCATTCTTAACGGCAGTTACAGATGCACCATTACCGATGTGGCAAGTAACGATCTTTGAGTTCTCGAAGTCAAGACCGAACATCTCAGCACCTACGCGAGCAACAAATTTGTGGCTTGTACCGTGGAAACCATACTTTCTTACGCGATACTTCTCATAGTACTCATAAGGAATGGCGTACATGTAGTTGATACTTGGGATAGTGTGGTGGAAAGATGTGTCGAACACAGCAACCTGCTTGATGCCTGGCAACACCTTCTCCATAGAGAGGATACCCTCAAGGTTTGCTGGGTTGTGAAGAGGAGCAATAGAGTAGAGTGACTCAATCTTTGCCTTAACCTCGTCGTCAACAACGCAGCTATCAGTGAAGAACTCACCACCATGTGCCACACGGTGACCCGCAGCCTTAAGCTCATCAAGAGATGAGATAACACCATGCTCGGCATGTGTCAAGGCGTCAAGAACAAGACGGATACCTGTTGTGTGATCTGGAATTGGGCAGTGAAGCTCGAACTTATCCTTACCCTGTGGCTTGTGTGTAAGATCGCCCTCGGGCAAACCAATACGCTCTACGAGGCCCTTGGCCAAAAGCGTGTGCGAAGCCTCCATCACGTCGAGTACCTGATACTTGATAGAAGAGCTACCGCAATTGAGAACCAAAATTACCATGTTTGTCTATATGTTTAGTTAATAGTTGCTTGACAGATTGGGACACAGCATCCCCTTAAAATCTCTACAAAGATAGGAATTTTTGGCGGACTTTCCAATATTTTATTATGTTTTTTTTCACCACCCTACATCACACCCCGACCACCCCACTTTTTTATTGCCAATAACAGCACTTTATTATCCAACTATCAATTTCGCAAAGAGAATATAATTTTCCCATATTTCGCCTTGTATAGTTATAAAGGTCGAGATAAAGGTCAAATAAATTGTCCCATATATTTTTTCTTTGAAAAAGAATTGTTATATTTGCACGAATTATGTGCCGCCATGGCACATCGTATCAACTAAAATATTTTAAGCGATGGCTACTGAAAAAATCAACCTTACGGCTCCCGAGGAGCCTGTCGGCACTATTGCCGAAGATGCGCAGATTACTACCAACGCTGCCGAAGCAGCAACTAACCAGCAGAACAGTGATGATGTCGCAGCGGCGGCAACACCCATGAGTGAAACATTTGCCGACGAGGAGGCCGCATTGGCAGCTGACGAGGCAGGCCTCGACATCGGCGAGGAGACAGATGAGGAGCAGGCTGCCACAGCAAGCAACGACGACCTCTCGGGTCTCAACGAGGCAGAGCTCGTGGCACTCTTCGCACAGAAGCTCGAGAGTGAGCCTGTACAGACACTGCGCAACACGGTTGAGACAATAAAGATAGCATTCTACAAGCAGCATCGTGCCAAGGTGGAGGCACAGCGCAAGGCCTTCGCGGAGGCTGGCGGCAACGAGGAGGAGTTCACACCTACACCTTGCGCCGAGGAGCAGCGACTGAAGGAGCTATTCGCGATATATCGCAACGAACGCGACAAGCACATCGCACAGATGGAGGCCAACAAGGAGGAGAACCTCAAAATTAAGCTAAACATCATTGAGGAACTTAAGGAGCTCATCAACTCTGACGAGACGATGAACACCACCTTCGCACGCTTCCGCGAACTACAGCAGCGCTGGAAGGATACAGGTCTTGTGCCACAGCAGAACGTAAAGGATCTATGGGAGACATACAACCTCCACGTAGAGAACTTCTATAACTTCATCAAGATTAACAAGGAGCTCCGCGACCTCGACCTTAAGAAGAACTACGAGGCGAAGCTCGCACTGTGTGAGCAGGCCGAGGAGCTTGTTCTCGAGCCGCAGGTTGTAGAGGCCTTCCGCAAGCTACAGAAGCTTCACGACGAGTGGCGCGAGACAGGCCCTGTAGCCATTGAGTATAAGGAGACCCTCTGGGAACGCTTCAAGGAGGCATCGAGCCGCATCAACAAGCGCCACCAGGAGCACTTCGAGAGCCTCAAGGCCGAGCAGATGAAGAACCTATCGCTTAAGCAGGAGTTGTGTGAGAAGACCGAGGCTCTCACAACACGCCCAGCACTAACACGCAAGGAGTGGAACAAGGCGAGTGAGGAGCTTCTCGAGATACAGAAGGTATGGAAGACCATCGGTTTTGCACCAAAGAGGGAGAACAACCGTATATACGAACGCTTCCGCAACGCCTGCGATAAGTTCTTTGAGCTCAAGCGCGACTTTTACGCTGGCGTGAAGACAGAGATGGAGCATAACCTATCACTCAAGAATGAGTTGTGCGAGGCTGCCGAGGCACTCATCAACTCGGAGGAGTGGAAGCACGCTACAGATGAGCTCATAGCACTCCAGGCACGCTGGAAGCAGATAGGTCCTGTGGCACGCCGTCACTCGGACATCATATGGAAGCGCTTCCGTGCTGCGTGCGACAAGTTCTTCGAGAGAAAGGCTGCACACTTCTCATCTGTAGACTCGGAGCACGAGGAGAACCTCAAGCTCAAGCAGGCACTCCTTGCCGAGATGAAGGCTGCGGATGTTAAGGCTGGAGGCTTCGAGGCAGTCAAGGAATTCCAGCGCCGCTGGAGCCAGATAGGCTTCGTGCCCATCAAGCATAAGGATGCTCTGCAGAAGGAGTACAAGAGCATCGTAGATGGCATGTTTGCCACACTACGTTCTTCGGAGCGCGACCGTTCAATGAGCCGCTTCAAGGAACGAGTATCGGGCATGAAGGGTGGCAACCAGCTACGTTCTGAACGCGAACGCTTGGTAAACAAGGTGCGCCAGATGGAGCAGGACATAGCCCTCTTGGAGAACAACATTGGATTCTTTGCCAAGTCGAAGAATGCCGAGGCACTCATCGCTGATGTACGCGAGAAGATAGCACGTGCCAAGCGCGACATGACGGAGCTCATCGAGAAGGTAAAGCTCATCGACGAGCATGAGGCAAACAACGCATAATGTGCGCGAGCAGAGACACAAACACGATATTATTAATTTCATCTACGGCGCAATGCCAAGGATAAAAACATAGAAGGTATGAAACTATCAAAGCCAAAGTACATTTTTGTTACAGGTGGTGTTGCATCATCACTCGGTAAGGGCATCATCTCGGCCTCTATAGCACGTCTTCTCCAGGCGCGCGGCTACTCTGTGACAATCCAGAAGCTCGACCCATATATCAACGTCGACCCAGGAACGCTTAACCCATACGAGCATGGCGAGTGCTACGTTACGGAGGATGGCACAGAGACCGACCTTGACCTCGGTCACTACGAACGCTTCACATCTATACAGACAACCAAGAACAACAACGTGACAACAGGTAAGATCTACCAGTGTGTCATCGACAAGGAACGTAGTGGAGAGTTCTTGGGTAAGACCGTGCAGGTCATCCCACACATCACCGACGAGATTAAGCGTCGTGTGCAGCTCCTCGGTGCTACGAAGAAGTATGACGTCATCATCACCGAGATTGGTGGTACTGTAGGCGACATCGAGTCGTTGCCATTCATCGAGTCAGTACGTCAGCTCCGCTACCAGCTCGGCTACCAGAATACCGTGCTCGTACACCTCACCCTCATCCCATACATGGCGGCATCGGGCGAGCTTAAGACGAAGCCTACACAGCACTCTGTTAAGGAGCTCTTGTCATACGGTTTGCAGCCCGATGTATTGGTACTCCGTTCGGAGCACGACTTAAGCCAGGATCTTCGTCGTAAGGTTGCCCTCTTCTGCAACGTAACACCCGAGGCCGTTGTGCAGTCTATCGATGTGCCTACAATCTATGAGGTACCTCTGCGTATGCATATGCAGAACCTCGATGGCGTACTCCTCGAGAAGCTCGGTCTTGAGGCCGACCAGGAGCCCGACTTGACAGAGTGGGAGGCATTCGTAAACCGCATCAAGAACCCATCAAGCACCGTAGACATCGCCCTCGTAGGTAAGTACACAGAGCTTCCAGATGCATATAAGTCAATCAGCGAGTCGTTCATCCATGCGGGTGCCGTACACCAGGTGAAGGTTAAGCTCCACTATGTCAACTCTGAACGTCTCACCATCGACAACGTCAAGGAGTACCTCGGCAAGATGTCGGCAGTGATGGTTGCCCCAGGCTTCGGCAACAGAGGCATCGAGGGTAAGCTCGTTGCTGTGCGCTACGCACGTGAGAACAATGTTCCATTCTTCGGCATCTGCCTCGGTATGCAGTGCGCTGTTATCGAGTTTGCGCGTAACGTCATCGGCTGGTCAGACGCCAACTCAAGCGAGATGGAGCAGACAAAGCATGCTGTTATCGACCTCATGGAGGAGCAGAAGAAGGTTACTGCAAAGGGTGGCACAATGCGCCTTGGTGGCTACCCATGTCACCTCGCCGAGGGTTCGCGCGTGAGAGAGGCATACGGTGCGGAGAACATCGTTGAACGTCACCGCCACCGCTACGAGTTCAACAGCGCCTACATCGCCGACTTTGAGGCTGCGGGCATGAAGGCTACGGGTCTCAACCCCGACACAGGCCTTGTGGAGGTTGTTGAGATTCCTGCACACCGCTGGTTTGTGGGTGCGCAGTACCACCCAGAGTACCACTCTACAGCGGCTAACCCTCACCCATTGTTCGTGAGATTTGTTGCCGAGGCACTCAAGTACCGCGACGAGCAGGCAGAGTAATGATATTTAGTAACACGTAATAGACGAAAAAACAAACACACCCCGCGAGGGAAAGATTTAGAGATGGATAAGAATACTATTATTGGTATCGTATTGATGATCGCCGTGTTCGTCGGCTTCTCGTTCTACCAGAGCTACGAGATGGAGGAGCAGCAGCAGTTTCTTGACGAGCAGGCAAGAGTTGCACAGGTAGAGAAGGCGCGCCAGGAGGCACAGGCCGAGGCACAGCGTGTTGCCGAGGAGGCTATGAGCCCCGAGGAACGCCACATGAGAGACTCAATAGCAGCTGCCGAGAGGGCAAATGCAGAGTTGTACCGTCACGGCTCGACACTATATGCACGCCGTGAGGGCATCTCACAGCTCGACACTGTGCGCAACGACCTCATGAGCATTGTCTTTGACAGCCGTGGTGGTAAGGTTGTAGATGTTACTTTGAACAACTACACACGCTACGCCGAGGGCGAACGTACGGAGCTCGTGCAGCTCATAACACCTAACTCGGCACGTATGGGCCTCGAGCTACACCGCAATGGTGCCACCGAGGCACTCAACACCAACGACTACCTCTTCGACACTAACATCGAGACTATGGATGACCACAGCGTCATCACCATGCACCTCGACGTAGATGTTGATGCATGGGTTGAGTATGTATATACTGTGTATAACACGGGTGATGCAAGCCGCGACTATGTCGTTGACTTCACCATCAAGCAGCACAACATCGACGCCATGCTCAAGAGTGGCAGCGAGATTGTCATGGTGTGGAACAACCGTTCTAACCGCAACGAACGTAGCTTCCAGAATGAGTCTATGGCATCTAACATCCTCTACTACGCAGAGGAGGATACCGACGAGCTCGACGCTGACGGTGAGCTCGAAGATATCGAGGGTCTCAACTGGATAGCCTTCAAGCAGCAGTACTTCTCATCAGTGCTCATGACGAAGGATGCTCTCGACGCAAGCTTGAGCTTCAAGACCGCAAAGGATGGCAACGTAGGCTTCGTCAAGGAGTTCGACGCACGTATCTCTATACCACATGTTGCGGGCGAGGAGCAGTATGCCATGGCCTTCTACTACGGTCCTAACGACTTTAGGGTGATGAAGGGAGTGGAGTTTATGGGTCAGGAGGCACACCTCGAGGAGATTATCCCTATGGGTGGCTGGCTCATCGGCTGGATAAACAAGATTATCACCATCCCAGTGTTCCAGTGGTTGAAGAGTGGTGGTTTGAGCTTCGGTCTGATCATCCTCATCCTCACCATCCTCGTTAAGCTCATCATCCTGCCATTGACATATAAGAGCTATATGTCTACGGCCAAGATGCGTGCCATACGTCCCGAGATGGAGGCCATCAACCAGAAGTACCCCAACCCTGACGATGCCATGAAGAAGCAGCAGGCTATGATGGAGCTCTACCAGAAGGTTGGCGTTAGCCCTATGGGTGGTTGCTTGCCACTACTCATCCAGATGCCTATCTTGTGGGCTATGTTCCGCTTCTTCCCTGCGAGCATCGAGCTTCGTGGCGAGGGTTTCTTGTGGGCTAACGACCTATCGTCATACGATAGCGTTCTTCAGTTGCCCTTCAACATCCCATTCTATGGCGACCACGTGAGTCTCTTTGCACTCCTCATGACACTCTCAATCTTCGCATACTCATTCTACACCTATAAGCAGCAGGCAGCAACCACTGCGGGCCAGCCAGGTGCCGGTATGATGAAGTTTATGATGGTATACTTCATGCCTATCATGATGCTATGTGTTATGAATAGCTTCTCATCAGGCTTGTGCTACTACTACTTCCTATCACAGCTTCTCACCATGATTATCATGTTTGCTATACGTCGTTCTGTTAACGACGAGAAGGTGCGCGAGAAGCTTCTTTCGCATAAGCCAAAGAAGAAGTCACGCTTCCAGCAGCGCTACGAGGAGGCGTTGCGCCAGCAGCAGGAGCAGGTAGCCATCAACCGTGAGCAGCGCCGACAGCAGCGCCACTAATAGATGGTCTTGCAATAGTAGAGAGGGTGTCCAGCCGAGAGGTTGCGACACCCTCTCTACTATTTAATTATATGCGCACGGGGGCATACATGACGCACGCACACGCGCGCTGGGAGACACTTTTTTCAACGAACATCACTTTTTTTCATATTTTTTGCCGAAATATTTGGTTGATTGTCTCTTTTTATCTAATTTTGTATTGATTATCTATATCTGGGTCTCAATGTTGGAGAGAAGATATGACCACACTGCAGGGGTCGCTATCAACGCCAACATAGCATGTTGTACTGCAGCGACATCACCCCGACGATAGTCTATGTGAGTGCCAAGGGTTGCACCTCGAGGTGGGCGGCATGCATAGCTGCCACACTTGTGGGGGCGATGCTAATGGCACATGGGCATATAGCCCATCACATATACGCGTATTGAACTGAAGCAATACACACATACACTTAATTAACAAATCTATGAAAGCAAAAATCTTTTCTTTGATGGCATTGGTACTCGGCGTAGTATCATGTCAGACAGAGCCTGAAGGCTTCGACGTTATCGTCGGTGGTGAGCAGGAGGCTGTGATCAACGTATCACTTGCAGAGGCTACCCGTACAAGCGCAGACAGCGGCATTGTGAATGTAGACAACAATGTCTATGATCTTCGTTACATCCTTGAGGTGTACGATACAGCCGGCAACACATTCGTTTATCGTGATGTGCAGACTGTAGCAACAAACGTTAAGACAGTCTCATTCCCTGTTCGTCTTATCCCAGAGCGCGAATACAACTTCGTAGTATGGGCAGACTTCGTAACAAATGATTCAGAGAATGACCGCTACTACACTACTACCAACGGTCTTGATGAGGTATCTATCATCCCAAGCATGTGGGTTCAGATGGATGAGGCACGTGATGCCTACACTGGTCATGAGACTGTAACCGGCTACAACAGCGGTAAGTCAATCAACATTACCCTTACTCGTCCTTTCGGTAAGTTGCGCGTTATCACTACCGATATCGATGCTCTCAATGAGCTTAGCGGTAAGCCAATGCCAGAGTCAATCGAAGTAACATACTCTAACAAGGTATACACTGCGTTCAATGCATTGATACAGAAACCAATCCCAGAGTCAGAGAGCAGCAAGTCTTACGCTTACGTTCTAAATAATGTATACGGCGAGGACTGGACCACAGAGAATCGCACACTCTTCACAGACTACATCTTCGGTACAGCAAGTGGCTCTATTCAGTTTACTATGGATGTTAAAATGACAAACGACAATGTCGTATCTAACAACTTCAACACAGAGATTCCTGTTAAGCGTAACTACTTGACAACTATCACAGGTGACATCCTTACTGATGGCAACAACATCAAGGTTGACGTTTCTGACGACTTTGAGAATGCTGGTGGCACAGATCCTGATTATGAGCACTCTACAATCAGCAGCGATGCAGAGTTCTTGGCTGCTTTGAACGCAGATGGTAAGTTCATCGTTATCTCTGACCTTCACATCAAGGACAATGTTATTACTCCTGGTCTACTTTCAACTCGTGCTGGCGAGGCTACTGGCAATGTTTCTACTATCAACCTCAACGGTTACACTATCACTGTAGAGAACAAGACAGATGTGGCTCTTGCTACTGTTAATGCTGGTAACACACTCTTCCTTGAGAGTGGTCGTGGTGGTGGTAAGATAGTTCTTGCAGAGGGCAGTAAGGCTTCATTTATCGAGAACAATGGTAATGTAATTCTCACAAGTGGTGAGATTAAGAATGAGTCTACAGAAGCACCTGTTGTTGCTGGTACTATCGTTGTAAACAATGGTGCAGTACTAAACGATGACGAGGTAGCGGAGGCGAATATAATTACTGTTAGCGAAAAGAATGATGGCTGGTTGGCAAATGTTCTTGAGAACGGTGGTACATACGTATTCACAGCTGATATGAGAGCTGATCAAATTAAGATTACAGCTACCGCCCCCGTTGTTCTCGACGGTAATGGCTATACATTCACTTACACTGGTACAGATCGTGCTATCGAGATTCCATCAAATGCAACAGAAGCAGATGTTACTATCAAGAACCTTAACATTGCTTTTGGTGCAAGCTACTGCCAACGTGGTATCAATTTCAATGTAACTAATGGTACTCTTACTATCGACAATGTGAAGGTTAGCAGCGAGAATGGCGGTTACGCTACTTATGCTATCAATCTTCCTGGTTCATCAGACAATTCAACTGTTACTATCAACAACTCATACCTTCGCGGTAACATCGCTTTGAATGTTTGGGGTGAGAACATGACAATCAACGCTACAAACACAGAGTTTGTTAGCGCTGATGACGCCGAGGTTGAGAATTATGCAGCAATCAGTGTTAATAATGATGGTGCAGGCAACTGTGCAGAGGGTACAATTGTAGATATCACAGGTGGTCGCATCGTTGCACTTGATGAGGATGGCAACAATTCTTATGCTGTTCGCAACTCTACAATGACAGGTGTTGTAGACATTAGTGAGTCAACTGAAGTTATTGGTACTATATCAAATCCAGTGGTTGCAGTTATTTATGAGGGCTATAACGAATTCTACACATTCCTTACACTTCAGGAAGCAATCGATAAAGTATGCGAGGATAACAATGGTTCAGTTCGTTTGATTAAGGATATCGAACTTTCGGAGACTGCAACTATCCCAGCTGAGGAGACGATTGTTATTGACCTCAATGGACATAAGATCACCACTCCTTGGGAGGATGAGACGGCACAAAAGCATTACTATGCATTTGAGAACCATGGTACATTTACTATACAGGATTCAAAGGGCAATGGTGAGATTATTGCACGCGGTATCTTCAACTATGGCACAATGACTCTTAAGTCTGGTAAGATCAATGCTTGCGATGGCAACGGTGGTTACGGTGTTCGCAACTATGAGGGCGCAGAGTTTATTATGAACGGTGGTTCTATCATCACAAGCCTTGAGGATGGTGACACACCTGGTAATGGTTATGATGCATGTCCAGTTCGCGTTGATGAGGGTGCAACCGCAACTTTTAACGGTGGTATTATCAATAACATCAGTAACTTCACAGTTGCTATCGATAACTACGGTACAACTACCATTAACGATGGTACTTTCACCACAATTCACACTACAATTGCCAACTCTAATACAATGACTATTAATGGTGGTTCATTCACTTGCAATGGTCTTGAGGGTGTTACAGCTCACGCATTCTGGGCTGCTGAAGGTACTGCAACTATCAACGGTGGTACATTCGACGGTAAGGATAACTACAATGGTTTCAATGTTGATGCAAGCAAGGGCGCGGTTGTAAACATCAAGGGTGGTGAGTTCCTTCCTGTTCACAGTGGTTCACTCTATGGCGAGGGTACAATCATCGTAACTGGTGGTGAGTTCTTCGATAATCCTTCTAAGCGTGTTGCTGAGGGCTATGCGGCTATCAAGAAGGATGATAACACTTACACAGTTATACCTACAGTTTTGAAAGATGGAGACGTGCTTGATTTGGGTGGCGCAGAGTATAATGGAACAATCACAGTTGAGGGTAATGTAACAATCAAGGGTGATACTGAAATCAAAACTCTAAAATCTACTACTGGTTGCACCATTACTATCGAGGATGGCAAGACACTTACTCTTAATAATTTTAGTTTTGGTGCTCCGGAGAATGCCGATGCTAAATATGAGATCAAGGGTGGAACAGTAACTGCAAACTACGGTTTCTTCCAGCACGGTAAATATACTCTTCGATCTAACTTTGAGACAGGTTATATGTACTACTCGTATGGTAGCGACATTACAGTGTATGGTACATTCCACAGCCAGGGTAAGGGTGACGGCTTAGACTATGTTCGTGGCAAGCTTACTATTGCAAAGGGTGGAAAGTCTATCCACGACAAGTCTCTTTGGGTAGGTCAGCCAGCAAGCTGGGGTGCAATGAATGCTTCGTTGGTTATTGAGGATGGTGGCTACGTTCAGGTAAATAGCCTTTCTGTTTATGAGGGTAGCTCTCTAACTTACTCAAATGACGCTGATTTGAAATATAATTCAGTAACTGGTAAAGAGTATATTACAAAGGAATAGTAATCATATTCTATTAAACTTGCGCCTGGCCGAAAGGTCGGGCGCATTTTTTTATTGTGCTTGGAGGGCGCGGTGCTTTTGAGGGCGCTATGCTTGAGAGGGCGCTATGCTTGAGAGGAGATTGCCACGGCTTGTGCCAAGCCTCGCAATGACGAGGCATAAAAAGTTTCTTAAAAACCCTTCTGCCCTTTTATGACCTTTTATGACCTTTTATGACCTTTGTCTTTAAAAAAATTGGCGAAATATGCTCCGCAAAAATGACCACAAAGCATACAAAAGCACATAGCGTAGAGAAAAATAGGCGATAAATTTGTAACTTTAGCATAAAATTTATTACCTTTGCTCAATTGAAACACCCAACTTTTAACGTATGGCAATTAAGAATAACGTAATGATCGTGCGCCAGAGACTTCTCACTAAACTTGTGAGCCTCTGGAATGAGGGCCAGCTCGTAGAGAAAATCGACAGAGTGCCCGTAGAGTTCAGTCCCCGAAATTCACAGGTGCGTGGCCGCTGCTGCATACACAAGGAACGTGCAGTATGGAAGTATAAGTCACTACCACTACTCGGCTATGACATGACTGACGAGAAGGATGAGCTCATGCCTCTCTCGGACTATGCTAAAATGGCTCTCGACCGCAAGGCCATTAAGGACAACATCATGTGTGTGATTGATGAGGCCTGCTCATCATGCGTACGCACAAACTACGACATCACAAACCTATGTCGCGGCTGTGTGGCACGTGCCTGCGAGCATGCTTGTCCAAAGAATGCCATAGAGTTCGACCCCGACACATCACAGGGTAAGATCAACCACAAGGAGTGTATAAGCTGCGGTAAGTGCTTCGCAGCGTGTCCTTACCACGCTATCGTATACATCCCCGTACCTTGCGAGGAGGCGTGTCCTGTAGGTGCAATATCAAAGGATGAGTACGGCGTGGAGCACATCGACGAGTCGAAGTGTATCTACTGCGGTAAGTGTATGAACGCTTGTCCTTTCGGTGCTATCTTCGAGATTTCACAGGTATTCGACATCCTCGAGGCTATTCGTCGTGGCGAGCAGGTTGTAGCTATGGTTGCCCCATCAATACTCTCGCAGTACAACGTACCTACAGAGCAGGTATATGGCGCTATCAAGGCTATTGGCTTCACTGACGTTATTGAGGTGGCACGTGGTGCAGAGGTGACAACAGAGAAGGAGACACACGAGTTTGCAGAGAAGATGGAGGAGGGTCAGGCATCCATGACCACATCATGCTGCCCATCATACATGGAGATGGCACGCAAGCACGCCCCAGAGTTGCAGAAGTACATCTCTACAACATACTCTCCAATGATCTACACTGCCGACATCGCACGCGAGAAGTATCCTAACGCGAAGCTCGTATTCGTAGGTCCTTGTATCGCAAAGCGTAAGGAGGTGCGTCGTGAGGATCTAAAGGGTAAGGTTGACTTCGTGCTCACATACGAGGAGGTACACGCTATCCTCGGTGGTATGAACATAGAGCTCGGCGAGGCTAACGTACACCCTGTAGATTGCGCATCACGTCGTTCAGCACACGGCTTTGCAGAGAATGGTGGTGTTACAGCTGCCGTGAAGGAGCTTGTTAATGGCAAGATCGACTTCACAACATTGCAGATTGCGGGCCTCAACAAGAAGAACGTAGCCCTCCTGAAGGCTTACGGCAAGACTGGCAAGGCTCCTGCACAGTTCATCGAGGTGATGGTCTGGGATGGCGGTTGTATCTCGGGACCAAGTGTTCACACCGCTTACGGCGATGGTAAGAAGACCTTCGACGCAGAGTTGAAGAAGAGATAATATGAGAGAGTTAGTTGAGCAGTTGGCCGTTGACAACAGGCTCGACACCAAGAGCCTGAGTGCGCTACTTCGTAGTTGCACAACGGACACACACGTGCTTCAACAACTCCGCGATTGTGCCGTCCGAACTGCCCAACAGCAGTTCGGACTCGGCATATATATACGTGGCCTAATAGAGCTGTCGAGCTTCTGCCGCTGCGACTGCCTATATTGTGGCCTGCGACGCAGCAACCGTACAGCCGAGAGATATAGGCTCACACAGGAGGAGGTGATGGCGTGCTGCAAAGAGGGATATGCCCTCGGCTTTAGAACATTTGTGCTACAGGGTGGCGAGGATGGAACGCACTCCGATGCATGGCTCGAAGAGTTGCTATGTAGGATGCGCAGCAGCTACCCCGATGTGGCGATAACACTCTCGCTGGGCGAACGCAGCGAGGAGTCGTACATACGACTTAAGCGCGCAGGTGCTAACCGCTATCTGCTGCGCCATGAGACAGCCAACGACGCGCTATACGACGCACTGCACCCCGCAGGGCGTGGTCTACAGCATCGCATAGGCTGCCTCGAGGCACTTAAGCGCACAGGATATCAGGTAGGAATGGGAATGATGATAGGAGTGAAGGGCCAGACCATAGACAACATCGTGGAGGACCTGAAGCTCATAGAGAAGATGAAGCCCGAGATGGTGGGCATAGGCCCCTTCCTGCCACACAAGGCGACACCTCTGGGTAATGAGCCCGCCGGCGACCTAAACCTAACGCTGGCAACGGTGGCCATAGTGCGCCTCATGCTCCCCGAGGCGCTGATACCAGCAACAACAGCCCTGGCGACACTAACACCCCGAGGTCGTCTCGAGGGAATACTCTCGGGAGCAAACGTGGTGATGCCAAACCTATCACCATCGGATGTGAGGGCTAAATATGCAATATACGAGAATAAGGCCTCGTGGGGCAAGGAGGCGGCCGAAGGACTCGCAGCACTCGATGCCGAGCTAAAGACAATAGGCTACCACATAGACTACTCGCGAGGTGACCATAATAACCTAAAACTATAACAATGAGCAATATAGAATATAACGTAAAATCGGAGCATGCCGCCGAGTTTATCCACGATGGCGAGATACGCGCAACGCTGGAGTATGCCCGCGAGCACCGCAACGACCGTGCACTTATCGAGGATATACTCGTAAAGGCAGAGGAGGGTAAGGGTATAACACACCGCGAGGCTGCCGTGCTGATAGAGGTGCAGGATAAGGAGATTGAGGACCGCATATATACCATTGCGCGAAAACTCAAAGACCGCATATATGGCAACCGCATAGTGATGTTCGCACCACTTTACCTCTCCAACCACTGCGTGAATGGTTGCGTATACTGCCCATACCACGCAAAGAACAAGACAATACCTCGCCGTAAGCTCACACAGGAGGAGATACGTCGTGAGGTGATAGCCCTCCAGGATATGGGACACAAGCGCCTCGCCCTCGAGACGGGTGAGCACCCCAAGTTGAGCCCCATAGAGTATGTGCTGGAGTCGATAGACACAATATACTCTATACACCATAAGAATGGCGCGATACGTCGTGTTAACGTCAACATCGCCGCCACAACGGTGGAGAACTACACACGACTGAAGGATGCGGGCATAGGCACATACATCCTCTTCGAGGAGACCTACGACCGTGAGGCATACGAACGTCTGCACCCCACAGGCCCAAAGAGTGACTGGGCGTACCACACCGAGGCTATGGACCGCGCAATGCTCGGAGGCATAGACGACGTGGGCGTGGGTGCTCTCTTCGGACTATCTAACTACCGCTACGATGTCGTGGGCATACTCATGCATGCCGAGCACCTCGAGGCACGTTTCGGCGTAGGACCACACACCATAAGTGTGCCTCGCATACGCCCCGCTGACGACATCGACCCCAAGGACTTCCCAGATGCCGTCACCGACGAGGTATTCCGCCGCATTGTGGCCGTATTGCGCATAGCAGCACCATACACCGGAATGATTGTCTCTACACGTGAGTCGAAGAGCTGCCGCGAGTTGGTGCTCGACGTCGGCGTGTCGCAGCTCAGTGGTGGCTCGAAGACGAGTGTGGGTGGATATGCCGAGGGCATAGTAGATGCCGAGGAGTCGGCGCAGTTCGACATCTCCGACGAACGTACCCTCGATGAGATTGTCGGTTGGCTACTTGAGTTGGGCTACATACCAAGCTTCTGCACCGCCTGCTACCGCGAGGGCCGCACTGGTGACCGCTTCATGTCACTTGCCAAGCGTGGCCTCATAGGCAACTGCTGCGCACCAAATGCGCTAATGACACTCGCCGAGTACCTCGAGGATTACGCCTCACCAAAGGTTAAGGTCGAGGGCTTCAAGATGATAGACAAACTCAAGCAGGTGATACCCTCGGACAAGGTGCGCCGCATAACAGAGGATAACCTCAAGGCGATACTTGAGGGTAAGCGTGACTTCCGTTTCTAAAGCATCAGGCTATGCAGACAACACCTACATCGGAACGTATACACATAGCCATCTTCGGTCGCTGCAACGCTGGTAAGTCGACACTCGTAAACCGCCTTACGGGTCAGGAAGTATCTATCGTCTCCGACGTTGCGGGCACGACGACAGACCCCGTGCAGAAGCCCATGGAGCTAAATGGCCTCGGTGCCGCTGTCATCATCGACACCCCAGGTCTCGACGACAGCACAGAACTGGGCAGCGCACGCATGGCACGCACAGCAAAGATGCTCGACAAGACGGACATCGCCGTTGTGCTCTTCACCGACGAGGGCACTGATGCCGAGATGAACATTCTGGCAGAGTGTCGCGTAAGAGAGATACCCACAGTTGTTGCCGTGGCACACATAGATAGGATAGCTGACTACTCCACCATCGTTGCCCAGGTAGAGGCTCTCACCAAGGGTAAGGTGCTTGCCATAAGTGCCGCTACGGGCGAGGGCATGGAGATGCTACGTGAGGCTATCGTCGCTTGCCGTCCTGCAGAGGAGAGGCTCATCACCGAGGGCTTCTGCAAGGCGGGCGACACGGTGCTTCTTGTCATGCCACAGGACAAGGCAGCACCAAAGGGACGCCTCATACAGCCACAGGTGCAGACCATACGCGAGCTTCTGGACCGCGGCTGCATGCCGCTATGCTGCACCCCCGACCGCATGGCCGAGGCGCTGGCGACATTGGCAGCACCACCACAGCTAATAATAACAGACTCACAGGCTTTTGAGGATGTATACCGTCTCAAGCCCGAGGCTTCGGTGCTAACATCCTTCTCCATACTCTTTGCGCGCTACAAGGGCGACATAGCACTCTTCACCGAGGGTGTTAAGGCACTGCGCAACATCACCGAGAGCTCAAGGATACTCATCGCCGAGGCGTGCACGCACACGCCACAGAACGAGGATATAGGCCGCGTGAAGCTACCCCGCATACTGCGTAAGAGGTTTGGCGAGGGCCTTCAGATAGACATTGTGGGCGGTGCCGACTACCCCGAGGACCTCACGCCCTACGACCTTGTGATACACTGCGGTGCCTGTATGTTCAACCGCAAGCATGTGTTGAGCCGTGTGGAACGTGCCCGCAAGCAGGGTGTGGCGATAACAAACTATGGCGTAATACTCGCCGCCCTCACATGCATTCTCGACAGAGTAAGGACCCAATAAGTTTGGATGATACGAATAATTTGTGTAACTTTGGTGAAATTTTAAATAATATGGCAGAGAAAATACAGCTATTGGATCGTAAGTTTAAGACTATGATTCCTGCAGAGGAGATTGACAAGGCAGTGCAGCGCGTTGCCGACCAGCTCAACGAGAGATATGCTGGTAAGACACCTATCTTCCTTGGCGTGTTAAGTGGTTCATTCCTCTTCCTCAGCGACCTTGTGCGCAAGACAACATTCGATAGTCGCCTCGCCTTCGTCAAGATATCATCATATGAGGGTACACAGTCGACAGGCACAATCAAGCAGCAGCTCGGCATCGACTTCGACATCGAGGGCAAGGATATCATCATCATCGAGGATATCGTGGAGACAGGTCATAGTATGAACTACCTCTTGGACTATCTCAACGCACGTAACCCCGCGAGTGTGAGTATCTGTACTCTCTTCTTCAAACCAGATAAGTTCCTCTACGAGTATAAAATAGACTATGTAGCGATGCCTATAGGCAACGAGTTCATCGTGGGCTATGGCCTCGACTACAACCAGATAGGTCGTAACCTTAAGGATATATACGTATTAGATGAAGATTAACCCAGACTTGGAGCTCCTTGAGGGTGGCAAAAAGCTACCCCTGGTCGAGGACTTCTACACAATACAGGGCGAGGGCTACCACTCTGGCAAGCCCGCCTACTTCATACGCCTCGGTGGCTGTGACGTGGGGTGCCGCTGGTGCGACGCCAAATATACATGGAACCCCAAGGTGTTCCCACCAACCGACATAGAGACCATCGTGGATCGCGCCGCCTCATGCTCGGCACGCGCCATAGTGATCACTGGTGGCGAGCCACTGCTCTACCCTCTTGGCGACCTCACACGTGCTCTGCACGCCCGTGGTCTCGAGATATTCATCGAGACATCTGGCACAAACCCCATAAGCGGAGAGTTCGACTGGATATGCCTATCGCCAAAGCGCCAGATGCCACCCCTCGAGGAGGCGCTGTTGCGTGCCGACGAGCTTAAGGTGATCGTCCAGACCAGCGAGGATCTCGAGTGGGCGATGGAGTGTAGTCGTAAGGTTAGCCGTAAGTGTCTGCTCTACGTGCAGCCCGAGTGGAGTGTATATGAGAAGATTATCGGAGAGATTGTGGAGTGGACAAAGGCAAACCCTTCGTGGAACATCTCCATTCAGACGCATAAGTTTATGCATATACCGTAGCATATGATGACAAAGGAGCAGAAGCAGCAACGACGTAAGCAGAAGTTTATCAACATCTTCTGGATGACATTGACCATCGTCATTGCCATCTGCACCATCATTGTCTCTATAAGCACCATCAGCGACATGTTTCGCACACGTGCCGCACGTAAGGATGTAGATCAAAAGATTGCAGTGCTGGAGGAGAAGATCGCCAGCGACAGCATCTTCATACACAATATCACCACCTCGCCTGCCTTCATGGAGAAGTATGCCCGCGAGACATACCATATGCAGCGCCCAGGCGAGACGGTATACATCCTCGAGGAGTAATTCTCGGGAGGTAAGGTATATGCATAATAGTGGTGCGGTGAATAAAAATGCATATACCGAACAATATAACGCCCCACGTGGGCGTTTTGCGTTATATGAAACATTGTATAACCTATAAAATATTGCCTATTGAGTGACGTTGCCGCATGTTAACTAATAAATTAATGTTATGAAACGCAACCTATTATTCTACCTCGGCATCGTGGTGCTATCAGCCATCACTGGCGCAGCAACGATGTTCCTCACCATGGGCATGAGCAATAGCCCAACAACAAACAACGGAGAGATCATAGCGGACTGCGACAGCACCTTCCGCCAAAACAACGCTACCGATGCGCACTTCGCCGCCTCGGTTGTTGCGGCAGAGTACCCCGACTTGACGTATGCAGCAGAGAATGCTGTGAAGGCCGTGGTGAGCATCGAGGCCACAGTAATGATGAGTCAGGGTCAGCAGCGTGACCCCTTCTTTGAGTTCTTCGGCTACCCACAAGGCTACGGCGGTGGCTCACGCGAGGCAAGGGCTGGTGGCTCGGGCGTGATTATATCGGAGGATGGATATATCGTGACCAACAACCATGTAATAGAGAACGCCACAAAGCTACGTGTGAAGCTTTATGACGGCCGTGCCTTCGATGCCACAATTGTAGGTACAGACCCATCTACGGATGTGGCACTTATAAAGATTGAGGCAGAGGGTCTTCCTACTCTCCCCTTCGGCTCCTCTGACGACCTTCGCCTCGGCGAGTGGGTACTTGCTATTGGCTACCCCATGGAGCTGCAGTCTACAATCACTGCCGGCATAGTGTCGGCCAAGGCACGTAGCCTCGGCGCCATAGAGAGTGCTCGTAGCATCGAGTCGTTCATACAGACAGATGCCGCCGTGAACCCTGGTAACTCGGGAGGTGCTCTTGTGAATACACGTGGCGAGCTTGTCGGCATAAACACCATCATCAAGACCTCTACAGGTAGCTACGTAGGCTACTCGTTCGCCGTGCCAGAGACAATCGTGCGCAAGGTTGTCGTCGACCTCAAGGAGTCGGGAATGGTGCAGCGCGCAGTACTCGGCATATCATTCCGCTATATAGACCAACAGTTCATCGACGAGATGGGCTCGCAGCTCGGCATAAGCAACATCGGAGGTATATATGTAGCCTCTGTTGCGGATGGTGGTGCAGCGGAAGCAGCTGGAGTACGCGAGGGCGACATCATCCTCAAAGTTAGTGGCGTGGAGCTTAACGATAGCGCCATCTTCCTCGAGCAGATAGGCAAGCGCCGCCCTGGTGACGAGATAACACTCGAGATACGTCGTGGCAACGACACATTGAACCTCACGGCTACACTCCAGAATAAGGAGGGTGCCACATCTCTGCTCTCAAAGCCAAGTGTGGATGTCGTAGAGACCCTCGGCGGTAGATTTAAGAATGTGCCATCGTCGATGTGCCGTGAGCTCGATATACGCGGTGGTGTGCAGGTTGTATCTGTGCTCCCTGGTGGTCTTCTCGAACGCTGCCGTATCAAGGATAGCTACATCATAACACACATCAACGATAGAGAGATAAGATCTATCGACGACCTGGAACGCATCACAGATAACGTGAAGTCTATAGACGGCATCTACCCTAACGGCCGTGCCGCAAGTTACACACTTATGGAGAAGGAGTAGCGAGTGATACATATATTAAATATGGGGTTGTCCATCGGACAACCCCATTCTTTTAGCAGTGGATAGGCTTTTTACCAAAGAATCGGTGCTCCTACCTCCACCATCTCCTCATCGCTGACCTCCACAGAGAGTATGCCCGCAGCGAAGGATGCCACCTCATATGGCTGGTAGACGAAGAGTATGCCTGTGTCAGTGATGAGCAATGAGGTAGACATAGGCAGCTCCTCGATACCCTCTATGAGCAACACGCCATATGTCGCCACAAGCTTATCATATACAAGCTTACGCATAGACTCACCCCAGACATCCTCAAAGAGGTAGTCAAAGTCGTAGATTGCACCACTGGCGAGGTCGAAGCACTCATAGAGCATCATCTGACCGCCATGCACACCTCCAGTATACGACTCTATATATGTCTCATAGCACACAACGCTATCGTCACGTGTCATGAAGGCACGCTGGTCGAGATAATAGTAGTAGGCAACGTCACAGTCATCACACATACTTTGGTAGTCAGCAGCCATGGTAGATGCCGAGACCTCAACATCCATAACATCGAGGCTATAGTTGCCAAATGTATTCTGATAGTTCTGCTCATCTATACTTGCCAGCGCCGCAGAGGCATCTGCATTTGCGATACGCTGATATTTTATGCTCACCTCGCAACATTTCGTATCATCTGTAGCAAAGATATACTCGCTGAACTCCGGCATGACAACACCATCACCCTTTGAACATGCCACAACAAAGAGGGCAAGAGCAAACATCGCTATAATCTTACAACACCTCATAACTACTAATATTTAATATTATCTCCCGTAAAGATAATCATTATTATCATTCTTCGCACCATACTAACGAAAAATTATCGTCTCCATCATTTTTTTTCTAATTATACCACCGATAACTACAACACCACAAAAGAGGTAGACCACCCACAAAATACCATATTAAAATATAATTTTAATTGTAAAATGAGATATTTATATAAAAAATCACACATTTTTCGTAATTTTCTTGCGAAAAATTTTGGAGAATAAAATTTTTGCCGTATATTTGCAGTGTCAAAAGGAGATAAGCCTAATGACAACAACTGGTCGATTCATCTAAGGGCTAGGATACCTGCCTCTCACGCAGGACATAGGGGTTCGAATCCCCTATCGACTACTAAAGCAGACGACATTAGTCGTCTGTTTTTTTTTGCTTAATATGCTTACTTCTCGTTTGTTGGGGCTTATTGGCTTATTGGTCAAAATAGTACATAAAATCGGGGCGGTTTCTGTTTATTGGTCAAAAATAGTACATAAATGCGGGTATTTGCCCGCATTTTTCACTTGTACTTGAGCCTGAAATATTCATCTATAAACAGCCTGCGATATC
>JAZLCL010000051.1:0-9992 GCA_045614205.1 Alistipes sp. | reverse complement strand
CACTTCCCAACATGGGTAGCGTCGAACCTCCGTCGTCTTTACGCTAAGTACTTCGGTGAGGCCTTCTCTGGTCACACATACAACATCCCCGAGTGGCAGAACGTACACAAGATTGACGATGCAGAGTTGTGGAACGAGCGTATGTTCCTCAAGGAGCGTCTTATCAAGACTATTCGTAAGCGTTACAGCGATCCTACACAGGTACGCTTGCAGTCACCTCGCCAGATGGTACAGGTTACCGAGAGCATCAAGCCAGATGTCTTGACTATCGGTTTCGCACGTCGCTTCGCTACATACAAGCGCGCATACCTTCTCTTCACTAACCTCGAACGTCTCTCGGCGTTGGTTAACAACAAGGAGCGTCCTGTGCAGTTCATCTTCGCAGGTAAGGCTCACCCAAATGATAAGCCAGGCCAGGACCTCATCAAGCGCATCGTCGAGGTATCGGCAATGCCAGAGTTCGTAGGCAAGATCGTCTTCTTGCAGAACTACGACATGGAGCTTGCACGCCGCATGGTTCAGGGTGTTGACGTATGGCTCAACACACCTACACGTCCTTTGGAGGCATCAGGTACTTCGGGCGAGAAGTGTGTTATGAATGGTGTTATGCAGTTCTCTGTCCTCGACGGCTGGTGGGTTGAGGGCTACAAGGAGGGTGCCGGCTGGATGCTTCCTATGGAGCGCACATATGCCGACCAGCGCTTCCAGGATGAGCTCGATGCCGAGATGATCTACAACACTATCGAAGAGCAGATCGTACCACTATACTACGATCGTGCGGAGGATGGCGTGCCACACCGCTGGGTTAACGCTGTTAAGAAGTGTGTTGCCGACATCGCATCTAACTTCACAATGAACCGTCAGCTCATCGACTACGAGGATCGTTTCTACAATAAGCTCGCAGCTCGTAAGACTCTTATCGTGGATAACAACTACCTCATGGCTCGCCAGATTGCCGCATGGAAGCGTAAGGTATCTGCAGCATGGGATAACATTGCAATTCTCGATGTTAAGCGTGCCGAGATTGAGTCAGAGGCAATGTATGTAGGTAAGAAGTACCGCTTTGAGGTTACTCTCGACCTTGCAGGCCTCAACAAGGAGGATATCGGTGCCGAGTTGGTTGTTGCAACACAGATCGAGGCTGGCCAGGCAGCAAACGTAGTGGAGACACGTCGTTTGGATGTAGTGGCTGCCGAGGGCAACACCCTAACATTGGCTCTCGACTATGCACCAGAGCATACAGGTATGTTCGACGTAGCATTGCGTATCTTCCCATACAACAGTCAGTTGGAGCACCGTATGGACTTTGCCCTCGTAAAGTGGGCATAGCCTGTAGGTAGAACATAGCAGAGTGCCCGAGCCGTAATTCTATAGAGTTATTGTTCGGGTTCTTTTACAACAACGTAACCACACGGAGTATATCATGAAACGTACTATCATAGACCTTTTTGAGGGATCTGTAGCCAAGTATGCAGATAAGGAGTTTCTCTTGGAGAAGCACGATGGCAAGTTTCTCCCAACGACATATAGCGAGACGAAGCGCACAGCCTTGAGGGTGGGTGCTGGTCTTAAGGTGCTGGGCATAGAACGTGGCGACCGCGTATCTATCCTTGCCGAGGGCTGTAACAACTGGATTATCTCGGAGCTAGGCCTGCTATATGCGGGTGCCATCAGCGTGCCACTATCTATTAAGCTCGAGGAGGCCAACGACCTTCTCTTCCGTCTACGCCACTCCGATGCCAAGCTCATCTTCGTGTCGAAGCACCAGCTTAAGAAGATACGTAGCATCGCTGGCGAGCTCAATGACCTGAAGCACATTGTGGTATGGGGAGATGTTGAGGGTGGTCTACGCGATGGTGAGATATCGTTAGAGAGTCTTGTGTCTCTTGGCGAGGAGTACCTAAAGGTCAATGAGGCGGCATTCTTGGCTATTGGTCAATCGCTGCAGAACGATGACATAGCCACCATAACCTACACCTCGGGCACCACCGCTGACCCCAAGGGTGTGGTACTCACACACCGCAACTACACAGCGAATGTTGAGCAGGCGTTGTCTGTGGTATCCATACCATCCACATGGCGTACGCTTATCATCCTGCCCCTCGACCACTGCTTCGCACACGTTGTAGGTTTCTACATCATGATTGCCTGTGGTGCGTCTGTGGCAACTACCGAGGTTGGTCGCACACCTATGGAGACGCTTAAGAACATACCTCTAAACATCAAGGAGGTACGCCCACACTTCCTTCTCTCTGTGCCAGCTCTCGCGAAGAACTTCCGCAAGAACATTGAGACGTCGATACGCAAGAAGGGCAAGGGCACAGAACGTCTCTTCAACTTCGCACTTAAGACGTCGTATGCCTACCAGGCGGATGGCTATAGCAAGGGTCGTGGCTGGCGTTGCATGCTCAAGCCTCTTGTGGCACTCTTCGACAAGATACTATACTCAAAGGTGCGCGAGGCCTTCGGTGGGGAGTTGCAGTTCTTCATCGGCGGCGGTGCACTTCTGGACAGCGAGCTACAGAGATTCTTCTATGCCATCGGTATCCCTATGTTCCAGGGCTATGGTCTGTCGGAGGCTACGCCTGTAATCTCGACAAATGCCCCCTCAAAGCGTAACCACCGCTTCGGCTCGTCGGGTCGCCTTGTGCAGCCTCTCGAGATCAAGATTATGGATGACGAGGGTCGTGAGCTGCCCACAGGCCAGAAGGGTGAGATTGTCATCAAGGGTGAGAATGTCATGGCGGGCTACTGGAAGAACCCAGAGTCTACGGCCGACACCGTGCGTGACGGATGGCTCTACACGGGAGATATGGGATATATGTCGGAGGATAACTTTCTGTATGTCTTGGGCCGCTTCAAGAGTCTTCTCATCTCTAGTGATGGCGAGAAGTATAGCCCCGAGGGCATGGAGGAGGCGATTGTCGATAAGTCGCCATATATCGACCAGGTTATCGTCTACAACAACCAGTCTCCATATACCATTGCTCTTGCTGTGGCTTCGAAGGATAACCTCAACCGCACCCTCGATGAACGTGGCATCACTGGCGATCAGCGCTATAGCGAGGCGGCGAAGATCATCGCTGCGGAGGTTGCCAAGTATCGTAGCGGCGGTGTATATGCTAACGAGTTCCCTGATAGATGGGTACCTGCGGTCATTGCACTTGCCGACGAGGCCTTCACGGAGCAGAACGGTCTTGTTAATAGCACCATGAAGGTTGTGCGCAACAAGGTTGAGAAGCACTTTGCTGCAGCCATAGAGCACGCCTACACTGCCGAAGGCAAGGTTATAGATAATGCCCGCAACATCGAGGCTCTACGCAAGCTCCTCGGATAGTACGGAAGAAGATACACAATAAAGATTATGGGTTGTCCGCTGGACAACCCTTATCTTTATTAGGTTATATAGCAAGAGATAATTCTAGCTGAACTACTAGATCTCCTTATTACACCACCTTAAAGAGGTAGATGCGCCGTTATTATAAATTATTTGTTGTTAGAATGGTGCAGATACAATGCTCGGCGAATTTCGAGGCGATGGGCTGTACTTTAGCGTACTGCCCATTGCCAAGATAATTCGTTAGCAGAAGTAGATGCGCCATTATCACAACAAAGAACCTCGACTATAGGTAGTAATAAATATTATCATAGTCGAATACATCTACCGTCTCGCGAAGCAGTGTGCCATCCTCATCATAGTCGAGGTCTATATCCGTGAGAAGGCCATTTATAACCACCTCTGTCTCAATGAAGTAGAGGGTGCTAGCATTGTTGCGCTCGAGGCGTTCTACATCATCTACGGGCGCCTGTACGCCGTATGACGACTCGAAGGCTGTGCGCACAACCTGTGGCAACTCACTATAGGCGATATCGTACTTTGTCATCACCCACACACCACTCTTATACCACGCCTCGCACTCGCCCCTCTGTCCAGGGATATGAAAATCGGCAACTTGATATCCTCGCTTCTTCTCCCACTCTACATCCACCGCTGTGGGATAGCGGTCATAGAAGGCGTCGCGCAACGATGTGGGCGCCTTGTAGTCGTCGCAGCCAACAACCATCACGGCCGCCACAAACAATATTACTGCAAACATTAACTTACTCATAACCATAATATATTCTCATTTAACATATTGGGGCAAACCCCTATAATTAGTCGTCTATATCTACGAGTTTGAAGCTCTGGTCGAAGGTGAGCTCAAGGCCACCTGTAATCTTCGCCTCCCACTCGCCATGCTCACGCTTAAGTTCTGTGATCTTGCTACCAGGGTAGTTGCTCTTCACATAGTCAGCAATCTGTGTTGGCACAAGGGTGTTAGGCACTTCGGTATAGCGGCAGTCGAGCTCTTTCCAGTTGCCATTGCCATCGAACTCAAGTTTCGTGCCCGACACAAAGACAACCTTATACTCATCATTCATGATGCCATCGTCGAGTGTGATGTGCGACACCTGCTCCTTGGCGAAGTTCTCGGCGATGAAGCTCTGCGCAGTAGCAGGAAGCTCGTCGTAACGTATTGGACGGTCATCATCATTAGCACCAAATGCAACGCCTGAAGTTAGCAGTAGCGAAGCGGCAAAAATCATAATCTTTTTCATAGTCTATAGTTTTTAGGTTTACACATTTTTTATTTTCCTACTGCAAAGGTCGTACACAATTTTGAAACAAATTTGAAATTTTCGCCTCAAAGAGTAAAAAAATCACTTTTTTGACGCCTGGGACAAAAAAATCCTCCACCGAGGGCGGTGGAGGAGTAGTATTTTATACGGGGGAGGGAGTGCTATTTGAACTCTACGGTGAAGGTGTGATGCTGCGCAGCGTAGTCATACCTCACATTGTAACCGTAGTGGTCACATATGGATTTCACTATAGCAAGGCCGAGGCCTGTACCTGTGCCCGCTTCGTGCGAAGCAAGGGTGTAGAAGCGGTCGAAGAGACGTGTGCTATCCAGAGGCCTATCGCCCACATTCGACACCTTGAGTTTACCGCCACCAAGTGCCACCTCTATGATACCACCCTCCGTGCCATGCACAAAGGCATTCTTGATGAGGTTGAGGATAAGGATGCGTGCCAACGACTCGCTAACATATATATATAGGTGTTCATCTGCCTCGACCACGCACCTCGTGCCCTTGACCTCATATATCTCGCTGCACGACTCAACAACCTCCTTGAGGATAGGCACAAGGTCTACATCCTCGCTTGCTGCCACCTCGCCACTATCTATGCGTGTGAGCTGCAACAGCGTGCGATTAAGGCGTATGCTATGGCGCAACGACTTGTCAATCTTAACAAGCTCCTCGAGCTGCTTCTCCGTGGGGTTTGTGTAGTTTATCAGGTGCTCAACACGGTTGCTCATCACCGCAAGAGGTGTCTGCAGCTCGTGCGAGGCGTTGCCTATAAACTGTTTCTGCGCCTCGAGCATAGCCTCGGAACGGTCCACGGCACTCTGCGCCGCCTCGTTGAGCCTACGTAACTCGGTGATGTGCGTATCGTTAGGCACACGTATATGCTTACTACCTGGAGTGTAGCCATCGAGCCACTTGAGCAGCGCATAGAGAGGTCGCAGCGTGCGACGCATGCTCAACGTGGCAACGACGATGACAACGATGATGAGGATGGCAAATAGCGACACGAGCCACCATAACACCGTCTCTATGAGGTCATCCTTCTCGAATGTGGGCGTAGCGAGTTCCAAAAGCAGATAGCGACCCTCGCCATCCTGGAACGCCACGGTCATGACACGTGCTGGCTCATCCTCACCCTTCTCGGGGATATATACCTCCTCATCACGAAATCGCGGTACAAGGTACTCTTCCGCCTCGGCAGCATCAATAGGCTGCAGCGTATAGCTATTGTTCGAGCCACTATTTAGTGCTGGCAGCTGCCTACCCTCACAACAGCGGTCCATGATAAGCGCAGCATACTCCTCCAGCGCCTCGTCAACCTCGTGGTGTATCTCACGCACAAGGGTAAAGCAGAAGAGTGTTGCCCACATGACCATCAGCGGCAAGAGTGTCGCCGACAGCGACAGCAGTATGCGTGTTGTAAGCCTCATCCTACCTATCTCCCATCGTTAGTTTATAACCAAAGCCATATACCGAACGGAGCTCCACATCGGCACCCGCCTCCTCGAGCTTACGTCGTAGATTCTTTATCTGCGCATATACAAAGTGGAAGTTATCCGACTCATCGGCATAGTCGCCCCACACCGCCTCGGCAAGCACCACCTTATCGACAAGGTGGTTAGGACGCTGCATGAAGTATAGCAGTATGTCGAACTCCTTCTTCAGCAGCTCCACCCTGCTACCCGCTATTGTGACAATGCGCGAGGCAGGGTCCAGCGATATGTTACCCATGTCGATGGTTAGCTGACCGCCCGTCTTGCCACGGCGCAGCACACTGCGCACACGTGCCATCAGTTCCGACATATGAAAGGGTTTGGGCAGATAGTCGTCGGCACCGAGCTCAAGACCTGCAACACGGTCGTCGACAGAGTCACGCGCCGAGATTATTATCACATTCTCCCTACGCGACATATCGCGCAGACGCTTTAGGATGTCGAGACCCGAGCCTCCGGGGAGCATGACATCGAGGAGTATGCAGTCGTAGCTATACCCCGCAACCTTGGTCTCGGCAGCGATGTAGTCCGTAGCACACTCAACAACATACCCCTCATTCACCAGGGCACGTTCTATAAGCTCGCAAAGCGATGGCTCATCCTCTATAATCAATATCTTCATACCTCAAAGGTAGTCAAAAATTCTGAAACAGAGTTAAAATGGAGACTATATATGTGAGATGTGAGCATATTTTTTTGTGCCGAGCCTACCGATTATAAAAAAAATGTATATCTTTGTATGTCTGTACCCGTGACCTAAAAACTGAAAATGAATTATGGTAACGACGAAATATACTCTTATTGAGGTTAAGGCCAGCGACAAGCGCATAGAACGCGAGTTTATCGACCTACCTAAAAAGATTTACAAGGGAAACCCTAACTGGGTATGCCCCTTCGACGACTCTATACGTGCAGTTTTTGATCCCGCAAAGAATAAGTTATTTGCTGAAGGTGAGGCTATCCGCTGGGTGGCACACAACGCCGAGGGCGAGTGCGTAGGCCGCATCGCAGCATTCTACGACAATAGTCACGCCTATGGTTATGAGCAGCCCACAGGTGGCTGTGGCTTCTTCGAGGCCATCGATGACCAGGCGTTAGCAAACACCCTCTTCGACGCAGCACGCGACTGGCTCAAGCAGCGCGGCATGGAGGCGATGGATGGACCCATAAACTTCGGATCGCGCGACGCATGGTGGGGTCTGCTTGTCGAGGGCTACGAGTTCCAGCCACTCTTTGAGAACCCATACCACCTACCCTACTACAAGGAGCTCTTCGAGAACTACGGCTTCCAGAACTACTTCAACCAGAATACCTATGTCTGGAATATCGACGATGACGATGTCAACGAGGTTGTATACGACCGCGTGAAGCGCCTAATGTCGACGCCTGGATACCGCTTCGCGCCTATAGGCAACGAGGATCTATACTCGGCAGTGGAGAAGGTACGCACGATATACAACAAGGCGTGGGCGCTATTCACCGGCGTGCAGCCCATGCAGAGTGAGGAGGTGCGACAGATGGCCGACACGATGCGCCCCATCATCGACCGCAACCTTATATACTTCGCCTACTTTAACGACGAGCCTATAGGCTTCTTCATCATGGTGCCAGACCTCAACCGCCTCATTGGCAAGTACAATGGCAAGTTCGGCATAATAAACAAGCTACGCATGATGTGGAACCTCAAAGTACGCAAGAAGTGTGACCGCATCTTCGCCATCATCTTCGGCATAACACCCGAGTTCCAAGGCAAGGGTGTAGAGTCGGGATTCATGAAGGCGATGCTCGACAACTACATACGCACCGACCGCAATAGATATCGTTCTGTGGAATTCGCATGGATTGGCGACTTCAACCCCGTGATGAACCGCATGGTGGAACGCTACATATGTGCACGCAAGCATAAGATGCACACCACCTACCGCTACCTCTTCGACCGCACGAAGGAGTTCACACGCTGCCCACGCGTAGGCTTCAAGCCACGACCCAAGGAGCAGGAGGCAGCACAACCTAAAGAGTAAACAGACTAAACATAACAACTAAAACTAAAGACTAAATGAAAACTACAGCATTCACAAAGTACCATATTGCCAATGGTGCAAAGATGGCAGAGTTCGCAGGCTACAACATGCCTATCGAGTTCTCGGGTATCAACGACGAGCATATCAACGTACGCGAGAAGTGCGGCGTATTCGACGTTAGCCACATGGGCGAGATCTGGATTAAGGGTCCTCGCGCAACAGAGTTCTTGCAGCGCATAACAACAAACAACGTGTGCGACCTCTACGACGGCAAGGTGCAGTACACAACAATGCCTAACGGCAAGGGCGGTATCGTTGACGATATCCTCGTATATCGCATCAACGAAGAGAAGTATATGCTCTGCGTAAATGCTGCCAACATCGAGAAGGACTGGGCACACATCTGCAAGCAGGGTGAGGAGTATGGCATGAAGGCTGGCGAGGAGCTCGAGAACAGCTCTGATAAGACAGCACAGCTCGCCATCCAGGGTCCTTTGGCCATGAAGCTCGTGCAGAAGATGACCGAGGAGCAGGTAGAGGATATGGAGTACTACACATTCAAGATCTGCAAGGTTGCTGGCTGCGAGGTTATCCTCTCAACAACAGGCTACACAGGCTCTGGCGGTTGCGAGATCTATATGTACAACGAGGATGCCGACACCATCTGGGAGGCAATGTGGAAGGTAGGCGAGGAGTTCGGTCTTAAGAACATCGGCCTCGGCGCACGCGACACACTCCGTCTCGAGAAGGGCTTCTGCCTCTATGGCAACGACATCGACGACACAACATCGCCCATCGAGGCTGGCCTCAACTGGCTTACAAAGTTTGTCGACAACAAGCCATTCATCGACCGTGAGCTCATGGAACGTCAGAAGAAGGAGGGTGTTAGCCGCAAGCTCGTAGGCTTCAAGCTCATCGACCGTGGTGTGCCACGCCACGAGTATGCCCTCACTGACCTCGAGGGTAACCACATCGGTCACGTTACATCTGGCACTATGTCGCCATGCCTCAAGATTGGCGTCGGCATGGGTTATGTTAAGCCAGAGTTTGCCAAGGCAGGCACACAGATCGCTGTTGAGGTACGTGGTCGTTTGCTCAAGGCAGAGGTGGTACGTCTTCCATTCGTATAACAATAACAGCGGGTATTCGGCCTAAAAAGGGGACCGAATACCCGTTTTCTCTTTTTTTGCTTAAATTTTTCCACAAAGGAGGATATAATTAGGATAATTTGTCTATCTTTGTGTAACTATTTACAGACGGAAAGTATATCGTAAGATAAAAAAGAATATAAATCATCTTTTAATAACCTTTTAACTTAACTAAAACTATGGATGTAAAAGTTATCATGGCCAATTTGGAGGCCAAGCACCCAGGCGAAAGCGAGTACTTGCAGGCCGTTCAGGAGGTATTGGAGTCTATCGAGGAGGTATACAACCAGCACCCCGAGTATGAGGCAGCGAAGATCGTTGAGCGTATGGTAGAGCCAGACCGTATCTTCACATTCCGTGTTACATGGGTAGACGATAACGGTGAGGTTCAGACTAACCTCGGTTACCGCGTGCAGTTCAACTCTGCTATCGGTCCTTACAAGGGCGGTTTGCGTTTCCACCCAGCTGTTAACCCATCAATGTTGAAGTTCCTCGGTTTCGAGCAGACTTTCAAGAACGCCTTGACTACACTTCCTATGGGTGGTGCCAAGGGTGGTGCTGACTTCAACCCTGTTGGCAAGTCTAACGGTGAGATCATGCGCTTCTGCCAGGCATTCATGCAGGAGTTGTGGAACAACATCGGTGTAGACACTGACGTTCCTGCTGGTGACGTAGGTGTTGGTGGCCGTGAGATCGGTTTC
>JAZLCL010000050.1:0-17195 GCA_045614205.1 Alistipes sp. | reverse complement strand
TATGTACCCAACTTCTCGATGAACTTACCATCACGTGGCGCTCTGCTATCTGCGGCAACGATGTGGTAGAAAGCATAACCCTTCTTACCGTGACGTGCCAAACGAATTTTAACAGCCATTTTGCTATAAAATTTATTGGTTAATAATTATACGCATAACCCATTCGGGTTTTTAAGCGTGCAAATATACAGACATTTTTCTATCCGCCAAAACATTTTGTGAAAAAATAGCATATTTTGCACGATATATCAGCCTAATACCTAATAAAATCAAAAAATAAAGACCACCAACCTATGTTGATGGCCTTTATCTCTGTTACACAATGTGGTCTTTAGTCGTGAGATTAAAGAAGTCTGTTGGTGTGCTCGTCGGGGAATACAACCTTGGGCTGGAAGGTCTTTGCCTCCTCGAAGTCCATGAAGCCGTAACCCATGATGATGACGATGTCGCCAACGGCAGTCTTGCGTGCCGCAGCACCATTAAGGCAGATGCAACCGCTACCTCTCTCGCCCTTGATGACATAGGTCTCGATACGTTCGCCATTGTTGTTGTTTACAATCTGTACCTTCTCGCCCTCGATGAGTCCCGCGGCATCCATCAAATCCTCATCAATAGTGATGCTACCTACATAGTTTAGATTCGCCTCGGTGACACGCACACGGTGAATCTTCGATTTCATTCTCTCAATATACATAGCTTGGGTCGTTTCCTTGTTTACTTAATCTTGATGTTGTCGATAAGACGTATCTGGCCAGCCTGTACGGCGCAACAACCCTGGATGCGTGACGACTCATCCCAGCTGTCAACGCGCTGCATAGTCGCAGCATCCACAGCCTCGAAATAGATGGTCTTGAGGAGTGGGTTAGAGTCGATGGTCTCAACAACCCATGCTGTGAGCTCTGCAGGAGTCATGCTCTGCATCTTGTCGGCACACTGGCTGATGGTTGCATAGATGTGAGGCGCTGCCTGACGATGCTCTGGCGTGAGAAGCTCATTGCGTGACGATAGTGCAAGTCCATCCTCTGCACGAACGATGGCGCACTCAACAATCTCAATCTTTATGTCGAGTTGCTCGACCATAGCCTTTATTACGGCAATCTGCTGAAAGTCCTTCTCGCCAAAGTACGCGCGTGCAGGGTTCACCAAGGCAAAGAGGCGGCTCACAACCTGTGCCACGCCATTGAAGTGACCAGGGCGTGTGGCACCCTCCATGACCTTATCTACCATGCCGAAGTCGAACTGACGAGTGTCGGGCTCTGGGTAGATATCCTCTACAGATGGCATAAATACAATGTCGGCACCTGCAGCCTCAAGAACAGCGCAGTCAGCCTCGGGAGTGCGAGGGTAGTTCTTAAGGTCGTTCTTATCGTTAAACTGTGTTGGATTTACGAATACACTGACAACAACGGTGTCATTCTCACGGCGTGCACGTTCAACGAGTGAACGGTGTCCTGCGTGAAGCGCACCCATAGTGGGTACAAAACCAATACCCTCATTAGGGCAATTAGCTAAAACTGCATTGAGTTCAGCAACGGTATTTACTATTTTCATATTCATGTTAGAATGATGGGGCAAAGTTACAAAATAGAATGAAGATAGCAAGCAAAGATGAGGAAAAAGTATATGCTATTGCTATTTTATGCCATAATGTAGCCTTACGTTGCGCTATTTCTGTGTCGTGTTATGCGGAAACTGCTCCATTGGCGTGTATGAACCATCCTCGTTATAAGCGTAGCAGAGGGTCTCCAAACCGTTGGTGAGCACTATATAGCGACTTTTGAGTACGGTGTTGTAGCGTACTGCCTGGTAGAATACCTCGCGGTCTATCTTAATGTTTGACTCTTTACACTCAACAATGATGTGTGGCCTGCCACATCTGTCTACGACGACAATGTCGGCACGCTGTGCCATGCCGTTTATGTTTACCGGGTACTCCTCAACAATCTGCTCAGCATTATATCCGCATTGTGACTTTAGAAACTCGACAACATGTCGGCGTACCCACTCCTCGGGTGTTAGGACTAACCATCTGCCACGTACCCTGTCGAAGACCTCAATGCGGCCATCGGCATTACGTCGTGCTCGGAGATGTATGGGCGGGTAGTTGAGAGTTGGATACTGCATGACCTCTATCTAATATTATATCGGTTGCCCTCATCGTCAACATAGCAGCCGTCGGATGATGACCAACGCAAGTGTATGTCTCCATTCTTCGCCGATAGTATGCCATAACCTACCAATATGACGATGGCAATGACAATGGCCAGAGCAATGAATATGGCGAATAGAGTGGCGAAGCCAAGAGATGTGATAAGGTACGATGGGATTAGTAGTAAGCCCGAAATGAAGTGTCCTGTGTTGGCATGATATATAAACATGCCGATGATGAATAGCACCTGAAGACCGAGAAACACGAGTGTCACGGTGCCGAGTCCGCCACCAAACATCTCGCAGAGGATGAGTATTATGGTGAACACAGGCCATGAAGCGAGACCAAGCATCCAGAATATGCCGCCCTCTGATGGCATAACTCTACCATTGAGGAATAGACGAACGATTGATATGCCATAGAGGCAAATTGCAGTGGCGAAGGATATGAAGTATATAATCCTACGGAGCCAACTATGGTCGTTGAAGAACCATATGATATTATTCATAAACACACCATCCTTGGGCGATAGGGCCTGCCATATGACGAGTATGGCGATGATTATGGCAAGTAGATGGGCAATGGTAAACCTGCCATTAGATGTATATAATCTATAGGTCTTACGTGATAAGATGAATAGTGCCACTATAAGGCATGCTATGACTATTGTGAATACAAGGTTATTCACACGGGGTATGTCGAAGCGGTAGTTGGTCAAGAAGTGCTCAACACTTACATCTAAATCGGTATACCAGCTATTGTCGTTTGGTGCTGGGGAGTCGTTAATCTCATCGAATGTTACATATGCTGTGCTAACATATGCCTCCATACCGTTGTAGTCTATCTTCATCCAACCATCACATGGCTCCTCGAGTGAATATACGCTATCATTCATAGAGAGCTGTGCTATCACCTCGGAGTTAGTGCTCGGCGCGGTGCGGATGTTTAGCGCATCTACAGTTACTACATACCAGCCTTCGGCATTTGCTGTGATGGTTATAAAGGATAGTAGTAATAGAGCTATTAAATACCTAATTAAGCATCTCATGGATTAGTCTTTTATTCTGATTTCTTACTCTGTATAGTACAAAACTAAATAAAATTTCACAAAGAAACAAAAGTTTTACCAATTCATTACTTTTAGTATGTCACCTCATTAAAAAAAATGACTATCTTTGCTCGTCTTTAAATTGTGCATGTTATGACAGTAAATATTGAAGAACGCGTGGCTCGAGCAAGGGGCTACTTCGAGAGTGGATACAACTGTGCACAGGCTGTTGTTATGGCCTATGACGATGTTATGGAGATGTCGGTTGAACAGCTGGCACGTCTTACGGCCCCCTTTGGTGGCGGTATGGGACGTATGCGTGAGGTGTGTGGTACGGTTAGCGGTATGGCCTTCGTTGCTGGTGCTATAGCGCCATCCACTGATCCATCGAATCTCGAACAGCGCAAGGATAATTATGCCCTTGTGCAGAGATTTGCAAATGCCTTCCGTAGTGAGAATGGCGATATTGTATGTCGTAGACTTCTGGGTCTTGAGCCTATGCAGATACAGGCGGAGACACCCATGCCATCACAGCGTACTGCGGAGTACTACAAGAAACGCCCATGTGTGGAGTATGTGGCGTGTGCGGCACGCATCGTAGCCGAGTATATTAAGTCTAATGAGTAATATTATAATGTATATAGTATGGCAACAAGGGATTATCAGCAGTTGTGCCTGAATAGTAATTCGCAAAGTGTTGTTGCGGGCAAGGGACGAAATATAATACCTCCTCCAGAACGAGAGTCTCTATGGCGAGCATACCTCAAGAAGTTTGGAGACCCTATAATTATCGTGCTTCTTGTTGTATTTTGCCTATCCGTAGGTCTCTCGCTGTATGAGGTGTTTATGCTTGATGCACCGCTATCGATGATGTTTGAACCTCTCGGTGTTCTGATTGCGTTGCTCCTTGCTACGGGTGTAGGCTTCATCTTTGAGGTGAAGGCGGGTAGAGAGTTCGAGATTTTAAACCGTGTTAAGGATTCTCGACCGGTTAAGGTGCTACGTAGAGATGATGGCGGTAATGTTGTGATGATGCTCATCGAAAAGCAGGATGTGGCAGTGGGTGATGTGGTACGCCTGGAGAGTGGTGATGAGATACCCGCTGATGGTGAGCTGCTCGAGGCTGTCAAGATGTGCGTTGACGAGTCGAACTTCACGGGCGAGCCATATGCCAATAAATATGTAGATGAGACAGAGTTCGATGAGGATGCTACATACAAGTCAAACTTTATGTTGCGTGGTGCTACAATAATTGAGGGTAGTGGTGTCATGGTCGTTACGGCTGTAGGTATGGATACGGAGGAGGGTCATGGCGTGGCACGTGCTAGCGAGGGCTCGGATGTGGAGACTCCGCTAAATATGCAGCTCGACAACCTGGGTAAGTGGATATCGACAGCGAGCTTCGTTATTGCGGCACTCATCATTGTAGGTCGTCTGCTGCTGTTTGCATTTAGTGGCGGATTCACATCGGAGGATGTGTCATGGGTCGAGACTCTCGAGTTTATATTTGCGTCCGTGATGATCGCTGTAACGCTTATCGTTGTCGCTGTACCCGAGGGCTTGCCTATGAGTATCACCGTGAGCTTGGCGATGAGTATGCGACGTATGCTAAAGGAGAATAGTCTTGTGCGCAAGCTACATGCGTGTGAGACTATGGGTGCTGCAACGGTGATATGTACTGATAAGACGGGTACGCTTACATGTAACCGTATGACCGTTGTTGAGTGTGAGATGCAGAGTGAGGCGATGCACGACGATATGGTGCGTTGCATGGCTATAAACTCTACAGCAGAGCTCACAGAGGAGGATGGTAAGCTATCGTCTATAGGTAATCCAACGGAGGGTGCACTCCTCATGTGGTTGCGTGACAGAGGTGAGAATTATGGGGCTTTGCGTGACGAGTGTAAGGTTGTCGAGCAGGTGCCATTCTCAACAGAGATAAAGTATATGTCAACAACAGTTGAGTATGCCTCGGGTCGTAGGGTATGTTACATCAAGGGTGCTCCGGAGGTTGTTCTCGATATGTGTGGCGCAATGACAGGTGGCAAGAGTAGGGTGGAGTTTGAGGCGCTGCTCGCTACATATCAGAGCAAGGCTATGCGTACTCTCGGCTTTGCATACCGTAATGTCGCTGATGATGGTACCCTTGATGAGGGTGTATTTATGGGTATTGTGGGTATTGCAGACCCTATACGCGAAGATGTTCCTCCGGCCATCAAGACATGTATGAACTCTGCTGGTGTGCGTGTGATAATCGTTACGGGCGATACTCCTGGCACGGCTATGGAGATAGGTCGTCAGATTGGCCTTGTTACATCAGATGATGAGGGCCAGATTATCACAGGTCCAGCATTTGCGGCTCTCTCGGATGAGGAGGCACGTGAGCTGTTGCGAGGTGATAGGCTAAAGATTATATCTCGTGCCCGCCCTGATGATAAGGCGCGTCTTGTTATGCTCCTGCAGGCAAATGGTGAGGTTGTGGCGGTGACGGGTGATGGTACGAATGATGCGCCAGCATTGAGCAAGGCACAGGTGGGTCTCTCGATGGGTGATGGCACATCAAGAGCCAAGGAGGCGAGTGATATAACCATTATTGATAACTCATTTGCCAGCATTAATAAGGCGATAATGTGGGGTCGTTCGTTGTATCTCAACATCCGTAGGTTTATCATCTTCCAGATGACTATCAACCTGTGTGCATGTATGATTGTGCTTTTTGGTGCCTTCTTGGGCTTCGAATCGCCACTTACGGTGACACAGATGTTGTGGGTAAACCTAATCATGGATACCTTCGCAGCGATGGCGTTGTCGTCGTTGCCCGCAGATAGGCGTGTGCTGGAGGATAAGCCGCGTGCTGTGGATAGTCACATCATAGATGGCGCAATGATACGCCGCATATTGTGTACGGGCATCCTCTTCTTTGTCGTTCTTGCAGCATTGTGGCAGGTGCTACGTTGTATAGATATTGTTGCACTTTCTGATATCTTCACATCCGACACCATAACACTCTTTGCGCAGCGTGTTACGACTATGGATATCACTACGGGTGAGCTCACTCCATATGAGATGGGACTCTTCTTCTCGGTGTTCGTTATGATGCAGTTCTGGAACCTCTTCAATGCACGTTACTTCCGTACAAAGAGGTCGTTGATGGAGGATCTTGTAGATATATTTAGAGATAGGGCACGTGTGCGAGAGTCGTATAGTGCATACTTCCCAATCATTGCGTTGGTGATACTCTTTGGTCAGGTTCTGATTGTGAACTATGCAAGTCAGCTATTTAGTGTCGCACCGCTGTCGTTGAACGACTGGCTTTTGATATTAGCAGTCACAGCCCCTGTGCTTCTCATTCCAGATATAGTACGTCTGGTGGTGAAGCGATAGGGGTGTGAGGGGCTACTCCTTGCAGTGGGGGCACGATGTGTGCTCGGCAAGGATGGTGTGAGGTACGTGACCGTGCGAAATAAGTTGTATGGGGCAGTTGTAATTGAGCAACTGCTCCTCTGTTATTATATTAGAGTCGTGGCGGTGTACGTGGTGGTTTACGCATACGATGCTGCGCACAACACTCGAGATGGTGCCCAGGTCGTGCGACACCATCATTATAGCCATCTTATCCGAGAGGTGGTGTAGCATGTTGTAGAGCTCATTCTCGAAGTGGTTGTCAACGAAATTGGCAGGCTCATCAAGGACAAGGAGCTTTGGTTGTGATATTATAGCGCGGCATAGCATTACGCGCTGTAGCTGACCGCCCGAGAGCTCCCCGATGGCACGATTGCGTAGCTCGTAGAGTGATGCCTGCTCAAGCACCTCGTCTGCGCGTCTGCGTTCCTCCTTGCCATATCTGCCCAATAGACCTGTATCGGCCTGTAGACCCGACATTACAACCTCAAAAACCGATATCGGAAATGCCTTGTCGAAGTTTGATATCTGCGGAAGGTAACCAATATGCTTCTTCTTGCCTCGTAGCAGTGATGGATTATATGTTATGGTGCCACTATGTGGTACTACGCCCATAATAGCCTTGACCAGAGAACTCTTGCCACCACCATTAGGACCGATTATGCCCACGAAGTCGTCGGCATAGATGTCGAGGTTTACGTGCTCGAGTGCCTTGGTGCTATCGTATGCAACACCCAAGTCGCGGATGCTGATTATTACCTCCCTACTCATTGATGTTGCATATTTTGTTTGTGACACTTCGAATCTCAAGTAGTATATCCTCCGCTAATGGGTCGGTCACTACTATCTCTGCACCACACTCATCAGCTATGGCGCGCACCTTGTTTATGTCGTACTGCGGTTGTATGAGTATCGCCTCAATGTCGTTGCTCTTGGCCCTCTCTACAAGTGCAGTAAGCTGTCGTGGTGATGGGTCCTTGCCATCCTGCTCGATGGCTATCTGCTGGATTCCGTAGTCGTTTGCATAATATGTATATGCGGGATGATATATCATCATCACCTTGACATCGGCATTAGTGATGCTCTGCTCGCAGTAACTATCCAGCTCATCAAGACGTGCTATGAGGTTGTCAGCTGCAGTGTCGTACTTCGCAGAGTCAGGGTAGTGGCGCTTTATTGCGCTATGTGCCGTGCGCACCATTGTCTGAAGTGCTCGTGGTGATGTCCATATATGAGGGTCTATGCCGTGTGCGTGGCTGTGATTAGGCTTATGGTTGTGTGAGCAACATCCAGATAGTACCTCGATTCCTTGTGATAGGTCTACAATCTCTGTAGTGCCATCAAGGCGGCTTGTTAACTGCTGCTCGAAGTTGATGAGTCCCGTTGAGAAGAGCATCTGTGCATCGCTTGCTGCGGTGAGCTGCTTGGCTGTCGGGTCGTATGTCTCGGGACTTGCTCCCTCGGGCACAAGTACCTCTATCTCGAAGTCGTTACATGTGATATTTGCAATGATGTTCTTGAGTGGAGTTATAGTTACAAATATCGTCTTTTTGTTTGCGCTTCGATTCTCGTTTATGCACCCCGCAAGAGAGGTGATAAGTAGTATAAATATTGTTATTTTTCTCATTGTTTCAAAAATTATTTGGCAAAGTTATAAAAAAGTGTGCGTAAATTTTGTTTTAAAGGTAAAATTTTAGATATTTGCGCATAGAAAATATAAAACATGTGCAAAATGATTAAGAATATAACTGAAAAAATAAAGTATATCGGCGTTGACGATACCGATATCGATTTGTTTGAGAGCCAGTATGTAGTGCCCAACGGTGTGTCGTATAACTCATATGTTATTCTTGACGAAAAGGTGGCGGTGATGGATACTGTAGATTTGCGTAAGTGCGACGAGTGGCTCAATAACCTTGCCGAGGCGTTGGAGGGTAGAACTCCCGACTACCTAGTAGTGCAGCACCTCGAGCCAGATCATGCAGGATCTATCGCAAAGGTGTTGGATCGCTATCCTAATATGCAAATCGTAGCATCGGATAAGGCAGTTAAGATGATGCCACAGTTCTTTTTCGACGTTGACTTCGATGGTCGTACTATAGCTGTCAAGGAGGGTGGTACACTCTCTTTGGGCGGTCGTACATTGCACTTCGCGATGGCTCCTATGGTACACTGGCCAGAGGTTATGGTGTCGTACGATAGCACTGATAAGGTGCTCTTCTCGGCTGATGGCTTCGGTAAGTTTGGAGCCTTGGCTCACGAGGAGGAGTGGGCTGGCGAGGCACGTCGCTACTACTTCAACATCTGCGGTAAGTATGGTGCTCCTGTGCAGGCTCTTCTAAAGAAGGCTGCAGGTCTCGATATCAGCATCATCTGTCCTCTCCATGGTCCTGTGCTCACAGAGAACCTCGGCTACTATATCGGTCTCTACGACATGTGGAGTAAGTACGAGCCAGAGGAGGAGGGTGTTCTTGTGGCATATGCCTCAATTCATGGTAACACTGCCGAGGTGGCAAAGAAGTTCGCCGACATTTTGCGTGCAAAGGGTGCGCAGAAGGTTGTCGTAGCTGACCTCTCTCGCACCGATATGGCTGCCGTTGTTGAGGATGCCTTCAAGTTGAGCCGTCTTGTTGTTGCTGCTGCATCGTACGATTCTGACGTATTCCCTCCTATGCACGATTTCTTGCATCATCTTGCCATCAAGGGCTACTGCAAGCGCCGTATAGGTATCATCGAGAATGGCTCATGGGCACCAAGTGCAGGTCGCGCTATGCGTAATATAATCGACAGATTTAAGGATGTATCTGTTGTAGAGGATGTTGTGACAATCATGTCGCGTATGAAGCCTTCTGATCTTCCTGCTCTTGAAACCTTGGCTGATAATATGCTTGCTACGAAGTGCGACCGCTGCGCACAGTAGTTTGTTGCTAACATATCATGAGAACCTGCTTGCATCGTCGGGCAGGTTCTCTCTTTTTATGCTATAGAGCATATGCCGAGGTGCCAAATATAATTTGGCGGATTGACATAATTTGCATATCTTTGTACGTTATTCTGTAGGAATTAAAATAATATTCAATATATGATAAAGTCAATGACCGGTTTCGGTAAAGGCGAGGCCGTATGTGGAGATAAAAAGTTTCGTGTTGAGTTGAGATCGCTGAACTCAAAGCAACTCGATTTAAGTGTTAAGGTGCCAGGTAGGTATCGTGCTGTGGAGGCCGATCTTCGTGCCCTTGTAACACGTGGTCTGCAGCGTGGTAAGGTGGACTGCTTTGTGTCGTATGAGGCTGCCGTGGCAGATACCACAGCACATATTAATGGTGCCGTGTTCAAGGCTTATGCCGACGAGATACGCAAGGTGTGTGGCGAAAATGGCGTGACAATAGAGGGTGATGCTTTGCTCGCAACGGTGATGCGTATGCCAGATGTTGTGACAAATGACGATGCGGAGGCATCAACAGAGGAGTATGAGGCAATCATGAGTGCTGCTGCGGATGCTGTTGCGCAACTAGATGCCTTCCGTATTCAGGAGGGTGCTATACTCATCGCTGACCTTCTTAAGCGTATAGACCTCATAGAGCAGTATCGACACGATGTTGAACCATATGAGAGTGCTCGCGTAGAGGTTATAAAGAGTCGCATTCGTGAGAACCTTCAGAAGTTGGCCGTGGAAGTTGACAATAACCGCTTGGAGCAGGAGATGATATTCTACATCGAGAAGCTAGACATCACAGAGGAGAAGGTGCGACTCGATAATCATTGCAACTACTTCCGCGAGGTGGCTGCCGAGGAGGATGCTCCAGGCCGTAAGCTCGGCTTCATAGCCCAGGAACTCGGTCGCGAGATAAACACTATGGGCTCGAAGTCTAACGAGGCCAACATGCAGCGCCTTGTTGTTAAGATGAAGGATGAGTTGGAGAAGATAAAGGAACAGGTACTCAATATTTTATAACTATACTATTATGGGTAAATTAGTTATATTTTCTGCCCCAAGTGGCTCGGGCAAGACAACAATCGTTAGAGAGTTGCTCAAGCGTTTCGACTGCTTCGAGTTCTCCATATCTGCTACGTCGCGTAAGCCACGTGGCCAGGAGCAGCATGGCGTAGACTACTATTTCATGACAAATGAGGAGTTTAAGGCGCATGTTGAGAATGACGACTTTGTGGAGTGGGAAGAGGTATATCAGGGTACATGTTATGGCACGCTTAAGGCCGAGATGAATCGTATCTGGGGTAATGGTCATGTTATACTCTTCGATGTGGATGTTATGGGTGGCATAAACCTTAAGCGCCTATTCGGTGAGGATGCATGCTCGGTGTTTATCATGCCTCCATCTGTCGAGGAGTTGGAACGTCGCCTTCGTGGCCGTGGTACTGATGCCGAGGATGTCATCCTCAAGCGTATCGCAAAGGCGGAGTTCGAGTTGTCGAAGGCCGAGGCTTTCGATCATGTTGTTGTTAATGATGATTTGCAGGAGGCTGTGGATACTACAGCGGCCATCATCGCAGATTTTATAAAGTAGTTTGGAGATGAAAAAACGAATGTTATTATACTTTGGTTCGTTTGACCCTATTCATCGTGGTCATGTCGCACTTGCCGAGTATGCATTAGATAAGGACCTTGCGGACGAGGTGGCACTTATCATATCGCCACAGAATCCATTTAAGGCAGATGTGTTGCAGACGCCAGAGTACACACGCTACGAGATGGCGGAGATGGCCTGCCGAGAGTCAAAGTACCCCGAGAGAATCAAACCATCTGTTGTGGAGTTTGTGCTCGAGAAGCCATCGTACACCATAAACACCCTCGACTATCTCAAGGAGAACCATGGTGCCGATATGGAGTTTGCGATAATCACGGGTAGTGATATATGGGCGCGCTTCGATGAGTGGAAGGAGTACGAACGTATCCTTGCCGAGTATAAGATATATGTCTACCCACGTAAGGGATATGCCGTGGAGAAGTTTGCCGATCGAGTAACAATCCTTGAGGATGCTCCATATGTTGAGTTCTCATCTACGGAGGTGCGTGGTAAGGCGGAGCGCAGCGAGGATATTCGCGACATGGTATCGCCATCTGTTGCGGAGTATATCATGAAGAATCAGTTGTGGACACCTGCGGGTCGCATTGTGCGTATCACCTCTATGATCGAGTCGGGCGATGAACGTGATGTGTTATATGTGGAACGTGGTAAGTGCTACTTCCAGCACAATGAGTGGGGTAAGGCTATCAACGATTTCAACCGTGCGAAGGCCATCAACCCAGCCAACGAGGAGGCGCAGCAACTTCACGACATGGTATACGAGATTTTGTCATTCCGTTATAAGGATATATATAACCCTTAATAGTGTCGAGCAATGATAGAGATTGATGATAAGATTGTTAGCGTGGATCTCCTTCGCGAGTGCTTCTGTTGCGATTTAGGTGCCTGTAAGGGTATATGCTGTGTGGAGGGTGACTCTGGCGCGCCACTCGACATTGACGAGGTAGATATCCTTGAGGAGGAGTGGGAGAACTATGCTCCCTATATGACCGAGGAGGGTAGGACTGCCGTAGAGGAGCAGGGCTTCATGGTTGTAGATGCTGATGGCGATTACACAACACCCCTGGTCGACAATGCAGCATGCGCCTATGCTTTCGAGGAGAATGGTATCACCTTCTGCGCTATCGAGAGGGCATACCGCGAGGGCAAGTGTTCGTTTATTAAGCCTATATCGTGTCACCTATATCCCATTCGTGTGACACGCTTCCGCAATGGCTCGGCAGGTCTCAACTACCACCGCTGGGCGGTGTGTGGCTCGGCACGTGAGTGTGGCAAGAAGATAGGTCTCCCAGTATATAAGGGTCTAAAAGAACCGATTATTCGTGCCTTTGGTGAGGACTTCTATCATCAGATGGAGCTTGCCGAGGATATGTTGAAGGAGATGTAGTGAAATAAGATTGAGTGATGAGATATAACATTTTTGTAATTGCACTTATGTGTACAATGTCTATTTGTGCGTTTGATGTAACGGCACAGGATAGCATTGCAATCATTAAGGCTGACACAACACAAATAGATAGCGTTGCATCTACCAAACCTACTCAAGTGCGCCCTACACGCACCCTTGGTCAGGTAACTGTTATTGATACCTTGGCTACGGAGAGTGCTGCAATTAGCATCGTACTATTCAATGATAACACATGGCGCTATGTGTTGTCGGAGGATTATAAGAACGACCCGGAGATTTTTAATGATCACTGGGATACGTCGGCAACACACGCTTATAAAGATTTAACTCTTGACTCTCTTGCCGAGGCGACACCTATACGTCTTGTAGACTCGTTAGAGAGCTACCACTACCCATATATCGGCCGTATAACATCGCGTTATGGCCCACGTCGTGGTCGTGCGCACCAGGGTATCGATATCGCCCTTAAGGTAGGTGACCCTATTTACGCCACATTCGATGGTAAGGTGCGCTTTGCGAAGGCGGCGGGTAACTATGGTAACCTTGTTGTCATCCGTCATAACAACGGTCTTGAGACATATTATGCACACCTCTCGCAAATTGACGTGGTGTCAGGTGACTGGGTTGTTGCCGGCCAGCAGATAGGCCTCGGTGGTAGCACGGGTAGAAGTACAGGCCCACACCTCCACTTTGAAGTGAGATACAAGGGTCAGTCGTTCGACCCCGAACGTATCGTAGACTTCTCTAATGGTAACTTACGCCGTGATGAGTTGCTTCTCAAGCGCCGTCATTTCAGCATATACTCGAAGTTCGAGCAGGACTTCGACGATGAGGTGGAGGTAGCACGTCAGGAGGAGGAAGAACGTAAGGCTGCTGCGGCTGTGCAGTATCATACAATACGTTCTGGTGACACCCTCGGAGCTCTTGCTCGTAAGTATGGCACTTCGGTGACACGCCTATGCCAGCTTAACGGCATCAAATCCACATCTATTCTCCGTATCGGTCAGCGTCTGCGTGTGAGATAGCGGATGGTATGACAATAACTATTGTTATATGCGAACTTTGAGATTTATTATGGTTGTTGCGGCGTGTGCATTTATCGCCGCAACAACCGTTTTTGCTGGATGTGCACATGGCGTGAAGAGTGCTCCAGAGAGTGTTGAATTGTCTGTTGTTGATACATTACTCGAGATGCCAGCACTGGTGCCAACTCCACGAAGTGTAGAGAGGGGTGAGGGAGCTTGTAGACTTGAGGCTGCGGCGAGGGTGTCGTGTGGTGGTGATGAGCTTACGTCTGCGGCAGACTACCTAGCAGAGCATCTTGGCCTGCAGCGTAGTGATGTGCGTAGTGCTATTCATCTGGCCTATGACCCTGTGCTCTTGGAGGAAGAGTACAACCTTCAGATATCGGATAGTGGTATTGTCGTTGTTGGTGGTGGCTATGGTGGTGTCTTCAATGGTGTGGCGACACTGCTGCAGCTTTTCCCTGCGGATGTATATCGTGGTGGCGTGACATATCCCGTGGATATACCCATGTGCAAGATATCTGATATGCCGAGATTCGGGCATCGAGGCTTCATGCTCGATGTGTGCCGCACATGGATGGATGTGGAGGCTATTAAGGCATTTATAGATCTTCTCGCATATCACAAGATTAACTCGTTACGTCTTCATCTAACCGATGATGAGGCGTGGCGTATAGATATAGAGTCGCACCCAGACCTTGCGCGCGTTGGCGGTTTTCGTGGTGGTGATAGCCCTATATGGCCTCGCTATGGTAAGTGGAACGAAAGGTGGGGTGGATACTATACGCATGACGATATCCGAGATATAATCGCCTACGCCAAGGTGCGAAATATAGAGGTCGTGCCAGAGATTGATCTTCCGGGACATAGCCTATGCATGGCAACCATGCACCCCGAGATACTATGCGACTATACGCCAGATACGTCGCGTGCCTTCGGCTACGACACACGTTCCGCCTTCTGTGTGGCGCGCGAGGAGAACTATGAACTGCTTGCTGACATCCTCGGTGAGGTATGCATGCTCTTTGAGTCGGAGTATATTCATGTCGGTGGTGACGAGGTAGATATGTCGCAGTGGCGTAGATGTCCGCACTGCCAGGCACTGATGCGAGATAGAGGTATGTCTACAACGGAGGAGTTGCAGAAATACTTCATGTTGCGAGTCTCGGAAATTATCGCCCAGCATGGCAAAAAGCCAGCGGTGTGGAATGAGGCTATAGATGGCGGTATGCTTGCCGACAACACATTGGTTTATGGCTGGGAGGGTGTTAAGGAGTGTCGTGATGCGGCGCAGAGCTACAGCACTATTGTTATGCCTGGTCAATATTTCTATTTCGACATGAAGCAGTCGTCACGTGAGCCTGGCCATGACTGGGCAGCAATATTTGATTGGAGTAAGACATATGCTTTTACCCTCACTGGTCAGGGCTTTGATGACGCAGCGCAGCAGAATGTTGTGGGCTTCGAGGGCTCGTTCTTCAGTGAGTTGTACGCCTCGCACAACCCCGAGAGTGCCGACTACCTTGAGTATCAGATATTCCCACGTATACTCTCCCTTGCCGAGATATCATGGGTAGCAGATGATAGTCGTGATGCAGATGCCTTCTACAAGCGTATGGTGGAGCACTATGCACGCCTTGATGCTATGGAGGTTGCATACAGACTTATGCCCCCAAATGTGAAGTACGAGGGTGGCGTGTTGTATGCTTCGGTGGATGATGGAAGCGCCATATACTATAGTGTGGAGGGTGGTAGTAAGGATGTGCTCTATGATGGACCCATCACGACAAAAAAACCTGCGCTATATTCCTTCACGGCACGTAGGGGTGTGGCGACATCGCCTACATCTGCTGTTGCTGCCCACTTCAAAACAATCACGCCAACATTCGATATGACCTCATCAATGACCGAAAGTGATAGGTTCTCATTCGACAAGGCAGAGGGCTATGGCCGTCTTGCACGCACCGTGGGTGCTGCAGATGTTGGCGATTGGGTGATGTTTACCTTCGATGCGCCTGTGTTGTGCCGTCGCATGAAGGTTGCTACTGGCAACTTCCAGCTACCTCGTTATACATTCGAGAATGGATATGTGGAGGTGAGCTACGATGGTGTTAACTTTGAGATGGCGGGTGACTTGGATTGTGGTATGTTCTTCATCGAGTCACCACAGCAATCTATCAAGGCTGTGCGCATAACCTCGACATCACGTGGTAATGGCGCAGAGTGGGTGTCTATTCAGCCACCCACTATCTGGCCAAAACTATAGACTACTCCTTGTTTGCCTCACGCGCCATGAGCATGAGTGCCCGTGGTATGTGGCAGTAGCCTGCAGGATTCTTTGTGAGGTAGTCTTGATGATACTCCTCGGCGCTGTAGAATGAACGTAGTGGTGCTACTTCCACCGCTAATGGCTCGCCTATGATGCGTTCCATGCCGTTGTACATGTCGCGTATGGTGTCTATATCCTCCTCTGCGGTGTAGTATATGCCTGTGCGGTAGCGTGTGCCGCAGTCGTTACCCTGTCTATTTATTGACGTTGGGTCTATTGATCGGAAGAATAGATCTATGAGTAACTCGAGGCTCACCTCATCGGGGTTGTAGCTAATATGTACCGTCTCGGCATGTCCTGTGGTGTCGGTGTACACCTCCTCGTATGTTGGTGCTGTGGTGCTGCCATTAGCGTATCCTACCTCTGTGGCTAATACACCGCGCACCTGCTTGAAGTAGTGCTCTGTGCCCCAGAAGCATCCTCCCGCGAAGTAAATCTCTTTCATCGTGCTACTTATTTAACATGTGGCGAACAAATCCCATAGGATTATATATGATCATGCGAGGCCCTGCCCAGCGCATCACCATGCGTATCTTCTCACGCATCTCTGGCTTATAGCAGTGCACAGGACATCTCTTGCATGTAGACTTGTCGTTGCCAAACTTGCACCTATCAAGACGCATATGAGCATAATCTCTCAACTCTTGAAACTCTGTTGGCAACGTATCACTCTTTAGCTTATGCCGGCAGTAAAGCCCAATCATTTTATCTACCGTCTCTTTCTCTCTATCTATACGACTCTTCATTATCATTATCAATTTTGTGCAAATGTAGTGAAATATAGTAAAAAAATGATAATATATTCTTAAGTAATATTTATAGTACTATTGAAATTACAAATGCGGGGGACTGTGATAGTGTGTATGATAGTTTAATTGCCTATATGATGAGCTGATGTTTCCGTATGCAAAAAAAAGAAGGAGGTAGAGCGTTAAGAACTATACAGAACAATATGGGCGATAGCGAGTGGTTATTTTGAGTACGATGGTCGTATCGTTAAGGTCGATACCCTCGATGCGGTCAATAGTTTCATTGCCGAGTTTGAGGTGAGAACAGATAACGATAACGAGTAATTTTTACCGTTTCTTGACTTGGGATTTGGAACTTTGGATTATTGTTCGTATATTTGCGAACAGGAATTGACGGGTACAATGGCAAACAAGGATTATACACTCCATCAAGAGCAGTTGGCACGCTTTGCGAAGGCAATGGGACACCCTGCCCGCATCGCTATTCTCGAATTTCTTGCCAAGCAGACAGAGTGCTACTTTGGTGATATTCACGAGG
>JAZLCL010000049.1:0-31344 GCA_045614205.1 Alistipes sp. | reverse complement strand
ATCTTATTCATAAACTCGAGGTCCTCGCGGCAGTTCTCCAAGGCGTAGCGAATGAGATACTTAAGGAAGTCCTCCGCAAGGTCCATATCGTCCTGAAGCTCGTAGAATGCCATCTCGGGCTCAATCATCCAGAACTCTGCCAAGTGGCGAGGAGTATTCGAGTTCTCGGCACGGAAGGTAGGACCGAATGTATATATCTGACCTAATGCCAAAGCACCAAGCTCGCCCTCCAACTGACCAGATACCGTAAGGCTACAAGGCTTGCCGAAGAAGTCCTGTGAGTAGTCTACTGTTCCATCCTCGTTGCGTGGTGGGTTCTGCATGTCGAGTGTAGAGACGTTGAACATGGCACCAGCACCCTCACAGTCAGATGCTGTGATGAGAGGTGTGTGGAGGTAGTAGAAGCCCTTGTCGTTGAAGTACTTGTGTATTGCGAAGGCCATGGCATGGCGTATGCGCAATACTGCGCCGAAGGTATTGGTACGAGGACGAAGGTATGCGATGTCGCGGAGGAACTCCAACGAGTGGCCCTTCTTCTGTAGTGGGTATGTCTCGGGGTCTGCAGTGCCATATATCTCTATGCTGTCGGCCTGCACCTCCACACCCTGGCCTGCGCCTAGTGATGCTACGAGCTTACCGTCAACACGCAAGCAGGCACCTGTGGTTACACCCTTGAGCACCGCCTCGTCGATCTTTGCGAGGTCTACAACAACCTGAATGTTAGCCACACATGAGCCATCGTTGAGTGCTATGAAGGCTACATTCTTATTACCGCGCTTGGTTCTCACCCAGCCCTTTACTGTGACATCTCTGCCATCGCCCTCCATCTTGAGGATTTCGGCAATACGTGTAAGTTTCATAAGTATATATTATTTCGTTCGTTTCGTTGTGAAATTACGCCATACAGACTGCAAAATTACTAATTTTTTTGTAAACGATTGCTCCTTCATCACTTTTTTGTACCTTTGTGATACTTATTTACTGATATTTTTATATGAAAAAGTCATTATATACAACCCTTGCGCTTGTCGTCATGCTCGTTGTTGGCTGCGACATGGCCCTTGCGCAGGCGCGCATCACACGTTCAGAGTTTATATGCTACGATAAGCGTGACGATGCCAAGCGCGACATACGCACAGGTATAGAGAGACATATCGTCTTTGCCCCCACGCTTGCCTTCGAGGGTGGTGCGGGTGCCGTGCGTGCCGCCTATGAGCAGAGCCTCGAGGTGCCCGCCTCGTGGAACGACTATAACGCATATCTACATATGGAGAATGTTGGTGGCAACTATGCCATCTTCATCAACGGCCAGCAGGTGACAGCACCCATCGACCGCTTCACACCCACCGATATGTATATATCGCCCTACCTCGTGCAGGGCACAAACACCGTTGCTGTTGTCGTTGTCGACGAGTCGTATATGTCACTCTTGGATGAGGGCCTTGTGCAGCCCTCGCGCCCGCAGTTCACCAACTGCTACATCTTCGCACAGCGTAAGCTCGCCGTCTACGACTTCAACGTGCGCCTACGCCCCGACTCTCTAAACCGCTTTGCGCAGCTACACCTCGACGTCATCGCTGACAACTCCTTCTCTACCGAGGAGACCATAGGCATAGGCTACGACATATATGCCCCCGATGGCAAGCTCATGGAGTATAGCGTCAACGAGCTGCCTATGCAGGGCTTCTCGCGCGACACCATGGCCTTTAGACCATATATATACCACTCTAACCCCAACCGCTGGTCGCCTGCTAACCCCAAGCTCTACGACCTCACGCTGTATGTCAAGCGTAGCGGCATCCTCTGGGAGTATATACCATTGAAGGTTGGCTTCGCCGAGTATGGCTACGATGCTGACGGCAACATCACAGCCTTTGGCACACCTATAAAGCTCAATAAGGCGACATATAATGCCGCTGCCGACCGCGCCAAGACCGAGCAGGATGTCAAGGCCCTCAAGGCGCAGGGCATAAACTGCCTATGTCCCGACTACCCACAGCCAATGTGGTTTTATGACGTGTGCGACAAGGTGGGCATCTATGTCATCGACTGCGCCGCCATATCATCACCCACAGCCTGCGACAACCGTGCTGTAGGTGGCACACCCGCCAATGAGCCATGGCTCGTTGACGACTACCTATGCCGCGTGGAGAGTATGTACCATAGGGCGCAGAACCATGTTTGCATCATCGCCTTCCGCCTCGCTGGCGACAAGTCCGGAAATGGATATAATATGTATAAGGCATACGAGCTTTTGAAGTCGAAGGGCGACAGCCGCGCCATCATCTACGGTGGTGTCGAAGGGGAGTGGAATAGCGATATTTAGTGTATTAAGTGCCGTTTTATACGTTTCGAAGGAATATATCATTAAAATTTTTTAGTACACATAGATCGTTGTAATACGCTGTGTGATATGGCGTTAGTAGTGTATTGGCATTTGAGGTATAAAAAATATTTTCAAAAATATTTGGTGGTTTCAAAAAAATGCTATACTTTTGTCCTTTGGAGAGGTGGCAGAGTGGTCGATTGCGGCGGTCTTGAAAACCGTTGAGCTGCGAGGCTCCGGGGGTTCGAATCCCTCCCTCTCCGCTAGATCACAATGCAGAACGGATGACGCAAGTCATCCGTTCTGTTTTTGTGTATATGTGTCTGTGAGCAAGCTCCCGCCACAAACACAAAAACACCCCCGCCTGTCGGCGTGTTCTGCATTATGTCTATAGTGTGGCATTGCTCACTTAATGTGGGGGTTGAGCCGATAGGGTGGTTGTTTATTGCTCGACTGCGTCTGCGCTTTTTTAAGGTATCGGCTCCACGGCTTCGCCGTTCGAATCCCTGCGGCGAGCAGAAGGGAAAGGCGTTAAGCGTAGCAGACCTGGTCTGCGTAGTAGCCAATCCCTCCCTCTCCGCAAGACCACAATGCAGAACGGATGACTCTCGTCATCCGTTCTGTTTTTGTGTCTCTGTCTCTTTGTCTCTAACCTTTCTGCCCTTTCTGCCCCTTTTGCCCCTTTCTGCCCTTTTTTCGAAATATGGATATTCAACCTGGGTATTTTAAAATGTTACGGGTTGCCCCCGATGAGGACAACCCGTTGCTATGGTGTGTTTATCTCTACTACTGCTGCTGGCTCTCACGCTTTGCGCGCGCCTCCTTACGGATCTTAAGAGGCGTCTTCATGAGGTACTTGCGACAGAAGAGTGCGAAGTGGCCGTGGTTTGTGAAGCTGTACATCTTGATGATGCTCTTCAGTGGCACGTTTGTCTCGGTGAGCAGACGTTCGATCTCTATGATACGCTGCTTCTGCATCCAACTATATGGGGTATCGTGGAACTCCTGCTTGAACATGTTGTTGAAGTGCTGGATGCTGAAACCACATATGTCGGCGAGCTCCTCTACGGTCTTCACACGTGGGGCGTTGTTGCGCACCAACGACACGAACGACTGGTTGCGGTCGAATAGGTTGTAGAATGTGCGTAGCTGCACCTGCTGGCTGTAGAAGAACTTGAAGATAACGAACATCTCCTGTATCTTTGCTCTGTGCAGGTGGTTACATCTCATCGAGTTTTCGAGATATAGCTTCACCGAGTCTAGCAACAAGTTTATAGGTTCGTTTGTTGCCACTTGTGTAAACTTGTAGTTAATCTTCTTGATCTTGCCTGCTATGCTGTTGAATGGGATCATATCGCAGGTAGCACCCGCGGCAATGAAGTGTGCCTTCACGATCTCCACCTCCGAGAGAGCTGTGATCTCGTAGTGGTATGCGCGGAAGCAAAATACGAAGTGACCCTCACGCACGGTGTAGTCACGTCTCTCCTCGGATGTGATCTCGAAGTCACCCTTGGTGAGGAATAGGAGGCAGTTGTAGTCACCGCGTTCGACGATCAACTTCTCGCCGACGTTGAGCTTTATAAGCGAGAAACCTGCCTCGGGCTCTATCGTGTAGGAGTGGCACGTAGCCGGACACTGATTCGACATAGTATTTGGGTTTTTAAGTTATTTATATTAATTATATCTACTTTTTCTCATGTACAAATATAGTCATATTTATTGAATATACAAGCATTATGAGACAAAAATATTATGAAAATGTGCAAGATTTTCAAATATCGGGTCTTTTTTATTCAAAAAAAGGATGTAAAACACCTATTTAAGACTACTTGTGTCGTGTGTGATTGGTGTCTCTACGGCTCGAAGTTGCAACGTAGGATGGTAGGTGCGGGGCGTTCAGCCTTGATGCGCCCAATCATTATGTCGAGGTACTCCTGTATGTCGGCACGCAGACGTTTGTAGAGTGGTGAGGATGTGTAGTTCTCGTTGTCCAGAAGCACATCGCGTATCGAACGTAGGGTATTGGTGTAGTTCTTAAGCTCGTTTTGCAGCGCCACGCCCTCCACCTTCGAGTTGTGTATCTTCGCCACGGCGAGCTGTCGTAGCTTGTCGCAGACGGCCTGTAGCAGAGGCATTGTCACATTGTCCATGAGTGTGTGGCCGTGCATGAAGAGGTAGCAGTTATCCTCCTCCACACCGCGCGAGCGTAGCCTCTCGGCAAGTGCCGTAACGGCCTCACACATATCGGGGTTTGCCTCCTCAAGACTCTGCAGCCTGCGCTGCACGTTATTCTCAAGCCATGCCAGCGTATTCTCGCCGTTGTGGCGTATGTCTACATAGTTTAGGCGCACAGATGCGCGGAACTCTGCCAGGGTGAAGACATGCTCTGTGGACTGCTGTGCCGAGTGCACATACCACAGAAATAGTGGGTATATGGCTCTTGAGTATGCCGCCATGAAGCGCACGAAGTCGAAGATGCGCATATCGTTCTTTGTGGCCTTGACGCACACGTTGCGCAGCGAGGGGGCATAGCACAGGTAGTTCTCTGTGGCGTAGGTGTATGTGTGGAACATATTCTCGGCCTCGAGTATTGCTCGTGACTGCTCCGTGGCGCCATCAAAGAGGTAGTCGAAGTCGGAGTCTACGCATAGCACGACACTCTCCATGTTTGTCTCTCCGAGCATCGACATCAGCACCTTCTTGCCCTTGGGCAGGTCATCTCTGTTGGGCACCGATATCTCGAAGCGCAGGTATGGGTTTTGGAAGTGGTCGAAGATAGCACGCCAGAATGCCACATCCTCGTAGCCCTCGACATATACGCGCACAAGGTGTCTATCATCCTCTGGAGGGAGAATGTCGGGGAGCTTCGCGGGGTTGTATGCCGCCAGGTCGTGACCTCGGCGATGACGTTTCTTCGGTTTCATAGGTGTAAAGTTATAAAAAAAGATTAACTTTGTGGCAATAATTGACCATTTATTTGTGTAAATATTATGACAAACGACTGGAAGGAACGTCTCGGCGTGGTGTTCTCCACTAACCCGGACTTCAACTATGAGACTGCGCATGAGGAGGAGACAGCGACATTGCCACCCTCACGCCAGAACCTCAAGGTGTGGCTCGACAGGCTCAAGGGTGGCCGTGTGGCTACTGTTGTGCGTGGCTTCGTTGGCTCGGCCGATGACCTTACTGCGCTGGGCAAGGAGCTCAAGAAGAGCTGTGGTGTTGGTGGCACAGCCAAGGATGGCGAGATAATCATCCAGGGCGACCACCGCGACCGTGTCATCGAGCTACTCATCAAGGCGGGATATAAGGCCAAGAGGGCGGGAGGATAGAGTATGAATTGTGAGCTTATCGTCGTCGGCAAGACCGACATGAAGGAGGTAGAGGCCCTCGTTGCTATGTATACGAAGCGCCTGAACCACTATGTGCGCTTCGCCATCACTACTATTGCCGACATCCGCAACACGAAGAAGCTGTCGGAGGCGGAGCAGAAGCGCCTCGAGGGCGAGGCTATCCTACGCCTTCTCAACGAGTCGGATCATGTCGCACTCCTCGATGAGCATGGTGCCGAGCTACGATCTATCGAGTTTGCCGAGCTTGTTCAGCGCCGTATGTCATCTGGTGTCAAGCGCCTTGTCTTTGTCATCGGTGGCCCCTATGGCTTCTCCGACGCTGTATACCAGAGGGCTAATAGCAAGCTCTCCCTATCCAAGATGACCTTCTCCCACCAGATTGTCCGTGCCATCTTCACCGAACAACTTTATAGGGCATTTACTATCCTTAAAAACGAGCCTTATCACCACGAATAGCGATTTTATCTCTCTATATATACAGTAATGGGGTTGTCCTAAAGACAGCCCCATTGCTATTATCATCCTATCTATGCCCCTTCTACCTGCTGGGTATCGACTCGGCCTTCACCTTGAAGAAGTTCATCGAGGATGATGCGTCGAGGATTCTGTAGTCGTAGATGTTACCCCAGCCTGCGGGTCTATCCTTAATCTCGCAATCCTCCTCGGTGTCGTTAACCACATAGTCGCGTATCATCTCATGCCAGCCGTTAATGCGCGCTATGGATGCCTGGTAGTAGAAGAGGTTGTTCTTCGGGTCGCACAACTCGTTCAGCGCCTCCACATATATTGCTCTATAGTCGCTGTACTGCAATATCTTACCTATGAGTGGTGACTTGCGTGTGTCGCCCCAGTTTAGTGGGTCGTGACGCCCCGAGTCACTCTGCACGCCGCAGTGGCTCGATGTTCCCAGCGTGTTGTCGTAGTCGAAGGGTATGAAGAAGAATTGGTAGTTCTCCTTGTCCGACGAGTTGAAGTATATGTAGTAGTTGTTAGTGTTATTCCAGTAGTCGTCCCACATTCCCACAACCACATTCACGGCATATGTGCGTAGCAAGAGGCGCACGTCGCATACCGATGCTATCCAGTCGTGGAACTCCTGGCCTGTGAGCTTTGTAAGCTTGCGTGTGAACTCTATGAGCTGCTCGCGTGCTGCGTTGAAGTTCTCGATGTTGCTCTTAAGCTCATATGTGTAGTTCGAGCCCGAGTCATCATCGTAGTGTATTGATGCGCCATGTATATCGTCGTAGTTAAGTGAGGCACCCCAGCGGCACTTCCATAGGTTGTGCTTATGGTCGCCGAAGAGCTCCTTACGCTTCTTCACATACTTATCGTCTATCGCCTCAATCATCTCATATACACCGAAGTATGCTGGTTTGTCGTCACCCTCCACGTGTATCCACAGACGGCAGTACGAGCTGTATGCTGCTGTCCATATGCCGAAGCGGCGGAAGAGGTCGTAGCAGTATAACTCGCGGCAGTAGGCGCGGTCATCCTTGAACCACTTGAGGTGTATCTTACGCACGTTGTGTAGCTCGTGTGCGTCATCCTTCTGGTACTTGCGAAGGTTGATCATAAAGTGGCAGTGGTGCCAGTCGGTGTCGTTTGTTCTATGCATCTCTCCACCGTTACCCTCGGGTCGACGTCGTGAGGTGTTACCACGAAAGCGTAGTCCCGCATCCTCGAAGTTGTGCACCTCACCCTTCGATGAGAACTCCACGTCGCAGTGTACATAGGCGTTGGTGTTGCTGTCGCGGTCATACTCCTTGAGCAGGTTGTTCCACTCCTCTAACGATACGTTGATTTGTATCTCGGGCACCACGTTCATGTCGAACACCCAGTCGAGCTCTCCCGCAGCCCATCCCGTGTTGGGGTAGTCGGGGTTTGTAGGCTCTGGCTCGGGTTCTGGCTCGGGTTCTGGCTCGGGCTCGGGCTCATCTCCAGGCTGCTCGGTGCCGGGGCCATTGGGGTATGGTGGTAGCTTTAATCCCTCATCCTCGCAGCTGTATAGCAGCGTTCCGAGAAGTAGTATGGCGAGAAATTTGAGTGTCAGTTTCATTTTATGCGCTATTAAATATATGTATGTTCGGCGACAAAGGTACTAAATAAATTCAAATCTGTCACGCTGTTAGCAAATTATGTCACCATACCTCATTTATGCAAGACTCTTCTCGGGACTCAAGCGTGCCACGAAGTTGTCGTAGTAGCTCTTCGACACGGGTATTCGGCGTATGCTGTCGTCGTCGAGGGTCACGAAGTGTAGACGTCGTTCCTCCTCTACAACCTTGACTTTGTGTAGGTTAACTATGTACGAACGGTGGCAGCGCACCATGCATGTACCCTCGAGTGTCTGCTCTATAGTGCGAGTTTTGCAACGCAGCATGTAGGATGCTATCTTGTCGTTATGCTTGTAATATACCTTTATGTAGTTGTCCTCGGACTCGAGGTAGTATAACGAGTCTATGTTTATCGTCAGTCGCAGTGTGCCGCTGTTGTCGTAAAGGTTGACCATCTTGGGACTTGTCGTGGTATGCTGCTGCGGTGTGGCTATGGCTGCGGCACGCAGCTCATGCTCCTTGCTATTTTCGAGCAGTCGGTACTCCTCGCCGAGGCGCTGCAGCTGATACTGCGCCGCTATAAGTTCCTCACACTTTGTGCGATATGCGGCATATAGCGATATTATGCCGTTGGGTATGGCGAGTATTAGCGTCACGCATATTAGTGCTCGCACGGCTATCGTTGGTGTCGCAATTCCCGGCATGGGGAATAGGTTTACGGTTAGCAGGGTGTATAGTAGTGATATGGCAAGGTTTTCGCCCATTATCCACCACAGGTATGTCATCGTTGTAATCTCCACTCTATCCTGCATGAGGTACATGAGGTAGCGGCTCGCTATTAGTATAACTATTGCGGCGACGTAGAATAGCAGTGTGAAGCTAAACTGCAGCACGTCGTTTGTGCTAAACCATATAGCCAGGGAGAATGGTCGGTATAGTGTGAGGAAGAGCACGGAGAATAGCACGATGAACGAGATGACCACGGAGATGTATCTTCGTGATACCAGGAATTTAGGAATCTCATTTGTTACCATAGGCTCTTATAGTGTCATATTTGACTACAAAGGTAGGAAAAAACGATAAGTAAGCAAAATTTTTACCACATATAGTGTAAATTTACCACATAATATTGATTTTAACCACAAATCGTATGCGCGTATGTGATGCTGTTCATATCTTTGCGCCGTTGCGAAAAAAATGTGAGAGCAACATAGTGTTGTAACCTCGCGCATAGATGGAATATATAACGGCGCATAGAAGAGGTTGTAGAAGACGGAATAAATAATGTTAAACTAACACAATATTTCTGGAATGAAAATTATTGGAACAGGCTCGGCGCATCCCTCGTGTGCTGTGACAAATGAGATGCTTGAGAAGTTTCTCGATACTACCGATGAGTGGATCACCGAACGTACCGGCATCAAGGAACGCTGTGTGATATCATCCGAGAAGCTTGAGGATCTCGCTGTCATCGCCGCAAACAAGGCTCTCGAGGATGCCAACCTTACTGCTACCGACATCGATTTCATCATATGCTCGAATGTGGTTAACGAATATGTGACCCCTGCATTGAGCTGCATCATCCAGGGCAAGCTCGGTGCTACATGCCCTACGGTAGATATCAATGCTGCGTGTGCTGGTTTCCTTTTCGCCATGGACATGGCCGAGGATAAGCTTCAGTGCAAGAAGGCCAAGAACATCCTTATCGTGTGTGCCGAGGAGCCATCACGCATGGTTAGCTGGCAGAACCGTAGCACATGTGTGCTCTTTGGTGACGGTGCTGGCGCTGCTGTTGTCACCGAGGGTGACGAGCTCAAGGCTATACGTCTTACCACATCATCACTCGCCGATGTGCTTTACTACCAGCGTAAGTTGGAGCCTACGCCCTACATCTCGAAGGACGAGGACTATGAGCCTCTTGTGATGAAGGGTCGTGAGGTGTTCAAGCATGCTGTGACAAGCTCATGCCGCGATATCCGCAAGCTCCTCAACCAGACAGGCCTCGAGCCCCAGGACATCAAGTACTACGTTCTTCACCAGGCAAACCGCCGTATCATCGACTCGATACGTAACTTCCTTGGTGTCGATGAGGAACGTGTGCCCCACAACGTAGAGCGTTACGGCAACATATCATCTGCTGCGCTTCCTGCCTTGCTCGATGAGCTCAACCGCGAGGGTAAGTTGCAGAAGGGTGACAAGCTAGTCTTTAGTGCCTTTGGTGCTGGTTTCACCACAGGTGCTTGTATTATAGAGTGGAATAAATAGTTTTGTGAAATAACTTAATGGGGCGCAAGTCCCGCACAACGTAAAAAGAAAATGGAACAGAGAGTTGTCATCACCGGTGTCGGTGCAATCACTCCCGTGGGTAACCACGTTGAAGATACATGGAAGAACCTCGTTGAGGGTAACTGTGGTATCGATTTTATTAAGGGTTTTGACGAGTATAACCTTCCAGTTAAGGTCGCAGGACAGATTAAGAACTTCGATCAGTCGGAGTATGAGTTGAATACTGGCTTGGCACGTCGCAGCGACAGATTCTGCGTATATGCCATGGCCGCAGCATCTGATGCCATGAAGGATGCAGGTCTTGTTAGTGGCGAGAATGTCGAGGCAGAACGCCTTGGCGTATATATCGGCTCTGGTATCGGCGGTATGGATACCTTCGTTAACCAGACCAAGGTCATGCTCGAGGAGGGCGTAGGCCGCATCTCACCATTCTTCGTGCCTATGATGATCTCTAACATCGCCTCAGGTAATGTTGCCATCTCGCACAACGCGCAGGGCGTATGTCTTCCTGTTGTCACAGCATGTGCTACAGGTACTCACGCTGCGGGTGAGGCATACCGTGCCATCAAGCATGGCTATGCTGATGCCATCATCACAGGTGGTGCCGAGGCCTCTGTGCACCCCTTGGCTATCGGTGGCTTTGCCAACAGCAAGGCGCTATCACGTTCGGAGGATCCTCTCCAGGCGTCATTGCCATTCTCTGCTGACCGCCACGGCTTTGTCATCGCCGAGGGTGCAGGTATGATGGTGTTCGAGTCGTTGGAGAATGCCTTGAAGCGTGGTGCGAAGATCTACGCCGAGGTTGTAGGCTATGGCAATAGCTGCGATGCTCACCACTTCACTGCTCCACGTCCTGACGGCATCCCTGCATCACGTGCCATCAAGCAGGCACTCGACGAGGCAGCCTTCGACAGCGAGAAGGATATCCTCTACATCAATGCTCACGGTACAGGCACACCTCTTAACGATGCTGCCGAGACCAAGGCTATCAAGCTCGCCATGGGCGAGGAGGCAGCCAAGAAGGCGCACATCACCTCTACAAAGTCTATCACAGGCCATATGCTCGGTGCCACAGGTGCTGTTGAGCTCATCGCCTCGGCGTTGTCACTCCACCACGGTGTTGTGACACCTACCATCGGTCTCACAAACCCTGACCCAGAGTGCGACTTGAACTACACACCTAACAAGGCTGTTGAGGCACCTCTCACCGTTGCCATCTCTAACTCACTCGGCTTCGGTGGTCACAACGCCTGTGTTGCTCTTCGCAAGTGGGATGGTAAATAATAGATGTCAAACCAAAGAATATAGATAACTATGAAACTTTTGGAAGGTAAGGTAGCCCTCGTCACAGGTGCTGGTCGTGGTATCGGCAAGGCTATAGCTATGCGTTTTGCGCAGGAGGGTGCTAACGTAGCATTCACAGACCTCGCTGTTAACGAGGCTGTTGAGGAGACAGTTAAGGAGATTGAGGCTATGGGTGTTAAGGTTAAGGCCTATGCTTCAAATGCCGCTAACTTCGACGAGACACACGATGTTGTGAAGCAGATAGTAGAGGACTTTGGCCGCATCGATGTTCTTGTTAACAACGCAGGTATCACCAAGGATGGTCTCATGATGCGTATGTCAGAAGCGCAGTGGGATGCTGTCATCAACGTCAACCTCAAGTCGGCATTCAACTACATCCACGCCGTAACACCTATCATGGCAAAGCAGCGCGGTGGCTCCATCATCAACATGTCATCAGTTGTAGGTGTCAGTGGCAATGCTGGTCAGTGTAACTACTCTGCATCCAAGGCCGGTATGATTGGTCTTGCCAAGTCTATCGCTAAAGAGATGGGTCCTCGTGGCATCCGTGCTAACTGCATCGCCCCCGGCTTCATCATCACCGAGATGACCAACCAGCTCTCACAGGAGATCAAGGATCAGTGGGCCCAGCAGATACCTATGCGTCGTGGTGGCACCCCCGAGGATGTTGCCAACGTAGCCCTATTCCTTGCGTCAGACCTTTCGTCATATGTTAGCGGACAGACTATTCACTGTTGTGGTGCCATGAACTGCTAAAAAATTGGTGATAAGGCAGACATCTACTTCTGCTAACAAAAAGTGCCGTCAATAGGACGTACGTCATGTACTACCTATCGACGGCATTTTTGCCGAGCATTGTATCTGCAGCCTTCTAACCAATTTTTTATTTTTTTGTGATAAGCGTTCATCCTCGGCCTCTCAATCATTAGCCCGAATGGGACGTACCTTCAAGTACTACCCATCCGGGCTAATTTCATGTCGAGACCAAGCCTAACCACTTCTAACCAAAAATTCTGTCTTATTGGTGATAAGGCAGACATCTACTTCTGCTAACAAAAAGTGCCGTCAATAGGACGTACGTCGTGTACTACCTATCGACGGCATTTTTGCCGAGCATTGTATCTGCAGCCTTCTAACCAATAAGATTGTTACAGATGAGTAGCCCGCTATTTAAAAAACACAACCCTCTATGTGATAGTGCATTACTATTTTGCCCTGCGGAGGGCGTTGACAAAGTCGGGGAACTCGTGCAATAGTGGCTCGGTGAGGAGCCACCACTCCCTTGCCTCGGCAGACTGCGAGGGGCGGTTGGAGCCTATATCCTTAAGGTACGCCTCATCCGCGGGGTGTTCATCTGCGATGAGCTCCTCCCAGTAGGCCTTATGTCGTGCCTTAAGCGTAGCGAGCAGCTTACCATCGAGCTTGCCATCTCTGCGCTGCGAGGCCCACAGCTGTGCCACGACAGCCTCAGCAGACTTATCCGTAAGGTCGATGGTTATATCCTCGTATGCCTCCCACTCCTCCGTGGCTACGTAGCATAGTGCCAGGAGGTTGATGGCCTCGAAGTGGTCCTCGGGGTCGCAGTCGAGGAGCATCTCCAGCTGTGCCATAGTCATCTCCACATCGCCGATGTGGAAGTGGTCTACGGCAGAGCCATATAGTATAGACATTGCGGCGCGGCTATTGGCATGCTCCCAGCGCAGAGGCATAGCCTCATCCTCGGGGAGTATGTCGGCAAGGTGCTGGAAGGCGGCATATCGTATCTCGCACGCCTCGTCGTAGCGTGCCTCCCTCACGAGGCTCTCCACGTCATTCAGGTGGCGCACAAAGTCGTAGTCGCCACGACCCTCCAGCTCGAACGTCTGGTCGGGGGTAGGGTTAAATAGAGGTCTATTATGTGACATTGTCCCCATCATTAGTTATCACTATTAACGCTGTGCGAGTATCACGCCCGAGATGGGTGCCACCTCTATACATCCTGCGCTACCATCGTAGCGACCTATACCGCGAGGCATTATCACATCGCCATCCGATATCCACTTATAGTCGCCCTGGGGGATCTCGAAGGTGACACTCTCGCGTGAGCCGTTCATGAGCACCACGATGCTCTCTGCCTCATCTATGCCCTCGAGGTCGTGGAGGATGAAGCCCACGGCAGCCTCATTGTCGCACTCTATGAATGTTAGGTGCTGGCGCACAGCCTCGGCGCTACCGAGAGAGAATGCGGGGTGTGCCTTGCGCATGGCGATGAGGCCACGCACATACTCCACAAGGTCGCTATACTCGTGCTTAAGTGCCCAGTCTATAGCGTTATACTTATCAGGCATGTTATATGTGTTCTTCTCGCCGAGCTTCGTGCGATACATCTCCTCGCCACAGAAGATGAATGGTATACCCTGTGATGTGAATACGCCGAAGTGTGCGAGCTTTGCCATGCGCAGTCTCTCCTCCTCCGATGCCTCGGGGCTCAAGTGCTCGAGTCTGTCGCGTAGGTTATGGTCGTCGTGGCATGTAACATAGCTTATATGCTGCAGTGGTGATGCGCACCATGGCTCCTCGCTATACTCCACCTGTGGGTGCTCCACGCCGCCCACGATGCCGAACATGAGGCCTGCCTTGTTGCCCTCAACGCCATGTATGAAGCCTCCCTGTGATAGGTCGAGGGTGCCACGTAGGGCGTTGCGAATGTCGTCAGAGAAGGCACCCACACCCTCTATGCGGTGTGTGTAGCGCTTGAAGGCGAGCTTCGACTCGTCGTAGAGGGGTGCTGCGGCAGCCCAGCCCTCGCCATAGAGCAAGATGTTGGGGTTTATGGCCTCGAGGCGTTCGCGTATGAGGTTCATCGTCTCGATGTCGTGTATGGCCATAAGGTCAAAGCGGAAGCCGTCGATGTGGTACTCGCGCACCCAGTACTCCAGCGACTCGACCATATACTTACGCATCATAGGTTTCTCGCTGGCTGTCTCGTTGCCACATCCCGAGCCATCGGCGAATGTGCCATCCTCGCGCATGCGGTAGAAGTAGCCAGGTACTGTAAGCTCGAAGCCGCAGTTCTCTGTCAGCGTTGTGTGGTTGTATACCACGTCGAGCACCACGGCCAGGCCAGCGTCGTGCATAGCCTGCACGAGGGTCTTAAGTTCACGTATGCGTGCCTCGGGGTCTGCGGGGTCTGTGGAGTATGTTCCCTCGGGGGCGTGGTAGTTCTTTGGCTCATAGCCCCAGTTATACTGGTCTGTGGGCTTCGACTCGTCTATAGATCCAAAGTCGGCGGTGGGCAGTAGGTGCACGTGTGTCACGCCCATCTCCACGAGGTGGTCGAGGCCTGTTGCGAGGCCCTCGCGTGAGTGTATGCCACGTTCTGCCATGCCGAGGTACTTACCTGGGTGCTCTACGCCAGCCGAGGCGTGGGCCGTCATGTCGCGGTAGTGCATCTCGTAAATCACTATCTCCGAGCTCTTCACCTTGCGGTATGTATCTCTGTCCCAGCCCTCGGGGTCGGTGTTGCGCATGTCGATGATGGCGCCACGGTTGCCGTTTACGTCGAGGGCGCGTGCGAAGATGCCGGCGGTCTCCTTGAGGGTCTTACCCTCCACTGTCACCTGGAATGTGTAGTACATGCCGTGTTTGTCGCCATGCACCTCTGCCTCCCATAGTCCGTAGTCGGCAGCACTCATCTCTGTCTCATAGTCGAGCTCCTCGCCACGGTATAGGCGTAGCACAACCTTCTCTGCTGTGGGTGCCCATAGTTGGAATGTTGTGCCCTCGGGCGTGTAGCTCATCTCCATTATTGGCTCCTGGGGTATTCCCTCGTCGAGGTCTGTGCCCCTCTTGTCGTCGCACGATAGCATAGTTACGGCTGTGATAATAGCAATGCTGTGTAGTAGTAATTGCTTGATTCTCATTGTAGTGTATATTTTATTGTTTTATCTCTGCGATGCTCCTTTGCCCCCAGGTGTGAGCACCATGGTGCTGTGATGTGGGGTATGTAGCGTACTACAAATGTACAAATTTTTTGGCAAATACAACCTATTGCGGCCTCTATTTACCTATGTGAGCATCACCTTTTCGTGTTTCGATGCTCCGTATTTATTTTTTTTTGCTACCTTTACACCGCTAAACGATGTGGCGCAGTGCCACTTGATAAATGAAATAGTAGATTATGAAGAAGGGTATCATTCTTATACTTATGTCGATGTTTGTGGCACTTCCAGCCATGGCATCACTCCCTGCGGGCAGCTATGACGAGGAGTTATATGGTCGTGATAAGGTTGCCAGCACCGTAAAGCCACAGGTAGAGATTAACGCTGGTTACATCACCGGTGGTAAGCTCTCTACGCGCAACTATGGCAAGCTGAAGACAAATCTCTCGCGCCCCTATGTGGATGTCATTGCTGGTATGCGTCTCGGCGAGTTTCTCTTTGCGGGTGTCGGTGTGGGTGTGCAGTATGCCTATGCCGAGTGTAAGCTTATAGGGTTGGCACACGACATCACGGATGTGGCGGCGCCCGACACATGGGGCATGGTGAGCATACCTATATATGCCAATGTCAAGGGTTATATCCCCACACGCATCATTGTCAAGCCCTATATCTCGGTGAGCCTCGGTGGCCATGTTGTTGCCGCCTCTAACTTCAGCAAGGAGGGTTGTGGTAAGATTAATGGTGGTCTGATGATGAAGTTTGGTGCTGGTCTCAAGATCTCGAAGTTCAACTTTGGTCTTGGTATGGCATCCCAGAATATAGAGTGGGTAAACCCCGAGGGTGTAACACTCTTCAAGGCGGGTAATAACGCCTTCTATATCGAGGCGGGTGTGGCGTTTTAGTGCTGTCAAGGAAGAGGTTAAGGAGTTTAAGGAGATTAAGGAATTTAAGGATAGTCCCTAAATCCCCTAAATTCTCTAAATTCCCTAATCACTCTACTCTCCCTAACAAAAAATGGTGTCCAACATTGGACACCATTCTCATTTATTCCTCCTCGTTTGTTCTAACGAAGCGCAGCGAGTGGGGTGTCGTCTGCTTGATTATTATGCGTTTGTCGAAGGCGTAACGGTGGTATAGCTCCTCGTTGTAGTAGCGTATTGTCACCAGCACCACGTCGTCACTCTTCTCCACATCGAAGCCCTCGGCACGTAGCTCCGAGATGGCGTCGTCGATGTGCCACGATGCGTCGACACACATGTATAGGTTTACTGCCGAGTTATGCACGAGGTTTGTGCGTATGCGGTGGCTGTCGAAGGTGCTGAATACCTTTGCGAACTTCTCCTCGAGCACGAACGATAGGTCGCGTGAGTGCAGGTTGAGGAGCACCTGGTTGCTCTTCTGGATCATTATAGGCTCGTAGGCACGTTCCACATCGCCCGTAATCACCGAGCCCGAGGCGTGCTTATTACCAAAGGGGCGAACATATAGAGGTATGTTCTTCTGCTCCAGAGGCTTGATGGTCTTGGGATGGATTATCTGCGCACCGCTATATGCCATCTCAATGGTGTCTGTGTAGTTTAGTCTCTCTATCTTCTTGGCGTCGGGGAAGATCTTGGGGTCGGCATTCAAGATGCCGTCTACATCCTTCCACACACTCATCGACTCGGCGTCGAGCACGTGTGCCACTATTGCTGCCGAGTAGTCCGAGCCCTCACGGCCGAGGGTTGTTGTGGTGCCATCGGGAGCACCGCCGATGAAGCCCTGACCCACGAATACCGACATTTCGCTACCCTCAATCTCGCGCTTAAGGCGCACGGCCGTAGCCTCGATGTTTACGTTAGCATCCTTATGTCGCTGCTCGGTGAGGAAGGCGCGGCGCATATCTATCCACTTGTTCTCCACGCCATGGCCGTTCAGGTAGTTCGATATTATCGTTGTAGATACCAACTCGCCGAAGGCTACGATGGTGTCGTACCACAACTCGGCATCCGAAGCGCGGTATATGGTGTTACGCACTATGTTGCGTAGCTGCTCAAAGAGGGTATCTACCTGCTCTATTGTCTTGTCGGCACCGAGCAGCTCATCGATTATTGTGCGGTGGTATTTATAGCTTTGGTCTATGCGCTGCATGGCGAGTTCCTCGTCACCCTGCTGCATAGCTCCGAATACGCCCTCGAGGGCATTTGTTGTCTTGCCCATTGCCGACACAATGATGAAGAGGTTGCTCTCACCCTGAACAATGTCGAGGAGGTTGCGCACGCCAGCGGCATCTTTAACCGAGGCGCCACCAAATTTATATACTTTCATCTCGTTTTCTGCGTTATTAATAGTAATATTTATGACCACAAATTTATTAAAAAATATTCACTTTGAATTGTATGAGGGTGTTAATTTGCGGTGTGTGATGTAAAAATCCTTTATAAGGACGAATAATGCCAATAAAAATAGTATATTTGTAGGTTGAAAAAAGTCTATAGTATGAATAGGAGAGTGCTTGTTGCTGGTGGTGCTGGATATATCGGCTCCCACACCACGGTGGAACTCATAGCTGCGGGCTTTGAAGTGATCGTCGTGGATAACTTCTCGAATAGCGATGCCTCGTCGTTGGAGGGCATAGCGCGCATCACGGGTGTTAGCCCCACGTTTGTCGAGGCCGATTGCTGCGATAAGGAGGCTATGCGCAAGGTGTTTGAGATCTACGACTTCGACTCGGTGATTCACTTTGCAGCATTCAAGGCTGTGGGTGAGTCTGTTGCGGAGCCTATGAAGTACTACCGTAACAACATATTGTCGCTTGTCAACATCCTAGAGCTCATGAGGGAGTATGGCAGAAAGAATGTAGTATTCTCAAGCTCGGCAACGGTATATGGCGATGCCGACACCCTGCCTGTTACGGAGACGACACCACGCAAGCCCGCAACATCGCCCTATGGCAATACGAAGCAGATGTCCGAGGATATACTTCGCGACATGGTGCATGCCACCGAGGGCCTCCAGGGCATAGCGTTGCGCTACTTCAACCCTATAGGTGCGCATCCAAGTGCTCTCATCGGTGAGTTGCCACGTGGTGTGCCCAACAACCTTGTGCCCTACATCACGCAGACGGCGGCGGGCATACGCGAGTGCTTGAGCATCTTTGGCGACGACTATCCTACACCCGATGGCTCATGCTTGCGTGACTATATCGATATCGTGGACCTTGCACGTGCCCATGTCAAGGCTATAGGTCGCATGGTTGAGGGTCGCAGCAAGGCACGCTACGAGGTCTTCAACATCGGCACAGGCCGCCCCGTGTCGGTCTTCGAGCTCGTCAAGGGCTTCGAGCAGGCCAACGACCTTAAGCTTAACTACCGTGTTGCGGCACGTCGCCAGGGTGATGTTACGGCAATATGGGCAGATACGAGCCTTGCGAACGAGGAGCTCGGCTGGCGCGCAGAACGCGAGCTTGGCGAGACGCTTAAGGCGGCATGGGCATGGGAACGTAATGTGCGTGGTATAGAGTAATAAATTGAAATATAAAGAGTTAATAAGGATATGAAGAGATTAATACTTTTGGCACTCATGCTCATCATGGTTGTGCCAGCTGCCGAGGCCAAGCGTCGTGAGACCCCCGAGGAGATAGAACGTAAGACCCGCCACTATGAGGGCTGGGAGTGGGGTGCTGCGGGCCGCTTCAGCCTCGTGTTCTACGACATGGAGTATATGCGTATCATGAAGGAGACGCCCGTTGTAGACTATACGAGTCAGGCGAAGCTCGGTGGCAACGTGATGCTAAATGGTGGTTACTTCATCAACAACAACTGGAGAGTGGGTCTCGAGCTCGGCGCACAGATACAGTATAACTATACTGCTGTACCCATCTATGCCACTGCACACTACTTCTACGGCAAGCGTAAGAACTGCCTCTTCAACTTCCTTAACCTTGGTACTAACGTGCTCTTCGACAAGGGTATGCGCTTTGGTGCTACAGGTGCTGGTGGTGTTGGTGTGCGTCTTCAATCGCCCGAGAGCAACCTCAAGTTCGACATCATGATTGGCTACCAGGCTATCATGCTCAACCCGCGTCCTGTCATCAAGGAGCCATATTGCTATAGCCCCAAGGATGTAAACCGCAAGGTTCTCAACCAGTCGGTATTCATCGGCATTGGCGTAAACTTCTAATAATGGTGCCATAAGGCATCTAAAAGTTCTCTATTATGAATCTCTTTGATAGCAGCGTTAAGGATTGGATATACGAGAAGCTCGTGTCGTGGGGCATGAGTGATGGGTGGGCTACGGCTGTCGATGGCATCATCGTGATGCTCTACCTTGCTACCATCATCCTTGTCATCAACTTTGCATTGCGCTGGGTGCTACTGCATCTTGCGCAGTGGGTTGTGAACCACACGAAAGTTACGTGGGACAACATCCTCTTCGACAAGAAGGTTCTCAAGCGCCTCTGCGACATCGCCACCCCTGTTATCATCATGATGATGACTCCGCTTATCATCTCGGCCCTCGAGATGCGCCCGCTGTGGATGATCTCGGCATTGCATAAGATTGTCGACATATACTTCACCTTCGCCTGCTTGAGGTTTGTAAACTCGCTGCTCAAGGCTATATACCAGCTCTTCGAGCATCGTCCCTCATGGCACGGTAAGCCCATCAAGGGTCTGTTGCAGACGCTGCAGGGTCTACTCTTCCTTGTGGGAGTCATCATCGTCATAGCTATCGTCATCGACAAGTCGCCCGCAGGTCTCCTTGCCGGTTTGGGTGCCTCGGCGGCCGTCATATCGTTCATCTTCAAAGATACGCTTATGGGCCTTGTTGCGGGTGTGCAACTCTCGGCAAACGATATGCTCAAGGTGGGTGACTGGATTGAGGTCCCCGGCCGTGGCGTAGATGGTGTCGTAGAGAGTGTGTCGCTTACCACAGTCAAGGTGCGTAGCTGGAGTAACACGCTGCAGACGATACCTCCCTATGTGCTTGTCAGCGAGCCTTTTGACAACTGGCAGGCTATGCGTGACTCGGGAGGTAGACGTATCAAGCGATCGCTGAATATAGACATGACGAGTGTGAAGTTCGCCACAGGAGATCTCCTCAAGCGCTTGCAGCAGGATGATGTTGCCAAGGGTCTGCTCCAGGGCGTGGAGCTTAAGTCGGAGGAGGGTGAGCCTCTTACAAACCTCGACCTCTTTATGCGTGTAGTCACGAGCTATGTTAAAGAGCATCCACGTGTCAACCACGAAATGCTCGTTCTTGTTCGCCAGCTGCAGCCCACACAGTGGGGCTTGCCTATCGAGCTGTACTTCTTCTCGTCGGATGTCAACTGGGTGCCCTATGAGACCCTCCAGGCTGAGATTATATCGTATGTAGTGGCCCTTGTGCCTCACTTCTCGTTGCGCATATACCAGGCGCCCTCAAGCCTCGACCTTCGAGAGTAGGGAGATGCAGATGTGAGAGAGTGTGAGGGTGTTGCAACATGGCGTTGAGCACCCTCGCAACGTATAAGATACCTATTATAATGTAGAACTACTAAAACCTAAATGTTATGACCGTCGTTATTATATCTCTTGCTGTTGTTGCGGCCGTGGCTCTTGTGCTCATGGTTGTAAGCCTTGTGCGCCATGCCAGTGTGCGCCGCGAGGCCGATATGCTACGCAGTCAGCTTATGCAGTGCTCGTCGGATAGGGATGTGGCACGTAGCGAGGTGCAGAGTCTCGAGAGGACGCTGGCGCTTGTCAGAGAGGAGTCGCAGATGACCCTTGCGGCACAGATTGCGAGCCTCAAGGAGACGCACGAGGGACAGCTGGCACTCGTTAAGGAGCATGCCGAGCAACTTATGGTGCAGTTGCAGAGCATGAGTAAGCAGCAGGCGGAGAGTCAGATACGCCTCATCCGTGAGCAGATGCAGGCAACGTCGGAGCAGGTGCTCAAGAGCCGTCAGCAGGAGCTCGGCGAGCATAATGCGGAGCAGATGTCGAAGATTGTAGACCCCATAAACCAGAGTCTGCGCCTTATGCGTGAGGCGCTGGATAGGAGTGCACGTGAGCACCACGACTCTATGACGCGCCTCGATGCCACCATCGATGCTAATATGAAGCATAGCCATGAGCTTGGTGAGACTGCCGACAGGCTTACACGTGCGCTGCTGGGCAATGTCAAGGTGCAGGGTAACTTCGGCGAGCTTAAGCTCAAGCAGCTCCTCGACGACCTTGGACTCAAGGAGAATGAGCAGTACACCACGCAGGCGACACTTAAGGATAGGTGTGGCAGGAGCATCAAGAGTGCCGAGGATAAGAGGATGGTGCCCGACTTCATCCTCCACTTCCCGAATAATAGGGATGTCATTGTCGACTCGAAGGTGTGCCTCCAGGCCTACGAGCAGTATATAAATGCCGAGAGTGAGGAGGAGAGGGTGAAGTTCCAGAATACGCATATTGCCAATGTACGCGACCAGGTGAAGCTCCTTGCTGGCAAGAGCTATAACGACTACCTCGACTCGGGATACTCGAAGCTCAACTTTGTCATCATGTATATGTTTCATGAGGGGGCTCTGAATCTGGCGTTGCAGAACGACACGGCGTTGTGGCGCGATGCCTACGATAGCGGTGTTCTTATCATGGGTCCGCAGACTATGTATATGAACCTACGTGTTTTGGAGCTTATGTGGACACAAAACCGCCAGCTCATGTACCAAAAGAGCATCATCAAGGAGGCGGAGACTATGATTGAACGTGTGCACCTCTTCTCGGAACGTCTGCAGAGCATCGAGGATAGCTTCGAGGCTACCCAGAAGCTCTTCAAGGATCTCAAGGTCACTACGGCGACAAGTGGTCATAGCATCATCACCTCAGCAAAGAGGATCATCTCCTACGGTGTCAAGGAGGATAAGAAGAGGCGTAGTCTTACGGATATCTATGTCGACGACGACCCCACTATCATGCTCGATGCTGTGGCTGCCTCGGAGACCGAAAATAGTGGTTTTAGCGCCTCGGAGGGTGATGAAGGAAAAAAAACAATAAAAAAATAATAAAAATAATTTTGAATAAATAACTCTGCATAGCGCAGAATAAAATACCCGCACTTCGAGAGTGGAGTGCGGGTTAATCTATTATATATTAGTATGTTATCTGCTAAATTTCGCTATATGTGGCTTGGTCATCTCGTTTTATGAAAACATATATTGTCACAATATAATTTTTGCTTATATCCTCATAAGTATTTTTTGCTTGTATAATTATTTTTATTGCCTTATATTTGCATCGAAAACCAATAAAAAGAACTAAAAAGCATGGTTTTCAAACGAGATAAAAAAGAGATAAAAGATAGTTAAGATATATTAGGTAATTGAGAAAAATGTGTAAGATGTAAGCGTAAAAATTTAGTAGTGTAAAAAGTTAATAATTGTTTGTGTCCGTGCGGGCTGTTCGACGTGAGTTGAGCAGCCCGCCTTGGTTTATCCATCTAATGCTGTGGCACTACTTGGCCATGCGCTGCTCTATCGTCATGCGAGCCTCTGTGCGTGCCGCCTCGAGGCGTCGCTGTGCTCGTGCTGTGGCGCGCACATCACCTGTGGCCTTTGCTGCTGCCACAGCGTCGTAGAGGCTCCATAGCCCGAGCTCTGCGGTCACGGTCTTCTGTATTGCTGTGTATGCCTCTGCGCGTGCTTCGGTCTGTGCCTCAGTCTCGGAGTAGGCGTGTCTGTAGCCCTCGATATCCTCCCAGTGGCCACGTGTGAAGTCGGGGAAGGCTACCGCTGCGCAGTTGTTATCCATAGATAGTGTGCCGAGTTCCGCCAGGCAACACCACTCCGCCATGTCGTAGACATCCATATCGAGTGGCAGACCATTCTGTAGGCAGTATACAAGGCGTGCATCCATTATGTAGTCCATGCCGCCGTGACCCATCGCGCGGCCTATCTCGCCAAACTTCGCAAGGATGGGGTGGTAGTACTGGGCCATGAGCATATCGCGCTGCTCGGCACTCATGAAGCGGTGCGCGTTGAGGTTGTCCATCTGTGGTGCCGATGTGCCGCGTAGCGACTCGGCAGATAGCGCGAGCTCTGGTGTTGGGTACTTTGTGGCATATCCGCGTGTGCCTATGAGCTTGAATAGTCGGTTGTAGGGCTGTGGTGTCATCACGTTGTGCTGTATCTCCACCACCTTGCCACGTGCTGTGCGCATGAGTGTTGTCGTGTGGTCGCCGTTGCGGAATGTGCTGCACTCCTGGCCAGTCCTCTCCTCCACGAGCTCCTTGCCTACGAAGCTCTCTGTGTCCATCGCTATGAGTGTTGTGAACCTGTCGCCACGGTGTATGTTCATGCACTGTGCGACGGGGCCGAGGCCGTGTGTGGCATATAGGTCGCCACGATTCTCCATGTTGTACTTCAGGCGCCAGTGTAGCTCTGCTGTGTCGTTATCCTGGGGGTCGAGCCAGTAGGCATCCCAGTACTCATCCAGCGTGTGTATGTATGCGCCCTCGGCACGTACTATCTCGCCCAGCAAGCCCTGCTGTGCCATGTTTAGGGCTGTCATCTCGTAGTAGTCGTAGCAGCAGTTCTCGAGTATGAAGCAGTGCAGTCGTCGCTGCTCTGCGAGGTCTATGAGTCCCCAGCACTGCTCGAGGTTCATCGCCGAGGGCACCTCTATTGCTGTGTGCTTGCCACTCTCCATCGCCGCACGCGCTATTGGGTAGTGGTGGTTCCAGTCGGTGGCTATATATACGAGGTCTATATCTGTGCGCTGGCATAGCTCCTCGTAGCCCCTCTCGCCGTGGTATATATCGGCAGGCATGAGGCCTTGGTCGCGCAGAAACTGCTGGCATGCCTCGGCACGCCCGTAGTCGTAGTCGCATAGTGCAACAATCTCAACACCAGGTATGTGGCAGAAGCGCATCACGGCCCATGGGCCACGCATGCCGAGGCCTACGAAGCCTACGCGCACGGTCTCTATGGGCTCTACGGCGAGTCCCAGGACATGCTCCTGACCCTCGGCACGTGCTGGGGTGTCGACAACGATGGTGCCCCCCTCCCAGTGCCATGTTGTTGTGGGTGATGTAGACTGCGCCTGTGTGGTGAATAGTGATGCAGCGATGGCGGCCGCACAAAGGAGTATCTTATGTAGCATAGTATCGTATATTAAGTTGTTTGTACAAAGATACAAAAATTTTTTAGATAAGAGTGCAGCGAGTGATAAGTTGGAGAGTGGTAAATAGAAAGGCAGAGGAAGAATTGCTCTCCTCTGCCTTGTGTGAAGTATGCATTAAGGTCTTTTACTCCTTGTATGATATGACGTCGAAGTTGTCAACCTTAAGGTCAGCGATGCCCTGACCCTGTGCGAGAATCAACGATGTGAGGGGGTTGCCCTGTAGGTGAAGAGTCTCGAGAGAGAGGTTATTGCTGCAGTCCATCACTGTGAGCATGCAGTCGTTGGCTACAAGCGACTCGAGAAGAGTGAGTGTAGATACGTTGAGCTCGGTAATCTGTGTATTGTCACATGTGAGTGTTGTCATTGCTGTGCACGCCTCAACATCTATTGCTGTGATGCTGTTAGCACCGCAGTTTAGGGAGTAGAGGTGTGGGTAGTTGCTCATGTCGAGTTCTCCTGATAGGTAGTTTACGCTGCAGTCGAACTTCTTGAGGAGGCTGCAACCCTCGATGTTGAGGTCTGTGAGGAGGTTGCGCTGGCATGTCAATGCTGTGAGCTTGCTGTTTGCCGTGAGGTCGAGCACTGCGAGGTTGTTAGAGTAGCACTCCAGCATCTCGAGGTTAGCGAGCTTGCTCACGTCGAGTGTTGCGATGTTGTTCTCGTAGCAACCCAATGTGTAGAGTGATGGCAGACCCTCGAGGTTAAGCGACATAATATTGTTTGTGCCTACTGCTGCCACCTGTAGCTTTGGGCAGTTGCTGAAGTCCACCTCGTTGAGGTCGTTTAGGCGTACGTCGAAATATATCAACTCGGGCATGTCGCTGAAGTCGAGCTTTGTGAGATTGTTCTTGTATGCCTGGAAGAACATGATGTTGGGGCAGCCCTCGATGTTTACATCTTTTATCTTGTTAGAGTAGCAGTATACCCACTTCATCGCTGTGCAACCCTCAATGTTGAGGTCTGTGATGAGGTTGTACGAGCAGTCTACATACTCGAGCTTCTCCATGCCACTCAAGTCGAGTGATGTGATGTTGTTGCAGTCGCAGTCGAGAGATACGAGGTTCACGAAGCGACGTATACCCTTGAGTGATGTGATAGGCTCGCGTGTATCCTCGTCAGTCATTGTGAGCACCATCTCGGTCACTGCTGCTGCCTCGGCATCAGATATCTGACCGTCGCCGTTAGCGTCGTAGTACTGAAGCATTAGCTCGAGGAATACTGCGCACTCAAAGTCGTCGTCGCCACCTGTTGTTGTGCCGTTGCCACCGAGCTGCTTTACGGGGAGCACTGTCTGAACATAGTTGCCGTTTGCCTCTGCGAAGAGCACCACCTCACCCTCGCGGATGGTGCTGCTGGTGTTCCTCTGTGCGCTCAAGGTGAGAGTGTTGTCACTCTTCTCCACGTTGAGCCATGAAGCGCCCACCACGAAGTCCCAAGTGTCGGCATTTGTCTCAATTGTCACCACCTGTGCTGTGCCATCTGCGGCAAGCTCTATGGCCTCGGGGCTCACGGTGAGCTCAACATCTGTTGAGCCACCCTGAACACTCTGTGTTGTATCCTCGCAGGCAACCATTGTGAGTGTTGCTGCGGCAGCCACAAGGACTGTTAAAGTTCTAAATATCTTCATTGTCGTCTAAATCGCTTAATTCATTAGTATGCCTTCACGCAACGTACGTTGTAGCCGTTTGCCCAGCCGGCACCCTGACCTGCATAGTAGTGTGGGTAGTTGCATGTGAAGCTGTATGCTGTGTGTGCCACCTCGAGCTCCGATGACCACAACTTCACGAAGCCGGTGTCGTTCTGCACACTCATCAACGCGCCACCATCACTTGGGTGAGCACTTCTGTAGCCCGCAGATGGATACCATACGTTGTCGCCGAGACCTGTAGTGTTCATGAAGCCCATGAACTCTGTGAATAGGCTATTCTCGCTGACGAGTGATACCCACATAGCCTTGCGTGGCACCACGTAGCCCTGTGGACATGGGTCGTAGTTAGACTTCTGGAAAGGACGCCATAGGCTCTTGTCAGGGTCGTATAGGATGTTGTTCTTCTCGGCACCCATAGTGTTAGGGTTGATCCATGTACCAGCACTTACAGAGAGGTCTGCAGAGAGGAATGTCATAGGGTTGGCTGTGGCGTATGCTATAGAGCCTATTGTGGCGTCTGCTGTCTCCACCTTCCATGTAGCCTGTGAGTATGCTGTGTTGCAAACGGTGAGGCTTGATGAGTGGCCGAAAGGCTCTGTTACATTCATCCAGCCACCTGCCTGTGTGTCGCGTGTGCGCTCCTCGGCAGTGTCGCCGATGAATGGGTCCTTACGACCCCACTGGTAGTAGAGGCCGAATGTCTCGTAGCCATCCTCTGGTGTGGCAGATGTAGCGCCGAGGTTACGGTCCATGCAGTAGTAGCCGTCTGTTGCGCCACCACTCTGTGGTATGCCGTTGTTCTGGTAGTCGTAGACCTCTGGCTTGTCGGTCATCCATATGTGCCATGACCATACTATCTGACCCGCCTCGTCGAAGGCTGCAAGAAGCACGTTACCCTCGTAGTCAGATGCTGTGAAGGTAACCTTACCATTCTCGTATGCGATGTCTGATATAAGCGCGTTGCCACTCTGACCCTCAACGCTTGATGCCCACAGCCAATCTACCTTTGCGATGTTGTTCACTGGGGTGTTGTCCACGAGACGTGTATGGAAGCTGTACTCGCCAGCAGCGTGTATCATGTAGCAGTTAGAGTATCCGAACTTGCTCAAGTTGTTAGCGTCGTTCTGACCACTCTCCCATACAACGGTGTCGGTGTGTGTCGTCACGGCGTTGCGTGTCACTGTTACACCTGTTAGCTCCTGTGTGTATGACATGCCGCTTGTAGACTCGAGTGTTAGTGTGAAGCCCTCGTCGTATGCCTCTGCGGGGATCACGAAGCGTAGTGTTGCGCCACCCTCGATGTTAAGGCCCGCTGTTCCGCAGTCGAGAGTTACGCTTTTTGAGGCGTCAGAGCTCAAGGCGAGGCGTGGTGTAGATGTCGACATGTCGACAACGCCCGAGCCAGAGAGGCGACGGTTGTTCTGACCTGTGAGTATGGCGTTGCGGAGCATGTAGGGGCCGCTAACCTCGATGTCGAGGACACCTGCAATGTATGTCATCTGCAACTCGTTTGTTGTAGACTTACCTACGGCAGGGTTGAGTGTGTAGAGGGCGGTGTTTGTGCGCTGCTTTGTTGGGATAGAGATGCGCACAGAATGACCGCTTACGCCATTTACAGATGTAGAAGATGTAGATGCGTAGTATGTCTCTGCCACGTTGATAGGGCCGAAGTCGGCTGTAGATGTGTTCTCGCCGCTTGCAATCTCCACAGGTATGCCGTTTACGTAGAGTACAGATGATGGTGCCCATGTTGTAGCGTTGCCGTCGGCATCATTCTCGATAGATGCTACGAGGTATGTAGTCTCGGTGTTGTCGCCTGGTGCGAACTCTATTGCTGTCTCTGTGATGCTGCCGCGCTGCACGTTTGTAGCTGCTATCTCAATGCCGCTTACAATCTCGTCATTAGCGCCGTAGAGTGTCACCACGAAGCCCGAGTAGTTCTTTGCTGGGAGCATCACGTCGATAGCTGCTGGGAGCTCCACGCCCTCGCCGAGGTCTACGGTCACCGAGTGGCTACCCGACTCGTCGAGTGTCAATGCTGGTGAGCCCACGAAGTTGAGGTCTACCTCGCCGACACCCGCAAGAGGTGTGCCGTGTGAGCTTATCACTGCGCGCTTCACCGTACCCTCGCCCTCAACATTGAGGCGCAATGTGCCGAGAAGATCCTTGAATACGAGGTTTGTTGTTGTGTTAGATGCAACCATTGGCTGTACCATCTCCACCGCTGGGCCCTGGAGTGCTGGGAGCTCGAATGTGAGCACTGTGCCGTTGATTGAGCCTGTGCCGAAGTCGTATGCCGCGTGGTATGCCTCGGCCTTTGTCACGTCGGCGATGAATACTGTCGACTTGCCACCCTCGGCAACCTGGTATGTGGCGCCGTTGATAATAACCTCGTCGCCTGCGTTCCAGTCACGACCATTCTCAAGTGTTGCGGAGATTGTGACACCGCCATCGTTCGATGGGTCGATGACCTCGGGGGTCTCCTCGCAAGATGTCATGCCAGCTATAGATAGCATGGCGAGCATCGAAAATAGTAGTTTTTTCATCATTTAGTGTGTTTATACGCGACTACGCTGTTGGGCGCAGTCACTCTTGTTAATAAATATTTTAAAAAGAATAAATATATAATGTCTCGTCTTCTCTTTCACACACCCCATTTTTTCGCAATGGGCATGCAAAGGTAATAAATTATTCCACTCATCCAAATATTTTACTAACGAAACAGACTCCGTATGAGTCCTTTTTTCGCATAGTCATTACTTAAAATTTTTATAAATAGGGAGGGTAATATGTGGTGTGGCTGTTGTGTGGGTGTGTTTTAATATAAAATTTATAATATGAATGGCAGGGTAGGTAGCGTGCTTAAAAATGGTAATTTGTCTATTTTTTAGGCTTCGGGCATGGCGATTAAGAAAATAATGTTATCTTTGTAAGATGTAAAACAATCAAAAAAAGATATACTACTAATATTATGAAGAGAAACGAACACTACTTATCGCCCGAGCTGACTGTCATCAGCGTTGTGGTTGAGGCTGGATTCTCCGTATCGGATGAGTCGGATTATGGATACCCTGGAGAGAATCCCGCTTGGAATGATTTTGGTGAATTTTAATGTGATGACAGCTATGAAGAGATTTTTTGCACCTATTATTGCATTGGCGATGCTCACAGTGGGCTGCGCCAAGGAGGAGATGCCTAATGTCACTCCAGAGCAGACACGCACTATAGGCGTTGTTGCCGAGGGCGATGCCACACGTACCTATGTCGATGGCGAGACTATCAAGTGGCACGAAAGTGGCGAGCAACTCAACATCATCTACTTTGCTGATGATAGCACAATGCGTCGTCAGAGTGCTACACATGCGGATTACACCGTGGAGGATAACCGTGCGATGTTTACTGCGGACTTCACCACCACTGATGGTGCCTTGCAGTACACCTTCGGCGCCTTCTACCCATACGCCTATAAGAGCACTACATCGTCTATCAGCCTCTCGTCACTCACCGAGCAGACACCCACAGCCGATGGCTACGACCCCAAGGGCGATATCCTTGTCTCTATGGAGCCTGTTGTTACAAGTGGTGTGCCCGACCAGATATCGTTCAAGTTTGCACGCATGGTGGCCTTCGCCAAGATGACACTCAAGGGCATCGGCGTGGGCGAGAAGATTGAGAAGGTAGTATTCTCATCTCCTGCGAAGCCCGCAGGTAGCGTTGTCGTTAGCGTGCACCAACCTGCAACCCTCGATAATGCCGTGTGGTACAACAACTACGAGGATATTACACTCAATATGGGTGGCCGCGAGGCTACAGGTAGCGATACCGTATGGTTCACCACCGTACCTACCGACTTGAGTGGCTCGGAGTTCACTGTTACGGTGACCACCGATAAGCAGGTGTACGTCAAGCGTGTAGACCTTGAGGGTAAGAGCCTCCGCTTCGAGAGGGCTAATGTGGCGGTGTTCACCGTCAAGGACCTCGCCATCCAGGAGAAGCCAAAGGCCTATAAGCTCCTAACAGATGTTGCGGAGCTCAACGCTGGCGACCAGGTTGTCATCTGCACAAAGAATACGGAGTCTACATCTGCCAAGTTGCTATCAACAGTTGCTGATGGCAGTGCGCTTAAGTTCTCTGACTCTGTGACCGTGACTGACGCAATAGAGATTGAGGAGGGTGCGCTACCAGCCAACGCTGCACTCTTCACTGTTGAGGCGGGCGTAGAGCCTGGTGAGTTCGCATTCAAGGCTGTAGAGGGATACCTGTACGGTAATTATGATGCCGAAAATTGGACAAGCAAGCTCTATTATAAGGAGAATAAGGATGTGGAAGCGTCATGGGAGGTATCTTTAAGCTCGACAAGCGCCGCTACGCTATACAATACCACACATTCTCGCTACCTTAATAACTACTATGGTAGCAAGTTTAACTTCGCGGGCTCACAGGGTACATATTACTACTACATCTTCTATATCGACGGTGAGGGTAGTGGCGATGAGCCAGAGCAGCCTGCCGTAACACCTCTTGCAACACCTGTTGTTGAGGCTACGGCAGTGGGTAATACCATCACTGCCAGCTGGACAGCTGTTGAGGGCGCAGCCAACTATACCGTGACATGTGGCGCTACTACCGAGACTGTAGTATCTACAACACACACCTTCGAGGGCTTGGAGTATGACACCACATACGAGGTTAGCGTTGTTGCTAACCCCGCAGATGCCTCTGTGAATGGCGCTTCTGCGGCGGGTATGGCATCTGCTACTACCGAGTCTAACGGTGCTGCTGCCGTTGAGACCGTCACTCTCGATTTCAAGGGCCACACAAATGCTAGCGGCAGTAGCGTGGGTACCCTATATGATGGCGATGTTGTAATATCATCTACTGGTAGCTGGCGTACAGATGATACTGATGGTCGCGAATGCATCTACATCGGTCGCACATCAAGCAACGAGATTCGTGTTGAGGCAAAGAATGGTAAGGTCATCACCAAGATTACCATGACAGCCCCTACGGGCTATCTTGTCGACCTTAAGGCGAAGGAGTATGATGGTTACTCAACTACAACCTTCTCCAACGTATCTACTTTAGAGTGGAGTGGTGAGTGCAAGTCACGTGTGGTATTTACTCCAGCCGGCAACGCACACTCTAACGTAGAGACTATTATAGTAGAGTATAAGTAGGTAATATACCACCTACTCATGTAAAAAGAGAGTGAATAAAAAGTGTATTTTGTCGTTACGCTTGCCCTCAAAATCCTCATTTACGCCAAGTAAACTGCGGTTTTTCGGGCTTCGCAAGCCTAAAACTACATCTTTTTATTCACTCTC